>NZ_JAPAAF010000020.1 GCF_025907915.1 Gaoshiqia sediminis
CGGTCATGCTGAACTCGTTTCAGCATCTATGGCCATTTGCCGCTTCTGCAATTCGCGACAGAGATCCCGAAATAAATTCGGGAGGACGCTTTCAGTAGCGCTGGCACTTTCTTGCCACTCGTTTGAGCAAAGCGGAAATGAACCACGGTATCAGCTCCTGTTCCGGCGCCTGGTTAAATGGATATTTTCGGGTCTATTAGTCCGGCGGTGAGTAACTCGCGCAAAACGGTTTCCGTCATCTCACTTTTAAACTGAAACTCGTAGCGAATGTCCATCACATAAGCTTTCAGGCGCATTTTGTAGCAGAGTTTATTGTGCTTGATATCATTGAAGAAGAGCACAACAATGGGCTTGGCCAGATACACGAAGCGGGATGTTTGGGCTGCTTCGATGGCAATTTGCCTGACCAGGTTGGTGTCGATCGTAATGGGCAGATAAATCTCGGCCACCACCTGGCAATTCGACTCGCCCGAGTTGGCATTGGAAATAGGCTGGTTCAGCAGGTCGCCATTGGGCAGGGTAACCACCGAATCGTCGGGCGTATGGATGCGGGTGGAACGCAGCGACATGTCGAGCACCTCGCCGTACACCTGCCCCACTTCAATTTTATCGCCCACCTTAAACGGACGGTCGATGAGAATGACAAAGCCGCCAAACACATTTTTCAGGACATCCTGCGAAGCAAAGCCTACGGCCACACCTACCGAAGCGCCGAGTGCGATCAGGCTTTCCACGGGAGGCTGAAAAATGCCGCGAATGATGATATAACTGACAATCATCCAACTGACTATTTTAAAAACCGGGAGGATCGCTTTCCACCGGATACGCCTCTCTGCATTTTTCTCCGACCAGGTTTCGATGCTCCTGGACAGGAAACGGATGACAAAATAACCCACGGCAAAAAACACGATGGCCCAAAATATCTTTGAAAAGGAAAAGATTTGCTTCAGTTCTTCGCCGGGCATTTTCCCCACGGCCTTCTCCATCGCTCCTTGCTTTTCCGGAATGGTATCGGCCACTTCGGTTTGGGTTGAAGCTGCCACTGCGGGGTCAGGGGTTTGAGCCAACAGCCACCCGGATAAAAGCACCAGCAAAACAGACAAAACAACATTTTTCATCACGCTAATAAATAAAGTTTAACGACTTCAAACGGCTGACCAATGTACGGTACAGCAACGGATTAATTACATATTTCCCATCCTGCAGATCCAGCAGGCCGTCATCATCCAGGATCATCAACTGGTGAGCGCTTTCCTCCTCCGAAAGATTAAAGACAGCTGCATGTTCACTTGCTGTCAGTCCCCCGTGTACCAGGATGCCGTGCAAACTGGTCAGCTCCCAGGTTTTCAGCGAATTTAAGAACTGAAAACTCAGGTACTTTTGCTGGATAAACAGCCGGTCGTCCTCCACCTTTACAATGGCCCGTAACCAGTATATAAAGGCCAGGTTGATGTTCCCTTGCGCATGTTGCCACAAATCATCAAAAAATACATCCATCAGGTATTTTTGCTTTTCCTCCGTGCTTAGCTTCTGATAACCCCGCTTGGGTGAAAAGTTTTCGGGCTCCAAAAAAGTCAGGTTGAAACCACTCACCAAATGACGCTTTAAGATGGCCTCCCGCAGCAAGTCAACCGACGACTTCTCAAACTCCACCACATAGGCAAAATAGCCGGAAATATCCAAGGTATAATCCAGCAACTTCCAGCTGTATAAAAAACAGCTGCTCAGCCAGAAGATTTTCCGGTTGGTTTGGCTCATCAGCTTAAACAACAGGCGGAGGTTGCCAAAAGCGCCATTCTTCCGAATAAACAGATTATGAATGTTTTCCAGGATGATGACTTTCTGCTCGGGCAGCCCGTTAATCCCTTTCACCAGGCCATCAAAATCATCAAACGTCAGGCTCGGGAACACCTCCCGGAAAAAGTCCAGAAAATCAGCTTCCGTGTAACGGTTCCGGCGGATGAAGAAATGCCCCACGGCAATTTCCTGGTAAATGGAATAGATAAAAAAGTTGAACACGGTAGTGGCGCCGCTTCCCTGTTCGCCCACCAGGCAAGCGGGTGCAAAATTGCCGCGTTTCCAGCTTTCAAAGGCGGCGGTTAACTGATCCAGTTCGGCCTTTCGCGGCATATAAAACCGCTCTTCGGTAAGTGGCGTATTTTCGAACAGCTTTTGGTACATCAGCGGCAAACGGCCAATGGCCTGGCGGGTTTCCGACAAGTAATTGGAAAGTTCGGTACTGATTGGCTCTTTCTGCGGGGCAATGCCCAACAAGTTTTTCAGGTTGAAATACTTATCGCTGGAAAGCACATACATATTTCGCGCCCACTGAATTCCCTTTACGCAAAGCAACAATGTCAGCCGCCAATATTTCAGGACGGTTTGCTTTACCTCGCGGATCAGCGCCTGCCTCCGGTTAACTTTTTCGGAATGGTGCAACCACACCGGCTGAAAATACTTCAGGGTGCGGCGGGTAAAATCCGAACTGATCTTACCGAGGGCGCCATCCGCAAATTCGCGCAATTCGGCCAGCCGGTTCAGGTTCTCTTCGGCTTTCCGCACAGCCCGTTTCACCCCTTCGGCCAGTTCCTGCAAATTACTTTCGGCTTCGCCCTGTTCCAGAAAATAATCCACCGTATATTCCAGGGCATGTTGTATTTCGTCCAGGTTTTTGGTCAGCTGCTGTATGCGCGAAGCAAATTCCTTTTGTTCGGCCGAAAACTGTTCTTTCAGTTTCTGAAAGATGGCTTCCTGCATCAGTTGGCGCACCTTTACCGTCCGGAATGACGTTGCCTTAACCCGTTTCTCCTGAAAAGCAGCCGCCGCGAACTGCCGCGCTTCCGGTATGGATTGGATGGCGTGCTCCAGCGACAGCAGCGGTTTATCAAAAAAATACCCCACCTTCGATTGCACCAGCAGATTGATCAAGACAGGGACACGCTCTGCAACAAACGATTTTATTTCAAATGAATCTTTTTCGGTATCATCCCCCTCCGCCTCCAGGCTTTCCGAAAAAGCCTGAAGCTTATCCCGCAATTCCTGAAAAGCCGGCTGCATGTTCTGGTCAAGCTGCTTGGCCATATCGGAGATATTTTGCTCCCGGCTGGCTTGCATGCCAAAAATCAGCTTCCGGTTGTGCAATTTCAACCGCCAATGCTCGACCAGGGCAAAGCATACGCGGTGTTGCTGCTGGTGGGTGGTTTCAATCGGGGTTAGTTCCAGTTGGTAAAGCCGCGCCAGCCGCTCTTTGCTTAACCGGCTCACCGGAAACTCCAGCGTACCTGCTTTGTCGCGCAAATCGGCAAAACGACCTTCCAATTCCGCTCCCACCGAGGCAAAAAAATCGGTCAGTGCGGCTTTGTCGTTAGCCATACGTTCACGCAGATTGTCCAGTTTCTCGTCCATGTCAGGCCAATCGGCCATCAAAAAAAGGTGTTCTTCCAGCTGACGGTCGAGCTCGTAGAACTGGCGCAAGCGATCTTCCCGGTTATGCAGCAACCGACTGTACTGCGGAAACAACTGATTCAGAAACTGATCCAGGAATACAAATTCGGCCAGCGCAGCCTCAGGCACCTGGTGGTCCCAATAGGTTTTTGCCGACTTATTTTTTCGGAAGATATTGGCGATACCGGTCATCAGCCAATCCAATTTCAGCAGGAAACGTTTCCCGTTTTTCTTCAGCCGAAGCGAAAAAGCATCGCCCGCCACCACATGAAAACGTTCCGGCGCCTGATTTTCCGAGAATAGCTCGCGGTAACCTTCCAATGAACGGCGAACCGCCTGGAAATCATCCATCACCTCCGAAAACGGAACCGCCTGCACATCAACAAGCCGGGTCTCAAACAGAACGGCCAACTTGCGGGATAGCTCGGCGTAGGCTTCGGAATCAGGCAACTTTTTCCGGTACTGATCGAAAAGGGCAAGCAATTTATCTTCCGTTTCAAACGAAGCGGCTATCACCTTTTCAACAAAATGATAGTTAGTTTGTATTTTCTGTCCCATAGAAGAAGACTTATTTTCTGCGAATCAATTAGACACTAAGTTAATGCAATTCTGCCAAATTCATCCGCCGGAAACCATCCGGGACAGGAAAATCGCTTTTATGAATTAAATGCCATTCTTTCTATTAGAAGATGTTAAACAGCTCTTCTAAGCTCGTCACCATCCGTCCGGCCACGGCATACCGTGCCCTTACACGCCGGATAAAATCCGAAACACCCTAGAACGGGAAAGCCAGGTACGGTCACGACATGTCGTGACCAACATGCCATAGCCACGTGGAAAGCCCATATTAACATATCCTGCACCTACCGGAAATGCCTTAGGCATTGGAAGCTTTTGAGGCACATGGGCATGGAAAGGGTGAACTATATTTTAAAAGCGATTTCCCTGCCATCCGGGACGGCCATAAAACAAAAAAAGAAGGTGCCCAAAAAGCCATTCCCAGTTGGAATTAGTCACCCTGAATTTATTTCAGCGACTGTTTCTCAATGGATTGAGATCCCATCCGGCAGTTGCCGAACCGGATGACTCGTAAGCGCTTTTTGGACACCCCCGATATGATTGTCCGCAATATCCCGGCAAGTTGTTGTATTCGCTAAACCGAAGCTTTGGCCAGCTTTTCTGCCAGCAATTGCGGGATTTCGGATGGCTCTTTGGCTACCGGCACGCCGGCTGCCGCAAAGGCCTTCATCTTTTCTTCGGCAGTACCCGAACCACTGGAAATGATGGCCCCGGCATGTCCCATTCGTTTACCGGGGGGCGCGGTTTGCCCGGCAATAAAGGCCACCACCGGCTTCGTCACGTGTTTGGCAATATACGCGGCAGCCTGTTCTTCGGCATCGCCGCCAATCTCGCCAATCAGCACGATGGCTTCGGTTTCCGGATCGTTTTGGTACATTTCCAGCAACTCGAGGTAGTACAGCCCGGCAACCGGGTCGCCGCCGATACCAACTACCGTACTTTGCCCCATCCCACTATGGGTAAGCATATTCACCACCTCGTAGGTGAGGGTGCCGCTGCGCGACATCAGCCCGATATTCCCTTTTTTGAAGATCATGCCCGGAAGGATGCCAATCAGCGCTTCATCAGGCGTAATCAACCCGGGACAGTTGGGGCCAATCAGTTTGGTGCCATTTTGTTTCAGGACGGGCGTAATGCGGATCATATCCAGAATAGGAACGCCTTCCGAAATGGCAATCACCAGGTCGATACCCGCATACGAAGCTTCGAGAATAGCGTCGGCAGCAAAGGGGGCCGGCACAAAAATAATGGACGTGTTGGCGCCAGTGGTTTTCACGGCCTCGTCAACCGTATTGAAAACCGGAATGCCCAGAACACTGGCGCCGCCTTTCCCGGGCGAGGTTCCGGCAACTACCCGGGTTCCGTATTCTTTCATCCGGGCGGCATGAAACTGCCCGTCGCGGCCGGTAATCCCCTGTACCAGCAGCTTTGTATCTTTGTTTACAAGTATGCTCATGAGTTTTGATTGATGATTTTTGATTGATGAATGATGAATGACTTTAGGTCAACGTTTACTTAATTCGATTGCTTTTTTGGCGGCTTCGCTCATGGTGCTCACAGTTGGCAGTCCGGTTTGTTCCAACAGGGCCAGCCCTTCCTCAGCGTTGGTTCCCGACAAGCGCACCACAATCGGGATATCGGTTTTGATGGTGTCCAGCGCTTCAATCAAGCCGCGGGCCACATCGTCACAACGGGTAATCCCGCCAAAAATATTGATCATCACAGCCTGTACGTTTTTATCCGACAACAGGATGTTCATGGCATCCACCACCTTTTGCGGGTTGGAGCTGCCGCCGATATCCAGAAAATTGGCCGGATTGCCGCCATACAGTTTGATCATGTCCATCGTGGCCATCGCCAGTCCGGCGCCATTCACCATGCAGCCAATGTTGCCGTCCAGCTTGATGTACGACAAGCCTTTTTCTTTGGCATCAATTTCTTTCAGTTCATCTTCGTCGGCCTCGCGCATGGCCAGGATCTCCGGCTGACGGTAGAGTGCATTGTCGTCAAAGTTCATTTTACCATCGATCGCCAGGATTTGCTTGTCCGGGGTCAGCACCATCGGGTTAATTTCGGCGAGCGTGGAATCGGTTTCTATAAAAATGCGATACAGCTTCTGAAAAATGTCGGCTGCCTGGCGAACCAGTTTCATGTCGTCAAACAACTTCATGGCCATGTCACGAGCCTGAAAATCGAGCAGCCCGGTTTGCGGGTTGATCGGGAACCGGTGGATCAGCTCCGGATTGGTTTGGGCCACCTCTTCAATTTCCACACCGCCCTCGGCGCTCACCATCAGGGTAACCGACTTGGCGTTCCGGTCGTTGATCAGACCCACATAGTACTCCTTTTCAATGTCCACAGCATCGGCTACAATCACTTTTTCAACCTGGCAGCCTTTGATGTCCATTCCCAGTATCTGCCCGGCAGCCGCAACAGCAGCCGCTTCGGTTTTGGCCAATTTAACGCCACCTGCTTTTCCGCGGCCGCCGACTAACACCTGCGCCTTCACCACCACGAGCCGATCGAGGTTTTTCACGGCCTCTTTTACTTCCGCAACCGAATGGCAAAGCACATGGTTCGGCACCGGAAGGCCATATTTTTTGAAGATTTCCCTGGCTTGATATTCGTGTATCTTCATACTGATTAAAATTAGATTAAAAGGTTAGTATCCTTGTTTTTTAAAATTATCAAAATATACACATACGCATCCCTGTTGTTTCTCAGCCTTAATCGTATTTTAAAACATACTAACGTCCGTATTGCCGAATTGTTTGACCAATAGTTCGAAACTACGGAAAACGTTTGGCATCCCTGAAAAATGAAGTAGTTTTGCAGCAATTTCTAATCCATAAAACATGATAGAAGAAGTTCAGAAACTAATCAAGCACGAAGCCGAGGCCATCCTGAACATCCCGGTTACCGACCAGTTTGAGAAAGCCATCGAGCTGATTAACGAACGGGTACACCGGCAAAAAGGGAAACTGGTTGCCAGCGGCATGGGCAAAGCCGGACAAATTGCATTGAACATTGCCACTACGTTCAGCTCAACCGGAACACCGGCCGTTTTTCTGCACCCCAGCGATGCCCAGCATGGCGATTTGGGCGTAGTTCAGCCCAACGACATTTTGCTGCTGATCTCCAACTCGGGCAAAACCCGCGAAATTCTGGAGTTGGTTGACCTGGCCGACAACCTGTATCAAGGACTGCCCATCATCGTTATTACCGGAAACCCCGACGGCGAACTGGCACAGCTGGCCGATGTCACCTTATTCACCGGCAACCCCGCCGAAGTGTGCATTTTGGGACTCACACCCAGCACCTCCACCACCACCATGACCGTGATTGGCGATATCCTGGTGGTCCTGATGATGAAGCAGATCGGTTTCAGCAACGAAGAATACGCCAAGCGTCACCACGGCGGCTACCTGGGCGACAAATCGCGCAACCAGGCCCGGCTGAAGAAATAGGATTGGGCACTGGTAATTGGTCATTGGTCATTCAGGCATGGACAACTTGAACCTTGAAACTTGAAACCCGAAACTTGGAATTTGAAACTTGGAACTTGAAACTAAAGAACAATATTATGCGCATTACACGAGAAAACACTGTAGGATTGGTGATTGACATTCAGGAGCGGTTGCTCCCGGCCATGGCCGAACAGGAAGAACTGCTCCGCACCTGTAAAATTTTGATTGAAGGCTTGCAGGAACTGGCCATCCCGCTGGTAGTTACCCAGCAATATACCAAAGGATTGGGCGAAACCGTGGAGCCGATCCGTTCACTGATCAACGATTTCAACCCGATTGAAAAACGCGATTTCAGCTGCTGCGACGAAAATGCCGTGGTGGAACAACTGAAAGCGAAAGATGCCAAAAACGTGATCATCTGCGGCATCGAAAGCCACGTGTGCGTGCTGCAAACCGCCATCGACCTGAAAGAAGCCGGTTATGTGCCGGTAGTGGTGATGGACTGTGTTTCGTCGCGCTCGCTCGACCATGTTGACCTGGCAGCAGAACGTTTCCGCCACGAAGGGATTATGATGACCTCGTACGAATCCATCTTGTTTGAGCTGACCCGCTCGTCGGCAGCTGCCGAGTTCCGCGCGATCTCCAAACTCGTCAAATAAAACGACAGAAAGCGGGTGTATGAAAAATTTAATGGTTCGTCATTCCGAACTTGTTTCGGAATCTGTTTCGTTTGGTGTTGTAACTGTTACAGATCCTGAAACAAGTTCAGGATGACTTACGTTGGCCGGCAATTTTTCAAACACCCGCTTTCTCGCTTTTTACGCCAACAATCTCAGCCAAAAACAACAAGCCTGGAGATTACTTTGTCACCATCAGCTTTTTGGCCAAGACGGTCCCATTCAGTTTCACCCTGAAAAAGTACAACCCGTCAGGCCAACTGGTCAGGTCCACATCGACTGTATTTTCATTGGCCGCAAACGAAACCGACCGGGCAAACACCCGCTGCCCCGTCATCGAATAAACAGCCAGCTCAACCGTGCTGCCTTCCGCTTCACCCAGGGTAAAATGAAACAAGCCGGTTGACGGGTTTGGATACACTTCAATGGTTTGGCTGATCAGGCTGATAGCCATTTCGCCAAAATCCCCGTTATTCCCATCTACTTGCAGGAAGTACGTTTTTGAAGGATCGACGGCCAGGTTCTCGATCACTGCCGCTGTTCCCAGGCTTGAATTATCGTTGGCCGCCAGCAACGTGTACCGGGCTGCAACCCCCGAAACAATATCAGCAGCCGATTCCGCCTCATAAACGGCCATTTGGGTGTCGAAGCCCGAAGTTTCAATGGTAACCAGGCCGCTTGATGTTCCCGGAAAGGTGAACCAAACCGAGTTGTCGAGTACCGGGCCGGAGGCTGGCACACACCACGCTTTTGGCGCATTGCAACCGCTTCCCGTCGGGTATGGCTCCCGGGTTTCCACCGTGGCACATTCATTCGTGAAATAGGCATTCCGCCCAAGCTTCAGGGCAATGGACTGCGCCACGTCGTCGTTCGCGGGCATCACCACCTGCAACAGCACGCTGTCGGACGATGCGCAATCGCCATGTCGGCCGGTAACTTTCACATACGTATCGAACGAACCAAACTTTCGCGCTTCCTCTTTCAAGGTCAAAAACAACAAATTGCCGCTTACCTGCTTGTCAAAGAATTCATCAGCGGTGACTTCAAACTCAAAAGAATTGGCCCCCGAAGCGCTGAACTCATAATTCTGAAGGTCGGAACCGCACAGGCTCATCACATCCGGCATATCATCCAGCGCAACCGGCAACTCCTGAAAAGCAGTGATCAGGTCCTCAAAAACCACCTGATCGGTGCCGTTTTCGTTGCCCACTGTAAGGGAAATGGTATAGCTGCCCTCAGCCGTAAAAATGATTTCCGGGTGCTGCGAATTGGCCGAAGTGCCGTTCACAAACGCAAAGCCTGCGGGCTGAATCTGCCACAGCCAGCTCTCCGGCTTGTTGCGCGAAAGATCGGTCAACTGCACCGGGGTCTCCAGGCAGGCCACCGACACATCGGCCTCAAAATTAGCCCGCGGAACACTGAAATAGTCCCAGCCGTCGAGCTGCAAAACGCCCGTATTGTCGGGGTCCAGCCAGTTTTTCAGTTGTTTGGCCGGATCGGAACTGTAATTCCACGACAGGGAGAACTTGCCGAAATACGAATTCACATCGTCGCCGCCGTGTAGCTGGCCGATTACCCGCTTATTACCGTCAAAAAGAGGCGAACCGGAAGATCCCGACTGATCGAGGCCTACATCGTAGGTTACTTCCCAGTGGGTGTTGGCTTGCGACGTGAAATTGCCGTCCCAGATGATGGGGGCCGCATAACTGACCGGCGGGTCCTGGTCGAGGGCAATATTTTTTGGCCCGCCTTCGGGATGATGAATACAGGTGCCCGAAGCCGGTTGCTGTCCGCCAGCATCCCACCCGGCGAAATAGGGCGCGTAATCCTCCGTCGGATATTCGCTCAGCAACAAGAGGGTAAAATCAGTATAGTTGTTGGTCGCCACCAGGCCGGAGCCGGAAAGGGTCTGTTCCAGGCTGGCATCGTTGCTGGTACAAGTCGAATTTTCGTAGTTGAAATAAGTGACCAGCGTGGCCGCCTCGCCTGCGGTGCTAAGGCAATGGTTGGCCGTAAGAAAGTAAGGTGTGCCATCGGCGCGCACATTGTTCACCAACGCGCCGGTACAGTAATAACTAAACCGGCTATCCTGGTAGGTCATCAGGCACACCGAGCGCTTTTCCTCCTGCCAGTCGGACCCTTCGGGACAATTGATAAACACTTCGCTCCGGGCCACCGATTTAACATCGAGGTAGGCCTTGCTGACGGCACCGATGATCAGCTGACCGGGAAAGTCGGCATCCAACGGCTCGTTGTATTCCACAATCAGGTGATTGTCCGGAAATACAGCCAGGGCCAGCTGTCTGTTTTCTTTGTTGTTGGTGTGCGTAAAACCACCCCGGACCAAAGTCTTGTCCTTGTTGTAGAGGTACACCGCCGCCCCTTCGGGAAGCAGGAAGGTTTCGAAGAATACACCCAGCGACAGGGCATCGGGACAGCTGACTTCGTACTGCCACACGGTTTGATCGGCCAGCTCGGTTTTGACGCCTTTCTCCCGGATATCCACCGATAAGGCCTGCACCAGTCCAAAACGGTTGGGGACACCCTCGCGGACATCTTCGTCCAGGCGGTCGGCCACCTGCACCGAATCCAGCCGCGACACCGGAATGATCTTGGCTTGCTTCTCGGTAATGCCGAAACTGGCCGGAAGGCTGTTGTCCGACAATTGGCCAAATGCAAACGTGCCAACCCATAAAAAGGCCAGCAGCAAGCTCCCCTTTTTCAACCAATCCTGTAAACTGAAACACACCTTCATAACCAACGTTATCCTCCACTCCTTTTATAAATAGTTGGCAACCTCTGCCGGAAACCCGTCGCCGGAAAACAGCACGCAAACAACGAAATTTTTTTGAGAAAATTGAAAAAAAACCAGCCGAAATAGCCGCTGGAAATATTTCGGACAACCAACCCGGCATTTTTTTGGCTCAACAGCCTACAGGGTAGAAACAAACCAAGCGACGAAAAAGATTTTGATGTTGACGCATCAGGGCCATGTCCCGTTTTCCAGATCGATTTTCACACGGCGATACCGCGGGCTTCGATACTGATTAAGTGACCTTGGGTTCACTTGGTCAGTAAAATCCTATTTTCACCTTGGCTCATCCGGATTTGCAGAAACATCATTCAACGCGGCTGAATCTAACGGCAATCCGATCCAGCCAACCGCCAACGTTGGCACATCCGGAAGAGTATGGCTTGCTTTTTTCGAAATTAACCTGGTGACTTCGAGTCACCTGGTGAATAAGAGGCCAGTACATAGCCCCAAACCCGGCCGGTGTCGTTCAACACCGACTCATCGCTGGGTCTTGCAGACCGCTCAGAGTTCTATTTATTATGGTACGTTTTTTATTTTACATATCCTTCATTAATCAGATGTTTATTTAAATTTTCAAAAACTTCAGTCCAGGTTGAACCGTAAGTTCCGCAACTTGCAGTTTTATCTTTGTGTCTGTAGCAAACTCCTTTTTGTTCTTTTGAATCAACAACAATTTCAAGTTCTGCATATCCCCAAACTTTGTGGTCAATAATGTCGGGGACTTTTGATAAAAATTCTCTTTTAGTCACTGTTTACAATGTTTAGCATGTACTTATTTTGATAATAGCGATTTTATAAATGGAGACATGTAGGAAACATTGTTTTCATCAATTGCCCAATATTTCCCGTATTCATTTTCCTTTTGTATTGTGTGTTTAATCAAGTTTTTAAAAATATTTTCTTGTTCTTTGGGTCTTATTAGATGTTTAGGAAGTTCAACTAAAACATACTGTCTGAAACCTTTTTTTGTTATTAGAATTTCGTCAAGTGAAAATATATTAAGCATTGCTTCAAAGAATCTGTATTTTCCATTTCTAGCATCATATTTACTCGAATCAACTAGTATTCTTCCATTTCTTTTTTTGTCAAATACTAGTTTCATTGACTTGCCTTTGTGATAATCAAGAATTCCTAGTCCCCCAGTCTCGAAGTGATTAAGTTCCAATAAAATCATTTCACATTCTTCATCTGTGAGTCCAATTACATTTTCACCTCTTGATTTTCTTACATCATATTCTGCTTTTCCTAAATTAAGTGGGGCAGAATGAGCAAACAGTGTTTGAATAAGTTGCGTTTTGTCAAGATGTGTAATGTCAAATTCCATCGCTTAGTATTTTATCGTTTTTAATTTTTATGTAATTCAAAACCATTTATTTTTTTCTTGGTAAAATCCCCAAACTCCATTTGAAAATTCTCCTGCTGCAAACGTGACTGTTTTATTATCTGTTTTTATCTCAAAAATCTGCATTTTGTGGTCTTGTTTGTATAAAGGGTCTTTTACGATAATTGAATTTTGTGTCGGAATCCATTTATAATCCCAAACGTTGATTCCATTTAATTTACACTTTTCTCCGTCTGGTACAGTTTTTTTATGTTTCCACTCAGTCATTTTGTTTTTTTTTAAAATTACCGCCAACGGTTACGTATATTAACCGTAGCCCTGTTTTTATTTGTTACCATTTGCTTTGATTTGGTTAGTTTTCAACAGTTTACCGAGATTCTGATTTTGATATAATACCGCATTTTTCTAGTTTTGGAGTACAAAAGTATGGCAAATTTCATGGTACATGTTTTGGCGAACAACCATAGAAATCTGCCATACAAAGATTGAATGTATAACCAAAAATTACTTTTCAGTTATGTCTACCAAAGTTAGCACAGCAATCGTGCTTTTCAAAAAACGGCAGAAGAAAAATGGCAAATACCCTGTGAAGCTCCGTTTAACGCACGATAGGAAGCAGATGTATTATAACATCGACACCAAAAACCGGGTATATGAGTTCACCGAGGAGGAGTTTGAGAAAATCACCTCACCCAAACCCAGAGGAGAGTACAAAGAGATCCAGATTGAGTTTTCATTGATTGAGGAAAAGGCTCAGAAGGTCATAAAGTCAATGAATAATGACTTCTCCTTTGAAGAATTTAAAGCTAATATGGGTATTAGCGGCTCAGATAAAAAGAATGTATTTCACTACTTGGATATTAAGATTAACGCTGCGTCAATAAATGGCTACGGTGACAAATCTGCCAAGCCCTTGAAAACTTCACTGCAACAATTTTTCAAAAGGGAGAAAAACCTAGATTTCAAAGAAGTCACCATAGCTAAACTTCAGGAGTTTGAGCAATTCATGAGGGATAAGGGAATTCGGCCAAGCACCTATTACCGGTATGTTGCCAGCCTAAGAAGTATCTTTATCATGGCTCATAAGGAAAACAGTATCCCAACAACCATATATCCTTTCGGAAGGCACAAATATTTAGCTCCCCAGTTTGTCACCACGAAACGGTCTTTAAAGCTTAACGAGATTGAAAAGATTTACAACTATCGACCAGAACCATATTCACAAGAGGAGGAAGCTAAAGATTATTGGCTCTTCACGTACCTGTGTAATGGTATCAACATGGTTGACATGTGTCATCTTAAATATCAAGATATTGGAAAGGATTATATAACTTTCATTCGGAAGAAGACTGAGCACTCGTCAGCGGTGAAAAGACCGATTACGGTTCCCCTTACTCAGGATATTAGGGAAATTATTGAAAGACAAGGAAATAAGGACAAATCCCCTGACAATTACGTCTTCCCGGTCATCCAAGACGGTTTAACGCACAAACAGAAGACTTACAAAATTGCTTGGAGGGTTCGCAAAACCAATGTTTACATTCAAAAAATTGGAACGAAATTAGAAATTGATAAACACCTCACCACTTATACAGCTCGCCATAGTTTCGCAACCATTCTAAAACGCTCTGGCGTTTCAACAGAGTTCATTAGTGAAAGCTTAGGGCATAGCAACCTGAAAATTACAGAGACCTACCTCGACAGCTTTGAGAACGACCACAAATTAGAAATTGCCAAACACCTAACGGCATTCAAGAAATAAACCTCAAAGGCTTCCACGTAAAAACGGAAGCCTTTCTTTTTCAATCCCTTTCTGCATTGCCCTATCCATCGGCCATTGATACGAATAAAAGTTATTAACAATGCCGAAAAAAGTGCGGCTCAGTTACACCAATTCACCGCCGTTAGAACTATACTCATAAGTGAATATTTTAACATTTTAAAAAAAGAAATTAAGCTTATGAATCAAAGAGAAATGACAACAGAGAATTTTGAAAGGGATAGCCTTACAGCATTTGAGAAGATGCTGCAAGGCTACAAAAAAGCGAAGCAATCATTGGTGTGGGAATCGAACATGGATGACCTGATTGAGAGAATGACCCATCTGCCAACGGCTCCGTTTCCCACCGAATTGATGAAACTTTTCGATTACAACTATTTGGTATTATCCGATGACATCAGCACCCTTATCCAAAAAGCCCTGCAAATACGTGAACAGATGCAGCACACGCAGCGATTTGTCCACATCGAGGAGAAATACTACTCGCTGCCCTTTTTGCCCAAAAACACCTTCCTGAAGAAACTGAAAGTCTTTAACAATGAAGGCGAACTGTGCTACCAGCAAATGGGCAAGCTATACATCCGCTTTAACAGGTTGCTAATTTGGATTCTTCCCGGAAGAAAGTCATTTTCCTTCCACGACATCTTCACCTTCAAGCAAAAATCCATCCAGCTCCGTGATTTAGAAATCTACTATTACTCACCTTTTCTGGATTTGACCACCACAGACCCCCAATGTTACTACGACTTCTTTTGCGACTACTACGGCAAAGCCCAATTCCTCAAATATTTCAATACTAAGGACATTATCAGCTTTGCCCTCGACAACTCATTTGACAACACCCTGCACAACACACCCAAGGCACTGGAGGAAATCCTTAAACTCACCAGCTCCCAGCAAGTACTTTGGGCTTACTTCCTTTTTCGGCTCATGGGAATGAAACTCAGGCTGCATATTGATGCGGCCATGATGACACGCTTTTTGCTAATTGTGAACCGGAATGACCTTGAGGACTACAAAAAATCTTACTTCTACAAGTTGGTATCCAAAGCTCCGTTCGTGAAAGAGGACAAAAAGCTGTTGGCCGATTTGGAGACCATCCGGCTCCATTTCCAAAAGAGCAAATTGCCCACCGGGGACATCGACAAAGAGATACTGAATTTGATTACCAATTAGCAATTTCAAAGGCCAATTACCATTTATTGCTATTTGGTGCAGTTTTCATTATCCGACACTTTTCCGGGAAAACGGGTTTTGAGGCTCAAAAGACCATTTGTATAAATCACAATATCAAACGGATATGATTTTTCTTTAAAACATCGGACAGTCCGACGACGGAAATTAGGGCATTGGTGACTTAAAATTGTCCCAGAATTTGGTTCAAAAAACACATCAAATATGGACGAACAAAAGAACATCAATGCAGCGGCTTTAAGGAACCTTGAACTACTCAACAAACAGGTAGCGGAACTTCTTCAGGTGCAACGTAAGGCGGTTTCAGGTTACGACTACCTGAACGCAAATGAGCTGGCCGATTTATTAGGCGAAAGTATCAAGACAATTTATGCAAGGGTGCATAACAGACAAATCCCCTTTTACAAGCCGGGTGGAAAGATTCTGCTTTTCAAACTGGACGAAATACGGGAGTGGATAAAATCCGGTCGTCATGCGACTATGGATGAACTGCGTCAGAACGTGTAATTGGTCTTATAGCACCAAATCTATGAAAAAAGTGCAGAAACTAAGGGAGGAAAAAGACGGCAAACAGATAGTAAGGCTTTCGCTGGTAAAGCTCTTTATGAAAAAACGGTCGCACATTCAGTCAGTACCGGAGAATAAGTTTTGCAGGTTTTTAAATCTAACAAAATAGCATTGATTATGGCAACAATTTATATCTGTGGGGTTGACAACCCCGATGATGAAAAGGATAGCTGTGTTGACACCGAAAAAGTAAAAGCCCGGCTCAAATCATTGAAGTGTGCAGTGGTAAACCCATCGGAAATGGCTTTTTCTAAGATGAGCTGGTCGGATACCCTAAGCAACCGGGTAGAACTGCTTAAAAAGAGCCATGCCGTGTACGTGCTGCCCAACTGGAGGGACAGCATCATGGCACGCATCGAGCTGACCGTGGCAATGGATTTAAAGCTGCAAACCTTCTTTCATCCCATCAGCAACAAGGAATTAAAGCAATTAGTAACCACCCTTGACGGATAGCAATGGTTCCGGTGGGGCTGTACAAGGGCAGCCCCACCACTTTTTTTGTACTCAAACTTAGATTGACAATTATGGCAACAGCATTGCATCCAAATACGGTCTCAAAGCTTTATTATCTGGACAACAGGATAAAAAGCTTCTATGAGAAAAACGGTTATTCATCCATCCCTTTCGATGGCCGGAAAGTGCAGGAAATGATTCAGGCATCGCAAAAGGAGTTGGCCGAATTGTTTCTTAAAATATGGGGAAAGAGCATGGGCGCACATCTGCTCGATAAGTTTTACGATAACCGGGGCAATGTGCTGGATTTCTACATGAGCCTTGATGGCCAGAACCGCCAGCTCTTATCACAAAAAGACTGGTGATGATGGATGCAACCCAAGTAATCGAACACATCAACGGAGAGATAGTCAGTGTCATCTCCAATTTTGTGGAGATGAAGAAAGCCGGAACCAACTTTTCGGCTCGATGTCCTTTTCACAACGAAAAGTCGGCTTCTTTTCATGTGAACCCGGCCAAAGGGATTTACAAGTGTTTTGGCTGCGGCAAAGGTGGCGATGCGGTAAGCTTCATCAAGGAACATGAAGGCGTTGATTTTAAACAGGCCGTTGAGATTGGGGCGAAAAAGCTCAAGATTGATTTTGAGTGGAAGAAAAGCAAGGACTTTGACCAAGCCAAATACCAGCACCGGGAAAGCCTGCACATTGCCTGCAACATTGTGGAGCGGTTCTTTGCCGAAAAGCTTTCCCATCCCGAAGCCCAGAAGTACCTCCAAGGCCGCAGTATCATTAACCCCTCACACGGTAGTTTTGAGTTGGGTTACGCCCCTAACGGCAATGAACTGCTGACCTATGCCCGGCAAAATGGCCTCAAGACCGAAATACTGGAGGAAATCGGGGTTCTAAAGAGCAGCGACAACGGGTTGTATGATTTTTTTCGGAACCGTTTAATCTTTCCCATCTCCAATTCAAGAGGCCAGACCATCGCTTTTGCCGGAAGGGATTTATCGGACAACTCCAAGGTCAAATACCTGAACACATCCGAAAGCAGCATCTACATCAAAGGGAACGAACTCTATGCCCTGAATGCTGCCCGTATGGCCATCAAGAACGAAGACCGGGTGTATATTGTGGAGGGCTATACCGATGCGCTGCGGATGCACGCCATTGGCATCACCAACACCGTGGCCACCTGTGGAACTGCCCTGACAAATGCCCAGTCTGCGTTATTGAAGCGGTACACCAACAAAGCCACATTAATCTTTGACGGGGACAATGCCGGACAACGGGCTACCGAGCGCAATGCCGAAATCCTGATTAAAGACCAGTTCCATGTATCGGTGATGGTTCTGCCCGAAAAGCACGACCCGGATACGCTGTTTACCACCAAGGAGCTGTTTCTCCAGCACAACGAACAGCAGACCGATTACATCATCTTCAAAACTCAGCAGTTGGCTGAAAAAGCAGCTTCCGACCCGGTGTATAAATCGGAGGCCATCAAGCGTATCTCCAAGCTGATTGCCAACTACGACAAGACCAAACAGGAGGTTTACACCGAGTTTGTAGCGGAACACATCAAACCCAAGAAAGCTTGGGTGGATGCCATTAAAGAACTGACGCAAAACGAAACGCAACCCACCCACCGCTACACCATTCCCCAACATGTCAGTCTGAATGACTTTAACCGATGGGGCTTCTACGTAGAGGACAATTGCTACGTGTTCCGGAACAAGAAAGGCGATGACTTTGTGACCCATTCCAATTTCGTGATGGCTCCCTTGTTCCACATCGAAAGCCCCATCAATGCCAAGCGATTGTATGAAATCAAAAATCGTCACAATCTGGTGAAGATTGTGGAGCTGCCCCAACGGGATTTGGTGAGCATCACAAACTTCAAACTGCAAATCGAATCCTTGGGTAATTTCCTATGGACGGGAGGAGAAAGCGAACTCAACAAACTGAAAGCATGGCTTTACGAGAAAACTAAAAGCTGCAAAGAGGTGGTTCAAATGGGCTGGCAACGGGAAGGCTTCTTTTGTTGGGGCAACGGCATCTTTGACGGGGAACAGTTTATCAAGGCCGACAAGTACGGGATTGTGCAGCACAACGAGCGTTATTACTACATCCCGGCCTGTTCCGAAATCTATGCCAGTGATGACAGCCTGTTCGAGTTTGAGCGGCACTTCATCCACAACGAGGGCAACATCACTCTTTACGAATATGCCCAGAAATACACGGCTGTATTTGGCAACAATGGTATAATCACCTTGTCCTTTTTCTTTGCCAGTTTGTTTTTGGACATCATCTCCAGACGGTTCGATAAGTTTCCCATCCTAAACATGTACGGACAGAAAGGTTCCGGTAAGAATACCTGTGCCGAAAGCATCCTTTACATGTTTGGCCGCAAAGGCAAAGTCCCCAACCTGCACAACTCCAGTAAACCGTCTATTGCCGACCATGTGGCCACCAGCTCCAATGCGGTTTGTGTGTTGGATGAGTATCGCAACGACTTGGAAATGGAGAAACGGGAACTCCTGAAAGGTTTCTGGGACAAGACCGGGCGAACCCGGATGAACATGGACAAGGATAAGAAGAAAGAGACCTCCAAAGTCAATCAGGGAATCATCGTCTGCGGCCAGCAGATTGCCACGGCTGACATTGCCCTTTTTAGCCGCTTCATTGCCTTGGGCTTTTCCAAAACCATATTCTCGTTTGAAGAAAAGAGGCATTTTGAAGAGCTGGAGCAAATCAACAAACAGGGATTGACACAGATTACCCACCAGCTTTTAAAACACCGGGAAACTTTCAAAAAGAGCTACAACAAAACCGTGGATGCAGTCAGCGACCAGTTCCGGGAGCTATTGGGGACAACTACCATTGAGACCCGGATTTTCAATAACTGGTTGACGGTAGCCTCTGCTTATGCCACGGTGGCTAATATTGTGGAGTTGCCGTTTAAGTACGACAGCATCATGCAGCTTTTTGTAGAGCTGATGGTAACCCAGAACAGTGAAACAGCCAAGAATGATGATTTGGGTATCTTCTGGAAAACGGTTCAATACCTTATCAGCTCCAATATTCTCTTTCAGGAAGGCGATTACCGGGTGGTATATGCCGATAAGATAACGCACACCTTTAAAGAGAACGGTGAATGGAAGAAAAGTGAAATCATTCTGCCAAACCCTCAGAACATCCTCTACTTATCGGTTAGTAGGGTATTTGGCTTGTATAAGTCACAGGCTTTGCGTGAAGGCGACAAGCCCCTGCCGGATGCTACGGTCGAGTATTACCTGAAGAACAGCCCGGCTTTTATTTGCGACACCAAGAAGGTGTACTTTAAGAAGTTCGATGCCAAGAATGGCTATCCCGAATTAGATGAGAAAGGAAACAAGAAATTCACCTATACCTCGGCTTTTGTATTCTATTTGGACAAGCTGAATCTGAGCATTGCCGATGAACATTTAAACGGGGAAAATTGAAAGGGGAAAGAATTAAAAGACGGAAGGGTTTCTGAACAAAAAACAGAACCCCTTTCTTTTTGCACTTGAAATCAAGTTTTACAATGCAAAACTGGTTACTTTAGTTACTTTAATTACTTTATTGAGTGATATTAATTGAATACTAACAGATTAGAAGGTGTTTGCCATTAAAGTAACGTTACTTTAGGTTACTTTAAGTTACTTTAAAAAACGGCTAAAGACGATTAGGGTACTTTAATTGAGGCTAGGGTACTTTAAGAACTTTGTAGAAACATGGAGCTTATAAGTTTATAAAACAGCAACTTAACCCCAATAAAGTAACTAAAGTAACTAAAGTTCGGGTAATGTAGGTTTATTTAGGATAAAAACTAGCTCCAAATTATTTTGCAGAGTATTTAGTATTTTCATTTTAGTTTTATAAATTAGCCTCATGGTTAAAAAAATACACGTAATTTGCGTATTATGACTGAACGAAAGCAGATAAACAGGTTGAAAATTGTTCTGGCTGAGCAGAATAAAACAAATAAATGGTTGGCTGAACAGTTGGGAAAAAGCTTAACCACAGTTTCGAGGTGGTGTACCAATGAATCGCAACCCGGTATAGAAACCATGATTGAAATAGCAGCGAAACTAAATGTTGATGCCAGAGAACTGATTGTATCAACCAAACATGAAAAATAACACAAAGCAACAATGCCAACGCTTAATTGGATAGGAAAAGATAAGGTGATTAACCACCACATGGATGTACCATACAAGATTTTAGACCATGTTTACGGATTCGATAATGGAGAGCAAGCCCCAAAGGAAACCAATAGTGGAAACAAAATCATTCATGGCGACAATTTAGAAGCCCTAAAAGCTTTACTGCCTGAATACGAAGGAAAGATAGACTGTATCTACATTGACCCCCCCTACAATACAGGAAATGAAGGCTGGATTTACAATGACAATGTGAGTGACCCAAAGTTTAAGAAATGGCTTGGCAAAGTTGTAGGCAAAGAGGCGGAGGATTTATCAAGGCATGATAAATGGCTGTGTATGATGTACCCTCGTTTAAAATTACTTCATAAATTATTATCTATTGATGGCGCCATATTCATTTCGATTGATGATAATGAGCAGGCTAATCTAAGATTAGTTTGCGATGAAGTGTTTGGAGGAAGAAATTTTATAGATACAATAATTTGGCAAAAGAAGCAATCGCCTCAAAGTGATGCAACCTATTTCTCAGATATGCATGATTATATCATAGTATATGCTAAAAGAACAAAAGCTTACAAAGACGACCCCAATGGATTTACTTTATCTAAATTGGCAAGAACTGAATTTCAAGATAATAGATATAAAAATCCAGATAATGACCCACGAGGAGCTTGGACTTCTAGTGACTATACTTGCAATAAAAATGCAGAAGAAAGACCAAACCTTTATTATCCAATTGTAAATCCCAATACAATGGAAGAGATATGGCCTCAAAAAACCTCCGTTTGGAGATATTCAAAAGAAAGACATAAGGAGAACCTTAAAAAAAATCTGATAACATGGGGTGCTGACGGGAAAGGTAGGCCTCGATTCAAGCGGTTTAAGAATGAAGTTGGTGGTGTTGTTCCTTCGACCTTGTGGTTAAGGGAGTTTGCAGGAGATAACCAAGAAGCTCGGAAAGAATTTAGATCAATTTTTTCTCAACACGAAACAGATTTCACAACTCCAAAACCAACAAAGTTAATAGATAAGATAATAAATATTTCAACGAATAAAAACTCCCTCATTCTCGACTCATTTGCAGGCTCGGGCACAACAGCTCATGCTGTTTTAAAACTCAATAAGCAAGACGGAGGTAATCGAAAATTCATTTTAATTGAAATGGAAGATTATGCCAAAAACATAACAGCCGAAAGAGTAAAAAGAGTTATTATAGGGTATGGCGAAAATGGTAAAAATACAGAAGGTACTGGTGGTAGCTTTGATTATTACCAATTGGGAAAACCCCTTTTCCTTGAAAACGACTTGCTAAACGAAGAGGTTAGCTTTGAGAAAATACGTGAGTATGTTTGGTTTTCGGAGACCCGCCAATCATATAAGGCTGTCAACCAAAAAGAAGAACATCTTTTAGGAGTTAGCAATTCATCGGCGTATTACTTTTATTATTACAAAGACGAACTCACTACTTTGGATGACAGTTTTTTACGAAAAATAAAAATCAAAGCAGAGCAATACATTATTTATGCCGACAACTGTGTGCTAGATGACAGTTTGATGCAGAAATATCATATTACGTTTAAGAAAATCCCAAGGGATATAACCCGGTTTTAAACCTGAACAGTTATGATTGAATATATTGAAATAAAAGGTTTTAAATCAATAAAGCATTTAGAGTTGGAACTAAAACCAATCAATGTGTTTATTGGAAGCAATGGTGCTGGGAAGAGTAATTTCGTGTCATTTTTTAAGATGGTACATGCCATTTTTAATCAGCAATTGCAACGATATGTGATTGAAGAAAAAGCAGACAACATCCTCCACTTTGGTCGGAAAATAACGGAGACGGTGTTTGGTAAAATGATTTTTACCGAAGATGCGCAAAACAATAATGCTTATCTGTTTAAGCTGGCTCAAACAAAAGATGGTGGATTATTTATTGCCCATGAAGCATCTGGGTATAATGTAGAAAGGACTGATAATTCAAAAGGATATTATGGAACTTCAGATATTCAAGAATCGAATATTCCAAGTTCGAATTCATTTCGAAATAACTATCTGAAAAAGTATTTATCCAATATTCAAATTTATCATTTTCATGATACATCGGCCACATCAATGCTTCGGCGTGAATGCGATATAAATGACAACGACTCATTAAAATCCGATGGACGCAATCTTCCGGCTTTTCTCTACTTTTTGCAAGAGGAACATCCTAAACTGTTTACTCGACTTGAGAAAACGATAAAGTCAATTGCCCCCTATGTCGAAAAATTGATTCTGCAACCTAAAAAACTGAATAAAAACGAAATAGAATTGCGTTGGATTGAGAAGGGCGACCCCAATTCAAGTTTTAATGCTTATCAGTTTTCTGATGGCACATTGCGTTTTATTGCGCTGGCAACGGTATTAATGCAACCGGAGCCGCCCAAAGTAATCGTCATTGACGAACCCGAATTGGGTTTACATCCTCAGGCCATAACCAAACTTGCAGCCCTTATTGAGATGGCATCTGGCAAAACGCAACTAATCATCTCAACCCAATCGGTAAATCTGGTCGATTGCTTTAAAACAAGTGATATTGTTACCGTTGACCGAAGCACCATAGAAAATCAATCCATATTCAAACGCCTAGATGAAGATAAGTTAAAAGGTTGGCTGGAAGAACACACCCTTGGCGAATTATGGGAACGAAATATTATTAACTCTGCTCAACCTTTTTCAAAATGAAGAGAATTATAATAATTGGTGAAGGGCCTACTGAGCAATTATTCTGCAATGATGTTTTGCAACCAGTCTTTAATGCTCATGACATATTTTTGGAAACGCCCAAAATTAAAAAGTCGAAAGGAGGCATAGTTGCTTGGGAGCATCTGAAAAAGCAAGTTGAACTGCACCTTAAAGATACAGGTGTTTATGTCACTACCTTAATCGACTATTATGGCATACATCCCTGTCACGCATTTCCGAAATGGGAAGAAGCAAAAGCAATTGTAAATAAAAGTGATAGAATAACATTTCTTGAGAATGCTATACTTGAAGAAATTGATGAATCAATACGAAATAGATTTATTCCATATATCCAGTTACACGAGTTTGAAGCATTACTTTTTAGCGACATTTCTGTCATCGCAAGTAATTTTAAATCCGATGAACTTAGCGACTATGCCTATCTTTTAGAGACTGATAAAGCTTTTAGTAATCCTGAGAATATAAACGATGGAAAAACAACCGCTCCGTCAAAAAGGTTGGATAGAATTATTGATGATTACAGTAAGGTGGTATATGGTTCGTTGTTGGCACAGGAAATTGGTCTGGAAAAAATTCGGGAAAAATGCCCACGTTTTAACAATTGGATTGAACGGTTATTAACAATTGAATAGTAACGACAAACTCATAGAAAAGTGGAATTAAAACCATATCAACAACAAGTAATCAACGACTTAGACAAGTTTCTTGAATATTTAAACACCTTTCAGGATTCTGCAAAAGCGTTTAATCAATTTTGGGAAGATAAAGTAGGGAAATACCAAGCCAACTTAGATGGCTCCTATTCAGGCATGCGCCCTTACAAAAACAATATTCCGGGAGCTACACATATTGCTATCAAAGTCCCTACAGCAGGGGGCAAAACTTTTATTGCTTGTAATGCACTTCATTCAATTTTCAAGTCGTTTGATGTTACAAGACCCAAAGCGGTCGTATGGTTGGTTCCTTGGTCGAATCTTTTGCAGCAAACAGCCGGACATCTATCAAACCCTACACATCCTTACAGAGAGAAACTGAATGCTCTATTTGGCAATCGGGTCGAAGTCTTTGAAAAAGAGGAATTATTACAGGGCGCCGGATTTAATCCAACCTCGGCAAAAGAACAGCTGAATATTTTTGTATTCAATTTCAGCAGCATCCGAATTAATTCAACAAAAAAGGATGACCGTAAGGTATATGAGCAAAATGGAGCTTTAGAACAATTTCGGGGTTTTGTTGATAAGGATTTAGTGATTGATGACACTGATGAAACGGCTTTGATAAATGTGATACGGTCATTAAATCCTGTTGTCGTTGTTGACGAAAGCCACAATGCCGAAAGCGTATTAAGTGTGGAGATGCTGAATAATCTGAATCCCTCTGTAGTTTTGGATTTAACAGCAACTCCTAAAGAAAACAGCAACATCATCAGCTTTGTAAATGCAATGGCTCTCAAGAAAGAGCACATGGTAAAGCTTCCGGTAATTGTTTACAATCACCATAAAAAGGAAGAGGTAATTACCAGTGCTTTGCATTTACAACGACAACTGGAGTTGCTGGCCATTGAGGAAGAAAAAGTGACAGGCAAATACATCCGCCCTATCATTCTGTTCCAAGCGCAATCGAACATTAAGGGGAAGGACAACACAACCTACATTCACATCAAAGAGCAATTAACGAAACTGAGGATTCCCGAAGAGCAAATCAAAATCAAAGTGAGTGGTTTGGATGAGTTAAAGGGTATCAATCTGATGGCCAAGGATTGCGAAGTTCGTTATATTATTACTGTCAATGCGCTTAAAGAAGGATGGGATTGTCCCAATGCCTATATCTTGGCTTCATTGGCCGATAAGTCATCAGCAGTGGATGTGGAGCAAATACTCGGTCGTGTTCTCCGCCAACCACATGTAACCAAGCACCAAAGCCCATTGCTTAACCTTTCATTTGTATTATCAGCAAGTTCCAAATTTCAGGAGACCTTAGATAATATTGTGAAAGCCTTACAAGATTCAGGCTTTAGCAAAGAGGACTATTATGCTGAAGAAGAGCCTGAGGTTGAATTGACCAACAATGAGGTACTACAACAAGAGCTATTTGGAACAAGCCCGGTGTCTTCTGGTAATTCAGAAGATGGTAAGGTTCCTGTTGACGAAATTAACATTGAAGAAATTGATTTTGACCCAAATGTCGAGTTGGATTCCAACCAGATAGGAAGTACAACTGATATTGTTAAGCAAATTACTCAAAAGGGCGAATCAGAGGGTAAATCATTCGAGCAAAAAGCAGAGTCCTACACAGAAGATAATACTGACTATTTATTACGGGAAATGGGTAAACAGCCAAAGAAATATAGAATTGAAGACCCTTTTGTTGATGTGGTAAACGACTTGGCAATTCCTCAGTTCTATCGAAAAGTTCCGGCAGATGAACTGCATGACACCATCATGTTTGAGGAATTGAAGCAGGAGGAGCAATTATTGAACCGCAACAGTCTTTTAAAAGGGTTTAAACTTGCTTCAAAAAGCACCGAAATCAATTTCGATGACACAGATACAGAAGTATTTCAGGTGGATTACAACGAATCGAAGCATACTGCAACAAAACAGAAAGTTTCAATTAGAGCAAAAGCCATTCTTGTTGATACAATTCTGTCAAAGCCCAAAGAGACTCAGATTAAAGACATCACACAGCTCATCGTCCGTAAATTGGGTGACATGACCCCTATTTCGCATGAAGACATAACAAAGTATGTGACCCGTGTTTTTGAGGATTTGCACAACGACCAGATACGAGACATTATCAACAATGAATTCTTGTACATCAGCAAGATAAAGGCAAAAGTAAAAGAACTTGAATCGGAATACGCAAGAGAGCAGTTTCAAAAGCTTTTAGACACCAATAATATCTTGGTAAAACCAAGCTTTAAGTTCCCCAATGAATTAACTCAAATAAGCCCAAGCAGTGCCATTGACAAGTCGCTTTACGAAGCAGAAGCCTCAATGAATGGGTTTGAGCAGGAAGTAATCATGAATATTGCATCTCTTGAAAATGTGGTGTTCTGGCACCGGAATATTGAGAAACGAGGTTTTGCCCTAAACGGATTTGAAAGCAACCATTATCCTGACTTCATCATTTTCACCAGAAATGGAAACCTGATTCTCATTGAAACAAAGGGAGACTATTTGGATAACGATGAAAGTCGAGCCAAAAACCTACTTGGTAAAAAGTGGGCAGAAAAAGCCGGAGATAATTTCAAGTATTTCATGGTGTTTCAAAAGAAGGAAGTGCCCGGTACTTATACGGCACAGTCAATTACAGAGATTGTTAGGATGTTGTAATTTAATCAGCAAAATAATGAGGAACAGAATCTGGGCATAATTAACACAAGCTAAACACAATGCCGAATTTGCTACACTCTATTCAGATAGGCAAAGAACGATTCTTCGCATTTTTAATATTGGAATATTAGCCTTTTCATCTGCTGGCATTATGGGCTGGAAACTTTGGCAACATTTACCATTAATGGCTTGAATTATTAACGCACTGTTTTTTGTAATCTTGCAAATGAAAGAAGATATTGACAAACAACTCCAAACCCGGAACATCAAACCAACTTCTATGCGACAGTTGGTTTTGCAGGTCTTGACTGAACAAAAAACAGCCATAAGTTTACCGGAGCTGGAAAACAAATTTGAAAAGGCGGACAAGACCACATTGTACCGAACGCTTAAAACTTTTGTAGAAAACAAGCTAATTCACAGCATCGATGATGGCACGGGTTCGGTAAAATATGCTTTGTGCCAAGAAGCCTGTGAATGCCACCCCGAAGACCTTCATGTTCATTTTTTATGTACCGTTTGTGGGCAGACTTATTGCCTTACAGATGTAGCCGTTCCCAAAATTAATTTACCAGCCAAATTTCAACTAGAAAGTGTGAACATGGTAGTGAGAGGGGTGTGTCCCAGCTGCGACAAATAAACTTTGCAACCCGGTTGCATCAACTTTTTTATATCTTTGGCGTTATATAATTGATTAATCTTTAGAAGCAGGTGAATTTTAAAGGACAACATATAGAAAGGATATTTACCTTTTTGGCTGGGCTGATTATATTGGCTCATACTGTTGTGCCGCATCATCACCATTTTGAGATTTCGCACTCATCTGAAGAGGAATCGGCCTGTGAGTTGCCTGTTCATGGGCAAAATCAGGAAAAGCCAGACACACATTGTCACGCATTTAATATTCTGGTATCAGAAAGGACTAGCACCATATCTTTAAACAAGTCTTTATCTGACCATCTCAATTTTTTCACAGCTGGAGTTGTAATTCAAATCGAAACTCCACCTGTAATCGACATTTCCACAACCTTTTTGGGCAACCATGCCATTTTCAAAAAACAATATTTCTATACCGCCCACTTACTTCGGGCACCTCCTGCAATTGCTTAACTTTTGTTTCAATTAACAGGCCGGCAAAACAGCTGGTCTGCATGTTTATCTTAATCTTTTTGACATGAAAAAGAAGAAGTTAAGCAAGCATCAATTACGGGAAAAACAGGAAATCGAGGACAAAAAGTTTAATCGAACACTGATTATCAGTTTTAGCATATTGATAGTTGTCACATTTTCTGTTCTGACTTTCTACACCTATGGCTGCGATACCAGGTTTCTGTATCACAAATGGGCTTGGTATGGTAAGGAAATTCCGGGTGAATGGGCTTGTATGAATGGCAATAATTTAACGATGCATAAATCTTCAAAAGTCGCTTATAATAAAAAGGCATACTATTTCTGTAGCCAGGAATGTTTCAATCACCTAACAAAACACTTTGCAGAAGTTGGGATGGTTCCCGATGCTTTTTCAGGCGATTCAATCAACAAAGCCGATGCCTTAATCGGGTTAAAAGAAAAAGGAAAACCTGAATTGGCTTACTTTAAAAATCAGCAAACATTTAAAAAGTATTATGAGTAGGATAAATAGAGTTTTAATAAATAAAATCAATATCAAATGATAAACAGAATCATATCTTTTTCAATAAAGAACAAAGCCCTCATTGGTTTAATGACCATAGGACTTATCATCGGGGGTATCTGGTCGATGACCAAAGTGCCATTGGATGCTGTTCCCGACATTACCAATAACCAGGTGCAGGTAATTACCACCGCACCCAATTTGGGAACCGAAGACATAGAGCAGTTTGTAACCTATCAGGTGGAACTTTCGGTGGCTAACTTGCCGGGGGTTACCGAAATCCGCTCTGTTTCACGGTTCGGATTGTCAGTGGTAACAATAGTATTTGAGGATAATATGGGGACATACCTTCCACGACAGCTGGTGAGTGAGGCATTGGCCGAAATTAAGGAGAACATCCCTGAAGGATTTGCCGAGCCGTTTATGGCTCCCATTAGTACCGGATTGGGTGAGATTTACCAGTACACCCTCGAAGTACAACCCGGCTATGATACCATTTACGATGACATGGAACTGCGCACCATGCAGGAATGGATTGTAAAACGCCAGATGGCAATGGTTCCGGGCGTAGTTGAAGTAAACTCCTTTGGCGGGCGGGGCAAACAATACGAAATTTCTATAAACCCCGATAAACTTCGTAGCATGAACCTCACCATTGCCGACATTTTCGAGGCTTTGGAAGATAATAATCAGAATACGGGAGGGGCTTACATTGAGAAAAATTTTCAAGCCAACTTTATCCGTGGCGAAGGTTTGATGCGTTCGCTCGATGACATCCGCAATACCCCTGTTGCCAATGTAAACGGGCAACCTGTTTTTATACGTGATGTGGCTGAAGTAAAATATGGCAGTTTTGTTCGCTATGGGGCATTTACCAAAAATGGTAAAGGTGAAGCCGTAGGAGGTATTGTAATGATGCTTAAGGGCGAAAACTCCAACGATGTCATCAAGGATGTGAAGGAACGTATGGCCTTAATTCAAAAATCGTTGCCGGAAGGTGTGAAAATTGAATCTTTCCTCGACCGCAGCAAACTGATAAAAAGCACCACATCCACTGTAGCCGAAAACCTTTCACTGGGGGCGCTCATCGTAATCTTTGTCCTTGTCATCTTTTTGGGCAATTTACGGGGCGGTTTGCTGGTAGCTTCTACCATACCGCTTGCCCTGCTCTTTTCGTTTATCATGATGAAAGTTTTTGGTGTTTGGGCAAACCTGATGAGCCTCGGGGCTATCGACTTTGGGATTCTTGTCGATGGGGCGGTAATCATCGTGGAAAGCATGATTTTTTACCTGCACCGGAATGAATTTATCGGGAAAAAACTGGGGCTGCCCCAACGCAACGAAATTGCCTACAATTCAGCCAGTAAAATGATGAACTCCGCATTTTTCGGGCAGCTGATTATCCTTATTGTTTTTATTCCTGTACTGGCATTGCAGGGTGTGGAGGGCAAAATGTTTATACCCATGGCCATGACCTTTGGTTTTGCCGTGTTGGGTGTGATGGTGCTGTGTCTTACCTACATCCCTATGATGGCAGCACTTTTCCTGAAACCTCCGAAAACAGATAAAAAAACCTGGGGAGAGAAATTTATTATAAAGCTTGAAAACCTGTACGAACCGGTAATTGCCTGGGCTTTACGCAAAGGTAAGCTTGTATTGGGAATTGCCTTGGTGCTCTTAATTTCCGGAGGATTCCTTTTCTCACGTATGGGAGCCGAATTTATCCCTCAGTTGGACGAAGGCGATTTTGCTTTTCAGGCTTTCCTGAAGCCCGGAACATCGCTATCTGAGGTAGAAAAAGCCTCTACCCGTATTGAACAGATAGTATTGGAAAATTTTCCGGACGAGATAGAATCCATTCAAAGCCGTATTGGGGTGGCTGATTTACCTACCGACCCCATGCCGATTGATATTGCCGATATATTTGTCATTCTCACACCGGAAGATGAATGGACAAAGGTTGAATCAAAACAGGAACTGATTGATAAGGTAAAAGAAAAGGTAAGTGTTTTGCCCGGTATAAACTACGAATTTACCCAGCCAATCGAGATGCGGTTCAACGAGCTTTTAACCGGAATTCGTGAAGATGTGGCTATTAAATTGTACGGTGATGACCTGAATATGCTGGCTGATAAAGCCGAAGAAATTTCCGGTTTAATTGCAGGTATTGAAGGCATTGAAGGCATAAAAGCCGAAGCAACCCGTGGGCTGCCTCAAATAACGGTAAAATACAACCGTACCAAACTGGGGCAGTACGGGTTAAAAATAAAAGACCTGAATACCGTGGTAGAGACTGCTTTTAGCGGTGGCGTTGCCGGGGTTATCTATGAAGGTGAACGTATGTTCGACCTTGTGGTTCGACTTGATGAAGCACACCGACAGAGTATTGACGACCTTCGGAATTTATTTGTGAATACTCCCGATGGAAATCAGGTTCCCCTAAAGGAAGTAGCTGAAATCAGCTATCAACCCGGCCCGATGCAAATTAGCCGCGACAATACCAACAGGCGTACTTATGTAGGTATTAACGTGGAAGGCAGGGACATTAAATCGCTGGTAGAAGAAATTCAACAGACGCTCGATGAAAAACTGGAACTGCCTTCGGGTTATTACATTCGCTACGGTGGTGCTTTTGAAAACCTCGAACGAGCATCAAAACGTCTTACTCTGGTTGTACCGCTTGCGTTGGCATTGATATTTATGCTTGTTTTCTTTGCCATTAAATCGTTTAAACAAACCCTGATGATTTATGTGGCCATTCCTTTTGCAGCAGTGGGGGGTATTTTTTCGCTTTACCTGCGCGATATGCCTTTCAGTATTTCGGCAGGAGTCGGCTTTATTGTACTCTTTGGTGTGGCAGTATTGAACGGGCTGGTTTTGATAAGCGGTTTTAACGAGTTGAAAGAAGAAGGAAAACTCAGTATTGGCGAAATTATTAAACAGGGTTCCCTTCGCCGGATACGCCCTATATTCCTGACTGCATCAACCGATATACTGGGTTTCCTGCCTATGGCTATTTCCACCTCAGCAGGGGCAGAAGTGCAACGCCCGCTTGCCACCGTGGTTATTGGCGGCATGTTAACATCAACACTTCTAACACTGGTTGTGTTGCCCATACTTTACAAGATGGTTGAATCAGGAAAAACCAAACTGAAAGTGCCAAAACTCAATACCACGGTAATAGCCGTTCTGCTCATCATAGTCGGTATTGGTGCTTCAGGCACCCTGAAAGCACAGGAAAATTCAGTTACCCTTGAGCAGGCAATTGAACGGGCAAAAGAAAACTACCCTTCGTTAAAAGCAGCTTCGCTCGATGTGGAGAAACAAAAAGCCCTGAAAGCTACAGCTTACGATTTGGGCAATACGTCCATCTACACCGGTAAAGAGGAAACCGGAAACGGAGCGGTGGGTATTCAAAACCAAATTGGGATAACACAATCGGAAATTGACCTGTTTGGCATACCTGCCAAAACAAAACTGAATAAATCACGTACCGGCCTTGCTGTTTCAAAACTTGAACTGACAGAGAATGAACTGGTCAGAAACGTGAGCCTTGCATGGTACAGGTCACTGGTTGCAAAAAAGCAAACAGAATTGTACAATCAGCTCGACAGTATTTATACCAATTTTCTGAAAGCTGCCGAATTGCGGTTTAAAACCCAGCAAACATCCAAAGTAGAGTACCTTTCTGCCTCGGCTAAATACAAAGAGTTAATGGTGAATATGAAACAGGCTGAGAGCGAATACCTGGCATCGCTGCAAATTCTGAACCAGTACCTGATGTACCCCGGCGGTGTAGAAATTACAGATGCCGGACAAGAGTGGGGTAAATCGATTCATGCTGCCTTTTCAGGTGATTCGTTAAACAATGTTCCTTTATTGAATTATTACAGGCAGCAGCTTGATGTTTCAGAAGCAGAGTGGAAAGCCGAAAAAGCAAATTTTTTACCTAAACTCGATTTGGGGTACTCGCGGCAATCGGTCGATGGTACTTCTGGTTTTTATGGTTGGGAAGCAGGTGTTTCCGTTCCTTTACTGTTCTTTTCCCAGTCGGGAAAAACAAAAGCCGCCCATATAAATTACCAGATTACCGGACAGGAATACAAGCAAAGGGAATTGGAGCTGAATGCCTCTTACAAGGAACTTTTAAGCCGTTACAGGGTAATGAGCGAGGTGCTGGAATATTATAGAAACGAAGCCCTTCCGCTTGCTGCCGAGCAAATTGAAGCTGCAAATCTTGGTTATCGTCTTGGAAACCTCAATTATATCGAGTTTATCCAAAACACCGAATCAGCCATAAAAACAAGGCAGGAATATTTATCACGGCTATCAGATTTCTTCGAAATTAAGGAGCAATTGGAATACATAACAGGTCAATAATTTTAAAAACAGATAAAAATGAAAACGAAAATATTTTTAGCACTTCTTGCAGTAGTAACGCTCATGTCGTGCAACAGCAACAAAAAGGAAAACAGTGAAGCCGGGGAACATGCAGAGCATGAAGGCCCCGAAGGTGTGGTAATGCTGAACGAACTTCAGCGTGAAGCCTTAAATCTGCAATTGGGTAATTTTCAAATGCGAAACCTTACCACACTGGTAAAAACAAACGGACAACTTGAAGTACCACCTGCTGCCAGTGCTGATGTTACGGCCATTATTGGTGGAAATGTAAAAGAAATAAAGGTTTTTCACGGCGATAAAGTAAATAAAGGTCAGGCGTTGGCCATACTGGAGCATCCTGATTATATTGTCCTTCAGGAAGAATTTGCCGAAACAGCCAACAAACTCGAATTTCTTGAACAGGAATATGCCCGTCAGAAAGAACTTTTCGAAAATAACGTGGGTGCAGGTAAAGACTTCCAACAGGTAAAATCGGAATACAACACAGCCAAAGCACGTTACGAAGGTTTAAAATCAAGGCTTCAACTGCTCAATCTTTCGCCCGATAAAGTAAAAGAAGGAAGCATTTCAAACACCATTTCCATACTTTCACCCATCAACGGCTTTGTTAATGATGTGAATATTAAGGTGGGAACCTATGTCGATGCCAAAGACCAGCTTCTTAGCATTACCGACAACCGGGAAATACATGCCGACTTTATGGTGTATGAAAATGATGTACACCTTATAGAAAACGGGCAAAAAGTTGATTTTACCGTTTCCAACCGTCCGGGCGAGGAATTGAGTGCAACCATTTTTGCCATCGGCAAAGAATTTGAACCCAACACCAGGGCAGTACACATCCATGCACGCCTCGATAAAAATCCGGGCAACCTGATTCCGGGCATGTATGTTTCGGGGCATATCCACACCGATGAAAATAACACCCGAACCCTTCCTAACAATGCTGTGGTTGCCGAAGGAACTAAATCCTATATCTTTATTTTGGATGAATCGGTTGAAGCAGAAAAACATGAGGGGCATGTAGACGAAGCAGTAGCAGAAAACGAAGAAGGACATGAAGGACATGAACATGAGGCTGAAGAAAACCATGAGGAACATGAGGGCGAAGCAGGACATGAAGACGAAAACGATAGCCATGTAATGGCTTTCCGAATGGTAGAGGTCATCACTGGAAAGCAGGACGGAGGCTACACCGAAATAAAGTTGCTCAGTCCATTATCTGATGATACTCAAATTGTAATGAATGCAGCCTATTATCTGCTGGCCGATATGAAAAAAGAAGAAACAGAACATGAACATTAAAAATTAAGACTATGAAAGAAATAAAAGCATTTATACGCCCCAATAAAGTGAACGACATTGTACACCATCTAAAAGATGCAGGTTTTGAAAACATGACCATTTCATCGGCAGAAGGTACCGGAAAATTACAGGATGAGGATGCCTTTGTGTCCCAAAAATTTTCCATTACCGACAGCGAAGTGGCCAAACTGGAACTTGTAGTCAGTAAAAACGAGGTGGACAAAGTCGTACATATTATATCGGAATTCGGGCAAACCCTGAATCCTGGTGATGGTTTAATTTATGTTTCTGATGTTGAGAAAGCTTACCGGGTAAAAACAGGATTGGAAAACGGGTTGTAAAAAATTGAAAAGGTTGCTGCAAATCTGATTTTGATTTATGGCAGCCTTTTCATTACCTTAGGTTTTGCCAATAGTAATATTGATTATTTTCATCGTTAATATAAAAGGAACATGAAAAAGCTACAGATAGAAATACCACTCATCCTGCCCGAAGTACCTGACGAAAAAGACCAATGTGTTCAGGAGCTTATCTCACTGCTTCAGGAGCAAAAAGGACTGGAAAAAGTTCACGTTTCAGAAGCTGCTGAAAATGGCGTACCCCAGCTCTGTTTTCACTATGACCCGGAATTGATTTCCATTGACCGCGTACGTTCAATTGCCCGGCAAACCGGGGCGTCCATCACCGAAAAAACCGGGCACAAGCTCATCGGGGTAGAAGGCATCCGCCACCCGCGCCATGCGCGCAGTATCGAGCACAACCTGCTCAGCCTAAACGGCATAATTGAAGCATCGGTTTCTGCCTCGGGAATGGTACGGACTGAATTCGACACAAGAAAAATTGATGAAGCAGCGATAGTTAAAGCCTTACGAAAAGAAGGCCTTGGCATAACCGATACTGCTTTAGAAGCCGGGAAATATCTTCGCGGCACCAAAGAAACGGAGAAAGTGCAGAAAGGCAAGAAGCCTGAACACGAAGAAAAAGAAGGGGAAGAAGATGAACATGCCCATGGCGGCCTTTTAGGTAAAAATACGGAGTTGATTTTCTCTATCCTTTCGGGAATATTACTGGCCATTGGTTTTGGCCTCTCTTTCGTGGATGCAGTCCCATCGTGGATTAGCTTATCGCTGTACATCGGAGCGTATTTCTTTGGTGGTTTTTATACAGCCAAAGAAGCCATACAAACCATTGCCAAAGGTGGTTTTGAAATTGATTTTCTCATGTTGGTGGCAGCCATAGGGGCAGCTATCCTGGGTGAATGGGCAGAAGGCGCTTTGTTGCTGTTCCTCTTTAGCATGGGGCACGCTCTGGAGCATTATGCCATGAACAAAGCCCGCAAATCAATCGCGGCTTTGGCCGACCTGGCGCCCAAAACAGCCCTGCGGAAAAAGAACGGGAAAACTGAAGAAGTAGGGATTGAAACCCTTGAAATTGGGGATATTATCGTGGTGCGGCCCAACAGTAAAATTTCGGCAGATGGTGTTGTGGTCAACGGCGAAAGCAGCGTGAACCAGGCCCCCATCACGGGCGAAAGTGTACCGGTAGATAAAATGCCTGTGGATGACCCGGAGAAGGACTACTCCAATGAAAAAGATATCAGTGATAAAAACAGGGTTTTCTCAGGTACAATCAATGGCAACAATACGTTGGAAGTTAAAGTTATAAAGGAAGCCAGCGATTCCACCCTCTCCCGTTTGGTAAAACTTGTAAATGAAGCCCAAACGCAGAAATCGCCAACACAACGGTTTACCGATAAATTCGAGAAATATTTTGTGCCCTCTGTTTTGGGTTTGGTCGTGTTGTTGCTTGGGGCTTTTTTGGTTATTGATGAAAATTTTAGCGACAGCTTTTACAGGGCAATGGCCGTTCTGGTAGCCGCCAGCCCTTGTGCCCTGGCCATTTCCACACCCAGCGCAGTGCTGAGCGGGGTTGCCAGGGCTGCAAAAAGCGGCGTACTTATTAAAGGAGGACGGCCGCTGGAAGACTTGGGAGTTTTAACCGCCCTTGCTTTCGATAAAACAGGAACCCTTACCGAAGGCAAGCCAAAACTCACTAAAGTAATCCCGCTGAACAATATCGATGAGAATGAATTGCTAAAAATGGCCATAGCCGTAGAAAACCTGAGTGACCACCCGTTGGCAAAGGCGGTGGTTAGGGACGGCAAAACACGCTTGAAAGGAGATAATATTCCCGAAGCCAAAGACCTTGAAGCCGTTTTGGGAAAAGGAATAAAAGCAACACTGGGTGAAGACAAAGTTTATATAGGAAACCTGGAACTGTATGAAGCACTTGATGACAAAAAGCCTTCGGAGGAAATTACAGAAAAAGTAAAAGCTCTTGAATCTGAAGGGAACACCACCATGCTTGTTCGCCGGAATAGCGATTATGTGGGCATCATCGCCTTAATGGACACACCGAGGGCAGAAGCAAAAAGCACGCTGGAACAATTAAAGAAACTCGGAATCAAACGCATGGTCATGCTCACAGGCGACAACCAAAAAGTGGCGGATGCCGTGGCCAAAGAAATAGGCCTGACCGATGCCTGGGGCAGCCTGTTGCCGGAGGAAAAAGTAGATGCCATAAAGAAATTGAAAGAAAAAGAATCAAAAGTAGCGATGGTAGGTGATGGGGTAAATGATGCCCCCGCAATGGTCCACAGCACCGTTGGCATAGCCATGGGTGCGGCCGGTTCGGATGTAGCACTCGAAACCGCTGATATTGCCCTAATGGGCGACAAACTGGAAACCCTTCCATTTGCTATTGGCCTGAGCAGAAAGGCAAAAGGTATAATAAAACAGAACCTTTGGATTAGCCTGGGTGTCGTAGCGATACTTATTCCTTCAACTATCCTTGGTTTGGCCAGCATTGGTATTGCCGTACTCATTCACGAAGGTTCAACCCTTGTTGTGGTATTTAATGCATTAAGATTATTGGCATACAAAAAATAATAATATGCAAAAGAGTTTATTTCACATTCCCAAAATGGATTGCCCTTCCGAGGAAGCCCTTATCAGGATGAAACTTGAAGGGCTTTCCGCTATTAAAAGTTTGGTGTTCGATATTGAAAACCGAAAACTCACCGTTTTTCATTCCGAAGAAAACCCGGAAATAGAAAAACGACTGAAAGAACTCAATTTAGGCGCTGAACACGAAGAAACAATTGTTGCCAAACAGGATGAATTCAAGGACAATTCATCAGTACTATCCAAACTCCTTTGGACGGTGCTGATAATCAATTTTGTTTTTTTTATTATTGAAATCACCACGGGTTTTATTTCTAAATCGATGGGATTGGTTGCCGATTCGTTGGATATGTTAGCCGATTCCTTTGTATATGGATTAAGCTTATGGGCAGTAGGCTCAACAGTTTTACGAAAAAAAAGAGTTGCTCGTCTAAGCGGTTACTTTCAACTATCATTAGCCCTTTTAGGTATAATAGAAGTAACCAGACGGTTTATTGGTTCAGAAGCCATGCCTGATTATCGAATAATGATTGGCGTTTCAATCCTTGCATTAATAGCAAATGCAGCATGTTTATATATTCTACAAAAATCAAAAAGTAATGAAGCACACATGAAGGCAAGTATGATTTTTACCTCCAATGATGTTATAATAAATGGAGGTGTAATTCTTGCAGGGTTTTTGGTTTTACTTACTCAATCAAAGTATCCTGATTTGATAGTTGGTTCAATTGTGTTTTTGATTGTAGTAAGGGGTGCTTTTAGGATACTAAAACTTGGAAAATAATGAAGCCAATTATTCTAAAGTCTATTATTACATGCCCGAAATGTCGTTTCCAAAAAGAAGAAACTATGCCTGATAATGCATGTCAATTCTTTTATGAATGTGAAAATTGCAAAACCATACTAAAACCAAGGCAGGGAGATTGTTGCGTGTTTTGTTCGTATGGTTCAATTATATGCCCAGTATCCACAAAAAAATAAAACATTACTATTTTTCACTTTCGTAGTTTCTATTTTTCTATATCTTAGCTACGCTATCCGTCAAGGGTATAATTGGAAAATTATGCCCCACATACTCGATTATTGCCTGCAAGCAAGTCCTATTTCGGGGCTTTTAGTTGTTTGCATCCACCAATCACACCGAACACTTTCGATTTTTAGTGCCAATTCCGGCAAAGTCCACCAAAGTATCTCAATTTTCCGGCAAAGCAGGATAATTCAGGCTGGTTATACCCTTCAAAATCGGGTCTGCCCTAAAAAGCATTTGAATTATCCTGTGGAAGCACCCAAAAGCATTTCGAACATCCTCAAAAGCCCTGAAAAGGAAGAAAAAGCAGTGTCAAAGCACTTGACAAACCTGCATTTTCAAGCTTTTTCAGGGCTTTTTGCATTGTATTCACCGCTTAATCCGACAAGCTATGACCTTCCGTAGAACCGTATTGAAGCAGGATTTGGTAAAAAAGCTGTACCCGGACAGCATCTCCATTAGAAGTGCCTTGCAGTTACTGCGCAATGAAATCGACCTATGCCCGGAATTAAAGGAACGAATCAGCCGAGCTGGCCACATGCGCAAGCACACCTACAATTTTGAGCAGTTGCGGCTCATTCTGGAACACTTTAGCCTCACTCCCGAAGATTACAACCAATTATAACAGACGCATGAACTATTTTCAGAACATCACCGACTTGGAACAGGCCAAGCAACGATACCGCACCTTGGCCAAAGAACTGCACCCGGACAAAGGCGGTTCAGTACTCCGGTTTCAGCAGATGCAGGAAGAATACAAAACCCTGCTATTGGAACTGCAACGCAAGCAGGTAGCCCCTACCGGGCAAAACACTCCCCAGCAGTCGGATATAATGGCAGAGCTGGGCAAACTAGCTAAAGTCCTCATCCAGAAACAAGTCCCCCAGCGATACCTGCAAGAGAAAATCAAAAAGAGCCAATCCCCACCAGAAAGAATTCTCTTCAATGGGTTAATCAGCATTTTAAATGGTTTTGTAAAAGCAAAAGAAGACGATTGAAAACCGATATGCTTTTGATATATCGTTTTTTAACTCGAAATTTAAAGGCACAAAAATTCATCGTAGTGGTAATACAAAGTTTTCTCATGGGATTGTAGGATGAAGATGCCATCTAAAATAGACGATTACTTTTTCGCTCCCTGCGGTATAAATTGCATGGTTTGCTATGTCCATCTGAAGGATAAGAAACCCTGTGCTGGTTGCTTGGGGGAAGATGTTTCTAAACCTGAACGTTGTAAGTCTTGTAAAATAAAAAATTGTGCCACCGAAAAAGGATTTAAACATTGTTTTGAATGTCCAGATTTTCCTTGCGTTCAGATAAAAAATCTGGACAGGAGTTACAGGAAACGGTATCATATTAGCCTAATTGAAAACAGTAGAAAAGTTCAAGAAATCGGACTTGTCGCTTTTCTATCAATCGAGCGAGAAAAATGGACATGTGGCGAATGCTCCGGTGTTATTTCACTTCACGACGCTGAATGTTCCCATTGCCACAAAAAATCCTAATACAACTGCCAATTAGTACGATTATCTCCTGAGAAGATGAGCAATTGAAAATGCAAAAAATTGCCATTAATGCACACCACAAAACACTAATAACCACCACCAGCCAATAACGGCCAAACCCTTACGTGCCTGCTATTTTAAGTTTGCTTCCCTATGGAATCAAGCACAAAGAAAATAGTAGGCACATTGGCCGTTGTGGCAGCCATCGGAGGCGGGTTTTACCTGTTTACCAAAGGCAAAAAACTACTGGCCGGGGCAAAGATGAACTTCGCCCTGTTGGGTTTCCGCATCCATAAGCTCACGTTACAGGAAGTCCAGTTTGCGGTCAAGCTCCGCTGTTACAACCCCACCAACGCACCCATTACCCTTGCCATCAATCAGGTGGTAGCCAAATACAAGGGTTCCGACATTGCCTATTCCACCCCCGATATTAAAGGACTGACCATTCCAGCCGGACAAACCAAAGAGCCGGAAATCACCTTTCAAGTGCCTTACCTGAACCTCATGGGTAAAGGCTTGTCAACGGCTGTACTCCAAAACACCCAACAGCTCAAGGCCGATATGACCTTCACGCTCACCCTCAGCATCAACGGGGAAACCATCACCACTACGCAAAATTTAACAGACGAGAATATGAACGGACTAGCATCGGGACAACTCGGTATTGTATCCGGTCCACGCAATACAAAAGACGGACGACAGTTCAACCACCTGATAAAAAGGGCTGCCGGAGCCAGTACCTTTATCAAGAACGGCAGTGTGCTGGAGACGGTGGAGAGCTGCATCAACATCATTGCCGACCACTACCGCGAAGTCGAGGAACTGGCCGCAAAACTTAAAGCGGATTCGGTAAAAGAGACCTGCCGCAACATTTTCAATTTTGCATACACCTACCTGCAATACCAAAAGGACGAGGACGGAACCGAACAGCTCCGCACACCAGCCCGAAGCTGGTTGGACGGGCAGATTAAGTTCAGACAACAGGGAAACACCGATTCAGGAATCGACTGCGATGATTACAGCATCTTTTGCGGCTCCATCCTCAAATGTCTGGGCATCCCCTTTAAGTTCCGCATCACCAAGTATGACGGCAAAAGCTACTACCAGCACATCTATGTGATTGTTCCGGCACAGGGCGACAGCGAAGATGAGATTGTCATTGACCCGGTACTTTCTAAGTTCGACTACCAGAAGCCATACAGCTATGAGAAGTCCGACTTCAATATGTCGCCCCTGCAAATGCTCGGTGGCCTTCGTGGCATCAACGGACTGACCGGAACGCTGGGGCTGGGCTTGCCCATTTACGCCCTCTCCGGTCTGGATATGGCTGGCGGACGGATTGCCGATGAAGACCACACCGAACTTATGGCCATCATTTCAGGGGTTGACTTTGATGATGCCATCAACGGGCTTGGCAGTGCCGATGATGCCACACTCAACTACCTGACACGCACCCGTGACTTCCTTCTGAAAAGCAAGGAGAACAAGGGCAAGATGTCGCACATCCAGAACCCCGACCAGTTCATCAGCATGATTGACCAAGCCATCAAGTTCTGGAACACGCCACAACGTGACCAAGTGCTGGACAAGCTGGCAGCCATTGAAGACAAGCTGGCCAAGAGCGGCTTTATCAAATACGATTCGGAGGCCATGCAGGGATTGGCAGAGCTTGACGATTTGGACGAAGAACTGGATGGTTTAAACGGCCAAAGAAGCCTAGGCGGCTTTTTCAAGTCCCTCAAACGCATTGGCAAGAAGGTGGGCAAAGGCATTAAAAAAGGAGCCAAAGCCGTTGCCAAAGTCGGCAAAAAGGTGGTAAAAGCCATCGTTCGCTTTAACCCACTCTCCATTGCTATTCGCAACGGACTACTGGCGGCCATGCGCCTGAATATGTTCGGCATTGCCAAGAAGTTGCAATACGCCTTTTTGCCAGATAATCTGGCCGCAAAGCACAACATTGACCCACAGAAGCTGGCCGACTTGAAAAAGCGCTATGCCAAGGTAAGAAAGCTCTTTGATGGCTTACAGGGCAAAGAAAAGAACCTGCGCTCCGCCATTTTGAAAGGGGCAAAACAAAAAAGCCCGGACTTTTCGGTGAAAGGGGTTCATGGCATTGTGGCCGGATTGCAGGGCTTGGAAGCCATTGGCCAGTTGGCCGAATTGGGCAGTCTGGGCGTTGCGGCCACCGCAGCATCGGTGGGTGCAGCAACAGGGGTGCTGGCAAAAATCAAGAGCTGGCTCCAGCCAGTTACCAACATCTTCAAAAAAACCAAAGAGAAGATTGTCGCCCGTAAGCAAGCCAGACAACAGGCAACGCAGGCACAGCCGCAACCGCAAGCCTTGCCGCAACCCCGGAACATCATCGACACCAGCGAGGCATTCACAGAGAACCTCACACCAATAATGCCGATTGCGCCAGTTGCGCCTACGACCAGTTACACCATCCCCAGCCTTAGCCCGGCAAATGCCAACACACCGTATTTGCCATCGCCCACCCCCACGAATATGGCACGCACGCCCACAGCGGTCAGCCCGACCAAGGGCATCAGCAAGGGAGCCAAAATGGGCATTGGGTTGGGACTGGCCGCACTCATCGGAACCGGGGCTTACTTCATGTTCCGGGACAAGGGCAACAAACCCAAGACAACCACCTCCCCCAAGGAAACGCCCAATAAGAAATCGTTGGGGCGCATAGAACTCAGTTAAAACCAGTACTTAAATTTTATAAACATGGCAGTAAGAAAAAAGACTTCGAGAACCCCGACCACTTCGGCACGGGCAACCAAGATTGACTTTATGAAAGCCACCAACAACATTGGAAAACCCGTTGCTGCCATAGCAGGGTTTGCCGTTGGCAAGTATGCTTTGAAAAAGTTATCGAAAAGCCAGACCGTTACCGGGCTGATGGGAACAGATATGAAGGATTACATCCTTCCGGCAGCCGTCACAATGGGGGGTTTGATTGGTACACAGTTCACCAAGAACGAATACATCCAGCTGGGCTTGGTAGGTGCGGCAGGTGCAGGCGTGGAGGCCATCATCAAGAAAGCCACCGGAAAGACCATCCTGCAAGGATTGGAGGGCTTAATCGGTGACGAGGAAACCCCCGATTTTGAGGATATGAGCGGCCTTCGTGCCCTGAACCCGGTTACCCAAGCCCTTCCGGCAGCCGATATTGATATCGAGCGGGAAATCCAACGCTCGGTATCGGGTGCTGCGGACTTCTCCATGTCGGACGAACCCGTGGGTAACATCACCGCTGATTATTCCATGTCGGATGACCCTATCGGAAATATGGATTATTCGGATGATGTGGTTGGCTCACTGGCCAAAATCAATCCAGACAGCATGGACTTCGACATCTTTTCGGGCGACATGATGGAATCCTAAAGCCTTGGGGCAAAGCAATTCAACACAGTAAACCAATTATTAAAAACACAAAAAAGTAAAAATCATGGCAGACATTAATGAGCAGAATGATTTGTACCCTTCAATGGAAGAAATTGAAGGTTTGGAAATAGCGATTCTCAACAAGGAAGAGGACGCTTTGGAGAGGGACGAAGACCAAGACGATGCCGTTGAAGGCATTGGCGACTTGGGACGTGCAAGGCGAAAGCAAAAGCGTCAGGTGCGCAGGGTCAAACGCAGCGTAAGCCGCAAGAATGCGGTGAAGCGTTCGTACAATGCCGGGGCGAAAAGCACCGCAGTCAAAACGGGCTTGACCCGTGACTTGACCTCCAAAGGCCAGTTTGAATTGCGCCGCCAGCAGTTGCCCCCTGAAATCCAGAAGGCCTTGAAGGATGCCCGGATGCAGACGGTGGATGCGGCCATCTACACCATTAAGAGCATTAAAGACCGCTCGGACATCGACCTGATGGAAGCATCGGACGATAAGAAGACTGGCCGCACCAACCTGAACCGGGCGCAGTTGGATTCGGGAAAGTATTTCCTGTTGACCGACATCGTGCTGGAATACGCCCACGGCTCTTCGGAAGACGACAACGACCCGGCTGATTACTCCTTCGGACAGTTCGCCTTTCCTCCGCAGATGATTAACGGAACCTTTGAGATGACTTTGGGAACCAAGGTGATTCTACCGGAAATCTCATGTGCCGTGTTCGATGACAGCGATACCAACAAGCGCAAGTTCCTTTACAAGCTGGCCAACCCCAAATGGTTGAAGCCCTCGATGGACATCACGCCCAAGCTGAACATGCCCAAGGCGGTGACCGGGGACAAGGTATTTAACCCAGCGGTGAAGATTACCTTGTTGGGAACCATGACCGAGAAAGCGTAGAACCATCCTGTTTGCCGTCGGAACAAAGAGAAAAACCATACTAAACTTTGGCTCTGTGATGACCGCAAACGATGCGTCCATAAATCTTCAGGGACGGTGATTAAAGCCGTCCCTTTTTTCTAAAACCAATTCAAGCAATGGAAACAAAAGAGATAAAAACGCCCAGCCCCATCAAGAAGCTTCAGGTCATCAAGTTTGAGGTGAAAAAAGGCCAGACCTATGAGTTTAACGGTAACACCAAGACCGAACACGACCGCATCAAAGGCATCTTCCTTCGTCTTTCCAACCCCAATGCTTTGCAGGGCGCCACGCTCCGGGTATGGATTGATGATACCGAGATTATCCCTGACGATACCGAAGTCGCCCTGCTGCACCACAACGATGACCTCTCCATTCAGGATGTGGCCTTTCCCTTGGATGAGAAAGCCAAGAACAGCCCCGTTCGCATCATCTACAAAGACGACAGTGCCAACCTTGCCGTGGCCGACAGCTACCACGTTAGGGCTTACCTGCTGGCCGAAGTAAGCAAGAAGTAACCTTTCAATCCCCTCCAAGAAATGAAACGATACTTTGTCATCACCCACCAGTCGCAGCACAACGGCCATTTGAACGTGCAGGACTTACTCCCTGCATCGTGCAAACTCATTACCGGGGTGACGGTCGTTGCCACGGTGAAGCAAGCCGGAGAGATGGAAGACACCACCCGTGAATTGGTCTTTCCACAGGCGTTGATTACCAACCTGACCAAGCTGGACAGCATCGCCGGGCTGTTCTATTCCTACCTGCGCACCCGCTCCAGTGAAGCGGAAAGCCGTGAGTATTTTGATGCTTCCATCTTACCGGAGATTACCAGCGTGTTGGCTCAAAACATCCTGTACACCTGTTTGGATGCCACTCAGCAACAACAGTTGACCGACAACCTTTCGCAGCTCTTTCTGTCCGGGTTTGCTGATTACCTCTACAACGAAGTGGGGCTTTACGAGAAAGGCAAAGGCATGAGCAATACGGACTTTGCCGATTTCATAGCCCAGCACATTTTGATGTTTGCCTACCTGAAAAAGGAAGAGGTTTTCTTTCATACCAAACAGGCATACAAGCAACCCGAACCATACGAGTGTGGCAACATCAGTCTTTTAATCAACGGGAACAGCTTTTTGCTCCGGGATTACATGTTGACGGCCAACCGCAAGGTGCGCAACCTCAAAAAGGAGATTATCCCTTTCCACGAGCCTCTGGAGGTGAACTCCAACATCCACACGGTTTTTAAAAGCAACAAAAACAGCGATGGCAGCACCCTGACCATTAGAATCTATATCGAATATGAACACAAGTGAGCTACTCCATACCATCGCCAAAGACCGCATTGCCGGACTACGAACCATTGACAGCTACCAGCTAAAGCCCGTGGTGGTCAATGTGACCAAGGCCGACCAGACCATCGACCTGAAAAACGACATGTGGATTCTCAACACCCAAAGGATTCCGGCATCCATCACCGGGCTGGAGCTGGTCAGCAGCGACAACGTGTTCACGGCCACCCCCGATGAATACGAGTTCATGGATGAGTACCGCTATCAGGTTTTTACCGATTACATCGACATTAGAACCGAAACGGATGAGTTCAAGCCCTTCCGGCTGGAATTTGTAAAGATTATCCCTCACCGCAATTGATGAAGCTATGTTAGATTACAGAGAACAAATAAGCAGCATATACAACTTTTTAAAGCGTTCGGAAGCCGAGCAGAAGTACCCTTACGCTTACGAGATAGTCCTTTTGGCGGGCATTGATGAGACCGCCCTGACCTCACGCACTTCCGGCAGCAGCAAGTTCAATCAGGACATTGAAAATGCCGTGGATAAAGCCAAACAGGCTCACGGGATGCTCCGTGTGGATGTGTATGGCGGTAAAAGCCCCAATGCCCGGAAACTCAATACTTACACAGTCAATGTGAGCGGACTGTTGAACCCACCCAAGCCAAGCTTGGAGAAGGAAGAAATCCAGAGCCTCATTAAAGCAGAAATCAGCCAGATGCCCAAACCCCAGAACGGGTTGGGCGATTTGAACAGCCTCTTGGGCATGTTCACTGGGAACAGCGAAGGCTTGCAAGGCATTGAAGGGCTGTTTGGCCTTTTCAATACCATATCTGGCAACAACAAGGAGATGGACAGAATCAGTTACCAAAAGCAGTTGGATGACTTCAAGTTCGAGACCCGGTTCAACACCCTTCAGGAACGCTACGAACAGCTCCGAAGCGAGAATGCCGAACTCCGTGTGGAAAAGGAACGCTTCCTGAACGAGAACAAGGAGCTGAAAAGCGAAAAGATAGACCTTGAAAACCGTCTGGCAGGGTACGCCCCCAACGAAATCATGAAGCGTGTGGCCATTGGTGCGGTAGCAACCCTAGGCGGACGGCTTCTGAGCAACAGCCCCAAAACGGCAGAACTCCTTGGACTGACTGCCAACGAACTCAAAGGCGCATTGGGCTTTGTGGATGAGCCGACCGACAACACGGGTATGCCACAGGCCAATGTGGAGATAAGCGAAATCGGTGCGCCCCAATCGCCGGAGGATAAGAAGAAAGCCGAAATCATCAGGAACCTTTCCGATGCCCTCTCCACATGGGAATTGCAGGACGTGGCCAAGATAGCTAACATCGTGGGTTTGTGCCTCGACCGGGCTGAACTCATCAACAAAACGCTGGCCTTTTTGAGCCAATCCATCAAGGGAACCCCGGCAGGCGAACCCGAACAGGTGGAACTGGAGAGCGAAGAACTGGACAACTAAAAAACCAAGGATATGAAACGAGCCATGAGCAACCCTTGCTCACACAGGAGGAAGATTATTGGCGAGTTCCATCTGGCCGATAAAAATCAAATTACAAACAGATGAAAAAATTCAAAGTAGCCATCACCATCGAAGCCGAAACGCCCGAAACGGTTCAGAAAGTAGGCAACCTCATTCAGAATGCCGTCAACAAGGTGGAGCAAAAGGACATCATCCGACTGCTGGAGAAGGTGTCTCAGAATCCGGGCATTGTTAAAACCGCCTTAAAGTTCATCTGATGGATGCAGCGCAAGCAAATAAGGCGGCCATGATAACCACTGGCATCAAAATCGGTGTCCCGGTGGTGGCCATTGGTGTGGGCATTTACTTAATCCGAAGGGCTATCAAAAAGAGAAGCAACCCGGATGGGACTTCCTCACGGGTAGCTCCTTCGCTAAAGGATACGGTCATCGAAACGAAAAACCTGACCATCACCCCATCCGATGCCGCCCTGTTTGCCAACACCCTCTATGGCGCCATGCTGGATTTTGGAACGGATGAAAAGACCATTTACAGTACCATCGACAAAATAGCCACCAAGGATGATATGCTGCTGGTGATAAAAGCCTTTGGCATGAAGCAATACCTCTGGGGAACCCGTGCGGCCTTCATTGGTCAGGATTACAATCTGGTCGGCTGGCTGCGCTTTGAGTTAAGCGAGGGCGAACTGGCCAAAATCAAACCCAAGTTCGACCAGTGGGGCATTCCGCTATAAACACCGACACGACTATGGACAAGAAGCACAAGAAGATATTATTTATTTCGGGAGGGGTGTTGACCACCGGGGCAATAGTGACCACCGTTTTGCTGATTCGAAGACGAAACAAGCGCAAACGTGGGCTATTGCCCCCAAGTGGTTCCGATACACGTCCAGCCAATATCCTGACCACCAACAGCAACACCTTGCCTTCCAATTTCCGCAACTGGAACGGTGGCAGTGATTACCTGTCTTCGGCTCCAAGGGGCATCCGCAACAACAATCCGGGCAACCTGATTTTCACCAACATCAACTGGACGGGCAAACTGCCCAAAGAGCAGAACAAGGACAGGCGTTTCGAGATGTTTATCGCCCCGGAATATGGTATCCGTGCCATGATTAAAGACCTGAAAAACGACATCGAAAAGGGCAAGAACACGGTTCCGGCATTGATGACCGAATATGCCCCCCGGTTTGAGAACAACACCGATGCTTACATCCAGACGGTATGCAAGGATTTAAAGGTCAGTGCCACAGCCAAACTTCTGCCGACCAAAAACACCCTGCGGCTTTTGGTTCACTCCATCAGCCGGGTGGAAAACGGTGGCAATTTTATCACCAATGAGCTTTTTGATAAGGCTTATGCAATGATTTGAATTAGAGTATTAACGATTTATCACGACATAAATGGCAACAATAAAGATGTTCAGTGGAGATACGCCTCCACTCTTAAAGCAAGGAGAATGGGCTAGTGACGGCAACTATGCGTATCTGGGGATGGAAAACGGGGAATACAAAGTCTTTCAGGGCGTATTCGACATGGCCAAAGACCAGAAGGTGACTGGCTTTAAATACAGTCTGGATGAAAAAGCCATCATCATCCCCAAGGGTACACCCTTTTCAAAGCTCCAGCGTTTGTTCAACACCCTACCCAAAGCGTTGAAGTATCACACCAACGAAAAGGCCAGCATCGACATCATGTTTGAAAACGGAACCTACGTCAACGACTTGGGGACGTGGCTGGTGTTGCGTGATTTCTCCTATCAAATCAACATCAAATCGCTCACCAATAAGGTGGACGGGACGGTTGGCTCTTACGTCAAGCCTGTGGTTTTCCAAAGCGACAAGGCCATCGAGGTGTACAACAGTGCCGTCAACTTTGCCGACATACGCTTTGAGTATTTTGATGCGGTCAGCGGTGCAGTGGCCTTCCTGAACAGCACCATCAACATTGACGATTGCTGTTTTGATGCCAAGGTGAACCAGTGTTGTGCCTTAGACCGGGGTTACAACAAGATTGTGTTTTCGGATACTTACTTCAAGATGAACCGGGACGTTCAGGATTCCATTTTGGACAAGGCTTCCGTGGGTTCCTTCATCAACATTGCCCGGAGCAAGTCGGCAGCAGAGTTTCGACCAAAGACCATTGTGAAATCCCTGAGCGGTGGGATGATTATTGCCGGAAACGTGGAAGACCTCTTGATTGCCGAGAAAAGTCCGGTGTATATGCCCAATGGCGGTGTGGAGATACACGGTGGATTTGTCACCAACCCCAATGGCAACATCGACATTGCCGTACCTACCAAGCTTTCACAGTTGGAAAACGACCTGAACCTGACCAACGATTACACCCGGCTGGAAAACAGGCCCACTACCATCACCCCGGAACAGGCAACAGCCATCGAAGCCTCAAAAAGCAAAAACAGCTATCCACAAGCTGATGCGCAAAAATTGGCAGGCATTGAAGCCAATGCCACCGTTGGAGCCGATTGGAACACCAATGTGCAGAACAAACCTGTCACCATCACGCCTGAACAAGCAGCGGCCATTGAAGCCAATACCGCAAAAAAGAGTTACCCGGAGGCTGACAAGCAAAAACTGGCAGGGATTGAAGCCAATGCCACCGTTGGAGCGGACTGGAACACCAATGTGCAGAACAAACCTGTCACTATTTCACCCGAACAGGCCGCAGCCATTGAAGCCAACACGGCCAAAAGAAACTACCCGGAAGCCGATGAACAGAAGTTGGCAGGGATTGAAGCTAATGCCACCGTGGGGGCGGACTGGAATACCAACATTCAGAACAGACCAGTGACCATCACCCCAGAACAGGCTGCCGCCATCGAGACCAACAGGGCCAAAAGAAATTACCCGGAAGCGGACGAACAAAAGCTGGCCGGAATTGAAGCCAATGCCACTGTGGGAGCCGATTGGAACACGAACGTGCAAAACAAGCCTGTGACCATTTCACCCGAACAGGCCGAGGCCATTGAAGCCAACACGGCCAAAAGAAACTACCCGGAAGCCGATGAACAGAAGCTGGCAGGGATTGAAGCCAATGCCACCGTGGGAGCTGACTGGAATACCAATGTCCAGAACAAACCAGTCACCATCACCCCGGAACAGGCGGCAGCCATCGAGACCAACACGGCCAAAAGAAACTACCCGGAAGCGGACGAACAAAAGCTGGCAGGTATTGAAGCCAATGCCACTGTGGGAGCCGATTGGAACACGAACGTGCAAAACAAGCCCGTCACCATTTCACCCGAACAGGCCGAGGCCATCGAGACCAACAGCCAAAAACGCAGCTATCCACAGACTGACCAAGAAAAGCTGGCAGGGATTGAGGAAGGTGCAACCGCAGGAGCTGACTGGAATACCAACGTCCAGAACAAGCCTGTGACCATCACCCCGGAACAGGCGGCAGCCATCGAGACCAACACGGCCAAAAGAAACTACCCGGAAGCGGACGAACGAAAGCTGGCAGGTATTGAAGCCAATGCCACTGTGGGAGCCGATTGGAACACCAACGTGCAAAACAAGCCCGTCACCATTTCACCCGAACAGGCTGAGGCCATCGAGACCAACAGCCAAAAACGAAGCTATCCGCAGGCTGACCAAGAAAAGCTGGCAGGGATTGAGGAAGGTGCAACCGCAGGAGCTGATTGGAATACTAATGTGCAAAACAAACCAGTCACCATCACACCTGAACAGGCCGCAGCCATTGAGGCGAACACCCAAAAACGGAGCTACCCGGTAGAAGACCAAGAAAAACTGGCCAGACTTAATGAAGCGGCTTTAGAGGCTGGTGCTGATTGGAATGAAAATTTACGGAACATCCCCCCTGTTCTGCTGGAGTTTGTTCGTTGTCTGCAAAATGACGGGGTGACGCATTTTGAGATTATCGAAGATGGGACTGTTTTGCGCTTGGGTAAGTTAGGTAATTCGGGCAATGACTAATAAAAGCGGCTACATATCCAAGGTTCGGGAAGAACTAAAAGCAGGTCTCCGTCATTCCAAGACCACCATTGAAAGCCTTGCCAAGGGGTTTGGTATCACCAACAAAAACTTGGTTAAGGAGTTCACTGAGCTGGCCATTGTACTCAATGCCCGTGAGATTGCCCACGACAGCTCCCTGACCACCTATGAGAAGTATCTGGATATTGTAGCCCTTTACCAGTCGCAGGTCAACCTCTCCATGCGAACCAGCATGAGCGTGCTGATGCAGCAATATTCCACGCCTGCACCCATTTCGTTTCTGGCTTCCAGCTATGTATTGAAACAAGATGGGCTGAGTGGCTACAAGGCGTTTAAGAACATTGTCAAGGGTGACAAAAACGCCAAGATAGTAGGCAATGCCCATTTGCAACCGGAGCGCAGCCATCAGGAACCACTCTATCTGGAGCCATCGGCAGGAAACGGACTCTTGACCATTGCCTTGCCCTATCACCAGACCTATGTGAACGAGCTGGATGATGTGCGCTTGAGCAATCTACAAGACCAGCCTTTTGCCACGGTCAGCAGTTGGGATGCCTTGCAACCGCCCTATGCTTTTCGTCAAAAGTTTGATGGTGTGGTGACCAATCCGCCTTTTGGTGCATTATCTGAACCCATCCTGTTTGGCAACTTCCGGATTAAGCGGATGGAACATGCCATGTGTCTGGCCGCTTTGCGCTGCATGAAGGACGATGGCCGTGCCGCCATCATCATCGGTGGCCACACCACTTGGGACGAACAGGGACGGGTGACAGCCGGGCATAACCGCATTTTCCTGAACTACCTCTACCACTTTTACAATGTGGATGACATCATCCCCATCAACGGTAAAAAGCTCTATTCCCGTCAGGGGACTTCCATCAATACCAGATTGATTCTTATCAACGGGGCAAAAGACAAACCCGAAGGGGCAGCCCCACTTGTAAAGACGCATGGCAATGCGTCTCTAAAAACCGTGGTCAACACACACGATGAACTATGGGAACGGGTGGGCTTGGACAAATCAACCAGCAACGACATGACAAAAATGAAACTTCGGGCAAAGGCCATCCTGCTCAAACAGAAACAGCAATCCTTGGGCGGTCTCCGTGCCAGAAAAGATGAGTTCTGGACTGAGGTTAAGGGCGACATCATCCTTGTGAAGAAGCTCCCCAACGGGATGATTGAATACGATGATTTCTTCAAAGGAAAGGTTCGGAACATTCGCATGAAAAGCGAGCTGTTCAAGCGCAAGGCCGATGCCACCAAATATTTTAAACACTCCTAAGCTATGAAGTCGAATATTTTATTTCAAAAGCAAAGCATTACCATCAAATTCAACCAAAAGCCACCCCGACACGTTGGCTCCCGGTTGGTTGAATTGGGCTTTTCGACCAAGGACAACAAGAGCTTTGTCCGCTCCAAGAAGTTGGCGCAAAACGAACATGAATACCTGCAAGGGATGCTTGGTCACAAAGGGTTGGGCATGGCCTATATCCCGGCAGCCGAAAAAGGGTTTATTCTCGATACCACCGTACCTGACAGCATGGGACATGAGATGCACATTGCCATCCGTAAAATCAAAAAGAGCATCGGTCAGCCGCTATTCGATTACGTAGCCGGGAAGTTGGATTACTCCAATGATGAACTGGTGAAAGCCTTGAGTTGTGAACAGATTGATGCGGTTTCACTGGCTATCTACAATATTGAAAAACGCCATCAGGGTATCATCGTGGGCGACCAGACCGGGATTGGCAAAGGCAGAACCGCAGCCGCCCTCATCCGCTATGGCGTGAAACAAGGCTTGCAGCCAGTGTTCCTTTCCGAAAAGCCCAACCTGTTTACGGATTTGTACCGTGACCTCTCCGACATTGGCAGCTCCGCCCTTGTGCCGTTCATCGTGAATGCCAAGGAGAGCAAGACCAACATCATGGACAAAAGCGGTGAAGTGGTCTATTCAGCACCGGAAAAGCCCACACAGGACAGAATCATCAACAACCAGAACGTGCCGGGCAGTTACAACTTTGTGTGTGCCACCTATTCGCAGTTCAACCAGCCCAAGAAGCCAGCCAAACAGCAGTTTTTGAGTGCCGTTTCCGGTGGTAACATCATCATTATGGACGAAGCGCACAACGCTTCGGGCAGCTCCAATACAGGTGAGTTTATGCAGGATGTACTTCGCCAGACCAAAGGGGTTTGTTTCCTGTCGGCCACCTTTGCCAAGCGGCCTGACAACATGCCCATCTATGCGCAAAAGACCTCCATGAGCGATGCCAACATGACCAGCGAGGATTTGGTGGAAGCAATCACCAAGGGCGGTGTGGCCTTACAAGAGATATTGGCCGCACAATTGGTTTCAGAAGGTCAAATGATTCGCAGGGAACGCTCCTTTGAAGGTGTGGAAGTCAACTACATTGAGCTGAAAGAGAAAGCCGCCCAGCAAGCCGATACCGCAGATAAGATAACTTCCATCATCCGGGACATCATCGGCTTTCAGGAAAAGTACATCAACAAACAGGTGGAGCAGCTCGATAAGATTGCCGCAGCCGAAAGCAAGGAAGTGGAAACACGCAAAGGAACCGAGAAAGCCGGGGTTGACAACATCCCCTATTTCTCCAAGGTGTTCAACGTGATTAACCAGCTCCTTTTCAGTCTCAATGCCGAAGATGTGGCCGAACATGCCATCAAGCGGTTGAAGGAAGGCAAAAAGCCAGTGATTGCCTTTGCCTCCACAATGGGCAGTTTCTTGGAGGACATGGCCAAGCCGGATGACATTATTAACGGTGATTTCTCCATTGTGCTGGAGAAAGGTCTGGACAGTGTGCTTCGCTACACCGAAAAGGACATTGACGGCCAGAGCGAAGGCAAGACATTCAACATCTCCGACCTTTCGGAAGATGCCCAATTTGCTTACCGGGATATTCTCAAACGCATTGAGAAAGCATCTACAGGAATTACCATCAGTCCATTGGATTTGATTATCCAGAAAATTCGTGAAGCCGGGTATTCAGTTGGTGAGGTGACCGGGCGCAAGCTTTGTGTGCAGTACAACTCCACAAAGAAAGGCAATACCACTGCCTTAGTGTTGAACCGCAAAAAGGAAAACACGGCCAGCCTATTCCGCCAGTTTAACGACAACGAAATCGACTGTTTGCTCATCAACCAATCCGGTTCCACCGGGGCATCGGCTCATGCCATTGTCACCGATAAGGTTCCGGCAGAAAAGGTCAAGCAACGGGTGATGATAATCCTCCAGCCGGAGCTGAACATCAATACCGAAATACAGAAGCGTGGCCGCATCAACCGCACCGGGCAAATCATGAAGCCGATTTACGACTACATCATCTCATCCATCCCGGCACAGAAGCGGTTTATGATGATGCTCAAAAAGAAGCTCAAATCGCTGGATGCCAATACCACCTCCAACCAGAAAAACAGCAAGTCGCAACTGGAATCGGATGACTTCCTGAATAAGTACGGAGACAAGGTAGTCCGCCAGTACATGCTGGAAAACCCGGAGCTGAACAAAGCCTTGGACAACCCCTTGAAATTTGAAGGCAAGGACGGTGATGAAACGCCATCCGAAGGCGATGCTTCCAAAGTGACCGGGCGTGTGGCCGTGTTGTCGGTGAAGGAACAGGAGAAGTTTTACGGAGAGGTGATTGAGCGGTACAACGACTATGTGGAGTACCTCAAACAATCTGGCGAGTATGACCTTGAGGTGGAAGTCTTAGACCTGAAAGCAGAGACTTTAGACCGCAGAGTGGTGATTGCCGGGAAAGGTGGCCGTTCGGTATTTGGGAACGACACCTTTCTGGAAAAATGCGAGTGCAATGTTTTAAAGAAACCTTATGGCAAAGCAGAACTGGAAAAGCTCATCCAGAAACATCTGGAAGGAAAAGACACCGATGCCATAGCTGAAGAAATCATCCAAGGCCACGAAAAGCATGTTCAGGCCAAACTCAACGAGGACTTAAAGGAAATTGAGACCAAATACAAGGAGCTGGTTGCGGATATTGTCAATGAAAAGTCGTTCCAGAAGATTCCGGTATTTGACAAGGCCGCCCAGAACGCACACTTGGCCGAACGCACCGAGGAACTTGAAACGGCCAAACAGGAAGCCATTTCCCGGACACATACCCAGAGCGAGAACCGCAAAAACTATCTCAATAGCTTCTTTCGTTTCTTTCGTACCGGGCATGGTTATTTCTACCCGGCATTGAGTTTTGAGGCCGACAGTAGCGACAATTCCTATTGCATCTTCCTAGGCTTCGACATCAATCCCAAACGCAAAAACCCGTATGCACCGTCAGCGGTGAAGCTTCGCTTTGCCATTGCCGACAGCCGTAAATACATTGTCCTTCCGGCTTCGGGTGACACGGCCAAGGAGATTGAGCGCATTCAGGCCAGAAGTTTTCAGCTCACCACCTCCCAAAAGGAAAACCTGATTAACCGTTGGGACGAAGCCATCAAAGCCTACACCTCTGACCGACAAATCCGCTACATCGTCACGGGCAACATCCTGCAAGGTTCGGCTGACTTTTCCGGTAAGCTGGTGAGTTATACCACCAAGGGCAAAGGGGTTCAAAAAGGCATTCTGATGAGCGAGGCATGGTCGCCAGACAATGGCGATTCCAAAGCCAATGCTTATGTAGTGGCTCCCATTGCCAAGCTGCAAAAGCACATCATGAGCCTTCGCAGCGGTGCGGCCATCAACACCGAAAACAAAATCAGCATCGTGCGCCATTACGATGGCAACTTCCAAGTTATCATGCCCAAGACCAAGAGCCACATTCCCATTTACACCGATAAGGATGTGGTAAAGCTTCTGGTCAACAACCGGGACGGCTTTGAAATGGTCTCCGGCAACATGAAAGCTTCGGTGACGGAAAGCAACATGCCCAAGCTGTTGCAAATCTTTGGGGAACGGTTCAGCCTTTCGGTGAAGATACCCCGGCATTACTTCGATGAATACCTTGAAAAAGGTTCAGCCCGAACTGACACCGTGGACAGCCTGACCAAGGAGGCAATGGAACTGTTCGAGCTGGATAAAAAGGAGTTTCCTGAGCGACTGGCCAAACAAAAGCAAGGTTTTCAGAAAAGCAAAGCGGACAACGAGGATAAGACCAAAGTATTAAAGTTGGTCAAGCTCAGGGCTAAAGCCATCCTGATTCTACAAAAGCAGATGCGCAACGTGGCAGGGTTGGGTTCCCATCCTAAAATCAAGACCATCCTATGAGTAAGGCAAAGAAGATTCAGCTCCGCACTGACCGCTTTCCTGAACTTCGTGGTATTGAGGATGAAGTGGAAAAGGCCTTGCAGGAGAAGCAAAAGAACCGTCAATACAAGGATGCCGGAAAACGGGTGCATGGCTCACGCAAGGAACAGGCCATGTACAGCAAGCTCATCAGCTCCAGCGACCTGCAAAGCATCGAACAGGACGAGGCCACGGCCATCGAGCTGGTGAAAAAAGACAAGGTTTTTCCAAAGGTTGACCCACAACTGGAGAAGGAAAACGGAACGGATTCGGGGTGCGCTTTTTTAAAGGTAAAGCTTCGTCAAGCATTCCCGGCCACACCCCATGCCAATACCAAGCTGGCACGGGAGCAATACGTGAAAATGGCTGAGGCTTTCAATACCGTCTTCAACGAGGCCGTGACCATTGAAGACTTAAAGAAGCTCTTGCCCATCGCTACCGATGGGCAAATCGTACCTAATACAGACTTCGGGATGCTGTTCGGAAAGCAGCTCCGAAATCTGGTATTCGTGCTATATGGCTATGGTAACGGTGTGGGTGCAGCCAAACAAACCCTGATTGATGCACGCAGGTATTCAGGCATCTCCAGAGAGAGAGCCTTGCCGCACTACAACAACCTAAAAGCGTATTACGACCGGATTATCGAACGCCAGCAACGTTGCATTGATTCGGCCAAGCAGATAATCTCTGAGGCGGACATGAGGCAGCACCGGACAAATGACCTGACCTTCCGGGGCGGAATGCTCAGTAGTGTCCGCACCGTGGAGCAATACGTCCAGTATGTGACGCAGGTGTGTACCCGGTTTATTGGCGACCACCAAAAGGAGTTCAACCAGAAAAAAGAAGAGTTCCCCAATAAGGAATTTCAGCCGGACTGGTCGTGGGCGAACATTAAGAAAACAGCGGCCACCCAAAGCAGCTCCAAGCCCAAGATGGAGGCCGTACCCTTGGCCTACATCAAGCGCACCGGGGGATTATTGATTGAGGAGGCGGATGAAAAGACGGTCATCGAACGGCTCCATTTTAAATCGCTCACATTGGGCAACTATGTGAAGGACAATGAAGCGCAGGAACATATCCGTCATTTTGTGGCTGCCATCGTGGATTTGTGCGAAGTGTTGGACATCAACCTCTCCATCAATGAAAAACTTGCCATTGCCTTCGGGGCTTTTGGCCGGGGCGGTAAAGCGATGGCCACTTATTACCCCACACGCCAGCTCATCAACCTGACCAAGCGCAACGGGGATGGTTCGGTAGCCCACGAATGGGGGCATTTCTTCGACCATTATCTGAATGGTTTTGCATTGACCAAACCAGCCTTGCGCTCCGAGCAGTATTTAGACCTGTTAATGGATAAGTTTGGCAGCAGGCGCAAATACCTGACCAGTTCACGCTCCTCTATGAGCTGGGATTATTTCATCAGTGAGATGGAGTACAACCTGAAAAACCATATCCCGGACAGCCCCCTGCTTAAAAGCATGGCCGGAATGGTAGCCATGCTTCGCTTTGGGTATTACCACATCGAGGGGACGATGGTCAGCTACCATCAGGACGACATCAAAGGCAAAAAGCCAACTGACAGTTTCCTGTATTACCATTCAAAGCTGCAAGGTTCCTATTGGAGCAACATCGCCGAGATGTTTGCCAGGAGCTTTGAGTGTTATGTGGCCGATAAGCTCAAAGAGCAAGGCCGGGTGAACAACTATCTTGTTTCGGGGAGCTTGTTCGGCTTCCCGGTCTATCCGCAAGGCAAGGAACGGGAGTGCATCAACAAATGCTTCGACCACCTGATAGCTTCTATGAAAAGCCATCTCTCCATCAAATCCTTCACACCGTTTACCTCCCAACGAGCCGATGAGTACATCGACCTAAACCAAGAGGGAACGATCAACAAAGGGGTGATTGTCGGTAAAGAGCGCAAACTGAAGCTGGCCAAAATACGGGCTAAGGCCATTATCATCAAGCAAAAACAAGCCCTTGCAAAGGGAGGTGAATAATATACAAACGTGTTAGAACTTAATATCATACAGCATGAAACTGACAATAACCAATTACAAGGAAGCCACAAAGAATATTGATTTCAAGAAACTGCCCGAAGCCGCTCAGGAAGCGCACAAGGAGTTCAGCTCCTTTGCAGAGTTCTACAACGATGACAAGGACATCAAGGAGATGTTGGATAACCACTTCCGCATTGTGGAACCCTTTCTGAAAGATGCACCCAAGAAGGCAGCGGATAAAAAGAAGTCCCTAGCTCCCCAAAAGACGGCAAAGAAAGCCTCCCAAAAGTCTGAAAGCAAGAAGACGGCTTCCAAGTCACGCCAGAAAAAGACCGCAACCCGGAAAGCGACAGCCCGGAAGAAGGCCGCACCCAAACAAATCAAGCGCAAGCCTAACGAGGTGGCGTTAATGCCCTTGGAGATTAAGATTATCAAACGCTATCTGTCCATGCACGGGCAAAAGGTTTCCGAACGTCAGGTGTCGCTTCTTTACAAGGTCATCCAAAAGGCGGCCACCGAAAAAACCATCCGCAAGACCAGCAAGTATGCCGATGAAATCAGCAAAATTGGCAACGACCTTGCCAGCACCTACAAACAGATGGGTTCGTCCTGCACCTTTGAGATTCCTGATGCTCTGCACAGCAAACTGAAAAACATTGTGGACAGCTACGGTGTCAGTCCGGCCATTGCCCTTATCAAGCGGTTCATCAACCTCTATGGCAACATCACCATCCAAAAGGCGCAACGCCTGTTGGCCAGCATCAAGAATGCCAAGAAAAGCGGTAAGGTCAGCTCCGGAGACAATGCCTATGAACGGGTCAACCAAGTGCAGAAACATCTGGAGGACTACCTTGACAGCGACAAACTGTTGGTGACCAACATCCAGCTAAACGGATTGAAAGGAGTTGCCGGAGTGGGAAAGTAAAAGCCACTTCTACCAAGCCCTTGCGTAGGGGTGGCAATGATTTACAGGGGTTAACAGGAACCACAAGTCATGTGGTTTCTCCGGGACAGGTGGTATCGGCTGACCAGTTAGCAAAGATGAAGTTCTCCACCTTCGCCATTGGGGGAAAGTTCGGGAGGCTATTGGGCAAACCATACAAGCCTTTTTACCTGATGATTTACGGCAACCGCTTCAACGGGAAAAGCTCCGTGGCCATGCTCTTGGCCGATGAGCTGGTCAAAGGTGGGTTGAATGCTTTGTATGTCTCCAACGAGGAAGGTGTGAAAGGCTCACTTCAGGAAAAGTTGTTGCGCTTAAAAATCGGCAGTCCCATTCATTTTGTGGAGGACTACAACCCCAAGCAGTTCCGGGGTTATGATGCCGTGTTTCTCGACAGTACCCAGACCGTAGGCATGAAGCCCGATGAGTTCAAAGCACTCAAAAAGCAGTACCCGGAAACGTCCTTCATTTTGGTGTTCAAAGCCAACCGGGACGGCAGCTCCAAAGGCGGAAGCGATTGGGAGCATGACGTGGATGCCATCATGCACATCGAGAACCAGAGTGCCACAATGGAAAAGAACCGCTTTCCGGGCGGCAGTACCGAAACCATTAAAATGTTTTAGTCATGGAGGAAGTAGCCGTCAAACTGTTTTGGGTGACCGTGGGAACCACCGGGTCGCTGGTGGTGGGTGTCATTTCATTCCTTATCCGCAATGCCATCACCAAGAATGCCACCAAGGAAAATGTGAATGCCAAAACCGATTTACTGGAGAAGGACATTTCGCACCTGACCAAAGAGATGGATGCCTGTGAGACCAAGTTTGCCATCCTGCACAAACGCATATCCGATTTACGGGACAGCTCCAAGGAGATTTACGTCAGCAAGGAGCTGTTCCACCAAACCATTAAGCAGCTCAATGAGAAGCTGGATACCATTCTAAAATTCGTAGAGAAATAATGAGACTATTTGGAAAACTAACCAATGCCGGGGTGACAGAAACCCTCAAAGAAGGCACGAAACTCATTGATGAGATATTCACCACGCAGGAAGAAAAGCTTCAGGGGAAAATGGAGCTTTTCAAGCTGGCCATTACCGACAGGGATTCAGCACGGGATATGTATGCCAAGGACAGTTGGCTGCAAAAGACCTTTGCCATTTTCTTTCTGGTGGCATGGTGCGGCCTTACCGTGCTCATGCTGGAGTATTTCATCTTTGGAAACATCCAACTGGAGGATTGGCAAATAGCCTTTGTCAGCAGCATCAACGGTGGTATCTCCACCAAACTAAGCACCATCATCGACTTCTTGTTTGGTGGGGCAATTGCCGGAGTAAACCAAGTAAACCTTAAATCCAAACGCAAGAATGAAAAAGACATTTGATGAATTGTTTGAAGGCGTAATCCGCCACGAAGGCTATTATGCCAATGTAACCGGGGACAAAGGTGGCGAGACCTATATGGGTATCGCCCGGAACCTCCACCCGGATTGGGAAGGCTGGGCTGTGATTGATGTTTACAAATCGGAAGTGGGCAGAATCAAGCACAATGCAAAAATCGAAATTCCCGGATTAACCTTTTTGGTCAAGGAGTTTTATAGACATACTTTTTACCATAAATACCGCATCGAATCCATTAACCACGAGGCTTTGCAGGAAATCATCTTTGACTGGTGTGTCAACAGCGGCTATTGGGGAAGCTGCGGTGTTCAGAAAGTCCTGAACCGTTTCTTTGACAGCGACCTCAAACTCGATGGCATCATCGGCAACAAGACCATTGCGGCCATCAATGCCAGCAACCCGGAGCAGCTCTTTAATGCCATCAAAGCGGCTCGGATTCATTACTATGAGGTAATTGCCAGAAAGGGGGAGAATGCGAAGTTTTTGGATGGGTGGTTGAGGAGGGTGGAAAGAATTCTCTTTTCGTATCAAGGAGTACAAAATTGAATTCACAATGATTTAAGTAAAACGAATGATTCTCAAAAATTCCACTAATTTTATGGAATCATTGTTTAACTGAAGGTTTTAGCATTTTTATGGGAAAAAAATTAAGTCTATTTAATGATTATCATACGAAAGAAAACATTTTATCTAACCATTGCGGACTAATCCTAAAGCTTCTGTATGAGGAGAATCCTAAAAGTTTTGAGGAGGTCATCGCTATTTTAACAGGCAAAGACTTCGTTATCAATCCATCTTTTGAACAACAAGTAAGAAAAACAACGAGTGTTCCGGATATTGTTATTGAACAAAAATCATTCTCAATCTATTTTGAAACCAAGCAATTTGACTGGTTTTATGACGACCAAATTGACAGACATTTAGCTGGGTTTAAAAGAGAAAATGATTACAACATCCTTTTTCTAATAGCTAATTTTCAGATTGATGATTTAGAAGAAAAGTTTAAGATACAAATAGAAAAAGCCAGACGAGATTTTAACATCACACTTTGCCCAATTTCTTTTGAACAACTTATTGGGATCCTTGAAACAGTTGAATCAACTAGGGATTACAAGACATTTTTAATAGAATTTCGTGATTTCCTAGAACAGAATAATTATTTACCAACATGGAAACACATGTTAGATGTTGTGAATTGCTCTGGAACCATAAAAGAAGTTCATGAACATGATGTATATATGTGCCCGGATACAGGCGGAATGTATAATCACCAAAGAGCACTATATTTTGGTGGGTATAAAAACAAAAACGTAAAATATTTACATGAAATCAAAGCTTTAGTTGTTGTAGAAAGAGGAGGAAGTAAAGCATACATCAAATGGAAGAATGTTGACATTGAGGACAAAACAATAATAAATGAAGCTTTACAAAAAGTTCGATTATTTGAATATAGAATTAATGAAATCCAAGATAGAAACCTCCAAGTATTCATACTTCACAATCGGCAAGAGGTAAATTTCAGGAAAGTCTCAGATGGAGGTCTTTATGGCAGTAAAAAGTACTTTAAAAACATAGCAAAGAAGTACAATGCAAATAATGTCAACGAATTAGCAGAAAAACTAAGAAATGAAACTTGGGAGTAAAGCTTTAGCAAATGGAACAGAACTTAAAACATTATATATATGACAATTATTTCATTAAATGTAATAGAGCGCAAGCTGTTTGTGAACAATTACAGATAAAGCGTGATGTCTTTACCAGTTTATGTTTCGAGATTGATGCTGAAAGAAAATCGGAAATCTTGGAAATGAGAAGGATAAGACAATTATACAATAATAAAAGAGGTGAAAATTTTCACTTTGATGACTTTTATACCTTTTATTATTGGTTCATTGGCCAATACAAGAAACAAGACGGTTGTTGTTACTATTGCAAAACAGAAGAAGCAATCAACGCAGAACTATTCGAAAAAAAATATACTTCAACAAAAAGACTTAATAGAGGGAAACATCTTGAAGTTGAAAGAAGAGATTCCCATTCTAATATATACAATCCAGAGAATTGTGTTTTAGCCTGTTATTTTTGCAATAATGATAAAAGCGACATTTTCTCTGAGGAAGAATACTTAGAGTACTTAAAGGATCGAAAAAAGTTCTTTAATAAACAGTTTAATGCGTTGAAATGATAGCGGATTGGCAGACAGATAAAACATGTTTCTCAAAGCTTCTTATTTTCAGATTTCCTTTAGTCTGGAGGTAAGCATTCGGCCTGCCACGTATTGTAAAAGTAAGAAATTTTCTCAAGCCGGGGATACCGGCCTGAGAGTTGGAATTTTCTAGGTTGTAGTGGAATCTCTTAGAATTATTCGGAATTAGTTTGAGTTTTCTGAGAAACTCTGACAGGTATTGGATTTTTTCCAATTGTGAGGTAAAAGGTCAGCCAGGTCTAAGTCATAATTGCTATTGTAAGTTGCAATCTTGCTAAACACATCGGTCAACCATTCTCTGGGGTTTACATCACTGGTCTTACAGCATCCCAATAGAGAATACATAACTGCCGCATTTTCGGCCGCCTCATGGTTGCCACAAAACATATATCCCTTTCTTCCGACGGCCAAAGGCCTAATAGCGTTTTCTGCCAAATTATTGTCCAAAAAATAACGACCGTCTAAATGATATCGCGAGAGCCGCATGAAAAGACCGTGTGTATAGGCCAGTGCCTTGCTCATCCTTCCGCCCGGTAGGGCCTTGGGATGATTTGCTTCAATCCATTTTTCAAAAGCACGCATGATTGGATAAGCCAATCGCTTTCGAAGTTCGGCTCTTTGCTCGTAATCCAAATCCTGGTCAGTGGCCATATCCTCGACCTGATAGAGTTTAGCTATTTGTGCCAATGCATACTCGGCTCCAGTTTTGTCTTCTGGAAGGCTTTCCGTAAATTTTCTTCGAGCATGCGCCCAGCAACCAAGGAGCAAAACACCTTTTTTTTGCTCGTAGATTGAGTATGCTTGATATCCGTCGGTTTGAACGGCGCCCTGATAATTCTTTAATAGATCAACAACAACTTTTTGAGCCCGGGAGCCTTTGTCGTAGTGAAAGAAAACCAGATTATCCATTACAGAGCGAACCATCCAGAGGTAGGCTTTGCTGGCTTTGTGCTTTTCTTTATTGATAACCGGTACAGTACTCTCATCGACTTGGATATAATCAGATTCCAGGATGATATCCTTTAAGCGAAGATAAAGTGCTCGAAGCAAATCGCCACTACCTTGGAACCAACCATTAATCGTTGATGCTGGCAATCTAACACCAACCATCTTTAACATGGATATTTGACGATGAAAGGGAAGGTGGTAAAAGTATTTGTTCATCATGAGCTCAGCCAGCAAAGAGGATCCGGCATTGCTACGGGGTAAAGGTAACAGAGGTAATGAAGCAATACGGATGGCCGGTGTTTCTTCTGCGTCGACCTTAGTGGTTTCATTCTCCCCTGCTGCTGATGGCTTTACCGCGTACTTGGGACGCTCTATGCGGCGCACATATACTTCACCGGGCTTGTGTTCTAGTATTTCAGTTACTTCCTCGCCAATGCGGACCCAGTTATCTTGTAGACCTTCGGGCTCTATGACCTCTGTCTCTCGTCTAAGGTGATCAGGAAGCGCAAGGCGCACAGCCTTCATTTTCTCTTTTTCAGGCTTGCGGCGTTCATATTCGATTAGCTCTTTTTCAGCTGCTTTTATAGCTATCTTTTCTTCGGGCAGTATCTCGAGTCCATCCCATTCAATCTTCCTCTGATTGGGGTCTTCTGCAATATACTTTTCGGTCGAAGCTCCGAAAAACTTGTGGCGAAACCATGCCAGTTGATCGGTAAGTTTATTGATTTGCTGGTCTTTTTGAGCCACTACAGACTCTAATTCCTGATTTTTAGCTTCCAGGGTACCCAGTGCCCCATTGTCAATTTTTCGCAACCGGGAAAGCTCCTGGAATAGCTCGTCACGTTCATGAAGAAGCTCCTGGACTAACACATCTTTATCGGTTGCAAAATCGCTCATTTTTCACAGCTTGATTACGAGCTTAAAGATAGTAAAATCAGGGCTTTCAGCCAATTTTTCACACCTAAAAAAGTTGAAAAGATGCTTCTTTTTGTCGCTTTTTCAAGAGCCTTTTTTTAGGCTTCACATTTTTCACAATCATCATCAAATCTTGCCATTCAAGAGCGTGAGATGTGAGGCCCTCGTCGAAGCTTGGCAACTTAAAGACACCACTTTCTAGCTTCTTGTGATAGATTACCAGTCCACCGTACTCCAGATGCAGAATCTTCATGGTGGTTAATCTTTTATTGACGAAAATAAAAACCTCTCCGTTTTGAACATTGCGTTTCATGCTTGAGGTAACAATGCCACTTAGGGTGTAGAAGCTTTTACGCATATCCACTCCAGCAGGGTAAAGAAAGTACTTTAGCTTCCCATGTAAATGAAACATCGGCCATTAATCAAATAGGTGAACAATCGCTTTTAGCAAACTCATATCTACGTTGTCTCTTATCACCATTTTGGTGCCATTGGGAAACACGAACTCTATGGGTGCATTATTGCCAGAGACTCCGGAACGCGTTTCGAGAGCTTGGACTGTTCGCTTTTCTGTGGTTGGTTGATTAGAATCAAAGACGAGTGGAACGAATCGCTCGGGCTGAGGCTGGATTGTTTCCCCTAATTGTTTCTTCCAGTAATAAAAAGTTGAAGGAACAAAACCCTGATTGGCACAGAAGTCTTTTACGTTTAGACCGGATTCGAGGTACTCTTGATAGAGTTTCTTAAATGTGGATAGTGTCATTCTCATTTTTTGCCATCAAAGAAACGCCTGAATTTCTAGGCTGGCAATATGTACTAGGCCGAATGCTTACGTCTGGAGTGCTGTTAATGACCAACTCAATTCAATCGGATGTTCTGTGGAGCTACTACCAAAGACAAAGGATATTTGGGCAAGAGACTATATGCCAATTCAAATTTCTGACAATAAATTCATTGAGTTTCGCTACGACCCCAATTACCTTCAAGGAAATTCCGACAAAAAACAGACGAGAGAATTAAAAACCTACCCGGATATTGTTTGTGATGCTATGGGGTTAAAACCCATAAAATCAGATATTATCTTGGATGGCGGCAACTTGGTGAAATCCACTGATTGCATCATCTTAACTGATAAAATCGTTTGGGAGAATCGAAGAACTTATTCCAAGAAGGATTTATTAAAAGAGTTGCGTGAAACCTTTGAAGTTGATAAAGTAGTTTTAATTCCTTGGGATGAAGAATGTGAGTTTGGACATGCTGATGGGATGATAAGATTTATTGATGATGGCACAGTTCTAGTCAGCGGTTTTTATGAAAACGCCGATAAGATTTTTAAAGAACGGTTACTAGCTCCCCTTAAGAAAGCTAAGCTTAACATTGAATGGTTGAGGTGCTCGACACAAAAAGAGAATGAAGAAAATATAGCCTATATTAACTTCCTTCAAACCAAAGATATAATACTCGTGCCAAAAATAGAAGCTACGGAAGATGATATAGCCTTTGAGCAAATCTCCAAATATTTTCCACATTATGCACAATTGGGTAATGTAAAACAAGTTGATATGTCGGAGATTGTTAAACATGGAGGTGCTTTAAATTGTATCTCTTGGACTATCAAAACTGAAAATGAATGATAATACCATCACCGACAAAGCAAATAGTCGCTATGTATCAGAAAAAATGGGATACGTTAGAAAACTATGTTGCTCAAGAAAATAGTTTAAGGAAGCTTTTTACAGAAACATATCCTTATAACACTGAAATGGATGAAGTACTTATTAAGGTCTGTTCATTAAATGATTTTTACAGCACCAATATATTTTCGCCATTTTCAGTAGCCAAACACATCATTTCAATTGATGTTGATAAAAGACTTAAGAATAATGACACAAATCTGGTGAATGATATTGCTAAAGTAAATATCAACGGTAAAAAACAATTCAACTTCTATTCATTTGCAACAAAGTATTGCAGCCATCATAAACCTAAACACTATCCTATTTATGATAGCTATGTCGAGAAGCTGCTAATGGCATTGAAAAAGCAAGATAATTTTTCCAAGTTCCACAAATCCGAATTAAGGGTTTACTCAAACTATAAAGACATTCTAATCAAGTTCAGAACCTACTACAATCTGGAGGAGTTCGATTTGAAGCAAATTGACAAGTACTTATGGCAAGCTGGCAAGGAATTTTTTCCTAAATCAGTGTACAGTAGAGAAACAAGCAAAGAAAGGTTTGGTTACACTTCCACTATGGGGTTAAGTATTGTGAAGAAAAACAGCCAAGAAAGACATTGAATCTGATTTTTCTGAGCAATAAATGGTAAAATCAAAAAGTTATCAACAGCTTTAATTTTATTTTTTGCTAAAAAAATAATGGCAAAATGTATGTCCACCATATTCAGAAATGCCTCTCAAAACACGCTTCAAGACACTGTAATACAATTATTTAAAAGTTAATATTTATAAACCGTCATGGTTTCGTATATGAAACGTTTGGCATTTCGAAGCACATTCCTGTCAAGTTACAACTACTTTTGATACGAGCTGGAACGCTCGATAACCACCTGACTGCCAAATGTTTTATACACGATGTTAGCCGTTCGGTTTTCATTTTTTATGCTTTTCAAATTTACTCAAGTCTATCTTGCCGACTATTTTCAGTCCACCGTTTTGGTTTATATTATTGCGTTCTACTGTCAAGTCATTTGTTTTATGTTCTTTCAAGTCTCTTAATTGTATGTCAATTGCTGTATCGTTGGCTTTGATAAAATATTTCATTTCAGAAAGTCCAAAAACGTTTACGTTGTCGTGTCCTGAAATGTAACTGTTGGTTTCTATATAGTTTCTGTCGTTGAACAATATCTGTTCAATGTCATTAGTGTTTAAAATCTTTGTGTTGCCAAAGTTGTTTTTGTATGAATGTCCAATTTTATTGATAAACGGATTTGAAATAGCCGTATATGGGTGCAAAACAATCAAATAATCTTTTGCTCTGCTGATTGCAACATTGTAAATGTATTCTTTTGACAAAAGTGCTTTTTCGTGTCCTGAATAGAAATAGTTGTTTGGATTGCAAACAAAAAACACAATATCACATTCATCGCCTTGAAAACCGTGAACTGTGTCGGAAAACACTTTTACATTTTCAGAAATACCGTAAGATGTTATCAATTTATTCAGCAAAATTGCTTGTGCTTTGTATGGTGCAATTAGTCCGATTGTCCATTGTTCGTTTTCATTTATTTCGTCAAAATATCTGATAATTTCAGAAACTAAAATTGCACAATAAGTATGATATGAACTGTAAAATAGCTTGTTTACTTTGAAAATAGAATTGTCTTGATTTAGCGGAATATCAACAAATGTTACGTTTGACGAAATCAATTTTTTAAATTTTTCGGGCAATTGTTTGCTTTCTTTTCTGTTCGTTTCTCTGTCGTGTTTTAATAGACTTGAATAGGAAAGTTCGCTAAAAAGTTGCCCGATTTGTGGGATACTTCGGTATTGCTTATCAAGATTTTGAATTGTGTCAATTTCTCTAATTATCTGTTCTTCGGGATTAAAACTTTCAAGGTTCATCATTTTGTAAATGTTTTCGTCTTGAAAGTCAAAATTTTCCAACTCTTTTTCATCTATCTCAATAACAGGTGGAATTTGTTTCGGGTCGCCTGCAACGATGAAATTTGTGTTTGGATTTGTTTTGAATAAAGCCATTATTGCAAATGTGATGTAATGCAAACCCGTCATTGATGCTTCATCAAAAATTACATAGTCAAAGTTTCTATGTTTAAAAAGTTTGTATTCAAAAATCTCTCCGTCTTTTTCGCCATTGATTTCAAAGTAGGGAAAACGATGAATTGTTGAAGTAACAACATTTATGTTGTGTAGTGATTTGTTGTCTAATGTATCCACATAAATACCACTTTCTTCTAATTGAGGGTCTGTTGGACGACTTAAACGAACAGCGTAGATGTTAGGATTGATGTCTTGTAATTTTTTACAAACTACGTCCGCTGCCTTGTTAGTTGGCGTAAGAACCAAAAATTTCGTATTTGGATTTTCAGCTAAAATGTCGTTTATATTATTACAAAGTGTTGTTGTTTTACCTGTTCCTGGTGGTCCATAAATGAAATTCAAAGAAGGTATTGCTTCTTGAATGGTTTCCCACTCGTCAATATAATTGTCGTTCGTAAACGCTTTGTATAATCTGTCAAGTAAGTCAATAACAGGTGTAAAGTTAATTTCAACTTTAAAAATGTTTGAAAATCGAGAAAGCGTATTGCCTGATAATGGTTCACGGCAATAAATCAACAAATCTTGCCCTTTTTTAGAAACACCTTCAACAGTTATATTTTCTCTATTGCCGTTTCCAAAAACAAGCGAAACTTTAAAATCGTCTGCATTTTCAATTTCAGGCGATATGTAGCTACTTGCACCACAAAGTAGAAAGTATTTATTATCGGCTTTGTATGGCTTAATTTCCTGAAACGAAATTGATTTTTGTTTCTGTGTGTCTTGCTTTTCTCCGTAAGTAGTAAGCAACTGCAAATACGCTTTAAACCAATCGTAAGAATATTTTACGCTGTTGTTGATGTTTTCTGCTAAATCAACTCTGCTTTTTTTGATTTCAAGTTGCTTTTTAAAATCTTCAATTCCTTTTGCAAGTTCTTCATCTTCGTCAAAGTCAGGTAACGTATTTGTTTTTTCTTTTTCCGATTTCGGTTTTGATACAGATTCTGAAAGATTTTCTAAACTTTCAATCGCACCTTCTAAATCTTCTGAATCAACTGATGTATTTGTTCCTGACGTTTTTCGTTCTGCTTTTCGTTTTTCTTTCTCTCTTTTTTCTTCTAGTGCTTTTCTTGCTTCTTCGGCTTCTTCTTCGCTTTCAAATTTAGATGCGATTCTTTCGGTTTCAGTTAAAACTACGGATGGCTTAAATCCTAATAACCGTTCTAATTCTGAATTACTATCGTAACCGTTAGATAATTCATTTATACAGATTTCACTTGGAGCGACAAACTCACCGCTATCAGCTAATAACCATTTTCGTTTTTTTAGTAGAGTAAGAGCATTAGACTCAAAGGATTGATATTGTTGGGAATAATAAAAGTATTTATGGCTTCCTTGGGAATATTCATAGCTTGACAATTTCTTCAGGTAACGCCATAGAATTAAAGATTTTTCATTGTCTATATTTTTGGTAATCTCATTACAACCGTCAATGATTCTATCGGTAGTTGTGTTTCTGTCATTGTAACCATATGTTGATTCTCTAAGATTTAGTTTTGCTTTTATCGAAGCATCGGTTATTTCTTTTTCAAATATTCTTGGTAACAGACTTACACCCAATTTTAAAAGAAACTCTTTCAGAATTTGTTGCTCTTTTTCTTCTGTGATAAAAGAGTAGTAGTCGTCTAGGTCAACAAATTTAGTATCTGGCTTTGATTCGAAATACTTTACTAAATCTGTGGTTGGATAATAGATTTCATTAGCTATTCCGCGATAGGTTGTTTCATCTTCGTTTGTTTTGTAAGAAACAAACTCTTTATCTTCTATTAATGAAATAAACTCTTCTGGTCGCCCTGCATTTTTCCAATAAGTAAAAAACTTCTTAAAGTGTGTTTCTGTATCAATTTCTCCATCTTTTTCATACAATGGCAATATGTTATTGTAGATTTCATCTTTCAAACTCGGCTTTTTAATTCCGAAGTTTTCAATAAATTCCTTTGTCTTTTTATTTTTAAGTAGCTCAAGGTCGATGGTTTTGTAAGTTGAATTAGCTTCGTCTAAAGGCAAAAACAAAATACCGTGTAACTCTCCACCAATTTTGTCAAATGCAGCGACAGCATTTCCTTGAGAGTCCTTAAAAATAGGTTTTGTTTTAAATTTGTCTTGATAAGATTTTCTTTCAGAAAGATATTCATAAAATTTATGAAGCCAATCATTTGATTGCGTTTTGATAAAATTGCTTGTAATTAAATCAGCAATTTTATTTTCAAAATCCATATTAGATTTAATCAACTGTGGCTCTTTCCTATCCCAAGACCTTTCAGAACCACCGTCAATATAATCTGTTATTTCTTTATCCTTTGTTCTACCAATAGTTACGAATACCCATTTTGCATTTTGATTCTTAACTAATTCAGCAAGCTGTTCGTTTGAAAATAAGTTTGCCAAATCAGGAGAATCAGCCCAATAAGCGTTTCGCTTATTGGCAAATGTTTCGTTTTTAGCAGGCAGTATTTCTTCGGTTTGTAAATTCTCTTTGATTTTAAAATAGAAATCATCAAAAAAACCGTCATTACCGTATTCAATATTCTTATATGGAATTATTTCAATAATATCATCGCTAATTGCTTTCAAATCTTTCAAAATTAGCAAGCTGTCGGCTGAAAGTTGTGCAAGCAACTCTACCATTTTTGTGTTGTGTTCCTTAGAACGATGTATTCCTTCCCGACTATCTGTGAGTAGAAATGGGGCGTGAAGAATAAAATTGAGATTTGTTATTTCCTTGGTCGGGAAAAAGCAAAATGCAGAATATTGTTTTGGTATCAATTTCCCATTCTCGTCAAGAAAGTAGCCAATAGAATAGTTGAGATTGTGTTCTTCTGTTAATCGCGTAAATAAGAATAAGTTTTCTTTTATTTGTTTTAATCCGACTTGTTGATTGAGTTCAACTCTTTCATAAATAATGTCTTCTGCTTGTTTCTGTTTTGTTCCTTTTTTGGTGTATTCGCCTACTTCGTTGTTTTCTGCTTGCCATTTAACTTCTTGTAAGTCGGATAGAAACAATGTTGGGAAAACTAATTTCTTTAATTTGTCTATAATATCTGAATAAGCCTTTTCCTTTGGCATTTTTAAGTTGCCGTTTTCATCGGTTTCTTGCTTGTCAAAAGGAAAATAAAAAACAGTTTCGTTATTTTGTCGGTCTGTCAAATCATTGTCCAATTTAATTGGAACAATGAATTTGCTAATCTTAAATTGAAAGTTTGGGTCGTAAATGTGTGGAGTTTCGGTGTATTGAAAAACCGCCTTAAAACCAACTCCAAATTTTCCAATAGTTGAATGGTCTTTTTTGTTTGATCGTGCAACTGCCGTAATGGCGTTAATGTCACCAAGTTTATTGTTCTGTTGGTCTAGTTTTTCATTGTCTGGATTTGAAACCCAAAAGTTTTTTGTGCCGTTATGCTTAAAATAAAGTCCATTTTTTGTTAATTGAAATGATGACTTTGTCGCTTTTGCATCGTTTGCGTTTTGCAAAAGTTCGTAAATGAAATGAGCTTGGTCACTATATTTTTCAATTACACTGTTCCACATATTGCTAATGGCAAAGTCGTCCATTAGCGTTGTTGCCGTGTTTTGTCTTTTTTGATATAGTTTGTCAAACCATTTTTTTTGTTCTTCTGTCATTATTGCTCAATGTTACTTTATTATCTGGTTGTCTGCTTTGGTGAGTGTTGCTCCTAAACTGACGGCTAACGTTCTAGTATTTTATCCATCGTGTGGATGCGTTGTTAAATGTATGAATAATAATTCATATTGCTAATAGGTTATGACAGGAGGCTTTAG
>NZ_JAPAAF010000021.1 GCF_025907915.1 Gaoshiqia sediminis
TGGAACCATAAACAAACCAACTACAAAATCTAAAATCTCCAAAATCCAGAAAAAGAAAGACCGTCCCAAATTTTGTTTTGAGACGGCCTCTTTTTATGCTCACAAGCTGGTAGTCAACCGTTTCAAAAATGCCTGTTTATCAGGCTCCAACAAAGGCGACAATTCGTCGAAACACCATTGATGATAAGCATTGATCCATTCTATTTCCGTTTCGGTCAACAAATCAACATCAATTAATTTCAGGTCAAGCGGGCACAAGGTTAGCGTTTCAAAACCGTAAAATGTTCCGAAATCCGTAATTTCACGCGGAACGCAGACCATCATATTTTCGGTTCGCAAACCATACTTCCCTTCCCGGTAAAAAGCAGGTTCGTTTGATAGCACCATACCCGGTTCAATGCTGTATTCATTATATTCCTGCCGGATGCTCATCGGCCCTTCATGAACGTTCAAAAAGTATCCGATACCATGACACGTACCATGTCCGTAATTCATGCCGTTTTGCCACATGAAAAAGCGGGCAAGCACATCCAGGTTGCAGCCTTTGGTCCCGGCAGGAAACTTGGCCAGCGTCAGGTTGATCATTCCCTTTAGCACGATCGTGAAATCAAATCTCTGCTGATTGGTAGGCTCTGACAGGCTGATCGTCCTTGTAATATCTGTGGTTCCGGTCACATATTGCCCTCCCGAGTCAAATAAAAGCATTCCATCCGGTTTCAGCTCGCTTGCAGTTTCCCGGGTCACCGAGCGATGCACAATAGCACCGTTTTCGTTGTATCCCACAATCGGGAAAAAGCTGTCGCCCCGGTAGCCCTCCTGCAACGACCGGAATGAAGACAACTTCAACGCAATATCATATTCGGTAACCGTTTCTTTCCCAATTGCCTGATCCAGCCAAAACAAGAATTCAACCATGGCCACGCCATCCTTTCGCATGGTTTCGCGGATGTACTTCAATTCGGTTTCCGATTTAAGCGCCTTCAACCGAGCAGGCACCGAAAGCTGGAACTGCACTTCAACATCCGGATTCAGGCATCCCAACAACGCTTGGTTTGTCCGGTCAGGATCAACCAGCAGCGTACCGCGGAAAGCTCTTAGTACTTCAAAAACAGCCAAATAAGGAAGCATCCTCACACTATCTGAAGCGAGCTTCGTGCTCAACGCCTCCGGCACCTTCACAGGATCAACAAAAAGCAAGGCCTCTTCCGGAGTAATCATGCCGTAACCCACAAATACCGGGTTGAAATCCACATCCTGCCCCCGAAGGTTCAGCACCCATGCCAGATCGTCCAATGCGGTAATCAACAAGCCATCGGCCCTGCATTCGCGCAATTCATCACGTACTTGCTGGAATTTCTCCTGTCGGCATTTTCCGGCAAAAGGCAGTTCATGTTCAAAAATCGGAATTGAAGGCAAAGGCTGCCTTTCAGTCCAGCACGAAGCCAACAAATCACCGGTATCACTCAGTTGCAGGTGACATTTTTGAAGATCGGCTTGAAACGTTTTATACTGGTTCACCGACATACAACAGGCGTCTGTTCCCACCAAAGCGCTTGGCTCCAATACAGCTCCAAGCCATTCTGCCGGCGTTGGGGTACCTGCTATCCGCAACTTCATAAGCTGGATTCCGGTGCCAGCCAATTGCTCTTCGGCCTGCAAAAAATACCGCGAATCGGTCCACAGCGCAGCTCGTGTGGCTGTAACAACCACCTGCCCTGCCGAACCGGTAAATCCGGTCAAATATTTTCGCGCCTGCCAATATTGCGGCAAATATTCACTTTGATGCGGATCAGTCCCCGAAACATACCAGGCACGAACACCCGATTTTTCCATTTCCCGGCGAAGCCCGGCCAAACGACTGACAATAAGTTCATTCATCGCTTTTTCTGATTAGGTTGAAATAATTACTTTTCCTGCAATTTATGCAAGGCAAGACGAATGGAGTTAGATGGCACCTCGCTGAGATCAACTTCGTGCGGGTAATAAAACTCGATAGACGCAACATCATCCATCGGCACCATGTTATCTAACGAAACCACAGTTACCCTGAACGTGAGGTCGAGCGTAAAAACCGAAATTCCGGAATAAGGATATTCGTTTGGAAAGGAACCAAAGTACTCCATGCTTTGAACCGTTACGCCAAGCTCCTCTTTCAATTCACGACAAATGGCCTCCTCTGCAGTCTCCATCGGTTCAATAAAACCGCCGGGCAAATCAAGCATGCCCAAATGCGGCTGAATGGCCCGACGTGCAAACATCAACCGCCCCTGCGGGTCAAAAATCAGGGCCGCTACGGCCGCCGATGTATTAAAATAATAGGCAAAACCACATTGTGCGCATTTTTTAGCACGGTCGCCCAGCTGGTTAAAGTTTGCAGAACCGCAACGCGGGCAATACCGAAAGAACTGAACAGGAGGAATAGCTGAATCCATACTGGTAAAGTTTAAACGCAAATGTAACCAAGCTCGAAGGAAACACCAAAACAAAGTCAAGCGCAGCTTGCCCCCAAATTTCAACAAAAGTATATTCATTAAAACGAAGGAAGACGGCTGATTACCAACCGTCTTCCTTTTTTCCCTTTTTACTTTTGACTTTTACCTTATATTACCGATGATAGCGGGCCTCGCGATTCGCTCTGATTTTTTCATCGGTCAGGTATTCTTCAAAGTCCATATATTTGTCAATCACACCTTCCGGAGTCAGGTCGATCACGCGTGTACAAACGGTGCTGATAAACTCGTGGTCATGCGATGCCATCAGTATTTGGCCCGGGAAAACCTTCATATTATTATTGAATGACTGAATCGATTCCATATCCAGGTGGTTTGTGGGGTGGTCGAGAATGACCGTGTTTGGGTGCTCCAGCATCATGCGCGAAATCATACAGCGCATCTTTTCACCACCCGAAAGCACTTGTACATTTTTCTGCAAATCATCGCCCGAAAACAACATCTTCCCCAAGTATCCGCGCAGGAAAGCCTCGCTGGTATCGTGCGAATAATCGCCCAACCATTCATACAATTTCTTATTCTCAGTGAAATATTCGGTGTTATCCATCGGCAAGTACGCCTTTTTGATGGTCACGCCCCACTCAAAACTACCGGATGTGGGTGCCAGTTCGCCCATGATAATTTTAAAGAACATGGTCATCACGCGGTTATCTTTTCCGAGGAAAACCACTTTATCATCTTTTTCTATTGTAAAAGTGGCATCTTTGAAAAACACTTCACCATCCTGCTCGTAACTCAGTCCTTCAACACGCAACACGCGATCGCCTGTTTGCCGTTCGGGCTGAAAAATGATGCCGGGGTAGCGTCGGGTTGACGGCTCAATTTCTTCGATATTAAGTTTTTCCAACATCTTCTTGCGGCTGGTTGTTTGCTTCGACTTGGCCACGTTGGCGCTAAACCGACTGATAAATTCCTGCAGTTCTTTTCGCTTTTCTTCAGCTTTCTTGTTGGCAGCTGCCTGCTGCCGAAGTGCCAGCTGGCTCGACTCGTACCAGAACGTATAGTTTCCTGAAAACGCGTGGATCTTTCCATAATCGATGTCCACCACGTCGGTACAAACATTGTCCAGAAAGTGACGGTCGTGCGACACGACGATGACCGTATTTTGGCTGTTGCCGAGATAGTTCTCCAGCCACAAAACCGTTTCAAGGTCGAGGTCGTTGGTTGGTTCGTCGAGCAACAAGTTATCGGGATTGCCAAACAAAGCCTGAGCCAGCAAAACCCGTACTTTGGCTTTTGCATCCAGGTCTTTCATCAGCTGGTAATGAAAATCTTCTTTAATACCCAGGCCACTGAGCAACATGGCGGCATCACTTTCAGCATTCCACCCGTCCATTTGGGCAAACTCATCTTCCAGTTTCGCGGCCAGGTGCCCGTCTTCTTCCGAAAAATCAGTTTTTGCATACAACACCTCCTTTTCTTTCATCACCCGCCACAACTCTTTGTGTCCCATCAGTACTGTGTCCAATACCGGAAAACCGTCGAACGCGTGGTGATCCTGTTTAAGTACCGAAAGGCGCTCGCCAGGGCCCATCAGCACTGACCCACGGGTCGGGTCTAATTCGCCCGAGATCAATCGCAGGAAGGTGGATTTTCCGGCACCGTTGGCACCAATGACCCCGTAACAGTTTCCGGGGGTAAATTTCAGGTTTACGTCAGCAAAAAGCGGCTTCTTTCCAAACTGGATCGCCAAATTTGAAACAGTAATCATTCGTCAAGTCTTTCTATTACATTTAAGGGGCGCAAAGGTAACACATTTTCGCCCGAAACAGCTAATTTTCAGTTAACAAATCCTTAAACCTGACAGGTTAGTACGGCTACGCTCAAACCATTTAAGAGAGCCTCATGATCTCAAAACCTATGACTGTCAGTAAAGAAAGACCCCAAATTAATTGACCTGGAATAAACGACATAAAGAACAGAATGAGCTAAAAATAACTTAACAATAGAAAATATTCCTGTGACTAAACAGATAAATCCTTAAATTTGCCAACCGGAAACATTTCTGAAATAATACCAGGGATGTTTTTGTTATCACGAACATTGAAAAAAGCTTCAAAAGCAATAACTTACGCCTGTTTTACGCAAAGCTGATCCGGGATGAAAGGTTTAGCGGGAAACGGCTTGGCAACAAAATTGAAAAAAAGTAGTTATCAGATACATTCAGGCACATAAATACGATCACATGTCTAAACAAATTTTTCTATTCCTTTTTCTTTTCTGCCTGTTGGGAACCGCAACAGTCTCGCTAGCCCAACGCGAAGCTTCATCTGTAAAGATTGAAAATCTTTCCGATCAGCAAATTAAGCAAATCATCGAAGAAATAAACGCACGTGGTTTAAGCCAGGAACAGGCCATCCAACTGGCCAAGGCCCGCGGCGCCACCCAACAGCAAATTGATCAGCTCACCCGCCGCATCAACCAGATGAAATTTTCGGGCGAAATAGGTACGAAAAGCAGTACGACCAAAATCGACCAGAAAATTCCAGGCACACCCGATCAATATCTGGACAAGGATAGTGCGAAAATGGAGGTTTCACAAAAAAAACTACTGTCGCCTGTTTCTGAAAAGAACCAAAAACTATTTGGATATCATTTGTTCAACCAGGAAAACCTGACTTTCGAACCTTCGGTGACTATTCCGGTACCGGCAGACTATGTGCTGGGCATTGGCGACGAGGTGAACATCCAGGTTTGGGGCGCCAGCCAACAAACTTATCTTTTGCAAATTGATGCCAATGGTGCAGTCAATATTCCCGACGTTGGTCCTGTCAAAGTGGCTAACCTCAACTACGAATCTGCCAAAGAGCTTTTACTGAAACGGCTAACCTCCATTTACAACGGTATGGCTGGGGCAACCCCAAACACCTATGCAGAGGTGAGCCTCAACAACCCGCGTTCTATTAAAGTAAACGTTATTGGCGAGGTCATCGCCCCCGGCACATACACCTTGCCGGCCACGGCTTCGGCATTTAACGCCCTGTACCTGTCGGGAGGCCCGGGCGAAAACGGCTCTTTCCGCAACATACGCATCATCCGCAACAACAAGCTGTTTGCCGAAATTGACGTATATGATTACCTGATCCGGTCGAATACTAAAAACAACATTTCGCTGCGCGATCAGGATATTATTTACATCCCTACTTACCTGAAACGGGTAGAAACGATCGGCGCTTTCAAACGCCAGGGAATATTCGAACTGAAGGAAGGCGAAAATGTTCGCGAACTCCTCCAGTTTACCGGGGGGTTCAGCGAAGCAGCCGCCCAATCGCGCGTATTACTGACCCGCTTTACCAACGACCAATACCAGTTGGTTGACCTGGAGCAAAATCAGTTTGACAGCTTTGGACTAAAAAACGGCGATCTGATCCGCGCTGAAGAAGTGATTGACCGGTACGAAAACCGTGTCAGCATAGAAGGCGCCGTCTTTCGTCCCGGCACTTACGCCTTGGATGAGGGCATGACCCTTTCCAACTTAATTGGCAAAGCCGGTGGCCTCCGCGAAGATTATTATGCCCAACGCGGCCTGATTATTCGCCTCGACGAACAGCTTTTTCCCACCACCATTCCATTCGATCTGGGTGAATTGTTCAGCGGCGTCAACGATCCGGTGCTTCAACGGGAAGACCAGATCATCATCCGCGACATTTTCAGCATGGGTGAAAAGAAAACCGTGCGCATTTTGGGAGAAGTATTGGCAGCTGGAGAATATGGCTTTTTCAGAAACATGACCCTGAAAGACCTCATTTTTATGGCTGGTGGCATGACCGAAGCAGCCAGTGAATCGTACATCGAGGTGGCCCGGCGCAACAGCAAGGAAGAAGCAAGCACCATCAACAGCAAACTGGCCTCGCTGTTTCAGTTTGAGATCGACCGCAACCTACAACTGACCGATGAAGATGCAGCCTTTGTGTTAAAACCGTTCGACCAGGTTTACATCCGCAAAGCACCTTCGTACCAGGTGCAAAAAACGGTTCGCATAGAGGGAGAAGTTCAATTTCCCGGTGAATACAGCATTAGCGACAAGAACGAGCGAATTTCCGATCTGCTCAAACGGGCCGGTGGGTTGACCCCCTACGCTTTTGCCGAAGGGGCCAAACTCAAACGTTCCGTCGCAAGCCAACAAATGGCCCAGATGGAAGCGATCCAACGCCTGCAGGAAACCAGCGACTCCTCTCTTCAGGTAGAAATGCCGGAGCAATTCGAAAGTCTTGAACTCCGTCTGGAAAGAATCATGCAACAGCCAGGTTCTTCCTACGATTATTTCCTGCGTGATGGCGACCAGCTAAGCGTTCCGATGCGCTCAGAAGAAATCTGGGTAAACGGAGAAGTGATGAACCCTATTGGCTTGGCCTGGGAGCGCGGACGCGGAGTAAAATACTACATCAACAGCACCGGAGGGTTCAGCCAAAATGCTAAAAAGAATAAAGTTTACGTGGTTTACAGCAATGGCACCACCGACGTTACCCGGAGTTTTATCCTGAAAAAATACCCAAAGGTAAAACCAGGAAGCCAGGTTATTGTGCCCGCAAAACCGGAAAAGAAAGACACGGATAATACAGGCAAATGGCTGGCCATCACCAGTACACTTTCATCCCTGGCCGTAGCGATTGCCGCCGTTCTCCGGTAACTTGAAGATCCATGAATACCACACATCAAACAACTACATGAAAACATTGAAAATCAAAATCATGAACGGCAAGGCTGAAAAAATTCTGGATGCCTTGGTGGAACTCAATCTGGTAAAAGTGATAAAAAAACCAGAACCAGAACCAATTATGGTTAAGGTTCCAGCACCTACGGGAAATGAATATTCTCGAAATATTTCGCAAAATTTCAACAACAATGCCCCAAAAGCAACCAGTATGGAGGAAATGCGCAACATCATCAATGCTGTCAGGAACAAAAAATAAGGGAATCAACCGAACAAGGATACAGCTTACCGAAAGACAACGGACATCAGACCGGTAAGAAAAAGAATAGCTATGGAAAACTCGAACAATACACAACCGCAAGTAACACATAACGCTGCCGATGACGAAATTGATCTGATTGAACTGGCCAAAACGCTCTGGAATGGCCGGGGCACTATCCTTCGTTATGTGGTTGCCGGAGCAGTACTGGGTGTGTTGGTGGCACTTGTATCGCCCAACAAGTTCACCGCCTCCACCACCATTGTGCCACAGTCGGCCAACAGCCAAAGTTCCAAGCTGGGGGGGCTTTCCTCCCTGGCTGCCATGGCCGGGTTCAACCTGAATAATATGGGCACCAGCGAATCGTTGTCCCCGTTAATGTATCCGCGGATCATCAAGTCGTTGCCACTCCAGCTCGAACTGATGAACTCCACGTTCCATTGCCCAGGCGTAGAGCAGCCGGTCAGCCTGTATGAATTCTACACAGAACATCAAAAAGCGGGAATTGGATCCATCGTTATAAAATATACACTGGGCCTGCCCGGCGTCATCATTAATGCATTAAAAGGAAACGAGCTTGCTGATGATGAACAGCTTTCCCCCGGTCAATTATTATCCTTAACGGATGAACAGGAAAAAGTCAGAAAAATATTGGACGAGCAAATTAGCCTGGAACTGAACGACAAAGAAGGGTACCTATCGTTAAGCACCACCTTTGGCGATGCCCGGTTGGCTGCCGAAGTAGCGCAAAAAGCACAGACGATGCTGCAGGATTACATCACCCGTTACAAAATTGAAAAAGCGGCCACGCAGTTAAACTTCATACAGGACCGCTACAACGAGAAAAAAACCGAATTTGAGGAGGCCCAAAAGAAGCTGGCCCTGTTCCGCGACCGCAACAAAAACGTTTCGACAGCAATGGCGCAAACCGAAGAAGAACAACTGCTCAGCCAATACAACATTGCCTATTCGGTTTATTCCGAGTTGGCCAAACAACTGGAGCAGGCACAAATACAGGTGAAAGAAGACACACCCGTACTTACAGTAATCGACCCGGTGCGTATTCCTACCGAAAAATCGGCGCCTAAACGCTCACTCATCCTAATTGTATGGATATTTTTAGGAGGAATTATCGGTACCGGAGTGGTTTTCGGCAAAGAATTTATGGGCTCGATAAAAAAACGATGGCTCGAAGTTAATTGATAATAAAAAACATTCATCCATGATAGCATCCAACATTACCAAGATTGCCTGCATTGGAGCAGGATACGTCGGTGGCCCAACCATGGCCGTTATTGCGAAGCAATGCCCGCATATCAAAGTTACCGTTGTTGACATCAACGCACAACGTATTGCCGACTGGAACCAAATCGACCTGGACCGCCTGCCGGTGTATGAACCCGGGTTGCCTGAAGTAGTGGCCGAAGCCCGCGGACGTAACCTCTTTTTCTCCACCGATGTGGAAGGCGCCATACGCGAAGCCCAGATGATTTTCATCTCGGTAAACACACCCACCAAAACGTACGGGGTTGGCAAAGGCATGGCTGCCGACCTGAAATATGTGGAACTTTGCGCCCGGCAAATTGCAGAAATCGCTACCGACGATAAAATCGTGGTCGAAAAATCTACTTTGCCTGTGCGCACAGCCCAAGCCATCCGCACCATTTTGGATGCCGCCGCGACCAACGGGAAAGACACACAACTAGCAACATCCCGCCCCAAATTTGCAGTTCTTTCCAACCCGGAATTTTTAGCTGAAGGCACAGCCATCAACGACCTGCTTTATGCCGACCGCATGTTGATCGGCAGCGAAGATAACGAAGACGGAAAACGCGCCGAGCAGGCCCTGGCCGATGTTTACGCCAACTGGGTACCGCGCGAACGGATCGTCACCACACGCATCTGGTCATCTGAATTATCAAAATTGACGGCCAATGCTTTTTTGGCGCAACGGATCTCTTCTATCAATGCCATCTCTGCCCTTTGCGAACGAACCGGAGCCGATGTGGACGAGGTTGCCCATGCAATTGGCATGGACTCCCGCATCGGGCCAAAATTTCTGAAGTCGTCGGTGGGTTTTGGAGGGAGCTGCTTCCAAAAAGACATTCTCAACCTGGTCTATTTGTGCCGCCATTTTAACCTTCCCGAAGTGGCTGACTACTGGGAACAGGTGGTCAAGCTGAACGATTACCAGAAACACCGGTTCGCCAAACAAATTATTGATACGCTGTTCAACACCGTATCGGGCAAGAAGATTGCCTTCCTGGGCTGGGCCTTCAAAAAAGATACGAATGACACGCGCGAATCAGCTGCCATTTATGTGGCCGACGAATTGCTGCAGGACCGGGCCGAAATTCATGTGTATGACCCCAAAGTTACTGCTGAACAGATATACGGCGACCTGGAATACCTTCAAAAGCACCGCCGCAACGATAATCCCTGCACAGCAACTCAATTTAGTGCTTTGAGCGCAGTTGAAATCCGCAGTTTAGTGACGGTACATGATTCACCTTACGAAGCACTGAAAAATGCCCATGCCACCGCCATTCTTACGGAATGGGATGAATTTAAAGGCTACGATTGGCAACAGATTTATAACAATATGCTAAAGCCGGCATTCATTTTTGATGGACGGAACATCCTGAACCGGAAAGAAATTACTTCAATAGGTTTCGAATTGAAAAGCATTGGGAAAGGATAATCGTCTTTCCCTCTTAAAAAAAACGAACGGATCAAGTCTTGGTACCGTGTCAACACAGTTTTGAAAGAGCGCCATGCCGAACTTGTTTCGGCATCTCATCACAAATGAGACACTGAAACAAGTTCAGCGTGACTGAATCAATTCAATTTATTGTTGACATGAGTTTGGGATGAGTCAGTGTTCCAGCCAGAATTTGATCCGTTCGAGCTTTTCGGCTAACGGCATGTAGCCGTCCAGCCAATGAATGTGGGTACCCTGTCGTTCCATACGCCGAAACCAGGTCATCTGCCGTTTGGCAAACTGGTGGATGGCTGTTTCCAGACCCGAAAACATTTCATCGTAAGTCAGCTCCCCTGTTAAATGCTGGGTCAGGTACTTGTACTCCAGCCCGTAATAAGTGAGTTGTTCCGGGCTCAACCCCTTGTCGAGCAATGCTTGTACCTCGGCCAGCATACCTTCGTCAAGTCGTTGTTTTAGACGTTCAGAAATGCGGCGACGACGGCTCAACCGGTCGTATTTCACCCCAACCACCAGACTGTTCATTTCGGGCATGTGCGTATCGATTTCAGGATGCAACGTTAGATAGTCTTCAATTTCAATGGCACGCAGCGCCCGCTTTCTGTTTTCAATGTCGGTGATGTTGTGCAGATCGGATTTGTAGGTCTTCAGAATTTCGGTTAATTCGTCCAGACTTTTGTCCTGTAACCGACTGCGCAACTCCTCGTTGTGGGGAACCTGCACCAGCTTGTAATTTTTCAGAACCGCTTCGAGGTACAAACCACTGCCCCCGCACAGCACCGGAAACTTGCCCCGGCCAGTCACATCGGCATACACTTTCAGAAAATCATGCTGATATTCAAACACATTATACTCGTAACCAGCATCCACAATATCAATCAGGTGATATGGTATTTTTTGCCCGTCAATCTCGTAATCTCCATAATCTTTCCCTGTGCCCAAGTCCATTCCCCGGTACACCTGGCGCGAGTCGGCCGAGATCACCTCGCCGTTGAGCATATTGGCGGCATGGGCAGCCACCGCTGTTTTGCCCGAAGCGGTTGGACCAACGATGGCGAGCAGTTGATATTTTCCCTCTTGCATGGTCATTCTTGATAAGGTTGTACAAAATAATGTATTTTTGTAACGCAAATGTAAGCGATATGGATTTAAAACAACGATACACCTGGCTTTTCAACGAAAGCAGGCAACTCCTTCTCGAACCCAAAAAATTCTGGCAACAAAAAAGCGAAGCGCCGTTTACCGGAAATATCGTCATCCGTTTTTATGCCCCGCTGGTCATCGCCGTGGGTGTGGCCGTTTTTCTGGGTGAAATAATCGGTAAAGCCCAGTTCCTGCTATCGTACGCCACCATGAAGGGACTGCGGGAAATCATCAGCTACCTGATCCAATATTGGATTGCCGTGCCGGTGCTGGCTACCTTGCTGATCAACTATGGCGGCAGTCACGATAGAAAAACTGTTCGCCACGTGTTAGCCTATTCCCTGTTGCCTTTTTTGCTGGCATCATTCATCACCGGCCTGTTTCCGGGCCTGTACGTACTCAGCATCATCGGTTTGTATGGCTTTTACTTGTTTGTGTTGGGGTCACAGCAATGTCTGGGCTTGCCCGCTGAAAACCGGTCAAGGTTCATCATCCTGTCGATCTTGCTGATCATCCTGATTTTCGGCATGGTCAATATCATTAGTTGGAAACTTTTACTGGCAATTTTCCCTTATGGCGCATAAACCCACACAAATCAACATCAAAAACAAACGGGCCTATTTCGAATATGAAATATTGGAGAAATTTGTGGCTGGCATTCAGCTGGTGGGCACCGAAATTAAATCGATCCGTAACAGCAAGGCCAGCATTGTGGAAGCCTATTGCCGGTTTACCAAAGACGAGTTGTACGTGGTGAACATGAATATTTCGGAATACGATTTCGGAAATATCAACAACCACGAAGCCCGGCGCGACCGTAAGCTACTGCTCACCAAAAAGGAACTGGATAAACTTCAGAAAAAAATAAAAGAAAGCGGCTTGACGATTATCCCGCTGCGCATGTTTATGAACGACCGCGGACTGGCCAAGCTGGAAATCGGACTGTCCAAAGGGAAAAAAATCCACGACAAGCGCGAAACGCTGAAACACAAGGACGCCCAGCGCGATATGGACCGGGCCATGAAATTTTAAAGAAGTCAGCTGTTCGACAACTAAAAATCAAGGGACGGGAGCATAAAACTCCGGGCCCGCATCATCTTTCACTATGAACGAAAAACTGCAAGCTTTTGACCAACTACTAGGCATCATGGACGAATTGCGCGAGAAATGCCCGTGGGACCGCGAGCAAACCTTCGAGTCGCTCCGCAAGCTGACCATTGAGGAAACATACGAGCTGGGCGACGCCATCCTGAAAAGCGATCTGGAAGAAATAAAAAAAGAACTGGGTGACCTGCTTTTGCATATCGTGTTTTACGCCAAAATCGGCGAAGAAAAGCAGGCCTTCAACATGGCCGATGTTATCCGCAATCTGAATGAAAAGCTAATTTACCGCCATCCGCACATATACGGCGAAGTAGATGTGAACAATGCCCGCGAAGTGGAGCAAAACTGGGAATCGCTGAAACTGAAAGAAAAAGGCCGCAAAAAGAAAACGGTACTCGAAGGCGTTCCGGCTTCGCTGCCGGCTTTGGTAAAAGCCAACCGCATTCAGGAAAAGGCCAGTGGCGTAGGATTCGACTGGGAGCACCCCGAACAGGTGTGGGAAAAGGTGAAGGAAGAAATTGGCGAACTGCAACACGAGCTGACCCACGACAACAAAGACAAAGTGGAAGCTGAATTCGGCGACCTGTTTTTTGCGATGGTAAATGCTGCCCGCCTGTGTGGCGTTGACCCCGAAGCTGCCCTTGAACGCACCAACCTGAAATTTATCAACCGCTTTAATTACCTGGAAAGCCAAACCCTGAAAAAAGGCCTTGACCTGAAAACGATGTCGCTGGCCGAAATGGACAAATACTGGGACGAGGCAAAAAAGATGGAATCGTAAACACAGCTTATCATGAAAAAACAAATTCTTCTCGTCAGCCTGATTTTTTTTGCCGTGAATGTCGTAGCACAAAACAGCCCGTTTCAAGGCCTTGAGTTTTTGCTGGGAAACTGGCAGGGAACAGGCAGCGGTTTTGGCAACAGCCAGTCAAAAATCACGACTTCCTTTCAATCGGTAATGAACGGACAATTTATCGAAGTGATCAATGACTCGAAGTTTGAGCCGACGGCCAGCAAACCCGAGGGAGAACACCATATCGACCGGGGTATGATCAGTTTCGACAAGGCCCGGAATCTGATTGTCTTCCGACAGTTTCATATCGAAGGCTTTATCAATCAGTATGTGCTGATTGACTCTCTTTCATCCGCCAATTTTCTGGTTTTTCAAACCGAGCATATCGAAAACTTTGTGCCGGGAGGTTCGGCCAAATGGACAATCGAAAAAACAGGAGACCACGAAATTGAAACCAAGTTTTACCTGGCCTTTCCCGAACAGGAAGCTGCCTGCTACGGCACGAATCAACTCATTCGAAAAAAATAAATGCAGCCTGAAAGAAGGGCAATGGAAATCATCATCAACTATATCAGCATTCTGGGATCGTTTGCGCTGGCCATTTCGGGCGCCATTACCGCCATGGACAAACGTTTCGATCCGTTTGGCGTGTTCATCATCGCCTTTGTAACAGCCGTGGGCGGCGGTACCCTGCGCGACATGCTGATCAACGACCGCTCGGTGTTCTGGATTACGCAAACCTCCTACATTCATTTTATCATTGCCGGGACCATTTGTGCCATCATCTTCAAATCGAAGCTCGATCACATCACCAAACCGCTGTTTATTTTCGACGCTATCGGGCTCGGTCTATACACGATCACCGGCGTTCAAATCGGGCTCGAATACGGGTTGGCTGCCGTCAACTGTGTCATACTGGGAACCATCACCGGAGCCTTTGGCGGTGTGCTGCGCGACATCCTGGTCAACGAAGTACCCATCATTTTCAAGCGCGAGGTGTATGCCACCATTAGCATCCTGGGTGCCATCCTTTACCTCACGCTGAACAAGCTCCACTTTATTAACCCCATTTTGCAAATTGTCCCGGTGTTGTTCATCATTGCCATGCGGCTGGTAGTTATCCGCTACAACATTTCGCTGCCCTCGCTGTATGCTGACGAACGAAAGAAGAAGGGAACAACGAGAGAGTAAACCCCTACTCGCCGGATTTCCGCTTTGAAACTTCACCCCGTCTTCAAAGATTATTTCCCGCTAATTTGACCACGGATTTCCCCACCCGGAAAAGCTGTTGTATGAACATTTACATAGGCATTCCCTGCCATCATGGCATCAACCAGTGCATCAAGCGGCTGACCTGCAAACGCCCCGATTAGGTTTTCGGCCTGAATTACCCCTTCAGCCAAAATCCCGTTGGTAGTGCCTTGCAGCAACATGGCTGGCGGGCCTGATGGATACAACCAGGCGACAACTCCCCCGTTGGTTCCGGCTGCTCCCATGTGAATGTGTGACATGGTTACATTTTCGAGGTTCGCCACAATCAATTTATACGAAATCATCGTTCCATCCTTACTCAGGGCAAAAGTTGCCTGCCCGGTAGCCTGCGATGTGTTGGCCGGTACCTCTTCCCCACCGGACAGATGGGCCTTAAATCTCGACATCAGGTGGGCTTTCTTCAAGATTACCTCCTGTTCGGCATCCGCCACCACATCTGATTTTTCACATGAGGGGAATGCAAAAAGAAAAACCGCAATAAAAACAACGTAAATTACTTTCATAACTTTCAGAATTAAATGGTTATGACATTCTTTACTTCTTTATTCACTGCAATGTTTCTATTTTAAGATATTTTTATCTTTTATTTTTTTTAAAAAAGTACAGTGGATGCTCGTTTGCCATGCACAAAAGGCATGATTTCTGAAAGAAAAGCACACAAAAAACAAACGGTATATCGCTCAAATTTTATTATTTAAGTAATTATGACTTTTTTTAAGAGTCAATAAAACCGAAAAGAGAGAGATTATGAGCAAGATGAAAGTAGGATTTTCGCAACGATTACTGAATTGGACTGAGCGGGCCGGCAATGCTCTGCCCCACCCCGCCACATTGTTTGCCCTCTTTGCCTTGGCAGCTTTGTTACTATCGGCTTTGGGCCATCATATGAACTGGGAGGTTATACACCCCGGCACAAAGGAAGTCGTAAAACCATTCAACTTGTTGTCGCACGACGGCATTCACCGCATTTTACTGGAGATGGTCGATAACTTCACCGGCTTTGCCCCCCTGGGGATTGTACTGGTAGCTATGCTGGGGATTGGTATCGCCGAACAAAGCGGACTAATTAATACGCTCATCCGCTTGCTGGTACTCAATTCGCCCAAACACTTGCTCACTTTTGTGCTCGTATTTTCCGGAATTCTTTCAAATCTGGCTTCCGATGTGGGCTATGTATTACTTATACCGCTGGCAGGTGTCATCTTTTTAGCAGTCGGGCGACATCCGATAGCGGGTATGGCAGCAGCCTTTGCCGGAGTGTCGGGAGGGTTTAGCGCCAACCTGGTGCTGGGTACCGTCGATCCCCTGCTTGCCGGACTTTCCGAAGAAGCAGCCATCATCCTTGATCCAACTTACGAAGTAAATGCCACTGCCAATTATTATTTCATGGTAGCATCCACCTTTGTCATTTCACTGGCCGGGACTTTTGTCACCGAAAAACTCGTGGAACCACGACTGGGAACATACAGCGGCGAGGTGAAACCAGAGGACCGTTCGTTTGACAAGCTTTCGAAAACCGAGAAGAAAGGACTACTGGCAGCAGCACTAACATTTCTGGGCATATTCATCCTCACCCTTATCGGGATTATCCCCGAAAATGGTTATTTCCGGGGAACAGATGGAGGACTGCTTTCTTCTCCACTGATCCGGGGCGTTGTAGCCATGCTGTTTGTCACAGCCGGAGCAATGGGATTGGCCTACGGTTTTACTACCGGCGTGTTTAAAAATGACTCGGATGTAATGGACGGAATGGCGAAATCGATGAAAACGCTGGGCACGTACCTGGTGTTGGTTTTTTTTGCCGCCCAGTTTGTGGCATACTTCAAGTGGAGCAACCTGGGTATCATCATGGCCGTGAAAGGAGCCAATCTGCTGATGATGGCCAACCTCGGCCTGATTCCGCTGATGATTCTGTTCATCATCCTCTCGGCCATGGTCAATATGATCATGGGCAGCGCATCGGCCAAATGGGCCATCCTGGCACCTATCTTCATCCCGATGTTTATGATTATGGGCTATTCACCCGAGCTTTCACAAGTTGTTTACCGTATCGGCGACAGCGTGACCAATGTGATCTCGCCCATGATGAGCTTCTTTGCGTTAATCATTGCTTTCGTACAAAAGTACGATGCAAAAGCAGGCATCGGCACCATTATCGCCACCATGGTACCCTATTCCATCGTCTTCTTTATTGCCTGGACCTTATTGCTGATCGTTTGGCTGCTGTTTGGCATCCCGCTTGGGCCCGGCGCCGGAATCCATTACGAAATAGGCATATAATCCGGAATGAAAAAAAATGATTGTTTGATCCGCCACTTGAAACGTTCACTGCAAACGTATGCTGTAATCCGAAATTCGCATTGGGAAGAGATGCAAAAGGCCGCCGTTTTGCCCCGCCTTGTGCCAACATTTTTTGTTACTTTTGCAAGCGGAACCAAGAGATTTTACACTGCGCTATGTTTGAAAAGCTGATTTTACTGGAAGGGGTTGACCCGCTTGAATTTTACGGGGTGAACAATGCCAAGATCGATTTGATCAAAGCTTCGTTCCCAAAACTGAAAATAATCAGCCGGGGCAATCAGCTGATCGTACATGGCGACAAAAAAGAAAGCGCCGCCTTTGAACAAAAACTGCAACTGTTGCTCGATCATTATCACCAATTCAACATACTGCCGGAAGATACAATCCGTCAGGTATTGAACAATGATCCGCTGACCATGGATGGCATCCAGGTGAGTCCGGGAGATGTGTTGCTGCATGGGAACAGCGGCAAGCCCATTCGCGCACGTACGCCCAACCAGCGCGTTCTGGTGGAAGAAAGCCGAAAATCGGACCTGATTTTTGCCATTGGCCCTGCCGGAACCGGGAAAACATATACAGCCATAGCATTGGCTGTCAGGGCCCTCAAAAACAGGGAAATAAGGCGCATCATCCTGAGCCGTCCCGCCGTGGAAGCAGGCGAACGATTGGGCTTTTTGCCCGGTGACCTGAAAGAAAAAATCGATCCCTACCTGCAACCGCTGTACGATGCCTTGCAAGATATGATCCCGGCAAAAAAATTGGAAGAATTCATGAAAGACGGCATCATCCAAATTGCGCCCCTGGCTTTTATGCGCGGACGCACCCTGAGCGATGCGTTCGTCATCCTGGATGAAGCGCAAAATACCACGCTCAACCAATTGAAAATGTTTTTGACCCGCATGGGGATGAATGCCAAGTTTATCATTACCGGCGACGAAACGCAAATCGACTTGCCATCGCCCAGCCAATCAGGCTTGTTGCAAGCCAAAAAAATCCTTCGCAACATTAAAGACATTTCCTTTGTTCAATTCAACTCAAAGGATATTGTCCGCCACCGGCTCGTTCGTGAAATTGTGGATGCTTATGATAGGCATTACCAATTGCAACTGGCCAAAAGAGAAGAGAAAAAACAACCAGATAAAAACGAAGAAAATGACTAAAGCATTAACCAGAACGGATTTTAATTTTCCGAAGCAAAAAAGTGTTTACCACGGCAAGGTGCGCGATGTATATAACATTGACGATGAATTCCTGGTAATGGTGGTGAGCGACCGCATTTCGGCATTCGACGTCATCCTGCCGGAAGGAATTCCCTACAAAGGGCAGGTTTTAAATCAAATTGCCTCCAAATTTCTGGATGCCACTGCCGATATTGTCCCCAACTGGAAAATCGCTACGCCCGATCCTAATGTAACGGTTGGCCACGCTTGCGAACCGTTTAAAGTTGAAATGGTCATCCGCGGATACCTGACCGGTCATGCCTGGCGCGAATACAAAAGCGGGAAACGTAGCCTTTGCGGAGTTGCCTTGCCGGAAGGGATGGTGGAAAACCAAAAATTCCCCGCTCCCATCCTGACACCGACCACAAAAGCCGATGAGGGCCACGACGAAGATATTTCGCGCGAAGCCATTATCAACAGTGGTTTGGTTAGCAAGGAAGATTATGAAATGCTGGAAGATTATACCCGCAAACTGTTCCAACGCGGCACAGAAATGGCCGCCGAAAAAGGACTGATTTTGGTGGATACCAAATACGAATTCGGTAAAAAAGACGGTAAAATTTATCTGATCGACGAGATCCACACACCCGACTCTTCGCGCTACTTCTATGCAAATGGATACGAAGAACGGCTGGAAAAAGGCGAAGCACAAAAACAACTTTCGAAAGAATTTGTGCGCCAATGGCTGATCGAAAACGGATTCCAGGGCAAAGAGGGCCAAACCATTCCCAAAATGGACCAAACTTTTGTTGCCTCAGTATCCGAACGTTACATCGAGCTGTATGAAAACATTACCGGCGACGAATTTGTAAAGTCGGACATCGACCAAATCCAGGACCGGATTGCGGCAAACGTGACCAATTTCCTGAACACGTTATAAACAAAATCATATTCAACTCCCGGAAATTAACAGCCGGGAGTTGATAACTTAGCGATACAACCGTCTCCCCGTCACCTTCGATTAAACAAATAATTTTTATCTTGCCAAGAGATTCAGGTGGTATGCAATGAAAATAAAGCTTTTATATCAACTTCTCATCGGATTCCTTTGCTTTAGCCTCAACGGCTCGGGTGCAAGGGCAGCTAAAGCGGACAGTGCGGTTGCAGATATAAAAGCAAATATTTCGTCTCTGAACAAATTGGCTGCAGCCGAATCTGAAAAAGAAAATTACCCTACCAGTTTTCAACTGAGCAGTGCCGCGCTCGATCTTTCTCTGAAATACGGTTTATTGGATGAGGCAATCATCGCCTACGAAAACCTTGGAAATTATTACCTCACGTACCGGAATATCACCCAGGGCCTAAATAACCTGAACGAAGCCATTCGCCTTTCTGAAAAACTGGGCCAGCACGAAAAAGCCCTTCATCTGCACAAAAAGACAGCAGGCATTCTGAAACAGATTGGCGATTATCGCAACTCGCTGGAACACCTTGACCGATACCAGGCCTTACAGGATAGCCTGAGTGAACTTGACAAGAACAACCAGCTTGCAGGCCTTGAACAGAAATACAGCGACGAGCAAGCTGCAAGTCAGGCCCAATTAATGGAAGCGCGTAGTGAAACCCAACATGTCATTCGCCTTTCGTTGCTCATAGCTGCCGGGTTAATTCTGCTGGTGGCTGTTGCCTGGACCGTGGCACTGAAAAAGCACCGCGAAGTGAAGCGTTATTTCCTTAAGCTCAACGAACAAAAGGACCGCATGTTTTCCCTGATCAGTCACGGATTACGTGGCCCAATTGGCAGCGTTAAAGGCATTTTTGACCTGATTGTGGAACAAGATCTGGAAGATCCGCAAGAGCTGAAAAGTATTCTCTACGAATCGCGCGAAGTGGTCGACAGTTCCTTCAACCTGCTGGAAAACCTGTTGAACTGGTCGAAAAGCCAAACCGGACAATTAACAGTAAACCCACAAAAAATAAGCATCGCCAGCCTTGTTAAAGAAAACCTACAACTATTTACCAGCTCGATAAAACATAAAAATTTCGTTATTGAAAACCAGGTGGACGAGAACCATTTTGCCTATGCCGATATGGAAATGGTAAATGTGGTTGTCCGGAATATCCTATCCAACTCGGTAAAATTTACACGAACGGCCGGAAAAATCAGCCTGCACTCACAAGTTGCCAAAGGCAAACTACTGCTGACCGTCAGCGACACGGGAGTTGGCATGACCCCTGAAATGATTGAAGACATCATGGAAGACGATCCGATCGCGCTGGGGCCAGCCGAAGCCAACTACGATAAAGACCGCGGCATCGGGCTGAAAATATGCAAGGACTTTCTGGAACGAAACAGCGGCGGATTAAGTATTGAAAGCTCGCCAAACAACGGAAGCCGATTCATGATATACCTGCCTTTGAGCGCATAGAAAATCCAACAAAAAATCAGCAAAGAATAGAAAAATAGAATTCTGAGCCTTCGCCCGATTTGGATTTTACACCAATTTCGCCTCCAAGCAAATGAACGATATTTCGCGAAATGGCCAGTCCCAACCCGGTTCCGCCATAATTACGCTTGCCTTGGTTAGCTGCCTGGACAAAACGCTCGAAAACGGAATCCAACTCTTCCGGGGATATCCCAATCCCGGTGTCTTTTACCCTGAAATAAACACGGTCTGCCTGCGCGTGAACAATTAACCGAACAGAACCAACCGCTGTAAACTTAATGGCATTCCCAATCAGGTTGTCCAATACCTGTTTTAACCGAAATTCATCCGAATAACAGGAAAACCTGGCAGGCAAGTGGTTCTCCACTTCAAAATGAAGGTCCAAACCGGCATGATTGCTGATGTATTCGCGGTAATGCGATTCAACCCGGCCCAGCAAATCATTCAGTTGAAATCTCTTTTTCAGAATATTTAGCTGGTTTGATTCTATCTTGGCAATATCAATGATATCGTTGATCAGACTCATCAGAAATTCTCCGTTTTGTAAAATCAACCGGACAAATTTCTTCTTGTCTTTTTCGTCAACAGAATCATCATTAATCAGTTCCGAAAAGCCAATAATGGCATTCATGGGTGTGCGAATTTCATGTGACATATTGGCCAAAAAAGCCGTTTTCAGACGATCAGATTCCAATGCCCGCTTCTGTTCTGCCACCAACTGTGCATGTACTTTGACGCGCTCATCAATCATCTCGTTGGCCACTGTTCCCATATTGCGGAATTCTTCAAAATGGAGTTTCTCTACCTCAATCCGCTTGTATTGACCCTTACCAACCTTGAAAAAATGGGCAAAATGCGAAAAGTCGGCCAGGTAATTTTTCCTAAAACGGCTGAAAATAAACATCTCTACGCCAAGGATCAAGATCAACAACACAAATACACGCAGCATATTTTGAAAAAATCCTTTTTTTAGCTCCTCGTTTTGAATCATCAAATCAGCATTGATGTCATCCTCATAAAAACCAGCCCCAACAATCCAGTCACATTCGCGGAAATACCGAACAAATGCCAGCTTAGCCGAAGGCTCCTCTCCATCCAGTCGCCTCCAGTGATAGTTAAAATAATCGCCTTCCTCTGACGATGCAACAGCAGCAATTTCCTTCTGGAATACGTCCATCTTCGCAGAATCGCTCCCGTCCAGAAAGTTAAAAGACCCCTCATAGACCTGTCCGTCCAAAACGATCGGTGTTCCATCAGCTTCATTCAAAAAAATATAACCACCATACCGGAACCGCTCGGAGCTAACCTTTTTGGCGATCTCCAGTTTAAACTCATCGTAGAAATCGCCCAGGTAACATTTCGAGCCAAAATACCAGCCAAACGGCTCAAACAACTTGACATAGGTAACCTTATTTTGCGGCAACCCATTTTCGTCCTTCTCCTCATCGGAGCCATAAAAAATAAAACCTTCCCCTCCTTCCCTCAGCAAATCCGTTTCCTTCTGAACAACCAAATGACCGTTAACATCCTGAAACATAGACAAATCCTTACCGGTTAAATCGGGTCGGCCGGGATAATAAACCCCACTGCCCGCCATCTCATTGATAAACACTTGAGCAAAAGGGCTCGAACAGGTTAGGGCAGAAACCGCATTGACAATCAACTCTTTGATTTCGGAATCCGACATCCGCCCATGATATTGCCGATAAAATTTCTCGGCCAGATTATGGGCATAGCAAACATTTTCGGCTAATTCAGCAGTTACCCGGCTATCAAATTGCCTTTTATGCTGGGCAATGTAATCCACCTCCATGTCAATTAACTCCTTGATAAAGTCCTTCTGACGGCTGATATGGTTTTCACGTTGTTGGTTGCTGATTCGCTGAAACAACAAGTACTCCTGAAGCATCATCACAGCACCCATGCCCAGTGTGATCAGGATCGTTGAAAAAAGAATTATCCGCCGAATATAATCGGTTACATTCACTGAAAACCCGCTGGATTTGCGATGATCTGTCATCATGGTTGATCGGAAAATAAATTAGATCGGTTTGTATGCAAATTTTTCGCTAAAATAGGTAATTAATGAAAAAATGTCAGTTTCATCCCTATTTAAACTGAAAATAAGTACGCACCGCAAGCACATCAAAAAAAGGACAACAAACGCTGCAAATGATGAATTTTCAAACGCATAAGCCATGAAACCCCACTATTGACGGGCGCTTCACCTGTTAAAACATGTTAAACATGATAAATGAATGATAAACAGAAGAAACACTGGCACTTTTTATGCGTTATTTTTACCATCCAAAACAATAATTGACAACTCAAAAAAATATCATGCCATGAAGAATTTAAGAAATTTGAGCTTAACCATGATTATTGCAATCGGAAGTGCCTTACTTGCAGTTTGGGCATATACCCGTTTTTTTGAAAAACCACAGATCGTTACGATAGACGAACGACAAGCCGTGCAATATGCCAGCCTGCCGTCGGCACCACAGGGAGAAGTTCCCGACCTGACCTATGCGGCAGGAAGCACGGTGCATGCCGTAGTCCACGTAAAAGTGATTTCGACACAGGACGTAACGATCTATAGTAATCCGTTTTTCGACTTCTTTTACGGCGACCGTTATCAACGGCAACAACCTCAAATAAAGCAAGGTTCCGGCTCCGGCGTCATCATTTCGCCTGATGGCTACATTGTTACTAATAACCATGTAATTGATGATGCCGACGAGATTAAAGTGGTTTTGAACGACAAACGCGAATTCAGCGCCCAACTGATCGGGAAAGATAATACCACCGACTTGGCCCTGTTAAAGATTGATGAAAAAGAATTGCCTGCGCTGAAATTTGGCAATTCAGACGCTTTAAAACTCGGTGAATGGCTACTGGCAGTAGGAAACCCGTTCAACCTAACCTCAACGGTCACCGCCGGGATTGTGAGCGCCAAAAGCAGAAACATCGGTATCAACCGGGCCGACATGAGCATCGAAGCCTTTATACAAACCGATGCTGCCGTAAACCCGGGCAACAGCGGCGGGGCATTGGTGAATATGAACGGCGAGCTGGTTGGCATCAATACTGCCATCGCCTCCCAGACCGGTTCGTACACCGGCTATTCATTTGCCATTCCCTCGAGCATTGTTGAAAAAGTGGTTGCCGACCTGAAACAATACGGACAGGTACAGCGTGCCTTACTGGGAGTAACAATCAGTGAAGTGACTGCTGAGAAAATGAAGGAGTTCAACCTGGATAAAATTGAAGGAGTTCTTATTCGCGGTGTGAATGAAGGAAGTGCAGCAGAGAAAGCCGGTCTGAAGGCTGATGATGTTATTATCAGTATCAACGACATCCCGGTTAATTCAACAGCTGAATTACAAGAACAGATTAGCAAACACCGCCCCGGCGATGTGGTAAAAGTTCTGATAAAAAGGGATAACAAACCGAAACCCTATAATGTAACCCTCCGTAACATGCACGGAGATACGGAAATTCTTACCGCCAGCGAGGACGAATTCCTGGGTGCCAAATTTGACAATGTTTCAGAAAACGAGCGATATAACCTTCGCATTGGCCATGGAGTAAAAATTGCTGATTTAAAAGATGGTAAATTGAAAGATGCCGGTCTTAAGAAGGGATTTATCATTACCCACGTGAACAAGCAAGCTGTGAGCGCGGTTAATGATTTGATACGAATAGTAAAGAAAGCTGAGGGGGGCATTTTGATTGAAGGGGTTTATCCCAGCGGGGAACGCGCCTATTTCGTTTTTTCTTCAGAAAATTAATTCATGTTTACTGAAAATTAACAAATTGATACAGTTTTCCCAATGCAGCTTTTTATTTTGAATAATTGACTTCGAAAGTCTATATTTGCACGATTTTTTTAGAAGGGTATATGAGACAATTAAAGATTACAAAATCTATTACCAACCGTGAGAGTGCCTCTTTGGACAAGTATCTGCAAGAGATTGGCAAAGAAGAACTTATCACCGTTGAAGAGGAAGTTGAATTGGCGCAACGCATCAAAAAAGGTGATCAGGCTGCTTTGGAAAAACTGACCCGTGCTAACCTGCGTTTCGTTGTTTCTGTGGCCAAACAGTACCAAAACCAAGGATTAAGTTTGCCCGACTTGATAAACGAAGGCAACCTGGGACTGATTAAAGCAGCAGAGAAATTTGACGAGACCCGCGGGTTCAAATTTATTTCCTATGCAGTGTGGTGGATCCGTCAATCCATCCTTCAGGCGCTTGCAGAGCAGTCGCGTATTGTTCGGTTACCGCTTAACCAGGTAGGTTCGTTGAACAAAATCAACAAAGCTTACTCTAAGTTCGAACAAGAAAACGAGCGCAAGCCTTCTCCTGAGGAATTGGCCGAATCACTTGAATTGCCAGCGGAGAAAGTTGCTGACACACTTCGGGTATCCGGACGCCATATTTCGGTGGACGCCCCCTTTGTGGAAGGCGAAGACAACAGCCTCCTCGACGTACTTGTCAATAACGATTCCCCCAACGCTGACCGCAGCTTGATGATGGAATCGCTTGCACGGGAAATTGAACGCGCTCTCGCTACCCTTACCGAAAGAGAAAGTGACATCATCAGGATGTTCTTTGGAATTGGCTGCCAGGAGATGACCCTGGAAGAAATTGGAGAAAGATTTGGGCTGACCCGCGAAAGGGTTCGCCAGATAAAAGAAAAAGCTATCCGCAGATTGCGGCATACATCCAGAAGTAAATTGTTGAAAACATATCTTGGATAGTAACGAAAAAACTTTTTAACCGCCCGCTGTGGCGGTTTTTTTTTGCTCCTTCATCAACCCGTTTGGAGCAACTGACGATAAAGTGCATGAATTTTTCCGGCAGCATCCTCCCAACAGATTCGCTGCGCTTCCATCTGCCCGTTTTTTGCCATCATCGAAAACAAAGATGGATGAGAAAGAATACCATGAATAGCATCGGCCATCGCGTGAACATCCCAAAAATCAATTTTAATGGAATGCTTAATCACCTCAGCCACCCCTGACTGCTTAGATATAATGACCGGAACCCCCAACTGCATAGCTTCTAACGGACAAATACCGAAAGGTTCGGAAACCGACGGCATCACGAAAACATCGGTACATTTCAGCAAACGATAAACATCCTCGCCCTTTAGAAAGCCGGTAAACAAAAACCTGCTGGCAATACCGGCCCGTGCCACTTTTCGAACCATTTCAGGAAACTGATCGCCACTCCCTGCCATTACAAACCACACGTTCTTCATTTTGCTTAATACCAGCTCTGCCACCCGAACGAAATATTCCGGACCTTTTTGAAGGGTGATCCGTCCCAGAAAGGTAACCACCTTGTTCGAAAAATTAGTTTTTGGAGCCGGTAAATGTTCAAAGGGCGCTTTCTCAACGCCATTGTGGACCGTACAGGTTTTGGAAGGTGAAATCGAATATTTCCCGATTATTTGATCGCGGGTACGATTACTGACACAAATGATGCAATCTGCTTGCTCCATGCCTTCTTTTTCAATCTGAAATACCTGTGGATTAACCTTTCCGCCACTGCGGTCAAAATCGGTGGCATGCACGTGAACAATCAGCGGTTTTCCCGTTCTCTTTTTTGCAGCTATGCCAGCAGGAAAAGTAAGCCAATCATGCGCATGAATCAGATCGAATCCGTTTTGACCGGCAATATATTCGCCAACTGTAGCAAAGTTCCGGATTTCGGTCATCAGGCTAGGACCGTATTGACCGGTAAAATTAATTTGCCGGGCGTTTTCGGAGGCCACTTGTCCGGAATTCCCTTCAACCGAAAAAGCAGTTTGATAAGGATATACTTCCGGATCGACATAGGGTACCAGCAACGATTTCACACTGTACCGTGTAATTGGCAAGGATGATCGTTCAAGCCTCAAGCTATTTCTTATCAGATCAACTTGATTTGCTCCCAGTAAGTGAATGCTGGTTTGTGCTTCATCACCATATACTTTGGGTACTACAAACGTGATATCTAATCCTTCATGTGCAGATAAACTCTTGGTAAGTCCATAACAGGCTGTTCCTAAACCACCGGAAATATTGGGTGGGAACTCCCATCCAAACATGAGCACCTTCATGGCAGGATTATTATTCATCTTTCGTTACGTCATCAGTTTTATACCTGGAAGATTAAAAAAAAATTGGTTTTCTAAAAAGAGAAATTCAATAGGCAAACGCAATAGAATACTCGCTTAATACCAAGACAGCAAAGTCGTTATGCGCACAATTCCATGAAAAGTCAGAAAAGCATACATACATGAAGAAGTGTTTTCTTTCGCCTTGTTACCCATTCTCACGTGCGGTAAAAAACAACGCCATCAGATTAAATAACAAACACTTATATTCAACCATTTAACTTCAGAAAAACATAATACCTCCCTCTTTGCTGCTGTTTCATGTAACGAAACAGCAACATGGACACTTCCACTTGCTTTGATACACAATCAATTAACCAATACTGGTTTCTTAAGGGCGTTTTGGTATTTTACAGATGGTAAAAATTACTTGGCCAAAATTTGTTCCCGCTTCTTTTCAGAAACCTGCCAATCAACTACATAGCCAAATTTATCACCTACACAATGAATTCCCTTTTGACTTGCAAAAGGTTTGTGCATGGTGGTATTGCCCGTTCGTAAATAGTGCACGTGGTGCAAATTCACCGTGGAAGTCTTTCTTGAGTCGTCCTGCGTTTTCATCATAATAAAATCCTTTCGAAATCAACTAAATACAAGCAAAAATCAACACATGCAGTTCACTCAAAAAATCCGGAAATTTTCAATTCCCGATCGCCGAGTTTTCAAATAGACAAACATGATCACTCCCATGTCTTGTTTCAACATGGGAATAAAGTTTACGAAGGGGTTCGGGAAAAGTTTGTTAATAAATTCTAATTTATTCCCAGCCGTGTGCCAGGATGTCGGCAATATGGATTGGTTTAATGGGGAGTTTATGTTTATTTACGTAACCTTCGATATTCATCAGACAGGAGGCTTCGGTGGAGATGATAAACTCCGCACCCGTATTCAGAGCTTTTTCGACTTTCTGCTCGGTCATAGCGGAAGAAATGGATTTAAATTTGGCCGAAAAAGTGCCTCCAAACCCGCAGCAGGTTTCTGTATCTTCCATCTCAATCAGTTCCAGCCCATCAACTTTCGACAACAGAAGACGGGGTTCGCGACGGATGCCGTATTCGCGCAGCGCCGTGCAGGCATCGTGGTAGCAAACTTTATGCGGGAAACTGGCGCCAAAATCGGTGAAATTAATTTTATTCACCAGAAAGTCGGTCAGTTCAACCAAACGGTTCTTCAGGTGAAGATGTGCTTCGTATTCCAAATCTTCGGGTTTAAAAAGATCCGAATAGTAATTTTTGATGAAGCCGGTGCACGAAGCCGAAGGACTGACAATCAACCGATCACCTTGAAAATCGCCGATAAACTTGCGGGCCAGGCTTTTGGTTTCGTCCCAATAACCACTGTTGTAAGCCGGTTGCCCGCAACAGGTTTGCTCCGGATTATATTCGGCTTCAACTCCGGCCTTCTTCAATAACTTAATAACATTGAATGCAGTTTGCGGATAAATCTGATCGATAAAACAAGGTATAAACAGATCGACGGTCATGGTTTCAAAATTTGTCTCTAATTAAAGGAAATATGGTTTACAAAAAAAGTGATCTTATGACCACTTTCCAAATTTTTTCGAAGCTGTTTTTCCGGGTATAATTACCCAGCATCATATCGGACAAATCTCACGATCTGAAAAACGTTACTTAATCAGCCCCCGTTCTTTATATTTTTGAATGAACCGCTGATCGAGTTCTTCCGAATCTTTGTATTTGACACGAAGTTCAGCCAATTGATCTTTCAATTTATCCACTACGGCGGCATAAGCCGGGTCGCTATACACATTGTTCAACTCAAACGGATCGTTTTTACGGTCGTACAGCTCCCATTCATCCACATCGTAATAAAAGTGGGCCAATTTATACTCGGTAGTCACTATTCCGTAATGGCGTTTCACCATGTGAAATCCCGGATATTCGTAATAATGATAATAAACGGCATCGCGAGTCCATTGTTCCGATTTGCCTTCCAGTAATGGCACCAAACTTTCGCCCTGCATATCAGCTGGCTGGGGAAGTCCGGCCGCCTCCAAAAATGTTTGGGCAAAATCGAGGTTTTGCACCATTTCATCCGATGTTGAACCGGCTTCTATTTTTTCGGGCCAGCGAACCAGCAACGGAGTTTTAAACGACTCGTCGTAAATGAACCGTTTATCAAACCACCCGTGCTCTCCCAGATAAAATCCCTGGTCTGAGGTGTAAACCACGATGGTATTTTCCCGCAACCCATTTTCATCCAGGTAATCCAGCACACGACCAACATTTTCGTCAACTGCAGCAATGCAAGCCAAATAATCCTGCATGTAACGCTGGTATTTCCACCTCATCAGGTCTTCATCATTCAACGCCGGATAGGCCTTTTTAAACGCTTCATTGATGGGGCCGTAAACCTCATCGTACTGTTCTTTTTGCGCCTCGTTTAAGCGCTTGTATTTCTGCAAAAACACATTCTTCCCCCAATTAGAGGCTTCCCGGATACCCAACTCCTCTGCCACCTCGGGATAAATTTTATTATCGGCCGAAATGGTCATGTGGTGCAGCAGGTTCATCTCGGCAGTTTTTGCAGCCGTTCCGCGGCCCTCGTAGTTATCAAACAAAGTTTCGGGCTCGGGAAAGGTTTTTTTTGTAAACTCGCGATAATGCCTCTCTGCCGGTATCCATTCACGGTGCGGCGCCTTCTGGAGGTACATCAGCAGAAAGGGCTGCTCCTTTTTTCGGCGGTTTTTCATCCAATCCAGCGTTAAATCGGTGATAATGTCGGTAACATAACCCGTTATTGCAGTGTCGCCCCGATTGGTGATGAAATCGGGGTTGTAATAATCGCCTTGGTCGGGCAAAATCATAAACTCGTCAAATCCCTTCGGGTTGTTGCCGAAATGCAACTTACCAAACATGGCGGTTTGATATCCGGCCCGGTGCAGCAACTGGGGAAAGGTTACATTGGTTGTGTCGAACGGGAAATTGTTATCGATTTTGCCATGAATATGCGTGTGCTTTCCGGTTAAGATGGTTGCTCGCGAAGGGGCACAAATCGAGTTGGTAACACAGGCATTGGTAAATAACATCCCTTCTTTGGCCAACCGGTCGATGTTGGGTGTTTCGATCAGTCGGTTACTGTATGCACTGATAGCCTGATACGCATGATCATCGCTCATGATAAACACAATATTTGGACGCCTATCCTGCTGTTCTTTGGCAGTACATGAAAATAAAGCCACCGCTGCCATGCCAATCGCTGAAACTGATTTTCCGTAACTTTGCATCTTCTTTGATTTAGTTTTAGGTTAGTATGAAAGTAACTGAAAATGACAGAAATGAAAAAATCTCAACCTGTTTTTAAGTACATTCTCCAAAAAAATCGAATAGCAACATTTCACTAATCCGATCAAGCTGCCATTTTCAGCGACTTCACCAGTTTTTTATTATTTCAGTGTGAACTCTTCAAAGTCTTCCGTATCCGAGTTGCTGCCCACAAAAACCATAAATTGACCCGGTTCGGCTCCAAAGCTCAAATCATTCCGGTAAAAGCTTAAATCGGCAACCGAAAGCTTAAACGAAACCCTCTTCGTTTCGCCTTTCGGGATGAACACTTTTTGGAAAGCTTTCAATTCCTTCAACGGGCGAGAAACAGAACCAACCACATCGCGCACATACAACTGCACCACTTCGGCCCCGTCGTAATTGCCTGTGTTGGTTACATCCACCGTAACCTCCAGGGATTCATCCAGAGTGATGGTTTCTTTACTGACGGTTAGATCTTTATACTCGAACCTAGTATAGCTCAACCCGTAACCAAACGGGTATAAAGGCGAATTGGGAACATCCAGGTAGTTTGAGCGGAATTTTTGAAATTCGTCGCCGGGATTAGGTCTACCGGTATTTTTATGGTTGTAATAGATGGGTATCTGCCCTACGTTTCGAGGGAAGGTGGCCGTTAGTTTTCCCGAAGGATTGTATGCCCCGAACAACACGTCGGCAATGGCATTTCCGGCCTCAACGCCGGGGTGCCAAGTCAGCAGGATGGCATCGGCCAGTTGGTTTTCTTCTTCCAAAGCCAGAGGTCGTCCGGACATCAGCACCAAAACAAGCGGTTTCCCTGTTTTCGCCAATGCCCGTAATAACTTCTTCTGCGGTTCGGGAATGGTGATGTCCGACCGGCTTGACGATTCGCCGCTCATTTCGGTAGCTTCGCCAATCACAGCAACCACCACATCTGCCTTTTGGGCAATGACTACCGCTTCTTTCAGCATATCCTCGGGCGAACGCTCGTCAATTTCGATACGAGGACCGAAAACATTCACTTTCCGGGCAAACTCAGGATCGTCCGAAATATTTGCACCTTTTGCGTACAGCAGTTTCACATCGGTGCCGGCAACATTTTGCATCCCTTCCAACACCGGAACTGAAAGTTGCGGATCGCCTGTAGGCGCCCAGGTACCAAGCATATTGTTTTTACTATCGGCCAAGGGGCCTACCAGCGCGATGGTGCCAGCCTTTTTCAGCGGCAACACTTGCTTTTCATTTTTCAGCAACACGAATGATTGGGCCGCTGCCTGACGGGCAAGTTCCCGATGGGCCAGACTCAGTATTTCAGTTTTTGCCCGGTTTTCATCGATATACCGGTACGGATCATCGAACAGGCCCAGTTTGTATTTGGCTTCCAGTATCCGGCGACAAGCCGTATTGATGTCGGCCTCGGAAACCTTGCCTTCTTCCAGCGATTTTTCCAGGGTGGTCAGAAAACCTTCGCCCACCATGTCCATATCAAGTCCGGCTTTCAGCGCCAAAGCCGAAACGGTTTGCAAATCACCCAGGCCATGATCGATCATTTCATTCACAGAAGTATAATCGGAAACCACAAAGCCATCGAAGCCCCACTGATTGCGGAGCAAATCGGTGAGCAGCCATTTGTTGCCCGAGGCCGGGATGCCGTCCACATCGTTAAACGACGACATGACACAACCTACTTCTGCATCGATAGCGGCCTTGTAAGGCGGCAAATATTCGTTGAACATACGCAGGCGGCTCATATCGGTGGTATGGTAATCGCGTCCGGCTTCGGAGGCGCCATATAAGGCAAAATGTTTTACGGTGGCCATCATGGTGTTCGGGGCAGTCAGGTCGTCGCCCTGATACCCTATCACCATTGCTTTGGCAATTTCGGAGCCGAGATATGGGTCTTCGCCTGCTCCTTCAGCAATCCGTCCCCAACGCGGATCGCGGGCAATGTCAACCATGGGCGAAAAGTTCCAGAAAATACCGTCGGCAGTAGCCTCAACGGCAGCTATCCGGGCTGTTTTTTCAATCAGCTCCATATCCCAGCTGCACGACAGACCCAACGGAATCGGGAACGTTGTTTTATAACCATGAATGACATCCGACCCAAAAAGCAGCGGAATTCCCAATCGGCTTTCCTTTACTGCCAAATCCTGGGCCTGCCTAACCTTTTCGGGCCCGCTTACCCCAAACACACCGCCCACTTTTCCGGCTTTTATTTTGGCCTCTACATCGGAACTTACTGCTGCTCCGGTGGGGATTCCCCCACCCGGCGTAATCAAGTTCATCTGACCAATTTTTTCCTGCAAGGTCATTTCTGCCATCAAATTATTAATATACCTGTCCATCTCGGTTTCTTTGGGTTTCTGTCCACACGAAACCAGGAACAAGGCAATCGCCCCAATCAACAACATCGTTCTCATAATCTCCTCCTTTTATTCAACTTTTACAGTTTTCGATCGTTTTGAAATACCATTTTCATTGAATGCTTCCACGGCAAAGAAATAGCCCTGTCCTTTATTCAATGCACGTAATTCGTAACTATTCCGGTCGTAAATCATCACCGAGTTATTCATCCGGTTCTCAGAAATCCCCCAATACAGCACATAGCCCATCGCCCCGTCAACGGCTTTCCATGTCAGGTCGGCATTGCGCTCATCTGCCTGCCGAATGGCCTGGAATGATTCCGGACTTTCAGGCGCTTTTCCATTGCCGTTTCCAAACACACGAAGCTCCCCGACAGCCAGATACTTATTCGGAAAATAGACATTCCTGTATTTGACATACCTTGCCAGAAAAGGCTCTTGCAGCTCGATAAAGGCATGTGGCCGATCTCTTTGATTGTCGGAATAGTCGATAGCCGTTTCCCATTTTTTGCCATCAAGCGAAGTTTCAATAACAAACTGTTGCCTCAGGATATCCGGCTTACCAAATATTTCGGCATTGAAATCCTGAAAATTAACCTGAACAGCATTTACGGTCATCTCCCGGCCCAAATCAATTTCCACGAAAAGCGAGTCACTATTGTTTTCGGCCACCCATAAGGTCCGGATATTTTCATCGTTGATCATGCCAACAGAATAGTCAGGTTTTTCCTGGTCCAGCATGTAACCTTCCTCGTGTTCATCAACCACATTGCGCTTTACACCAGTCAGCACCGAATTGGTCGTTACCTTTTTGTCTTTTGATAGCAACATCCAACCTGTAAAACGGTGTTTGTGATCCTCAACTTCTGTATCAGGCAAATAATGAGGATAATCGCCATACGCCGTATTGACGTACATCTGCCCATCTTCCTCGAAACCGGCCGGATACATAGCAATCCGCCTCTCGAATTTGTAGTTAACCGAAATGGCCATGGTCGAGAAATGCCAGTAATTATCGTTGTTATCTTTCACGGTGCTTCCGTGCCCCGATCCTTTCAGAAAGCCACCCGGCTTATATGAAATCGGATTATACGGGGCATACTCAAAAGGCCCCAACGGGTTCTTGCTGGTATAAACGCCGTCGGCATAAACGTTCCATTGGGTTCCGGGCGCCCCGTACTCCAGATAGTACATGCCGTTGTGTTTTACCATCCAGGGGCCTTCGATAAAAGGATCAATGTCGGAGTTATGATCTTGTCCAAACCGCTCCCAACCATGATTTTCCGGGGCGAGATGGAACAAATCAACCTGCTGGCCTTTCGGGATGTAATAATTTTCCGCATCTAATTCTACCCCCCGGATTGGCCACTTGTTGGATGACTCTTCATACAGATAGACCCTGCCGTCGTCGTCCACAAAAATGTCCGGGTCCTGAATCCCACCCGGAGGGTTCAATACCGCAAAATTGGTTTTCCAGTCTCCCAATTCAGGATTGTCGGTCTCGATGATGGCGCCTCTTCCGGAAGGATCTCCATAAACCAATATTTTCCCGTCTTTCACCGCCGCTGCAGGGGCATTGCTCCCATTAAAATACCAGCTTTGCGGCCGGGTGAATTTCCAGTCACTCATATCGTTTGACACCCAATAACCATGCGAGCGGGTAACAAACATGTAATATTTGCCGTTGAAATTGACCACTGCCGGATCGGCCCCGGATCGGTAGGAAACATTAAAGTTGGCCCGGTATTGCGACATGTACGTGTAATCAATATCGATAGGGTTGCAATAGGTTTTCATTTTCGTCGGCTGTGCCCGAAGATTCTCTCCAGAAAAGAGCACCAATACCAACATGAAAAAAAAGAATAGCGTTTGTTTCATTTCAATGATTTTTAGTCAGACAGAAAATTGATCATTCCTGTTAAAATTGAAATCCTAACTGTTCCAGCCCCCGTTTAACATCTTCATTTTGCATGAATAAATTCCAAAGCAAACCACTGCGATAATTTTCAATCATCACCGGGATCGGGCCCTGGTCGATGGCGAGGTAACGCGGAAGATACCATTTTGAGGTATTGCTGTACGCATCATAAGGACCATATTTCCCAACCAGCGAATCGGCTTCGGTATAGAGGTAGCGAAGAAATTGCATGGATTCAGTTGGTGTGTAAGGAAAGGAAGACAGGGCAGCCGTTGGTGAAATGACCCCCAAATCGGCATCGCCCGGATGATGACCTGCATAACCGTTCGTCGAATAGCTAGACGTCAATCCCCATTGTTTTTCGCCATAACCTTCAAAGCCTTTCGGATTGTCGAGCGCATATTTGTAATGGATCAATGCATGATTCCGGTTTAGCATCCAATAATCGGCATATTGATCCGACAGCCCTTTCGGGTTCAACCCGAGGTAAGAATAATGCGCCCAAAACAAAGGGCCGGTAGGATCGTCGCTGTGTTCGTAAAAATCGAGCACCGTGTTTAATCCGTAATAAACCGTGTCGTTGGCGATTTCCCCGTCGCGTGCCCAGCCTTTGTGATATACGCTTGGCTCTATCGGGTAGGTTGGCGAGGCAGCCGCGAGGATATACATAATCAGGCATTCGTTGTAACCGCCGACGGGGAAGTTCATCTCCCAGCCATAATTTGGCGACCAGTGCCAGTACAGCACTTCTTCGCCCCCTTTGGTGTACCAATTCCACTCCACTTCGCGCCAAAGTTTGTCGATGTCGGCCACCAACTGCTGTTCGGCCTCGTTACCGTTTTCGAAATACCCGGCAACCGTTAGCAATCCCTGGATCATGAAAGCTGTTTCGACCAAATCGCCTCCGTCATCTTTCCGGCTAAAGGGTTTGACTTTACCTGTAGGTCCATCCAGCCAATGTGGCCAGGCCCCGTGGAAACGGTCGGCTGCTGCAAGAAAATCCACGATTTTCCGAAAGCGCTCCACGCCCTGTTCGCGGGTGATAAAACCACGCTCAATGCCAACCAAAATCGCCATCACGCCAAAGCCGGAGCCCCCGAGCGTAACCACGTCCTGATCGTTCTGCGGATAGATGCCATCCAGGTGGATCCGTTCCCGGGCCATCCCGGAAACGGGTTCCGCACCCTCCCAGAAATACTGAAAAGTTTGATATTGAATTGTATCCAACAGGGTATTATCCGATAAATTCTTTGCTGTTTCCGTTTTTTTCTGATTGCCGTCGCACGAAGTGAAGAGCATTCCTGCAAACAACGTAATAAATAAATAGGCAACTATTTTTTTCATTTTTTTTTTAATTTACATTTCCTGTTTTAAGATCGATTGTATAATGATGGGCAGCTTCCGGATGAAATTTCTCTTCCCATGTGGAAAATGTTTTCACATCCAATGTTTCATTTTTTGCATTGAATTCAACAATTCGCAAGTAGCCATTTCCGCCCCGCTCGATATTGTCAACCCCTCTTTGATAGTTGGTTAGTATTTGGACGACCTGATTCCCCTGCTTGCCTTCGCTTATCAGCAAGCCGGTTCCTGTTTTCAAAACATGCCCGCTAAAAACGGCCACAAAATTGGGATGCTTTGATACCAGTTTTTCCCAAATTTGCTCGCCGTCATTCACGGTGTCGGCGGTATCTTTCCCGATGCCGTATGCCTGTGGCCTCCACCAGTCGTCACCGCCCATTCGGGTACTATCAAGATACAGATAGGCATGGGTGTTCAGAATGATTTTTTTATCCCTATTCTCACCAACCACCTGGTTTGCCCATTCCAACACCTCATCACTCGGGCCGAAAGCCAACGATAATACCAACCAATCGGTTTTTCCGGCTTTCAGTAAATGGTAGCGATTGTCCATCTTTCCTTTTTCAAAACAAAAAGCAGAATCAGCCGGGCCCACCGGAAAATATTTATTGGCCAGCGTACTTTGCCGCGTATCGGCAAACACCCCCGGTTTACTGCCCATGTCATGATTTCCCAAGGCAATCGCGTACGGTACTTTCAGTTTATCGAAATTCTTTTGGGCAACATACCATTCCACTTCCCGGTTATCCTGGGTCACGTCGCCCAGATGGATTATAAAATCAACATTCTTCTGTTTTGCGATCCATTCGAATTGATTTTCCATTACCTCGGGGTACGATTCCAGGTATGTCTGCGTGTCGGGAACAATGATAAATCTTGCCATATGCTTTTCATTTGAACACGATATAAGCAAAACATAAAGAGGGATAAGAATTATCTGTGAATAGCGCATCGTTTTCTTATTTTAGATGAGGGCTTGAAAAGCCCAGTCTTTTTAATCCGTTCTGTACATCCGGGTGACTCATGAGCAAATTCCAGATCAGTTGCGAACGGTAGTTCTCAATCATCACGACAATGGGTCCCTGGTCAATGGCCAGAAATGAGCTGGCGGTCCAACTCTCGGTAAGATTAAAGGCATCGTAAAAACCATATTCTCCCCATAGCCGGTCGCCCAACTGATAATAGAAAAACCTCAGGGCATCCAGTGATTCCTCGGGTGTGAACGGCATGGAAGACAATGCAGCAGTTGGCGTAATCACCCCCAGATCGTTTGTTGGCGAATGGGCAGAATACCCCTGGTGATTATCGCTGGCAGTCAAGCCCCAGCATTCGGCACTGTAGCCAACATATTGCTGGTTATTTTCTATGCAATAACCCCGGTTAATCAGGCTATGATTGCGGTTCTGCTCCCAGTAATCGGCATATTGATCGGACAGGTCGCGCGGGTCAATTCCTAAAAATGAATAATGAGCAAAAAATAAAGGGCCGCCATAGTCGTAACCAACCGGCAACCTGATCCCGTAGAATTCCTTGCCATTTTCAATCGATCCGTTACGCGCCCATCCCTGATGATACACATCAGCCGATACAGAATGAGTTGTGGAAGAAGCCGCCATGATGTAGGTTATCAGCGCTTCGTTATAGCCCTGAATTTTCATGTTCATATCCCAGCCATAGTCGGGCGACCAGTGCCAATACAAAACATTCTGTCTTCCCTGAGTATACCAGTCCCATTCGATGGATTTCCAGAGTTCATCGATCTTGCCGATCAACAGATTCTCTGCTGTATTTGCAGGGTTCAGATATTGACGGGCAGCCAGCAAACCGGCTGCCATGAATGACGTTTCGACCAAGTCGCCGCCATTGTCTTTCTGACTGAAAGGCAGGGCTTTCCCGGTGCTGCCGTTGAGCCAATGCGACCAGGCGCCATGAAAACGGTCAGCTTTTCCCAGGAAATCAACCATGGTTTTCAGCCGATCAACACCTTCGGCCCGGGTGATAAACCCACGTTCGATCCCAACAAGAATGGCCATCACGCCAAAGCCGGAACCTCCGATAGTCACGGTTTCGCCGGAAGTGTTGCGTTCACGGGCCAAACCGCTAACCGGATGACCAAAGTCCCAGAAATACCTGAAAGTTTGCTCTTGCACTTTTGTTAGAAGCTCGTCATCGCTGATAAGCGGAAACTTCGGCGCCGGATCCACTTCGGTATAAAAATTCAAGTCCAGTCCGGCAAAAGGTTTCCCGATTCGATTTTCAAGGTTCGAAGAAATCGTGAAACGATACTTTGCCAGTCCTGCCAACGTTTGATTGGCCGATACTGAAATCGTGCGCTCATCAACCTGGTTAAGACTGAAATCAATAGCAACAGTACCACTGCTGAAATCAGAATAAAGCGCAATATCATCTTTTAAAACCTGCGAACTGAACTGTAACGTAATTTGAGGATTGCGGGAAATATTCTGAATCCGGCTGAGCGGATTAACCGATGAGTCATCGATCAAGACTGCCTCCATAAACAACGGCGATATCATTGTTTCAAAATTGAAGGTTTGCCCGTCGAATGTTTCGTTGTTTTCACCTTTGAGCCCGCCTAATACTTTCAATGTGTACATAGCCCCTTCAGCAAGCTGGTCGTGCGTCAGCTTAACCAACTGGTTTTCGCTGAAAAAGGTAAACGTAACAGCAACTTCCTGATTGTTGGCATCCTGCAGCCGAATGTTTTGCTGGGCCGAAGCAGTATTCACCGCTTTATCGAACTTGATTTCAACAGGTTCGTTCAGTGCCACATTCTCACTCGTACCACCTGCCGACAAGGCCGTTGAGCCTACATACACGTAGGTGATGCCAAGTTTCTCCGGCGTTTGGTCCGGCTCGGGATCATCCTTTCCGCACGAAGCCAAAAGAAGCATGGAAAAAAGTGGCACTAACAAAGAATATCGCATGAATTATTTATTAAGATGAGAATTAACGACTTACTCAACAACTGATTAATCAGGACAAAAGCCCCTCCGCCCAAATGCGGAGGGGTTATTTTGACAAAACGATACGTTACGACTATAACCCGGTGTTTCTTAAAAGAGTCACTTCAGCAGGAGTTAGCGCTTTATGGAACAAATACAGATCATCCATTTGCCCACGCTCCGTTTTATGGTTCCACCCGGAGAAGTTTGGATCACCGGACATGATTGACAAGTCGCCAACATCAGTCCAGTCGATACCTGTAAATGCGCCCTGGCTAACCTGTACCCCGTCCATGTAAAACGCGGCCTCTGTTGCAGCAATCGAAATAGCGAAGTGAATCCAGCCTGTTTGAACAGTTGGGTCAATGGTAGCCGGATCTCCCGGATTAAACCAGGATGCATTAGTGCCGTTTCCTACCAGCAGTAAGAATTTCTGATTGGTACCACTGTTTTCGCGGATAAAGCCAAAGCCACTGGGCTTATCCGACGGGCTGGTGGGTGAAGCTGGCGCAATGGCCAAAATGCCTGCACGAGTATCAGTTGCATCAATTTTCAACCAGAAGCTGGCACTGAATTCACTGCCGGTGGCAAGCCCTGCTGAAGGAAACGTCAAATATGAATCTGTAGCCCCTTGGTAAGCATCGCCTGAAATACCTCCTCCAAATGCAAAGCCAGGTGTGCCGACAGCAGTTGCTTCATCGCCACTTAAGGCCTCTTCGTAATCGCCGTCAAAGTCCATATAAAAACTCGCCTGTTCTTTCAGCATAATGGTTTGGACTTCTTCCTGGGTAAGTGCTTTATTAAACAATCTCAGTTCGTCCATTCCTCCTTTTTCAACTTTATGGTTCCAACCAGAAAAGTTGGGATCACCCGACATGATGGACAGATCACCAACTCCTGTCCAGTCAATTCCGGTAAATGCTCCCTGGCTCACCTGAACACCATCCATATAGAATGCAACCTCAGATGCGGAAATTGATATTGCGAAATGGATCCATCCATTCCGAACAGTTGGGTCGATGGTGGCAGGATCTCCCGGGTTAAACCAGGATGCATTGGTGCCGTTTCCTACCAGCAGTAAAAATTTCTGATTGGCTCCACTGTTTTCCCGGATAAAACCAAAGCCACTGGGCTTATCAGACGGACCGGTTGGCGTAGCAGGTGAAATAGAAAGAATCCCAGCCCTAGTGTCAGATGCATCTATTTTTAACCAAAAGCTGGCACTGAATTCATCACCCGTAGCAAGCGCGGCTGAGGGGAATGTAAGATATGAATTGGCTGCCCCCAGATAACCGGGACCTCCCTGGATACCAGTACCAAAACCTGGCGAACCAACAACTGTTGCGTCAGAGAGACTGACCATATCCTTGAATTCGTTATTAAACGGCATATAAAATATCTCGCCATCGTATTGAGGCACATACGGCGGCGCCTTGGTAAAATTCACATTTTTGGTTGTTGTTTTTCCATCAATGTCCGTTGCAACAACTGAAAATACATGTGAGCCGGTTATAACGTTGTCATACATGTATTTTTCCATGGCTACCCGGTAATCCTTAAAAGTGGAGTAACTGGTAATTTCAGTGCCATCAACTTTCAGCGAAATTGACGCAATTTCGATATCGTCCCGAACTTCGAAATCAAAGTTGATGGATGCAACGGCATCATTGGTTTGCAGTTCATATCCCTCTGGCGGGAAATTCACCTTTATTTGCGGCGCCGATTCATCGGCCCCCGGATCGACCTTTGATATCCCATCGATGTAGTTTTGCTCACATGCACTGAGTAAAAGCAAGCTCAGTACAAATATTATCAGGTTATAATATGTCTTCATTTTCATTGGTTTTATTCGTTAATTCCTTCTGCCAATTGCGGTAACTCAGCAAGTTGAGGCGCCGGTATTGGAAAATATGCCTTGTTCATCGTAAAGGTTTTTCCTTCGTGGCTCAGTTCAGCGGTGTTTCCTGTTCGTACCATGTCATAAAACCGGATATCCCATTCCGTGCCCAATTCTGCAAGTTTTTCATTCAGCACAATCTGTGTTGTCACACCACTCAGACTATTAAGGCCTGCCCTTGTGCGTACCAGGTTTACTGCCTGATCAGCAGTCATCGAAATATTGCTGCTTGCTCCCCTGGTTAAGGCTTCTGCATATACCAGAAGAATTTCAGCATAACGAATTACAATCATGTTTTTATTACTTCCAGGATCTGTTCTTCCTTCTATCAATTCTGTTGATGGTTGAATCCACTTTCCGGCTCCCCACTTTTTTCGAGCATTGTTGATGAAAACGTCCCCTTCCCGGTTCGTATTGGTAATCCAAGCAGGCAATGTCCCCCATTCATCTTGAATTTCAGTTATACCGTCGGGTGTCCAATGGACAGATGTTTCAAGCCGAACAGTTTCGCCCCTATCCAGCATAAACTTGATATACTTCTTGGTGGGTTCATAAAAATTCCATCCACCACCTGCACCGGCTCTGGCCGGAGTCCATTGGAGTCCAAAGGGAGCAAACAAATGACCAAACCGATCCCCGGTTCCGGAATTAAAGTCAGAATATTGGAATTCAAGTATGATTTCATCATCCAATTTTCCTGCTTTCTTGAATAAATGGTAGAAATCATCAGACAATTGGTATTCACCGGAACTGATGATTGCTGCGGCTGCAGTTGCGGCCCCCTGGTAGTCTTCCATTTCCTGGTATGCCAAAGCCTGTAGAGCATAAGCCGTGTAACGGGTAATTCCTCCCTGAATATCGCTTCGCTTGTTTGGATTCATATCCGGCAAAAGAGGGATCACTTCATCCATTTCATCGACTATGTACTGCATGACTTCTACTTTACTGCTGGCTGGTGTACTTTGAATATTGTCAAGTTGATCGATGACAATAATTTTTCCGAATGCTTTTGCCATGTTTAAATACAGATATGCCCTTATTGTACGGCATTCTGCAATGTACTGATTGGCCAACGCATCATTGCCCGCGGCAGCACGATATTTCTCGATTTCATCCATTGCTGTAAAAGCGTTGATGATATCGTTGTAATGATTTTGCCATATGGAATTGAGATTCCAGTGGCTTGGGAGGTAATTGAACGCATCTTGTTCCTGCATCGGCGCCTGGTCGCCGGCGGCATTGACATCGTCGCCACGGATACCCAGTGTTACCGGATCCTCCCAACCACGAGTATATAATCCTTCGTAGGCGCCTAAAAGAGGCAATATCATATCCTCTCCTTTCGTGTAATCAACATCGCTGGTAAAGGCTACATCCTCAAAAGGCAAATCCAGCTTATCGGTACATCCAATGACCGAAATAAGAAGCACCCCGCTGAAAAACACTGGCGCGAAATATGTTATTAAATGTTTTATTTTCATGTCTTTATGTATTTAGAATTTAAGACTTATACCAATTGTATATACGGCAGGGACCGGGTAAAACTGACGATCGATACCATCCGGAACTTCAGGTGAAAAGCCGTTATATTTGAACAGAGTTAACGGTTTTTCAGCCGTGACATAAATTCTGGCATCAGGCATTCCCGGGCCAATCAGTTTTTCACCTTTAATATTATAGGCAAGTTGAATGTTCTGAATTCGGAAGAAAGCGCCATCCTCCAAAAAGTAATCGCTGAAATTCTGGTTCCAACCTTTTCTTAAGCCTGCTGCAGAGGGATATTTATTTGACGTTCCTTCACCATTCCACAAACCTGTAGCCAGATCAGCATCGAAATTGGTATCGTTGGTCCAGATAATTTCGCCCCGTTTCCGGTTGAGGATTTTATTGCCGGATTGTCCCATGATGTTCATGGAGAATTCAAAGTTTTTGTAGGAAAGCCCAACAAAACCACCGTAAGTGAGGGTGGGAATGTATGAACCCAGGAAAACTTTATCATCATCATCGATTACACCATGCCCTTCTTCCCCTTCTCTTTGTTGGTCTATGAATTTGAAATCACCGGGAATAAGGCCGTTTGCCGCAGCCACCGGATCTGAATTAATTTCAGCCTGGTTCTGGTACACACCAGCTACCTCGTATCCAAAGAACGACAGCAAGGGCTCTCCAACCTGCGACCTTTGCCGAAATTCGGCCTGACCTCCATCGATATAGGTCTGCCCGTACAGGTCGCGCACTTCATTTTTAAGTGTTGATATGTTCGCACCAACCGTATATTTCAGATCGTTGTTGATTTTTCCTTTCCATGAGCCCACCATTTCAAAACCGGAGTTTCGGATGATCCCTACATTTCGAAGTACACTGCCCGCTTGTAATTTGAGGCTAACCGGGATAGCAGCATCTTCGGTATCGCGTACAAAATAATCGGCCTCAATGCTCAGACGATTGTTAAACATTTCAGCATTTAATCCGATATTCGTTCCGGTTACAGTTTCCCAACCCAAATACCCAAACGTGCTGGTTGTTTTGGTTCCGTCTACCTGTGTATCGTCAATTGCCAGAAAAACCGGGTTCGTTGTGTTGGCACCATCCTGGCGTGCAATTTTATCGTTTCCAAGTTTTCCCCAACCACCTCGTATTTTAAGGTAATTGATCAGATCTACATCCGGGAAGAAGTCTTCTTCCGATACCACCCAACCAAGGCCAAAGGCAGGAAATGTTCCCCAGGTTTCCTGGTATTTCTGGGTTCCTTCCACACGCACTGTTGCATAAGCAATGTACCTGTTTTTATAGTTGTAAGACACCCGTCCGAAATAAGAAATACCATGAAGACGCTCTGCATTATCATCAGCATTTTTGGATGCTTCGGATTTGGTTTGACCAATGTACCAAGCGTTTTCATTGACCGGGATATCCTCGGCTGAAGCACCCAGGTAATCGTACCATTCATCCCGGTAGGATGTACCAACCATGGCAGTCAGGTTATGGTCCCCAAAAGTGTCGCTATAGTTCAACGTGTTGTCCCAGAACTGGTTCACATCTGTGGTTCTTGATGAACTGATAGTTGATAGGAGCCTGTTGGTTTGATTAGTCGCGTAATAAGGTAATCCAACATTTCTGCCTTTCAAAAACATCATGGAAAGGTTGTAATTCGTTTTAAATGTCAGCTTATTCGGAATTAATTCGAGCTCGGCATAAATACCGCTGAGTACTTTCCGGATGTCCTGCCTGTTATCCCTGTATACCAGCGGGAAGAAAGGGTTTTGAGAACCACGATAACCCAAAAGCTGGGCGCTTGCATAATTACTTGCATTTGTCTGTCCCTGAGCTAAAAGGTAGTTATAGTTCTCCTGATCGTATACCGGCAGGATCGGAACGGCATGATAAGCTTCAAACCAGGCGGCATCGTCGGCAATATAGCGCGTTCCGTTGCTCACATTAAAATTAACCCCAGTTTTTAGCCAACTGTTTGCCTGGTGGTCGATAGAAGCTCTGAGATTCATTCTCTTGTAGGAGTTTTTGGCTTCCAAAAGTCCTTCCTGATCAAAATAACTCATGCCTAAAGAGTAAGATGTCTTGTCATTGCCCCCCAGAACAGACAGGGAATGATTTTGCTGAGTGGCATGCGATTTCATAATTTGAGCATACCAGTCAGTATTTACATCCGGTACGTTCGGATTAATCCGGCTTCGGCCGTAACGCTGCATGGCATTTGCAACAAAACTAATATCAGCAGGATCCCCTGTTTAGTTCACGTAGTTCACAAACTGTTCGGCATTTGCCATTTTCATGACATTTTGTGGAACCTGAACGCCATAATAACCTTCGTAAGTTATGGTCGTTTTGGAATTAAGCGATCCTTTTTTGGTGGTAATCAACACAACCCCGTTGGCAGCCCTTACCCCGTAAATTGCTGCGGCTGATGCATCCTTTAAAACAGACAAGGTTTCAATATCGGATGGATTCAGGAAGTCGATATTATCGAAATACATCCCGTCAACAACATAAAGAGGGCTTGAATTACTGCTACCAGGAAACGAGCCAATCCCCCGGATTCGGACAGTAGGTTCACCACCCGGTGCACCAGCGCTGACAATTTGTACGCCGGCCACTTTTCCTTGCAGAGCCTGCATGGCCTGTCCTGCAGGGGTTTTTACCAGTTCCTCCGATTTGAGGGTGGCAATGGATGAAGTCAGGTCTTTCACCTTCAACTGTCCATAACCAACCACCACAATTTCATCCACAAATTCGGTGGATTCGGCCAACGACACATTAATTTTGGCCCGGTTGCTGATGGCAACTTCCTGGGTGGTTAAACCAACAAAGCTGAAAACCAAAATTTGGTTTCCTTCCGCTTCGATTGAATAATTACCGTCAAAATCGGTGATTGTCCCAACGGTTGTGCCTTTAATGACAATGCTTACACCCGGAATGGGAGCGCCGCTGGCCTCATCGGTTACTGTACCCGTAACAACATTTTTTTGTTGAGCGGAGACAAGGGTAACCGATAAAAAAAGTAGAAACAGAATGGTTAATTTTTTCATAGTTCAATTTTTAGAATCAGTTTGCACGAATGTAAAGACACCGTAACCGGAAGTGAAAAATTTGCCTACATCACTGATTCTCCATCGAACGTGAAGCTGCGATTCCACCTCACCGTTACCTCATCAAAAAGAGTAAAAATTTCTTTATAAAATTGACCTGCAAGTATTTAGCTAATACGAAAAATTGTATGGAAATGATTTTTTAACTATATATTCTATAACATGTTTGTTGAAATATATCGAGATCGGTGGACAAGTTCCTTTTTAAAAAATAGTTCCTTTGCATTGAACCCGGGCAAAACGGTCCGGAGAAACCATTTAATGGCAGACTAAAAACCGGAATTTGCTTATGTTGGGGAAAATCGGGACACAAACAGTGCTCACCTTCATGCTTCTTATTCACCTGCTGGCGCCAACTGGAATAGCTGCCAACCGGGTACCCGGAATAAAAAACTTTGGCAAAACCGCTTACGGGGCAGCCAGCCAAAACTGGGGTGTGGCAGCGGGAAAAGACGATTTGATGTATTTTGCCAACCACAACGGGTTATTGGAATTTGACGGAACAAACTGGCAATTGCACCGCTTACCCAACGAAACCATCATCCGTGCGGTTTTTACAGAGAATGACAGTATAATTTATACCAGTGGCTATCGTGAAATGGGTTTCTGGAAACGCGACAATACTGGCCGTTTGTTCTACAATTCGCTAAATCCCAAAATCCAGCACCTGTTCTCCAAGAATGAAGAATTCTGGAACATTACTTCCCTGCGCAATGAAATTTATTTCCACTCCTTCAACCGCCTGTTCATATACAAACACGACACCATTGTTCCGGTTGATTTGCCTGGCTTTACCAACACCATGCACCGTGTGGGCAACCAAATCCTGATCGCCGTTAAAGACCAAGGAATTTTTACCATTGAAAACGACCAACCCAAGCTGTATATTTCCGATCCGTTTTTTAAAGATAAAACCATCCGGTTTCTGCTGCCTTATAAGGACAACCAACTTATGATCGGCACGGCATCGCATGGTATTGCTGTGTGGGACGGGCAAACGATCAGGGAATGGAACCCGGAATGGACAGCCTATTTTGCGGAAAACGAACTTAACCGGGCCCACCTGTCTAAAAATGGCGAGCTTATTTTGGGCACCATCGTTGACGGGATCATGATCTTTGACCGGCACGGAAAGTTCCTCAGCCAGGTCGGTGTTTCAACTGGTTTGCAAAACAACACTGTCCTTGGGATTGCCACCGACCCGTTCAACAACATCTGGCTGGCGCTCGACAGCGGGATCGATTTTGTTTCGTCGGCTCCACCAACCGGCCTCGTATTCGAAACCATTCCCAATATTGGCGCAGTATATTCGGCAGCCATCTACCAGAAAAAGCTTTACCTGGGCACTAACCAAGGCCTGTTTGAGAAAGATCTTTCGGACTCTACAACTACCTACCGGATGCTCCCCGGCACGCAAGGACAAATTTGGGACTGCCGGGTTATCGGAAACCAACTGCTTGCCGGCCATAACGCGGGCACTTTTTCGGTCAGCAACGGCGAAGCAATCCAAATTTCACGTAATTCAGGTGGTTTTGCCATTCGGCAGGATGCAAAAAACGGTGACCGGCTCATTCAATGTACCTATTCCAACCTGGTAACCTATACTAAAGAAAACGGAAAAATTGGTTGTAGCCATTTAATCAACGGATTTTACGACCTGATCCGGTTCGTCGAAATCGACCACCTCGGGAACATCTGGGCCAGCCACATGCACCGCGGCATATACCAACTACAGCTTGACGATGAATGGGAAAATGTCATCCATCAAAAATATTACGGCGAAGGATCGGTTTTTGGGAAAGACCATTCACTGCATGTGTTCAAAGTTGAAAACCGGATTGTTTTTACGACGGAAGAAAAACTATTCACCTACGACGACCTGAACGACACCATCATTCCTTATACACTTTTAAACGATCGACTTGGGAAAAATGCGGCCTGCCACCGCATCATCGAAGCGCCGAATCACCACTATTGGCTCATCTCCAGCGAAAGCATCGTGTTGTGCCGGATCACTGCTTCCAAGGTAGAAATCATCCAGTCCTATCCCAACACGGTGTTCAGCAACCATGCCTTGGTGGACGGGTTCGAAAATATCTACCCCGTATCGGAAACCCGGGCAATCCTGTGCCTCGAAGACGGGATTGCCTGGTTGGATGCAGCTGCCAGGGATTCAGTACAAACCATCCGCTATCATTCGCCACAATTGCGTGAACTTCAACTTTTCGACAATCGAAATGAACCGACATTCTTAATGCCGAAGAATAAATACTTGAAGGTTGATTACGGTAAAAACAATATCCAACTACGATGTTCATTTCCTCATTTCACAGATGCGCCCATCTTCTACCAAGCCTGGCTGAAAGGAATTGATGCCGAATGGTCCCCAAAAACCGAGTCGCCGGTATTCCGTTTTGACCGCCTGCCTGCAGGCACCTATGAATTGCAGGTGAAAGCGGTTGATCTCTGGAACAACGAAAGTCAACCCTACCTGCTGACCCTGGAAATTTTGCCGCCATGGTACCAAACCCGCTTGGTCCGGTTCGGCTACCTGGTATTGCTGGTCATTCTTATTCTCGGGGTAAGGGCACTGGGAATCAGGCAAACACAACGAAAAGAACAAGCAGAGCATGAAAAACGCGAACAGGAACTGATCCGTCTGCGCAACGAAAAACTAAATGCAGAGATTGCGCACAAAAGCCGGGAACTGGCCAACTCCACCATGTCCATACTAAAAAAGAACGAATTTTTGCTTGATCTCAAACGGATTGTGGCCGAACAGAAAGAACAACTGGGCTCGCGCTACCCCGACAAATATTACCTCCACCTCACCGATAAAATTGAACAAAACATCAGCAGCCACGACGACTGGCAACTGTTTGAAACGAACTTTGAACAAGCACACGAGCAATTCCTGAAGAAAATAAAGGACGACTACCCCGACTTGACCGGGAAAGACTTGCGACTGTGTGCTTACCTACGCATGAACCTCTCATCGAAAGAAATAGCCCCACTGCTGGGAATCTCGGTGCGCGGCGTGGAAAACCATCGTTACCGTTTGCGCAGAAAGATGGGCATGGAACACGACGATACCCTGATTGACCTGATCCTGAAATATTAAATGCCCGGATTGGAAAACCGACAAAAAAACTCATGGATTTCCTGCTGTGAGCCTCAATAATTTAAGCATCCAGACCGATTTAAAATCCTCAGAAAGCAAAAATATTTTTAGGTAGTTTGGAAGGAATTACTATATTTGCACTCGCATTGAAACACGGGTGTAGCTCAGTTGGTAGAGCACTGGTCTCCAAAACCAGGTGTCGGGCGTTCGAGTCGCTCCTCCCGTGCAAAGCTGTCCAAACGGGCAGCTTTTTTTTTTGAAAAAAGGTTTTTCTCGCTCATCCATAAAGCAAGGCTACCGAGCACCATAAAAAATGTCAGCCAAAGATTGATTAATGTTACCCATTTGTTAACTTTGCGTTAACTCAAATCGATCGGTTTTGACAGAAAAATTCACATACTTTTCCCCGATTGGCCTCCTGTTGATTGAAACAAAGGAAGATCTGATTTGCTCGGCCACTTTCTGCGAGAAAGAAACCGAGACGGTTGGATTTAACCCGGAATTGAAAGAACAGATCATCGAACAGCTGGAAGCTTACTTTGCCGGAACCCTCTACGAGTTCAACCTGCCGCTTTGTGCTCATGGCACCGAATTTCAGCAAAAAGTATGGACGCAACTACGTAAAATTCCTTATGGAACCCGTATTTCGTATGGCGACCTGGCCTTGCAGCTGGGAAATAAAAAATTGGTCAGGGCCGTTGGCGGGGCAAATTCTAAAAATCCACTGGCCATTTTGGTGCCCTGCCACCGGGTAATCGGCAGCAACCATAAATTGGTAGGCTATGCAGGTGGTTTGTGGCGAAAAAAATGGCTTCTCCAGCATGAAGCTTCCAATCTCCCTGCAAAAATTTCACTATTCTGAAGATTCCCTGCTCAATATGCAAAACATCAGCTGATGCCACATTATTGATGATCGTGATCATTTTATCTTCAATTTTGCTATACTTGCCCAATCATGATGCTCGAAATCGGAAAATATTTATTCCTTTGTAAAATAATGTAATAATAAACCAATCTTAAGATAATGAACGATATCGCCAACTTGTTTCATTCGACATACTTGAGTTCTTTCACAAAACTTATCTGGAAAATTCGCCAGATCCGGTTTTGGATGACATTCATCTTGATGCTCTCCATCGGTATTTTTTCAGCCTGTGAAAAAGAGGAGGGGGAAGGTGGCACCTCAACCATCATGGGACGAGTTTACGCAAAAAATTACAATAGCGACTACACCATTAAACTGGGCGAATACTATGCTCAGGGAATAGATGTATATATTATTTACGGTAACGACAGCATCCCGGCCGATGATTTTGAAACCAGTTTGGATGGCTGGTATCGATTTGAATATCTCAACAAAGGCACCTATACGATTTATGTAATGTCTGACGATCCGGACAGGCAATCCCCCTCCGGAAAAATTGCAGTGTCTCAAACGGTGACTATAGAAGACAACCACTCAACCGTGATTGTGGATGACTTGGTTATTTATGAGTAAAAGCAAACGATGAACTGCTTATCTCACAATCACTATCATCGTGTTGTCATTCTGACAATAATCGGCATATTGGCCGGACTAACTAATTATGCCCAAACTAACGATTTTGGACTCTGGACGGGAATTGAAGCCAAAAAAGAATTATCCAAACGGTTTGACCTGTCAATTGAACTGTCGAATCGACTGAAAGACAACCTAAACCAACGGGATGCAACATTTGTTGGAACAGAGATTTCATACGCTAAAAAGATATTTTCAACCAGTTTTCTTTACCGGATTTCCAACGAAAAAAAGAAAAAATACAACGCCACTTCACATCGGTTTAGCTGGGAGGTTGAATTTGAACCGAAGATTGACCGCTTCAAAATTGGCTACCGCGGACGACTGCAAACCCAATACACGGGGATTAACAGCTCGGCAGATGGCCACATCCCGGAGAGCTTTTTCCGAAACCGGATCAAACTGGAATATAACATTAAGGGATTGCCTCTAACCCCTTCCATTAGCTATGAATTTTTTTACCGGATAAACCAATATACGACCAGGCAAATCGAGAAAAACCGCTACACCGTTGGACTTGATTATAAATTCAACAAGCGCAATTCGATTGGCCTTTCTTACTTTTTGAATGAAACCGTTCATATCGCAAATCCGGAGAAAAGATATATTGTTGGAATTGACTATAAATTTGACTTGTAGCACAAACGCATGGAGCTATTATTATCACATAAATCCAGGATAACAAATGTTATCAATGATTTAGCGAGTGGGTTGGATGGTATTTCCCTGGCAGAACTTCCGAAGAACAACCAAATGGATCGGTTTGACAAGAAATATATTTTTCAGGCCGGATTAATCCCTGAACTTCTGGAAAAAGCGGCCAAACAATACGTTATCCTTGAGTCAAACGAAACCCGCATTTTCAGATACACTTCCGATTATTACGACACTCCCGGGTTCGCAATGTACACCCACCATCACAACGGAAAGAAAAATCGATATAAAATCCGGGTTCGCGAATACCTGGACAGCGGAGATAAATTCCTGGAATTGAAGCATAAAAACAACCGCTCTTTTACACGAAAAAAACGCATTGCCTATTTTGATGACTTCCCGTTATCAACAGCTGAAGGCCATAATTTTATCCGAAAAAACACCAACGTTGATCCGGCAGACCTGCAGTACGCCCTGACCACGCAATACCAGCGCATAACGCTGGTAAACAAACACAAAGCGGAGCGTATCACAATTGATTTTGACTTGCACCTGAATAACTTAACAAAGCGGGTTAAACTGTTAAACCTGGCCATCGCCGAAATAAAAAACAACGACAGACACTTTCGGAGCCACTTCAATCAGCTACTTAAGCTTCACCGGATAAAACAGGAAAGTTTCAGCAAATACTGTATGGGCATAGCCCTGCTAAACAACGATGTTAAGAATAATCTGTTCAAAGAAAAAATACAAAAGATAAAAAAAATCGAACATGAACCTATTGTCAATATTAGCTAATCAAGCCTTTAACGAAGTTGCCTTTTACAATTCAGCCAGTTTTTGGGACCTGATCATCCGTTTTTCGTTCAACCTGCTCGTCACATTGATCATCGTTCGGTTTATTTACTATAAAAAAACAAGGCGAAAAGATTACCTCTTCACGTATCTGCTGATCAATACCATGATCTTCTTGCTTGCCTATCTGCTTTCCGGGGTAGAACTAAAGCTGGGCTTTGCTTTTGGTTTGTTTGCCCTGTTTGGCATTCTGCGCTACCGTACCAACCCGGTTCAGATCAAGGAAATGACCTACTTGTTCGTACTGATTGGGGTGGCTGTTATTAATTCAATTTCCGACGAATACATTCCCTACGCCGAGGTACTCCTGGCCAATCTGGCCTTGGTTGTTATTCTGTGGGTGTTGGAATTTGCCTTTCTGCTGTCGCACGAGTCGTCCAAAAAAGTATTGTACGAAAAAATTGAGCTAATCGCCCAGAACAACCATCAAGCGCTTATTGAGGATTTGCGAAAAAGAACCGGCATCAATATTCACCGGGTTGAAATTGTTTCCATCAATTTTCTGCGGGACACGGCAAAAATCATCATCTATTATTACGAGAAAAATAAAATTTTCAACGTCGAAGACCAATTCTATCCGTTGGATCAGGACAATTAAAACAAACGACTAAATCTCAAAGGATGAATAAACTTCTACTCCTGTCAGCTATATTTTTTTATTTGAGCGTTCTGCCCGGACAAGCCCAGAAACTTCAAATTAATGAGATCATGTCATCTAATACCCATACCCTATTGGATGAAGATGGGGAATTCCCGGACTGGATTGAATTGATCAATACAAGTTCGCAAATCATTAACCTTTCGGAATATTTCCTGGCCGACGACCTCAAAAATCCTACGCAATGGCAATTTCCGGACATGGAGCTACAAAGCGGAGAAATCATCGTGGTGTTTGCATCCGGAAAAGACAGGAAAAACATTCCAAGCCATTGGAAATCCCTAATTAAAAAAGGAGACGATTGGAAATATCTGGTTCCTCAGCAAGAAATTTCCGGATGGTATTCTCCCGAATTTGATGACTCATCCTGGGCCACAGGAACATCGGGATTCGGGTACGGCGACAACGATGATGCAACCATTATCCAACCACTTACCAGCATCTTCATGCGAAAAGAATTCACCATAGATGGTCTTTCTGAAATTCAACAGATGGTTTTATCCATGGATTATGACGATGGATTTGTTGCCTACCTTAATGGGACGGAAATTGCCCGGGCCAACCTGGGAACCTCCGGTGTAGCTCCAGCCTTTGATGCATTAGCAACAGTTGATCACGAAGCAAATATCTACCAGGGATTTAGTCCCGGATTATTCAACATTGAAAATTTTGCAGAACTGTTACAAACAGGCGCCAACGTGTTGGCTGTACAGGTCCATAATAATCATGCCGGATCATCCGATTTCACTGCAATACCTTTCCTATCCGCATTAACGCATAAATATCCGGATAATGTCGCTCCGCCAATTCTTAATCTGGCAGGAGCAAACCTGCACACTAACTTTAAACTCGATGCACACGGAGACAGTCTGTTCATTTTCAACGCAAACGGTCAAGAAATTGATGAGTTAATCATCACACCAATCCCTATTGACATCTCAACAGGATACAAGGAAGGAGACTTCAGTCAACTTTTTATTTTTGCATATCCTACACCTTGGGAAGCCAACACTTCGCAAGCACTTATTATTGACGAGCATCTGACACCGGTGTTCTCGCAGGAAGGTGGCATATTCAACAATTCCGTAACTTTAAGCCTTTCAACAGCAAATGCAGGAGATACAATTTATTATACCACTGACGGTTCAGACCCGAATCTGAATTCACTTTTCTTCATTAATCCGATTACAATTTCAGAACCTACAACAATCCGGGCGCGGATTATCAAATACGGTTATTTTCCGGGGAAAATAATAACTCAAAGCTATTATCCCGAATATGACAAATCTCTTCCAATCGTATTTGTTTCTACCAATCCGGATAATCTTTGGGACTACAACACCGGAATTTACGTGAAAGGGCCCAATGCGTCCCCGAATTTCCCGTACAAAGGAGCAAACTTTTGGCAGGACTGGGAAAAGCCGGCCCATGTTGAGCTCTATTTTCCATCGGGAAAGAGCGGTTTTTCGATTGATGCCGGACTGAAAATTTTTGGAAACTACACCCGTGGATATACACAAAAGTCTATGGCCGTCTATGCCCGGTCCCAGTACGGCGATAAAAATATTAACTGCAAACTTTTTGACGATAAACCCATCGATAAATTTGAAAGTATCATCCTGCGTAGCGGTGGCACGGACAATTTCGGAGAGAACCAGTTTTGGGGAACTTTATTCCGCGATCGCTTCATCGCAAACATTGGCCTTCAAATGAACCTTGATGCACAAGCCGGCTTCCCCTGCGTAGTTTACCTAAATGGCGAATATTGGGGCATACACAACATTCGCGAAAAAGTAAACGAACATTTCCTGGCCGACAACAACGGGATTGATTCCGATGAGATTAACCTTCTGGAACTTGATTCAGAAATTATTTACGGATCAAACGAACATTACCGGGAGATGATGTCGTTCATTTACAACAACGACATGTCCTTTGAAGGCAATTACGAGTACGTGAAAACACAGATGGATATCGATAATTACATCCGTTACAATGTGATTGAACTGTTCAGCTACAATGACGACTGGCCCGGGAACAACATCAAATATTGGAGAGAAAATTCTGCACAAAGTAAATGGAGGTGGATACTTTTCGATGTTGACACAGGTTTTGGGTTATGGGATCCTGCATCGGTTTATACCAATAGCATTGCCATTGCTCTTAAGCCAGACGGTACAGATTGGCCCAACCCAGCTTGGTCAACTTTACTTTTCAGATCACTTATGCAAAATGAAAGCTTCAAAAAACGCTTTATCAATACTTTTGCGGACCACATGAATACAACGCTGTTGCCGCAAAAAGTAAACCCTTTGGTGACAAATTACGCCAATCAGATTGATGACGAAATTGATGCACATACCGAAAAGTGGGGAAGCGACTATGATATTTGGCTCCATAACGTCGATGGCATTAAAAATTTTGCAGACAAAAGACCTTCAGCCATGCGTAAAATCATGCTGGAGCAGTTTGCTATAGCAGATACTCAAATAGTCAACTTAAACATAACCGGTTGCGATGACGCTTACATCTATCTAAATACCATCACCATCAACGAGTTCCCCTGGGATGGCATATATTTCAACCAAATACCGATTGAATTGACAGCCCTTGCCCCTGCCGGTTACAAGTTTGTCAGATGGGAAGGCGACTTGCAGTCAACCGAACCCAAAATACAGGTTTCTATGGAAACCGATATGAGCCTGACTGCTGTTTTCGAGGAAGATGATCAATCCGGAACGGTTGTGATCAATGAAATCATGTACAATCCGGCCAACGAATTTGACAGTGACGATTGGGTGGAACTGTACAACAACAGCACACGCTACATCAACCTGACCAACTGGACATTGAAAGATTCTGATGATGCCAATAGTTTTAAATTTGCGCCCAATACGGTGTTGGCTCCAAATGAATATTTGGTTGTATGCCGGGAACCGACTAATTTTTCACTAATCCATCCGGAAACTTCTGACGTTCAGGGACCTCTTGGATTTGGGTTCAGCAGTGCGGGTGAATGCATCCGGCTGTTTGACAATACGAGCAATTTGGTTGATCAGGTTTGCTATGCATCGGAATATCCGTGGCCAACCGAACCAAATGGAGGAGGCTACACGTTGGGTCTCAATGATCCGAACCAAGACAATTCCCTGGCCGCAAACTGGTTTACCTCGCAAAGCATAAACGGAAGCCCCGGAAAAGCGAACACGGCTACCGGGGTTGAAGAGACAGTCAGCCAATCCGACCAGAGTTTCCTGCTTCAGAATTATCCGAATCCGTTTACCGGCAATACCCGGATTCCTGTTTATTCGAAATCGAATGAAACAGTAAACATATCTGTTTTTAATTTGGAAGGACAACTGGTTTCCACTGTTTTTCAAGGGAACCTCAGCAAAGGATATCATACCTTCGAATGGGAAGCCCCAACAAATGCCCCGGGAATTTACCTGATCAAATACTCGGGACCGAACCACCTCAGTGTTAAAAAAGCAATTTGTCACTAAGGATGTTTTGAAGACAACGATAATGCCATTGGATTTTATTTCGGGCGATTACCCCGGCTGAAAAAATGCCGGGAGTCGCCCCATTCGCCGTAACCAATTTCGCTTCCGGCCAGCTCTATCCGGGCTTCCAAACAATTTTTGCACAGGTCGGCGTCTTCATCCAAACAGGGCTTATCTTCGTAAAGCTGATATTCCTTACGGTAACTACATGGCGTCAGGTTGGGCATAATGACGTTGGCACCGATTTTCAGGGCTTTTTCCCGTCCGGCCGGATCAATGGCCTGCAAAGCGGTTGCCGCCGCAATGTTGATATCCGGCAGCAGCAGGCGCAACGCGGCCACCATCTTCAAGGCCAGGTCAAAACGTTCCTGCTTCGATTTCAGTAAATAACGATGCTCATAAAGCGGTGTTTCTTCATGCTCAATATAGGGCCCCATACCAACCATGTCCACATCTATTTTTTTCAGGAAAAGCAGATCATCGGCCAGGTTTTCGAGAGTTTGAAACGGCAGTCCGATCATCACACCCGTGCCCACCTGATAGCCGCATTCTTTCAACAAACTCAGGCAATTCAGCCTTTTCTCAAACGAATGATGATCATTGTTGGGGTGGATTTTTGCATACAGTTCAGGCGTTGAACTTTCTATGCGGAGCAGATAGCGGTGTGCTCCGCTTTCGAACCAGCGCCGGTAAGTTTCGCGGCTCTGCTCGCCGCAGGAAAGGGTAATGCCCAGTTCGCCGTTCGACAGTTTTTTAATGGCTTTCAGCAAGCCGTCCACCCGCTCGACAAAGACCGGCGATGAAAGTTCGCCGGACTGAAGCACGACCGAACCAAATCGATTTTGCCAGGCAAAGCGGCAGGCCTCCAGAATCTCCTCATCGGTAGCATCATAGCGCACCACCTTGTCATTGCTTTTTCGGATGCCGCAATACAGGCAATCTTTCGAGCAGATATTCGAAAACTCGATCAGCCCGCGAAAAAAAACTTTCCGCCCAACCACGTCCTCTTTACGGGCTGCGGCTACGCTGAATAATTGCGTCCGCTCCTCCCCTTCGGTATTCAGCAAAACAACCAAATCATCACGGGAAAAGGTTTGCTGCATGACTATTTCCTGCACTGTTTTCATGCGGCAAAGATACATATTTCAGCGGCTTATTGCATCCAACAACAAATTTCGGCAATACTGGAAAACCACCAGAAGAGTGGTTCGTTATGAAACAGAAAAGAAATGGCCGAACTAAAAACCAACCCAAAAAAACAATCCGTTTTCGATTTCCTGAAACAGATTCAACCCGAACAAAAGCAGGATGACAGTTTCCTCCTGCCGGATATTTTCCCGAAGAGGTGAACTTTGTTTCTTTTTTGTGCCCAAACAATTGTAACTTTGCCGCATAACCTGCGGGAAGGTCAACCGGCTGACTTCAAGGGGAACGATGGATTGATGATTGTCAACTGATGATTTCAGATTGAATTTCAATCCTGCCCGATCTTTCGATCTCCTTACCCGCAAAAAAACCAAAAATCATGAATACAAAAAAGCGTCTGGGCTTTGTCGGCATCATCATTGATGACCGGAATAGCTGTGCGGCAACGGTTAACGAAATTCTTTCCAATCATGCCGATCTTATTCTGGCACGCACCGGCGTACCTCACATCAAGGGCAACACCTCTGTTATTACGCTGGTGGTTGACAGCACAACCGACGACCTGGGAAAATTGACCGGCCGCCTGGGAAGTATTGAGGGAGTTCAGGTAAAATCAGGATTGGCAAAAAAATAAACATCATGGAAATAACAAACGCATCATTCATCAACGAACAAGAGATCAGCAACATTCTTCAAAAATACAGCAAACCAAGCTACGAACAGGTAACCGACGTGTTGGCCAAGGCCCGCGAAATGAAAGGCCTCGACTTACAGGAAGTGGCCGTGCTTACCGGAATCAGCGACCCGTTGCAACTGCACGAGCTATTCCAGACGGCCAACCACATCAAGGACACTATTTACGGGAAACGGCTGGTGCTATTTGCCCCGCTTTATATTTCCAACCTATGCGCCAACGAGTGTGTATATTGCGCCTTCCGGGCCAAAAACAAAGCCATCGTTCGCCGGTCGCTGAACCAGACCGAGGTCCGCCACGAAACCGAGGCGCTCATCAAACAAGGGCACAAACGTGTATTGCTGGTTGCCGGCGAATCGTACCCAAAACAAGGCTTTCAATATGTGCTCGACTCCATCCGCTCGGTTTACGAAGCCCGATACAACGACTCCGAAATCCGCCGCGTGAATGTAAACGTGGCCCCGCTTTCAGTGGATGAATTCAAACTGCTTAAGGCAGAAAAGATAGGTACATATCAAATTTTTCAGGAAACGTACCACCACGAAACCTATAAAAAAGTACATGTTGGCGGTAAAAAAATGAATTACGACTGGCGGGCTACTTCACTGCACCGGGCCATGGAAGCCGGCATCGACGATGTGGGTATCGGCGTACTCTTTGGACTGTTCGACTACCGCTTCGAACTGCTGGCCATGATGCAGCACATTCACGAGCTGGAGCGCGTATTTGGCGTTGGCCCGCACACCATCAGTGTTCCCCGCATGGAACCGGCCACCGGCTCCGACATTGCTTCGCACCCGCCATTTGCCGTTTCCGACCTCGAATTCCGGAAGATTGTGGCCATCCTTCGACTGGCCGTTCCTTACACCGGCATCATCATGTCAACCCGCGAAACGGCACAGATGCGTCGTGAAACCTTTGCGCTGGGCGTTTCGCAGATCTCGGCAGGCAGCCGCACGAACCCGGGCGGTTACGAAGAAGAAGTTGAGGATGACACTTCCGGTCAATTCAGCCTGGGCGACCACCGCCCACTCGACGAGGTGATCCGCGATGTGGCACAAATGGGCTACATCCCTTCGTTTTGCACCGGCTGCTACCGGCTTGGGCGTACCGGACAAGATTTTATGGACCTGGCCAAACCAGGCGCCATCAAAGCCCACTGCGGCCCCAATGCCCTGTCCAGCTTTATGGAATACCTCAACAATTACGCATCGCCCGAAACTTTCAGCATCGGTGTAAAACTAATTGAGGACACCATTGCCGAAATGGAAGGCCTGCCCCGCGACCGGGCCCGAAAACTGGTTGACCGGGTAAAACAGGGACAGAAGGATGTTTTTTGCTAAAAATTGGTCATTGGTCATTGGTAATATATTTAGGCATGGACAATGGACAACTTGAAACTTGAAACCCGGAACCTGGAACTTGGAACTTGAAACCTAGAACTTGAAACCTGGAACTTGAAACTCCATGAAAACCCGCACTGAAAGTGATTTTATAGGAACAAAGGAAATCCCGGCTGATGCGCTGTACGGCATTCACACGGCCAGGGCGCTGGAGAACTTCAATCTGACCGGAAGGCCAGTAAATCGCGAACTGGTGAAAGCCTACGGCTGGGTAAAACTGGCCTGCGCCCAAATCAACCGTGAGCTTGGCTATTTTAAAGATGATGAAAAAGCCGGTGCCATTGAACGCGCCTGCCACGAAATGGCATCAGGTTTCCTTGCTGATTGGGTTTTGGTGGATGCCCTCCAGGGAGGAGCAGGCACATCCACCAACATGAACGTGAACGAAGTGATTGCCAACCGGGCTTTACAAATCCTGGAGAAAGAACCGGGCAACTATGATGCGATATCGCCGCTCGACGATATCAACCTGCACCAGTCCACCAACGACACCTACCCCACTGCCCTTAAGCTGGCAGCCATTTTTTTGCTGCGAAAACTGGAACAGGCCGTGCTGGGACTTCAGGAAGCCTTTCAGCAAAAAGAGAAAGAGTTTGCTCACATCGTAAAAATTGGCCGTACCCAATTGCAAGATGCTGTGCTCACCACGCTGGGCCGCGAAATGGCTGCCTATGCCGAAGCCTTCAACCGCGACCGCTGGCGCATTTACAAGTGCGAAGAACGCCTGCGGGTAATCAACCTGGGTGGCACGGCCATTGGCAGCGGTTTGGGAGCGCCGCGCCAGTTCATCTTCCGGGCCACCGACCGACTGCGCGAACTGACCAACACCTCGCTGGCCCGCGCCGAAAACCTGATGGAAAACACGCAAAATGCAGATGTGTTTGTCGAAGTGTCCGGTATTCTGAAAGCTTGTGCCACCAACCTGATCAAAGTATCGAATGACTTACGGCTGCTTTCCAGCGGCCCTGATGCCGGTTTTGGCGAAATCAACCTGCCGCCCGTACAGGCCGGCTCGTCCATCATGCCGGGGAAAGTCAACCCGGTCATTCCCGAAACGGTAATACAAGCCTCCATGCAGGTTATCAGCAACGACCAGCTCATCACCCAGGCGGCCATGAGCGGCAACCTCGAGCTTAATCCCTTTCTGCCCGCAATTGCCGATGCCCTGCTCGCAAGCCTGCAACTACTTGAAAATGCCGCGTCTGCCTTGCACCACAAATGCGTAAAAGGCATGACGGCCAATACCGATAAATGCCGGGAACATGTGCTTGGCTCAACAGCCATCATTACTGCCCTGATCGCCAAACTGGGCTACGAAACCTGTTCTCAACTAGCCCGGGAAGCAAAGAACCAACAGAAAACCATCCGGTCGGTAGTACTCGAAAAAGAACTTATGTCCAAAACAGAATTTGACGCGTTAATTTTGCCCGAAACAGTTAATAAACTAGGGTTTTAGCCAACATATCGACATTTCGAAAAATTTCTAAATAGTTGTTAACGCTATTTTTATTTAGAATTATTCTCGATAAATTGCTGACGTTATTAACTAAAAAATTGGAAGAATTATGAAAAAGTTGGTTTTTGTATTAGCCGTTGTTTTTGCTTTTGGAGTTACTTACGCATTGAACGTTCCTGCCAACGTTGAAAAAGCCGGTACCGAACAGGTTAGCTCCGTGAGCCAGGACGACAAAGAGAAGAAAAAAGAGTGCTGTGCTGAAAAGAAAGAAGCTTGCAGTGAAAAGAAAACTGCCGAAGAAAAAAAAGCATGCTGCGCTGAGAAAAAATCTTGTGGTGAAAAAAAATAACCAACAAGATACAATACATTGCAAAGGCCGGTTCTTCCGGCTTTTTTTGTACCCTTCTTTTTCAAAAAACATTGGTATAATTGCACAAGCTTTTTACTTTCGCATAGAATTTATTCATTCATGAAAGCTCCCAAATCATTTCGCCTGCACATTGGTCTGTTCGGACGCCGCAACGTAGGTAAATCGTCGTTGCTGAACGCCCTCACCCAACAGGAAGTTTCCATTGTTTCGGACATTGCCGGTACAACAACCGACCCGGTTGAAAAGCCGATGGAACTACTGCCGCTGGGGCCGGTGTTGTTTATCGACACAGCCGGTGTTGACGATGTGGGCGCGCTGGGCGAAAAACGCATCCAAAAAACAATGGCAGTGATCGACCGTACCGATTTGGGCATCATTGTTTCAACCAGCCAGGATTGGGGCGATTTCGAGGAAAAGATTCTGCAGGAATTGCGTGAACGCGAAGTCCCGGTGATTTTGGTGTTCAACAAAAACGATTTGTACGAGTCGCGCCCCTGCATGGCAAACAGTTTTTCGGCTGAAAAACTTCCGGTAATCAAAACTTCAGCCACCCAACAAACAGGCATTCAAGAGCTGCGCGAAGCGATTCTAAAATCGGCGCCCGACGATTTCATCAACCGTCCGGCCATTGTTGCCGACCTGGTTGGCCCGGGAGAGGCTGCTATTTTAGTCGTTCCCATCGATAAGGAAGCGCCCAAAGGAAGACTGATTTTACCGCAAGTACAAAGTATCCGCGATTTGCTGGATGGCGATTCGTTTTGCATGGTGGTGAAAGAACGGGAATTACGCGAAGCCCTCAACCGGCTGAACAAACCGCCCAAACTGGTAGTAACCGACAGCCAAGCCTTTTTAAAGGTAGCTGCCGACACGCCACCCGAAATTCCGCTGACCAGTTTCTCCATCCTGTTTGCCCGCCACCAGGGCGACCTGGCTGAAATGGTGCGCGGCGCCATGGCCATCGACAAACTGAAAGCCGGCGACAAAGTGTTGATTGCCGAAGCCTGCTCGCACCATCCAATTGGCGAAGACATCGGAACCGTGAAAATTCCGCGTTGGCTCACCCAGTATGTGGGCGGTAAATTAGAAATCGACAACGCCCGAGGCCGTGATTTCCCGGAAAACATTGCCGATTACAAGCTTATTATCCATTGTGGGGCATGCATGTGGAACCGCCGCGAAATGCTGTCACGGATCATGAAAGCCCGCCAACTGGGCATCCCCATCACCAATTACGGGTTGACAATTGCCTATTCGCTGGGCATATTCGAACGTGCCTTGCAACCGTTCCCGGCAGCACTGGACATATTCAACCGGAACAAGTAAAACCAACTACTTGGCCTGTCGAACTAAATCATGAATAATGGGTTCTGCCTCGGCAACATCCGATTCCTGAATATACAGATCGATGGCTGAAGGGACACCACCAGCAAAGCCGGCAGCCAGCCCTGAACTGAATTCATCTTTCACGATGGACGTAATGCCATTATTTTCCAATTCCTCCCTCAATAAGTTTACGGTGAGTTCACTTCCGGTAAAAATTTTCACCAAGTTCAATCCTGTAATCATAGCTTATCCTGTTTATTTTGATTATCAATTCATTTTATCTGACAAACAAGCTGCAAAACCCTTTCCCAAAACCTAAAAGAGAACTATTGAAACTCATCAGCACAGATAATGCATTTTATGAAAATGCCAGATAAAAGTCAATGGCTACCCGTATATTTTTTCAAAAAATAATGAATTAATATTTTTCGCTGATTTCAGCAACACAAATAGCCACATCAATCCTCTTTCAACTACTGAATTCCAACCGCATGCACTCCAGTATGCAAAATCGATCCAACACATTCGCAAAAAAGAAGGACCAAGTCCTGCGCAGACTTTGTCCTCCGTTTGCAGAATTATTTTCGAGATTTTAATTCAGCGCTAACTCAATAAAATACCGGACTGTACCCGTAATGCTCACCGATCAGGCACAATTCACCTGGTTTCTCCACATCGACGTACCGGATGGACGGTGGGGAATTGCCAAGCTCGTGCGAAAAGGCGATATACTTTCCGTTGGGCGACCAGCTTGGTTGCCGTTCAATCCCATCAATCTCCAGTCGTTGCATACTCCCGGTTTCCAGATCCAGAATGACCAGATCGGCATTTCTCGGACTGTAGCTGAAATTACTGCGGAACACCAGCTTTTTACCATCGGGCGACCAAGCAGGTTCGCCGTCATACTCCAGGGTAAACACAGCTGTCTGCCGGTTTCCTGTTTCCAGGTTGTGCAGCCAAATATCGTGTAAGCCATTCACATTGTTGGATGACGCCATTGTTTTCCCATCGGGCGAGATGGCCGGGTCCAGATTGGCCCAAGCTGCATTCACCGGGTCTGGCGTCAGGTTTACCAACGACGAAGCGCCAAGATCATAGGCATAAATACAGCCCAGTCCCTCATCCCGGAAACTGCGGAAAATAATTTTTTTTGAGTCGCTGCTCCAGACCGGCTGATCATCCGAAAGCGGATGGCTGGCCACCGGAAAACGCTCTGCCGTTGCCAACTTATAGATAAAAATGTCGCTATTGTATGCATCCACGGTATCGGCAAAAACAAGCATGGAACCGTCAGGCGAAATCCGGGGAGCAGAAGATTCCCAGGTATTATTCAGCAATATCTCCGTTTCGCCATCCGACCAGTTGAAAGATTTGATGGCATTCACTTCAGCTCCGGCGGTCTGATACATCAGGCGCAGGGGTTTGATTTCCAATTCATAGCTGGCCGACAGATCGCCTGACTGCGCAAACAAACGCAGCTGCCCTTCCTTTTTCAGCAAGATTTCCCCGTTTTGTCCCAGGTTGGCTTTGCTGTCATCGGACAAACTCCAGCTAACCGGAACTGTTTCATCTTCCTCGCCATTGAAAGTAACTTTCAGTTGAAAGGAATCCGAAACCCAACACGTGGTTACCGGCACCACAATTTCCATTTCCCGGCTAACATCTGCCGGATCATCGGTATCGCAGGCTGCCAACAGCACAACGCCGACGATGAAGATATAATCATATATCTGGCTATTAATAAAAGACATAACGTACAATTTCAATTGATGAATAATGATCTCAGGGTACTTACGAATCTGCATCCGCTGGCACGGAGATGACAACCATCATCGAAGGGTTGCGTGAGAGATCGCCCAAATAAAACAAGATTTCCTGTTTGAAAGCGGGGAGCACCTGTCCCGGCACCGTCAGTTCATTTCCGAATACTTTTGGGTGAGCCAGGCTTCGGCTTGTGAAATCGTTTCGCAGAGGATTGTTGTGACCTGATAATTGCTTCTCTTTTTCAGCTCCAGCGAAGAGAGTTTTGAAAACAAATCGGGCGAAGTGATACTGATGTTGAAGCGCAATCCGCAGGCGTAGTTCAGTGGGAAAAAATAATTGCTGATCCAATCCACCAAACCGGCCCAGGCACCTTCAATTTCCTTCGTGTCGTGCACATGAAACCGGCATTGAAACCGCTGTCCATCCTGCTTTTGCCATTCGTACATCCGCATGGAAGCCGTTTTCACCTCTTCCTCCGTGCAGGGCCCGATCCATTTCATGAGCAGGTAATTTTTCTGCGGCTCGTAACTAAGCTTTGCATAAACCTCTCCACGGTTATTTTTTATCAGGTCAACAACAATCATGGTCTGTTAAAAACGATTTGTCAATTTACTTCATTTTTGACAATCCCGGGCAATTCAAATTCAATTTGATGGATTGGCGCCAACTCGAAAGCCCGGTGAATATCCAATTTCGAAAAGTCAGGTACCTGGTTCAGGTCCGGCTCATCCGATTCGTTTTTGAGCGGAGTTCCAATGGCCCTGAAATAGTCGAGCAAGTCGCCCGGACTTAAAAGCACCACCATCTTCCCGGCAGTTCCACCCACATTTTTAAAGGTATGCAAAGCATTCGACGGCACATGCACCACACTGCCCGGCATGGCCCGAAACGGACGTTGCAGATCATGCAGGATAAATTCGAATTCACCCCGGAGCACATAAAAGATCTCTTCATCGGGATGACGGTGTGGCGGAGGTCCACCCAGCGGCGGCACATTTTCTTCGAATACGGCGTAGGTGTTTTTCGTTTCGGCATTGCCGACCAACACCCGGATAACATCGGTTAAAACCAACAAGGTTTCCTTTTTTGATTGTGTTTTCATAGCTAATAAATTTTAACACAACAAAGAAACGGAAGCCGAAACCGAAAACACTTGATTCAAATCAAGAAAGAAGACACGGAAGTCCGTTTATAAAAAGAAAGAGAACCGTTCCGTTGGTCAAGCCAAAAAGCGGGCGCGGTAGCGGCTTAACGTTTCCGGGGTAATTCCCAGGTAGCTCGCCACGTAGCGCAGCGGCACCCGTTTAAAAATCTTCGGATGTTCTTCCAGCAAATTTTTAAAACGCTCCTCCGGCGAATTACGCAAGAGGGACGCCTCGCGTTTTTCGGCCCTGACAAACTGTTCCTGCACCAGAATGTCAGCCAGTTTTCGCCAGGCAGGCCAATTTTCAGTCAGCTTCATGACATCCGGATAGTCGAACACCAGCAACTCACACGGTTCAATGGCAGCGATATTCACAATCGACGGGCTTTGCGTGAGAAAACCGGCCAGGGAACCAACCAGCGAATTTTCGAAAAAGAAATCGTTGCAGACCTCTTTGTCGGGCGATTCATAGAACAAGCGCATGCTCCCCTTTTCAATAAAAGTGACCGAGCTGCAAATTTCGTTTTCCTTCAAAAAGAAATCGTTTTTCTTCAGATGGACAATTTGTATGGCTTTTTCGAGGGCCGCCATTTCGTCGGCCGACGGTTGAAATACACGCTGAATGTTGAAGAGTAACCGCTTCATCCGAAAAGTTTATCCTCATAAACAACCGGCTGTCCATTTTGTTAAGCCGTTCCTGCCGAACCTCTCCTCTACTTCTCAATCCGTATCCGGGCGTCCACGGCCACAATTTTATCGCCTTTGCCCAGTAGCGGGTTGATGTCCATCTCCTTGATTTCGGTGGCAAAACGCAGCAGGCTCGACAGCCGGACGATGATTTCGGCAAACCTGCGCTGGTTCACCCCTTCCTGTCCGCGGTAGCCTTTAATGAGCTGGTACGACTTGAGGTTTTTGATCATCGACGAGGCTTCGCACAGGGTCAGCGGCGCCAGGCCCGAGGTGACATCTTTCAGCACCTCCACCAGAATGCCGCCCATGCCGCACAGGATGATGTGCCCAAAGCGGTCTTCGTACTTGGCGCCGATAAACAGTTCGATACCCGAAGCCATTTCGGCCATCAGCACGGCGGTTGTTTCGGGAATGGCCATCAGCCGTTTAAACTCGCTGGCCACCGTTTCGGCGCTGCGCACGTTCAGCACCACCCCGCCAACATCGGTTTTATGCACCGGCCCGATCACTTTCATCACCAGCGGAAAGCCCAGTTCTTCGGCAAATGCCAGAGCCTCTTCCTTTGTTTGCGCCACCCGCTCCTGCACACGCGGAATGCCGGCAGCATCAAACAGGCGGTGCACCACCTCGGGCGATTGGTAGCCATCTTTGGCATGGTCGATGATCCGGCGAACCTCCGGGATATCCACCCCTTCGAGATAAATACGGTCTTCGTGCGGTTTCGGCGTGTTGTACACCCGGCTGAGCGCACGGCCCAGCAGCACTTCATCGGGGAAAGTCACGTTGCCAGCCTGGATGAAATGCGCCACATCGTCCTTCACGTTCAGCACCGAAGGCAAAATCGGGTAGATCGGTTTCTTGCAGGTATGCATTTTTTTGTTGAGCACCTCGTACACATCGCCCACCGGGAAAAGGCCCGGACTACCGTAAATCACCGCCATGCCGTTCACTTCCTTGAAGTCGCGGTCGCAGGCATCGATGATCGCGCCCAACTGTTCGGCATTGCCCGTGGCCAGAAAGTCGATAGGGTTTTCCACCGATGAGCCGGGAAACAGCTTTTCTTTTAAGGCCTGCTTTTGGGGCGAATCTTCAATTTTCGGAATCTTCAACCCACCGGCTTCCAACGCGTCGGTGAGCATCACGGCCGGCCCCCCGGCATGGGTGATGATGGCCATGCGCTTTCCTTTCATCTCTTTGCACATAAACACGTTGGCCACAGTGGTCAGTTCTTCGCGGCCGTAGCAGCGTACGATGCCCGCCTTGCGGAACAAGGCTTCCACTGCGGCATCGGAGCTGGCCATGGCGCCCGTATGCGACGAAGCAGCGCGGCTCCCGGCCTGGCTGCTGCCCGCTTTGATGGCTGCGATCCGGCATCCTTTGCGGATCAGCGAACGGGCATGTTTCAGCAGTTTATCGGGATTGGTAATACTTTCGATATACAACAGTTTGACGCGCGTGCTGGTTTCCGGGTCAAACACGTCGTCCATAAACTCCAGCACATCTTCCACGCCCACCTGGGCCGAGTTGCCCACCGAAAACACACTGGCAAAGTGCAAGCCTTTGGGAATGCCCGATTCCATGATGAACACGGCCGTTGCGCCCGAACTGGAGATAAAATCGCAGCCCATTTGGTGCAGCTTGGGCACGGGCGTGGTGAACACGCTGGCGTGGGCCGGGGTGATGATGCCGATGCAGTTGGGCCCGATCAGGCTGGCTTTGTACTTGTTGGCGACGGCCACCAGCTGGTCTTCCAGCTTGCGCCCCTCCTCGCTTTCCTCGCTGAAACCGGCCGAAATGACAATAAACCCCTTGGTGCCTTTTCGGGAAGCCAGGATTTCGGCCACTTCGGGACAAAAACGCGCGGGGATGGCCAGCACCGCCAGCTCAACCGGGGGAAGCTCGTCCACCGATGGCCACGACGGGATGCCCTGAACCTGTTCTTCGTTCGGGTTTACGGCCATCAGCTGGCCTGCAAAATGGTTGTCGATCAGGTTTTTGAGCAGTTTGCCGCCCGGTTTCGAAATGTTGTTCGAAGCGCCCACCACAACAATGCTGTTGGGCCAAATGAGTTCACGTGTCAGCATGGATCGGTTTTTTTTTTTTGATCAATTTCTTCAAATGTACAATTCTGCCCGGCATTTTCGGCTGATATTTTTCAGCTTGCCGGCCCTGTGAAAAACAATTCAAGCCGGAAAAGGTTACACCCAGGCCCGCGTTCTGCTTCCGCTGCGTGCTCCCGGCAGTTCAGCATTCGGCCTCAATTTGTGGCGCATTCATCCGGGAAATCGCTTTTAGGAATTAAATGCCATTCGTTCTATTAGAAGATGTTAAACTGCTCTTCTAAGCTCGTCACCATCCGTCCGGCAACGGCATACCGTGGCCTTACACGCCGGATAAAATCCGAAACGCCTTAAAACGGGAAAGCCA
>NZ_JAPAAF010000022.1 GCF_025907915.1 Gaoshiqia sediminis
GCTGTCCCATCGGGCATACAAAATAATCTTGTTCTGCATTGTAATACAGGTTTTCTTGTATGAATGGGTTGTTTTTAAACGAGCGTTTCTGTTCTGTATGGAAGTAACTGTATTTTACGTAGGCTTCTATGCCATTATCTTCCATGTATTTATAATTTTCTTCACTTCCATAACCTGAATCGGCGCAGACTTTATCCGGAAGTTCTTCATAATTTTCTTCAAAACCTTCTAAGAAAGGCATGAGTGTAAGCGTATCTGTTGGATTAGGGAAGAAATCGTAATGGGTAATAAATTGGTTTTCAGTCCCTATTTGTTGGTTGTAGGCAGGTTTGAGCTGGCCATTTCTCATGTGGTCTTCTTTCATCCGCATAAAAGTAGCATCTTCATCGGTTTTGCTGTAACTGTTTCGGGTGCCAAGCTTTTCAAGTTTATCTTCGTATTCTTCTAACTTTGGAAGGTGTTTTTCTTCAAGGGATTTGATTTGTTTCAATTCCTCTCTGCTCTTATTCTCCCTGTTTATGGCATTAATACGTTCTCTCAGTTCTTTGCTGTTAATGGGAGTTGGCGGCTCATTATCCGGCTGATTGTCCTGGGAGATCCCTTCGTCTATTTGTGAAAGTATCCCCCTGATTTTTGATTCCAGTTTTTCCCTGTTTTTCTCTACCGGTTTACGCCACACAAACGTGTAACGGTTGGCTTTGCTTTCTATTTTTGTACCATCAATATAGATCTCTTTAAGGGTAATATAACCCATATCTGCAAGCATATAAACTACTTGTACAAATAACTTGTGGATATTGTCTTTTAACCGGTGTGAACGAAAATTGTTAACCGTACGAAAATTGGGGCGTTGATTGGCTGATAGCCAGATAAAATGAATGTCTCGTTCCAACTGCGTTGCTATTTTACGACAGGAATAAACATTGTTCAAATAAGCGTAAAACAGCACTTTTAAAAGCATTCGGGGATGGTATCCGCTACATCCCCCTCCTTTATATCCGAAATCGATACCTGATAAATCCAGTTCATTAACGATCTGGTTAATCAACCTTACCGGACTATCTTCTGCTATCATACTATCAATACTTTGAGGGAATAAAACCCCTTGTCCCTGATCGTATGATTTGAATGTTATATTTGCCATATTGCTCTGTCGTTCAATGCTTTAAATATAGCAATAATTACAGAAAACATAAAATTTGGAACAAAAAAAAGAGTGCCCAAAAACTTTTTGGACACCCTCCTATACAACATCTGAAAAACCGAACCGTCGCGAGCCGGGAAAGCCTTGTAAGGTCACGACAGGTCGTGACCAATATGCGCTACCTTGCCTTTTGCCTTATGTGTTGGTTTACTCCCCGATTGGTTTCAGCCGCATGGTAAAGTGCCGCATCACCGGGGCTTCGTGTACAATCTCAAAACCATGTTTAATTTCAGTGCGCCGTTCGTAGATGTTTTTCAGCGCGGCAACCACCACATCCAGGTGATTGTTGGTGTAGGTACGGCGTGGCAGGGCCAGCCGCAAAAACTCCACAGCAGGGTACCGGTTCTCCCGGGTTATTGGATCGCGGTCGGCCAGCAGGGCTCCAACTTCCACACCGCGCACGCCAGCTTCCAGGTACAATTCAACGGTTAGCATCTGGGCTACAAACTCTTCTTTGGGCACATGGGGCAGAAACCGGCCTGCATCCACAAAAACAGCATGTCCGCCCAATGGCTGCTGTACCGGGATTCCGGCTTCGGTCAGTTTGTTGCCCAGGTAATGTACCTGCCGGATACGCGATTCCAGGTAGTCGCGGTCGGTTACTTCTTCCAGCCCCACGGCCAGGGCATTCATGTCGCGGCCAGCCATGCCGCCATAGGTGATGAACCCTTCGTACAGGATGTTGAACATGGTAGCCTTTTCGAACCAACTGCTGCTTCGCATAGCCAGGAAGCCGCCAATGTTTACTAGTCCGTCCTTTTTGCTGCTCATGGTCATGCCGTCGGCATGGGTGTACATTTCTCGCACAATTTCGCGGATAGTTTTGTGTTCGTAGCCATGTTCGCGTTGCTGGATGAACCAGGCATTTTCGGCAAAGCGTGCCGAATCAAATACAACCGGGACATCGTAATGGCTGGCCAATTGTTTTACCTGGCGCAGGTTTTCCATCGAAACCGGTTGCCCACCAACACTGTTGCAGGTCACGGTTACGATGATCAGCGGCACTTGCTCGTTTGGATACGTTTCCAGCACGTTCCGCAACTTGTTGAGGTCGATATTCCCTTTGAACGGATGTTGGCTTTCGGTGTCGGAAGCTTCGTCAATAGTGCAGTCGATAGCTTGTGCCTTGCGGAACTCGATGTGCCCTTTGGTGGTGTCGAAATGCGCATTGCCGGGAACCACATCGCCCTCTTTCAGCAAGACCGAAAACAGCACATTCTCGGCTGCACGCCCCTGGTGGACCGGCAAAAAATAATCGAAGCCGAAAAGTTCCGTCACCTTTTCTTTCAGATAATAATAGGAGGATGACCCGGCGTAACTTTCGTCGCCGGTCATCAGCGCGGCCCATTGTTGGTCGCTCATGGCGCCGGTGCCGCTGTCGGTCAGCAGATCGATGTAAACCTGATCGCTGCGCAAGTTGAATACATTGTAGCCGGCTTCGGCAATCCATCGTTCACGTTCTTCGCGCGTACTTCGGTAGATGGGTTCTACCATTTTTATCCGGTAGTTTTCTGCAAAAGGTAAATTCATGCCCAAATATACAGCATGAAACAGGCGAAAATACTTAGGAATGTCAGGTTTCAACGCGGGTGGACGTGTTAAAGGAAAGGTCTTTAATCGGTGGAGGCGAAGCCCAGTTCGGCAACAGCGGCACGCAGAAAGTCGCGCGTGTGGTAATCTTCGTCAATGATTTGGCCATTCCAAACGACAATATCCAGATCAATGGTTCGGGGGCCGAATTTGGGCTGGCTGCGGTCGCGCCCCAGACGATCTTCCAGCTTTTTCAGGTATTGGCGGAATTCGTCCATCGAGAATTCGGTCTCCAGCTTAGCTGCGCCATTGACAAAGTCGGGTTGGTTGGTGATTCCGATGGGCTTGGTTGTTACCAGCGAGGAAACTTTCAGCAGGCTGGATTCTGTCTTCAGGATATCCAGCAAACGGGCAATGTTGATTTCGGGATCTATGTTCGACCCAATGCCGATTATGCAGGTGTTCATCGGTTTAGCGTTCATGGCGCCGTCTTATCGGTGAGCCTCCATCTCAAACGAAACCGACTCGGCAAAGCGCAGGGCGTGGGGCTTGTCCACTTCTACCTTGGCCCAAACCACCCGTTCATCCTCCATAATCATATTCAGCAGGTTTTGGGTGAGTACTTCGAGCAGTTTGAAATGACCTTCCTGCACATAGGCAATGATTTTTTTGGTGATGGTTTTATAGTTGTATATTCCGTCCGGCTCGTCTGCCAGTAGTGCTTCTTCGGGAATAATCGCCTCAATTTCAAGGTTAATGATCACGTCCTGCTTGTTGATCAGTTCTTCGGGATTAAAACCGATGTAGGTGCGCAATAACAGGTTTTTTACACGAATTTTAGCCATTTCTTGTTGATTAGAGGGTTATGCCCAGGTTTTCGCCGCCATCGCAAAATAAAAGCTGTCCGGTAAGATGGTCGTTCTCCAGGATATAATCCAGGCTTTTCAGGATGGGGCCAACGCCGCCGGGCTTTTTCATAGGGATTTTTTTGGCCAGGTTCCACAAATAGCTTTCATCACGGTCTTCGGGTGGCAGGGTAACTCCGGGGGCAATGGCGTTGACCCGGATCTCCGGGGCAAATTCGAGGGCGCCCATTTTGGTGAGTTCCCAAAGTGCTTTTTTCGACAGGCTGTAGGCGGCATGGTCCGATTTGCTGCTGGTGATTCGGGTGTCCACCATGTTGATGATGACTCCTTCGCCAACCAGGCGGGCAAAATCGCGCATCAGTAGAAACGGCGCCCGGTAGTTGATCATCATCTCCCGGTCGAGTAGGTCGAAATGTGTTTCGCGGATGTGCGAAGCTTCGAATACCGAGGCATTGTTGATTAGCAGGTCGAGTTGCCCGAACACGCGCACCACCTCAGGAATAAGGCTTTCCACTGCGAAGGGGTTTTGCAGGTTCGACTGGAACAACACAAACTCCTGATCGGGAAAATGACTTCGCAAATCGTGTTGCAGTTTTCCGGCTGCTTTGCCCGAATTGTTGTAGTGCAGGGCCAGGCACCATCCCTGGGCTGCCAGGTGTTCTGCCATCTCGCGGCCTACCCGTTTGGCCGAACCTGTTATCAATGCCGTTTTTTTCATGGTTCAAAAATAGGATTGTTTTTATTTCCTGATGTTCGCAAATATCCCGATTTGCCGGTCTTTTTTCTACTCCCAGAAGATAACCATTTTTGAATGATTTCTTCTTTCTCATAAACGGCTAATTTCCCAATCGGTTCAAAATACGCGGGCAAAGTAACTTAAAAAACATTTCACATAAGAAAATCGCTCTTCCCTGAAACTAAATTCTTATCATTTTCGAAATAATGAATAGAGAAACGTTCATCAAAAGCAAAAAGTCATGGAAGAAAAATTGATTACCATTGCCTTGTTGCCTTATTCAAAAGCAGAGATCCTGCGTTCCCTTTTGGAGGCTGAAGGCATCGAATGCACCCTCGAAAATGTCAACCTCATTCAGGGAGCTGTGGCTACCGGCGTAAAGGTGCGCATTTATGAAAAAGATGTGAAAAAAGCCTATCCTATTTTGGATCAGATGCTGGGAAAGGTGACCAAGGAAAAGCAAAAATCCGAGAATACGGTTTTGGTGCCGGTTGATTTTTCCAACTATTCCTTTAAAGCGGCTTTGATGGCTTTTGAAATCGCTCAAAAGTTAAAATCGAAATTGCTGTTTTACCACGTCATTCCGCAACCCGACTTTTTTTCCATGCCTTATTCCGATGTGGTTGCCTTCAACTCGGGCCTGTACGAACACTTAAAAGAGCAGGAAGAGCTGGCCAATCCACGTTTTTCCACTTTCCTCGGAAAACTGACCGATTATATCGGGCCGAACAACTGGAAAGCCATCAAGTCGGAGCACATTATTAAGATGGGCTACCCCGAAGATGATATCCTGTTTTATGCGGATCAGCACCCGCCCCGGCTGATTGTGATGGGCATTAAAGGCCCGGATGAAGATACCCCTGATATCATGGGCAGCACAACTGCAGGAGTGATTTACAAATCGAATGTACCGGTACTGGTCATTCCGGAGAAAGCACCGTTGCTGAATCTGGCTTCGATGAAAAAAGTAGTGTATGCCACTAACTTCGATGACAAAGACTTTCAGTCGATCGATAAATTGCTGGGCTTGCTGAAGCCGTTCGATGCCAAATTATATTGCCTGCACATTGGCGCTACCGACGATAAAGAGTGGGACGAGGCCAAACTGGAAAGTATGGGGAACCTGCTGAAGAAGAACTATACCGATGCCCAGATTGAATGTGTTATTGTACATGGAAATGACATTCTGGCTGAACTGGAAAAGTACATCGAGCAAAACAGTATTGATATTCTTTCGTTGACCACGCACAAACGGAACATGATTACGCGGATATTTAACCCGAGCATAGCCCGTAAAATGGTATTTCATGTGAAAACACCGTTTCTGGTTTTTCACTCGTAGCAATCAGAACAATAGGTATGGAAAAAACCGGGCGACGGCCCGGTTTTTTATGCGTTATAGGTGGCTAATTTGCTGAGATATTTTCCGATAATGTCAAATTCGAGGTTGACAACCGTCCCTACCTGAAACGTGTGAAAATTTGTTTCCTGATAGGTGTAAGGAATAATGGCCACCTGGAACGAGTTGTCTTTGGAGTTGACCACCGTCAGACTTACACCGTTTACGGTAACCGAACCTTTTTCGACCGTCATGTAGCCTTGTCGGGCTTTAGCAATATCAAACTCATATTCGAAGGTGAAGTACCAGCTGCCCTCGGCTTCTTCCACTTTGGCACACACAGCTGTTTGGTCCACATGCCCCTGTACAATGTGCCCGTCCAACCGTCCGTTCATCATCATGCTGCGTTCCAGGTTTACCTTCGAGCCAACTTCCCAAAAGCCCAGGTTGGTTTTTAGGATGGTTTCCTTAATGGCCGTTACCGTGTAGGTTTTGGCCTCTTTGTCAATCTTTACCACCGTGAGGCATACCCCGTTGTGTGACAAGCTTTGGTCGATTTTTAGTTCATCCACAAACGAACAGGTCAGGGTGAAATGGTAATTCTCCTGTTCGCGTTCGATGGCTTTCACCACGCCGTATTCTTCAACAATTCCTGAAAACATGTTGCTTGATTTTTAATTTGCTGCGAAGTTACCGATTTCCGGTTAATCCGAAAAACGCGAAAAAGCGGGCCGGATGTTTTTTGTGCCTTCGCCCCGCTTTCACATGCCCCTTATTCAACGTATTTCTATTTCTTCTTTCTCCGCGCCAGTTCGTATTCGTGGAAAAATTCTTTAGTCCGGGCAATCATTTGCCTTTCCGTAATCACATCCGCATTTTCAATCCCGATTAATTTGCTGCTCAACTGATGGTCTTTTTTGATCTCTTTTTCCAGCCATTCTTTGGTTACCGACGGGCCAAACAGAAATATTTTATCCGCATCCTTAATGTCATGAATGACGCGGTTGAAATATTCGGACAATTGATGTTTTTTTCGTTCTGTTTGAACTTTGTCTGTGTTGGCTACGATGCCTCCCAAGCGGTGGAATTCTTTCTTTTCACCCGGGAAACGCACCCGGTGTTCCACTTCTGATTCAATTTTTTGAATTGATTCCCCTCCATCATTGAATGAAATCAAAAAAGCCTTTTCGCTATCCAGCCAAACGCCCATTTCTTTTTCCATAATGTTCACTTTTTTAAGGTTGAAACGCTAACAAATTCCTAAAAGGGAGATTGATCTACTAAAAATTATACGGGAAAAACCTGTTCAAGTGTTCTTTTTAGGGGGAATAATTGGTCCAAATTTAAAAATGGGAAGGGTAATGGTTTTCTGGCGGTAAATGGGGAATGGTTGAAGGAAGAGTACAAACGTCTGGGTGCAAAAAAAGCAACCGGCGTCCCGGCTGCTTTTTACCTTTTCTCTCTTGTATGAAAAAACATCTGCGTAAAATTCTGTTTTCTGTTCTTGGCTTTGGGGCAGATTGTTATTTTGATTTAAGCAACTATCGTGCCAAAAAACACTGCAATTCGAAAAAGCAAAATCAGCTTATCTTTGTTGTTCTTATACTTCTTATGATACATTTTGCGTTCATTAGGTAACTTGTTAATTATCGGGAAATGAAGGGAAGAATTGATCTGAAAATGCCTGTCCGGCCAAAGGCAAAACTACATCCTGGACTGTTTGTCAAAATGATTTGGGGTGCCCTCCTGCTGATAACCGGTGTGTGGGTTGATGCTTCGGCTCAGGCCTTAGTGACCGGACAAGTTACGGACGAAGAGTTTGCTGAGCCCCTGGAGAAGGCCATCGTACAGGTGCGCGGGACCGGGGTGAACACGGTGACCGACCGGAACGGGAACTTCACACTACGACTGCCTGCCGGGTTTTACCAGGTTGAAGCCATTCATCCGGGAATTTACAGCGAGTACTACAATGTGTCACTTTTCGATGGCATCCTTACCCCGATGGGTGCGGTACGGTTGGCGCCCAAGGCTTTTGGCCGCCCGGAACAGCGCAATATAGCGGCTTTTGTAAATGTGGATCAGCACCCGCTGGAAACGAAAAATATCCGGCTCTCGGCGCTAATGGATCAATCCGGCTCTTCTGATTTCAACGAACTGCTGATGGTTGAGCCATCTGCCTGCCTGCAGGAAAATGGAGGTGGTTATGGCCAATCCGAACTGGGCTTTCGGGGGTTCGGCCCCGGACAGACCAGTGTCGTTTTTAACGGTATCCGGTTGAACAATCCCGAAACCGGAGCCATGAACAGCCCGCTTTATACGGGTTTGTCTGACTGGGCCGGTGAACTTCAATTTACGGTTGGGCCGGCATCGGGCAAGCAAAGCCAGTTGGGCTATGGCGGACTGATCAACCTGCTCCCGCTGATGCCCAACAATCGGTTTGGGGTGTCGGTTTCTGGTAACTACGGACAGGGCAACTACCTGAAAACATCGGGCACCCTTCACACCGGTAAAGGAAAAAATAAGCTGGCGGCTGTGCTGAAAATCGACCGGACCGCGGGGGATGGCTTTGCCGACCAAAGCGGCTATGAGTCCTACGGATTGTATTTCAACCTGATCAGCGAAATAAACCATATGCACAGCTTGTTTTTTACGGTCGCCGCGAAAAGTTGGCAAGCTGATCAACGCAACCAGCCCGACCTGGTTTCGGTGTACGGACAACAAGGTTTTGAATACAATAATGCCTGGGGATTCCGGAATGATGAACCGGTGAGCTGGGACCAATCGTTTGGGGTAAACCCGCTGGCCATGCTCACGCATCACTGGCACATGCGGGTAAACACGCGGCTGGTTACACAACTCTACGGCGAATTGGAGAACTCGGTAGAAAGTTTTCCCGCCGGATCAGTAAATGGGTTGTCGGCTTTGGGTTTGCCACGGGATGAGCGTGCCCTGGTGCCGTTCGATTTCATTTACTCCTGGAACTCGGGTGAAGCTGTTCCTGAGCTTGGCGACCAGCGTGTAAGTGATGAAGGCGGGCAGTTTATTAATTCGGAGCAGGACGGACTGTCGCTGTTAGGGAGGGCAACGCAGTCGAACCGGGTGGGCTGGCAAACGCAACTAATTCATGATTTCGACAAGCGGACACGATTTTTTGCCGGTTTCGACGCTATGTATCACCGGGGGAAACATTTTGGCGTGGTCATGGATTCGTGGGGCGCGGATGGTTTTCGCACGCTCGGCAATGTCAATTTTCCGGAAGGTGTGGCTACCCAAAATTGGCTTCAGGCAGGCTTCTTCCCCAAGTTGAGGGATGCAGACAAAGTTTCATTCGACTATGAGGCTGCGATCCGTCAATCGGGGATGTCGGGAAAAATCCAAACAGTTGGCAACCGGGCCTTTTGGTATCTCGAAGGGGCCGTTTCCCTGCATACGTTTCAGCGGCATGATTACTTTTCTTATCCTGATGGCGACAGCCGGCAGTCTTCCGGTAAGTCCAATTACCTGGGCTACCGTTTGGTTTCCGGCCTGACTTACCGGTTGAATGAGCACCATTCCCTGCGGCTAAACCTTGGCGGTATGGCCAGTCCTCCTTCCTTTGTATCGGTATTTCCGGCCGGCAACAACTGGAAAAACCGCGATGCGGATCCGGGAAACCTGTATCATTCCGGGTTGGCATGGGTCATTTCCGGAGGCAAAGTGTACTTGTCGGCAGGAACGTATGTTATGTACCTGCAAGACCAAGGCTGGTTGCAACAATCTTTTCTGAATGATGATGAACAGTTCGCCTGGATCTACGATGCAGACCAACTGCATTACGGCGCCGAACTGAGCAGCCAGGCAGCCTATCTCCGCCGGTTTAGCCTGACGGCCAACGCCTCGTGGGGAAAGTGGACGTACCAGTCGGATGCCAAAGCAAGAATCTACAGCTCCAGCCAGGAGATGACCGGCGAACGGGACATGCCCGTTTCGGGTTATTTTGTGCCCAATGCGCCCCAGCTCAGTTTTTATGTGAAAAATGAAATGCGCCTGGCGAAGGGTTTCCTTGTAAATGTGAATTATTACAGGGCTTTGAACCGGTATGCTCCGCTGTTACTGCACGATTTTGATGAGCCCGGCGTCAATTTGCCCGAACAGCTAAAGCTGGAGTGGTACGACCGGATTGGAGCCGGAGCAAGCTTCTTCAGAGAGTTAAAAAAGCAGCGTACCGTGCATTTTTCAGTTGATGTTCAAAACCTGTTGAACAACGAATTTATCGACCAAATTTTTACCAACTACAGTAACGAAGAGCAATTTCTGAACAACCAGGTTTACTTCGGAAAAGGACAAACCTGGCGGCTGGGACTCACCTTTTCATTTTAAACGAACATCAGGCGGGCAATCTCCACCGAGATGCGGCTGATATTTTCAAACAGGAATTTGGCAAAAGCCTGGTGGGCATTTTCATCGGCTTTATCGGAAATGATGCGGATGACCGAGCAGGGCAACTGATAATCGGCAGCTACCTGGGCAATGGCGGCGCCTTCCATTTCGGTGCACAATACTTCGGGGAAGCGTTCGCTGATGCGGGTTTTACCTTCGGGCGAGGCCACAAACTGATCGCCGGTGCCAATGGCGCCGGTGTAAATTTGGGGCTGGTACGTGTTGCTGATGCCGGGGTACTTTTTTTCTTTCAGGTTGACGGTGAATTGCTTCACGGCGTCCAGCGCCCGTTTGCCGGCATCGGGCAAAACCTCGAAATGGAACGATTTCCAAAACGGGGGATCCACATCCTGAAAGCCATCCAGCAGCGAAAGGTCCACATCGTGCTGAATGAGGCGATCGGCCACCACAATGTCGCCAATGTGCAGATGGGGCTGCATGGAGCCGGCCAGGCCGATAAATACGAGCTGGTCAACACCGTATAGATTGATCAGGCTGGTTGCCGTTGAGGCTGCGGCGACCTTTCCCCAGCCCGACAGGCACATGACCACTTCTTTCCCGCCAATGGTCCCGCTGTAAAATTCGCGCGAACCAAGCTGGTCAATTTTCATGTTTTCAATATCGTGCTTTAGCAGCAGGATTTCTTCGCGCATGGCCCCAATCAATCCGGTTTTCATAAAATGAGAAATTAATTTCAGGGCAAAAATAGTGCACTGCCTGGATTTTGAACGACGCCTGATGCAAAAAGTATGAATTTGCCTATCTTTGGAAGATGCGCGTCAAGTTGAGTAAAAATATTCTGCTGGCTTTTTTTCTGCTCTTTCAGCTGGGTTCGTTTGGTCAGCTGAAAGATATTGGCATTCCTGCCATTCACAACTTTCCGAAGGGCGAATACCACGCCAGCGCCCAAAGCTGGCAAATAGAGCGAAACAGCAAAAATTTCATGTATTTTGCCAACAATGACGGGCTGCTGGAGTTTGACGGCGCTCACTGGCAGCTCTACAGCTTACCTAACCGTTCCATCATCCGTTCGGTAAAAGTTGATGAAAATGACCGGATTTATGTAGGTCAGCAAAACGACTTCGGGTATATGGAACCCGACAGCACCGGCAGATTGCAGTATCATTCACTGTTGGAGCTGGTAGCTCCCGAGGAACGCAATTTCGAGGAAATTTGGCGCATACACTTAACCGGATTTGGTGTGGTCTTTCAATCTTATACGCATCTCTTTATTTACCAGAATAACCGCATTTACCAAGTGCCGCTGAAAAACAAACTGCGTTTTTCATTTTATGTGAACGACCGCTTATGGGTTCAGGATGAAGTGGAGGGCATGAAAGAATACAGCCAGGGGCGGTTTTATCAACCCAGAGGTTTGGAAGGTCTTAAAGGAAGGGAGGTTTGGGCGGTATTGCCCGTAAGCGGACTCCACGTGCTGATTGCTACCGACAACGATGGCGTTTATACCTATAATGGACAGGAGCTTATACCCTGGCAAGGTGAGGCGAACGAGTTTCTGAAGGAGAACGAAATCTTTTCCGCGCGGAAATTCAAAGGCGCCTATGCATTCGGGACTGTTCAGAACGGATTGATTATTACCGATGAAAACGGGAAAATCATCCAGCATGTCAATAAAAAGAAAGGATTACAAAACAATACCATCCTAAGCATTGGCGCCGATGCCGATGATAACCTGTGGCTGGGCCTCGACAACGGAATCGATTTCATGGATGTGAGTTCGCCCTTTACGTATATGTATCATCCGGAAGGGCTTGGGGCGGCGTATTCGTCGCTGGTGTACAACGGCAAATTGTACGTTGGAACCAATAACGGATTGTTTGTGAAGGACTGGCCCGAGCAGGTGAGCATTCAGGACGAAGGATTCCGTCTGATCCCCAAAACCGTCGGGCAGATTTGGTACCTGGGTGTTCATCAGGGGGTGATGCTGTGCGGGCACGATAACGGAGCGTTTGTGATTGAAGGAGAAACAGCCTACCAGATTTCGGAAGAAAAAGGTGCGTGGACCTTCATCGAGCCCAATCAGAATCCGAACTGCTTGATTGGCGGGAACTACAGCGGGTTAACCCTGTTCCGGAAAAACAGGGCCGGCAACTCCTGGGAACTGGTTGCCCCGGTAAAGGGTTTCAGCGAGTCGTCTAAACTGATGGCACAGGATCGGAACGGCCAAATATGGATGAGCCATGGTTTTAAAGGGGTTTTCAGGATCAACCTGAACCAAAGCCTGGACAGCGTGACCAGCTATGATTATTTCAATTCAAAAAACGGCTTGCCATCTGATATTTTTATCAATTTGATGACAATTGGGGAAAACATTCTTTTTACCAGTCCGGATGGCATTTATGAGTTCAATGAAAATACAGCCCGGTTTGAACGATCGGCGTATTACAACAATATTTTCGGCCAACAGCCCGAAATTGATTACATCCGCGAAGACCAGTATTTCGATATTTGGTTTACGGCCGGCGGAGTGCCCGGAGTGCTTCGGTTTCAGGAAGATGGCACCTACACAAAAATGATGGCGCCGTTTGAAAAGTTGGCCGGACGGATAATTGCCGGCTTTCAGCATATTCATGTGGTGGACCGCCAAAACACTTTTATTGCACTGGAAGATGGCCTGGCGCATTATTCTCCGGCTTATCAGTCGTTGTCGGACACTTCGTTCAGAACTTATATTCGAGAAGTCGTCAATCTGAATGATGGCGGGGTGCTGTATCCAACCTCGCTGCCAACAGGAATGGAGGAAGCCCTTCCTACCTATGAATATAAGGGCAACAACCTGAAGTTTACCTATTCCAGTCCGGATTATAAGAACATCAGGAAGATCAGGTACAGTTATTTGCTTGAAAATTACAGCTCGGGCTGGTCAGCCTGGTCCGATGAGTCGGGCTGTGAGTTTATGAACCTGCGCGAAGGTTTTTATACGTTTCGGGTGAGGGCCATCGGTCCTTTCTCGTCCGAAAGCAATGTAGCCTCCTTTTCATTTTATATTCGTCCTCCCTGGTTCCGGTCAACCCTGGCGTATATCGCTTATTCGTTGTTGACGGTGTGTTTTATTGGCTTTCTGGTTTGGTTCATCTTGCTTCGTATGCATATTTCGCGCCGGAGAGAGCGGTTAAAACACTTGCAGGAGTATCGCCGGAAAGTGCAGCAATACCAGCGTGAGGCGCTGATCTCCGAGAAGGAGATCATTAAACTGAGGAATGAACAACTTCACGGTAAGATGATCCACCTGGATAAAGAGCTGGCCAACCAAACGATGAATATCGTCCAGAAGAATAAATTTTTTGGAAAATTGAAGTCTGAATTAAAAGGGCTTCAGGAGCAAACCAATGATAGCTCCGTCAAATCCAAGATCACGTTGATTATTAACCGGATTGATAGGGAATTTGACGACAAACGCCAGAAAGAGCTTTTTGAAACTTACTTTGATGAGGTACACGAGGAATTTTTTAAAAGGTTGGCCGAAAAGTATCCAAGCCTGACACCACGCGAACAAAAACTGTGTGCCTACATTAAAATGAATATCTCATCCAAAGAAATTGCCGCCCTGTTAAACATCTCCCAACGGGGGGTCGAAATTTCCCGTTATCGTTTACGGAAAAAGCTTGCCATGGACCGCGATGCCAATTTGAGCACCTTTATTTCCAATATTTAAGTGGTCTGTTGTACAGCATAACAGTTTTTGATGTATCCAAAGTTAAAATTAGAAATCACATATAGATCTGTATATCAGTTTTTAGTATTGTGAGATGTAGTAGTATTGTAGTAGTCTTTTTAGTTCTATTGTAGTATTAATGACGTATTGCTTTTCTTGTTGGTTTAATATGTATGCCTGATTTTTGGTCTCGGATTAAACTTTAACAAGATCTAAAAAACGTTAAAAATTATGAAAAGATTGCTATTATTCTTGTTTTGTTCATTCTTTGGCATCAGCCTTTACGCCCAGGAAATATCTGTTTCCGGGATTGTAAGTTCCAAAGAAGACGGACAGCCTCTACCGGGGGTTTCGGTAGTTATTCAAGGAACTACTACCGGTACAATTACCAATTTTGATGGTCTTTACACCTTAAAAGTGCCCGCCGATGCTACGCTGGAGATTTCCTACATTGGAATGAAGAAGCAGTTGGTGAAAGTGAACGGACAAACTACCTTAAATGTGATCCTGGAGAGTGAAGCATTTGATGTGGACGAAGTCGTAGTGGTGGGCTATGGTACCCAAAAGAAAAGTTTGGTGACCGGCGCCATCAGTAAAGTGGGTGGTGAGGAGCTGACAAAAACTTCGGACATGCGGGTGACTCAAGCCTTGCAGGGAAAAACAGCCGGTGTGGTCATCTCCAACAATTCCGGGCAACCCGGCGATCAGGTTTCCATCCGTATCCGCGGTATCGGGACCAACGGAAATGCCGAGCCGTTATACATTGTGGACGGCTTACCGATGAGCGGGGCCGGTATCGACTTCCTGAACTCCAACGATGTTGAATCCATTGAAGTATTGAAAGACGCCGCTTCGAGCGCTATTTACGGGGCCCGAGGCGCCAACGGTGTTATTCTGATTACCACAAAAAGTGGCCGGAAAGACACGAAAATGGAGATTTCGTATGATGGTTATTACGGCGTGCAAAATCCCTGGCGAAAACTTCGCTTGCTGAATAGCCAGGAGTATATGATGCTGACCAATGAAGCCGCTATCAACGGCGGACAAGGTCCCAAATTCTCCGCAGCCGACATGGCCAATTACAAAACGACTACCGATTGGCAGGATGAAATGTTCAACTACGACGCTCCCAAGCAGAATCATGCCATCTCGTTGAATGGCGGGAGTGATAAAATCAGCTATTCATCATCCATCAACTATTTTCAACAGGATGGGATTGTGGCCAAAGGGAAATCGCAGTTCGAAAAATTCGGCTACCGTCTGAATACAGTAGGCGAATTTGGCTTCCTGAAAGTTGGGTCGAATCTGAACATGGCATACATCACCAATAAAGGCATTGAAACCAATACCCATTTTGGGACGGGCCTCTCGCAAGCGGTAAACATGCCCCCCATTGTGCCGGTGACCAACGAAGACGGCTCATGGGCTACTCCCGAGCAATTTGGAATAGGGTTACAGGAAATCACCAACCCGGTGGCCTTGTTAAGCAACCTCAATTCGCAAACGCGGACCAGTAAGCTGGTGGGCGGGCTTTTTGCTGAAGTCGATTTCGGCAAAATCGATCCTTCTCTAAAAGGGTTGACCTTTAAATCGACCTTCAGCGGCGAGATGGCTTACGTGACTAACCGCAACTATACCCCCTTCTATTATCTGGATGCCATGCACTTTACCATTACCGACCGGGCTTCCAAATCCGTCAATCAATATACCAACTGGAACTTCGAAAATGTGCTGACCTACGATAAAACCATCGATGAGCACCATTTCACCGTCATGGCTGGTACAACTGCTCTGAAAAACCTCTGGGAAAACCTTTCCGGGGAGAAATCGGATGTGATTTTCGATGATTTCGAACACGCGTATATCGACAACGCTACGGATCCGGAAAGCGCCAACGCAGGCGGCGGATTCTCGGAACATACTGTGGCCTCTATCTTTGGCCGTATCAACTACGACCTGAAAGACCGCTACATGTTAACGGCAACGCTCCGTCGCGATGGTTCTTCCCGCTTTGGTTCCGAAAACAAATATGGTTATTTCCCTTCGGTAGCTGCCGGCTGGGTTATTTCGCGCGAAAATTTTATGAGCAGTCTGTCCAACACCTTTGATTTGCTGAAGATCCGTGCCAGCTGGGGACAAAACGGAAATGAAGAAATCGGAGATTTTGGCTACACCTCCATTATTGGAAACCAAAACATCTACTATTTTGGCGTGGATAAGACCCAGTACAACGGTACGCAACCCACCCGGATTGCCAACCCTTCCTTAAAATGGGAAACGTCGGAACAAACCAACGTTGGGATCGATTTGACCACCTTTGGAAGCAGCTTGCGGGTAACCCTCGATTATTACGTCAAGACTACCAAAGACTGGTTGGTAACTGCTCCTGTACCAATGTTGGTGGGCAACTCAGCTCCAACCATCAATGGCGGAGAGGTGCGTAACTCCGGTTTTGAAGCTGATTTCAGCTATAAAAAACAATTCGGTAAATTGTACTTCAGTGGCTCCATCAACGGCGCTTTCAACAAAAATGAAGTGCTCGACATTCAGAACGCCGAAAAACGCCTGCAAGGTGGTGACGGCGGTTTTGGGCAAGCCGGGGTTCTTTTTGCCGAAGTGGGCACTCCCATGGGCGTGTTCTACGGCGTAAAAACCGACGGCATCTTCCAAACGGTAGATGAGATTAACGCTTACGTGAGTACTGCTGGCGGAAAAATTCAGCCCAATGCCAAACCGGGCGATATCAAGTTTATCGATGCAAACGGGGACGGCACCATTACCGATGCCGACCGCGTTGAAATGGGTTCTCCCTATCCCGACTTTACCGGTGGTTTAAGCCTGAATCTGGAATATGAAGGCTTCGACTTCAATATGTTTGTGTACGCCGCTCTGGGGCAGGAAGTGTATGATGCCACCCGCCGTTACGACATGAACGGCACCAACTACCGCGCCGACTGGCTCAACCGTTGGACAGGCCCCGGCACTTCAAACTACTATCCGCGCGTGACTTTTGTGGACGATAATCAAAACATGAAAACCGTGAGCGACTTCTTTGTACACGATGCCAGCTTCGTCCGGTTACGGAATATCACCCTGGGCTACAGTCTGCCGAAGACGGTGCTCAATTCGCTGAATATTAACAAGCTGCGTTTCTTTGTGTCCGCAGAGAACTTGTTGACATTCACCGAGTACAAAGGCTATGACCCTGAAATCGGCGGTGGCGTGTTTGGCAACGGAATTGACCACAACATCTACCCGCAGGCACGCACCATTTTAGGTGGAGTTAACATTACATTTTAAGGAAGTCAATTAAAAATTTACAGAAGATGAAAAAAAATATCCTATATGTAACCTCATTCCTGGCCTTCACGCTTGGGGGAATCTCCTGCGCTGATTCGTTTCTGGAGCTGGAACCCAAAACCGGTCAGGTAGAAGCCAACTATTACAAAACCGAAGATCAGGCATTACTGGCCGTAGCAGCTGTTTACGATGCCTACTCGGTGCAGAACTGGCAATTTGCGCCCACCATGGCCGACATTTTTTCCGACGATGCTTTTTGTGGAGGATCAAACGTGAACGACATGAGCCAATGGCATGAAATGGAAATGTTTGTCATGACCCCGGAGAATAACTCCTCCAGCGACTTGTGGAACCGTTGCTATTCCGGCATTTATCGGGCCAACCTCTATTTGCAGAAACAAGAAGGGGTAAGCTGGGAAACCGAAGGAATGAAGGAGCGGCTAGAAGCCGAAACCTTGTTCCTGCGCGCTTATCTGTACTGGGACCTGGTTCGCCACTTTGGCTATGTGCCGTTGATTACCGACGTATTGCCTTCAGTCGAAGACTACAAAACCATTCCGCAAAATACGCCCGACGAAATCTTCACCCAAATAGCCAGCGACCTGTTGAAAGCTGTTGCTGCGCTCCCGGTCGAAATACCGGCATCCGAAAAAGGGCGCATCTCGAAAGGCGCAGCCCAAGCGCTTATTGCACGGATCTATTTGTACCACGAAGGTTTTGTCAAACCGGTGATTGGTGTTGGAAATTGGTCGGATGGCGCCACCACCATCGACAAAACATACGTGCAGGCCGCCCTGGAACAAATCATCACCAGCAACCAGTATTCACTGTTGCCTGATTATGCAGATTTGTGGGATTGGGAAAACCAGAACAATGCCGAGTCGCTGCTCGAAATCCAGTATTCCGACAAAGCTAAGTCGGGCGACTGGGGCGGCTGGAACATCAACGGAAACTTCTCCTGCGTATGGATCGGAGTCAGGAACCCGGTGGGCGACAACGGGCGCATTTACCCTGGTTGGTCATTTGCCCAGCCAACCTGGAGCTTGTATAACGAATTCGAAGCCGGCGACCCGCGCCGTGATGTCACCATCTACAATGCCGATGAACGATTGAGTTCTTATACCAAAGCATTTATGAATACCGGCTTTTTCAACAATAAATACCTGGCACTGAATGACTATATCGGTTCCGGTGGTGATCCCAGCCATAACTTCCCGCGCAACTTCGTGGATATTCGCTATGCCGATGTGTTGCTGATGGCTGCCGAGCTGTTTCTGACCGATAATCCTTCTAAGGCGCTTGATTATTTCAACGAGGTGCGGACCCGCGCCCTGGGCGACGATGCCGCCCTCACGGCCCTCACCCTCGATGCCATTTACCACGAACGCCGTGTAGAGTTTGGCGGCGAAGGCCTGCGCAAGTGGGACCTGCTGCGCCGCGGAAATGATTATGCCGCTGCAAAAATCAATGCCAGCTTCAATGTTCCTTCGGGACTTCCAAACCAGTCCGACTTTGCGCCCCGTACGTTTAAGGCCGAAACCTGGGGGATGTTCCCCATCCCGGCCAGCGAAATACGGAATACCAACGAAGGCGTCTTGTCGCAAATGGTACCGGCTTATAAATAAGAAGGTTTTGTAATCATGAAGATGAAAAATTTAAAACGTATAAAGATGAGAAGCTTTAAATATTTGCAACAACTTACCGGCATGGCAGCGCTCTTTCTGGCCTTGTTTGCCTGTTCACCCGAAATGGACGACTCGGTTGACATTGGCGCAGCTCCGACCGAAGACCAGCTTGATTTCACGATTGCTCCCGGAGCAAACGACTTTAAGTTTGTATTGACCAACACTTCCTCGGTTACCGGCATCGTTTCGTGGGACCTCGGCAATGGCAGCAAATCAAGTGCCGCCTCCCCTGTGGCCACGTATCCGCTACCCGGTGATTACACTATCACAATGACCTTGATTACGAAAGGCGGGATGGCTACAAAGTCGAGAACACTGACTCAAACCAAAACGGATTATTCCATTTTCACGGATGAGAAATTCATTCTTCTCAGCGGCGGCGCCGATGATTTGGATGGCAAAACATGGGTGCTCGACAGCCTCGCCTCCGGCCATTTGGGCGTTGGCCCTGCCGGCACTCCCGGCCTCGAATGGTGGGCTGCAGCTCCGTTAGCTAAACAAGCTGTAAAAGTACTTTACGATGATGAAATCAATTTTAAAGTTACCGGTTTTGTGGCTACGCTGACCAACCATGGCAAAAGCTATGTGAAAGGTTTTGTGAACAACAGTCCCGGTTACAGCAACCCGGTAGAAATTGATACCGATTTCTCCGTTGACTATGTTCCTTCGCCCGGTACTTGGTTCATCGAAGAAAATGGCGGGAAGAATTATCTGACCCTGGGTGGACCTACCCCCATGTTCCCCATTTTTGATGTGGGTGCAGCTAATGGTTCCTACGAAATCCTGAAGCTGGAAGAAAACCTGCTTGAGCTGGTTGCCATTGGAGGTGACGGGAATGCCTGGCATTATCAGTTGATCCCCAAGGGCTATGTGAAACCCACGGTAACAACCGAACTATCGGTGGTGGCAGCTGCCGAGACTAATACCTACGACGTGTCGCTTACCAATTTCAACATACCCGACGGGCAGGCTATTACCGGTGTTACCTTTAATTTTGGCGAAGGCGATCCGGTAAGCAGTACCGATTATACAGCCGTGGCTTCACACACTTACATGCGTCAGGGAACTTATAGCGTTTCGGCCGTGGTAACCACTTCAGTTGGCGACCTGAACCTGTCGTACTCGCTGGTGGTTGATGCCAATCACCCGGATTACGTTCCCTTCCTGCTCGATGAAATGGTAATGTACAACGATTTCAGTGAAATTGCCATGGCGCCTGTTTTGGGTGAAGATTGCTCGGTTACTACCGTGACAAACCCAGCGAAAATTTACCCCAACCGGAGTTCAAATGTGGCATTCTATTCAAAAACAGAGCAAGAATGGGCCAATGCGAATTTGACACTTCCTCCCGGTTACCGGTTCGATTTACGCTTGGTTTCGACCTTCAAAATCATGGTTTATGGCAAAGCCGGCGATGTGGTTTTATTAAAACTGGAGAATACCGACAAGGGTGGCAATGCCTGGCAAACAGGCGTAGAGTTGCGATATACCATTCAGGCGGACAACACCTGGGAAGTAGCGGAATACAATTTCGCGGGTGCTCCAACAGCTGACCTTTCCTGGGATCCGGGCTTGGTTCCGTTGATGGCCAGCGATGTAACCACTGATGATCGTTACAACCACGACTATTACAATATTGTCCGTATCATGTTAAACCCGGGCAATAAAGATGTCGGCGTAACTCACGAATTTTACTTTGATGAACTCTCCGGCCCCCATGTGGAAGGCATTAAATCTGCAAAAATCAACTAATTATTGAATCACTACCTGACTTGTCCGCTTGCCGGACAGGTCAGGTTTCAGCTTAAAAGAAATGAGAAAAGCTTATCTGTTTTTAATTGCACTGTTTCTGTTTAGTTGCAGTCAGGAAAAAGTACCATCGAAGGGCGACCCGGAAACCGAACGAAAAATCAGTGCGTTGATTTCTCAAATGACCCTGGAGGAAAAACTTGGCCAGATGTCGCAATTTGATCCGGGGCAGTTTCGGGGAGATGAGGAGCTGAAGCAAGCCATTAAAGATGGAAAAGTAGGCTCGATCCTCAACCTGGTGGGAGCGAAGCGAATAAATGAACTGCAGAAAGTGGCCGTTGAGGAAAGCCGTTTGGGCATTCCCATCATCATTGGGCGCGATGTGATTCACGGCTACCGCACCATTATGCCTATTCCGTTGGGAATGGCTGCCGCCTGGAACCCGCAGTTGGCTGAAAAAGCCATGGCCGTTTCGGCCAAAGAGGCGGCCACCGAAGGCGTTCACTGGACCTTTGCCCCGATGATTGACATTTCCCGCGATCCGCGCTGGGGACGCATTGCCGAGAGCTGCGGCGAAGATACCTACCTGGCTACCCAACTGGCCGTGGCCATGGTGAAAGGCTTTCAGGGAGACGATCCATCGGCGCCTGACCGCATTGCTGCCTGCGCCAAACATTTTGTGGGTTACGGCGCTGCCGAGGGCGGCCGCGATTACAATACTACCTACATTCCCGAAACGCAACTGCGTAACGATTATCTGCCTCCTTTCAAAGCTGCCGCTGATGCCGGAGTACTAACCTTTATGTCGGGTTTTAACGACCTGAACGGCGTTCCGGTAAGTGGCAACGTGTTCACCCTGAAAACCGTCCTGCGCGACGAGTGGGGCTTCAACGGCATGGTGGTGAGCGACTGGGCTTCGATTTACGAAATGATTGCCCACGGTTATGCTGCCGATCCCAAAGAAGCCGCCGAAAAAGCGCTCCGGGCTGGCGTGGACATGGAAATGACCAGTCCTTGTTATGTTTCCAGCGTTCAGACCTTGCTCGATGAAGGAAAACTGAGCATGGAAACCATCGATACGTATGTAGGCAATATTCTCCGGGTGAAGTTTCAGTTAGGCCTGTTCGATCAGCCTTACACCGACGAAACGCTGGCTGAAAAAACTATTCTGGCACCCGAACATCTGGAAGTGGCCAAACAAGCTGCCAGCGAAAGTTTTGTGCTTCTTCAGAACAACAACCAGCTCCTTCCGCTTTCAAAAGAAGTGAAGTCAGTAGCTGTAATCGGTCCGCTGGCCGATGCCCCGCACGACCAGATGGGCACCTGGGTGTTCGACGGTAAGAAAGAAAACACCGTGACCCCGCTGACTGCCCTGCGCGAAAAACTGGGCGAGGCACGCGTTAACTATGCACAAGGACTGGCGATCAGTCGCACCAAAACCACAGAAGGTTTTGCTGCTGCCATCCAGGCTGCCAAAAAATCGGATGTAGCCCTGCTGTTTATGGGCGAAGAATCCATCTTGTCGGGCGAAGCACATTGTTTGGCCGACCTTGATTTGCAAGGCGCCCAAAATGAACTGATTGATGGCATTGCAGCAACCGGAAAACCCGTGGTGGTGGTCATCATGGCGGGGCGTCCGCTCACCATTGGCCATGTGCTCGAAAAAGCCGATGCCGTGTTATATGCCTGGGCCCCCGGAACGATGGGCGGTCCGGCAATTGCCGACATGCTTTTCGGTGAAACGGTGCCCTCCGGGAAAACACCGGTTACCTTCCTGAAAACAGTTGGGCAGGTACCTCTGTATTACAATCATAAAAACACGGGGCGCCCGGCTGATTACAACAACTGGACCCACCTGGACAACATTCCGGCGGAAGCCGGTCAGGTGTCGCTGGGGAATACTTCGCACTACCTGGATGCCGGTTTTGAGCCGCTGTTCCCTTTCGGTTTTGGGCTGAGTTATACGTCGTTTGCCTATTCCGATCTCAAACTATCTGCCGGTTCGATGCCTGCTGATGGCGCCATTGAGGTTTCTGTCAATCTGGAAAATACGGGCAAGTATCCGGGCAGCGAAGTGGTGCAACTGTACATCCGCGACCGCGCCGGTAGTATCACCCGCCCGGTAAAGGAACTGAAAGGTTTTAGAAAGGTTAGCCTGGAACCGGGCGAAAAGCAACAGGTAACGATTCAGCTGAAGGCTGAAGACCTGTCATTCTATAATGGAACAGAGCACGTGATCGAACCGGGTGAATTTGATGTCTGGGTGGGCACCAACTCCGCCGAAGGCCTGCACGCCGGGTTTACGATCGACTAAAACATACCAACTAACCTGATCAGTGGACAGGCAGTCGGTTCGTTATTCCCAACGAGCCCCTGCCTTTCACTAAAAAGAAAAGACGATGAAACGAATTTTACCGATTACTATCCTGTTCATTTTCCTGTGCCAGCTGGCCCAGTCCCAATACCTGCACCGCGAGGGCAAGTACATCGTTGACGGCGAGGGACAACTTTTCCAAATCCGCAGCATGGGTCTGGGCGGCTGGATGCTGCAGGAAGGATACATGCTGGGAACAGGCGGTTTTGCCGGAACGCAGCACGAAATCCGTGCGTTGATGGAAGCCGCGATGGGACAGGAGCGCACCGATGAGTTTTACGATGCCTGGCTGGCTAACCACTGCACCAAAACCGATATTGATTCGCTGGCAGCCTGGGGCTTCAATGCCGTGCGCCCTGCGCTTCATTATAACCTGTTCACCCTGCCCATAGAGGAAGAACCGGTTCCCGGTCAGGATACCTGGCTGGATGAAGGATTTCAAATGGTAGATGAGCTGCTGGAGTGGTGCAGGGCCCATGAAATGTACGTGATCCTCGATTTGCATGCTGCCCCCGGCGGACAAGGTAAAAATGCCGACATCTCCGACTACGACGCATCGAAACCATCATTGTGGGAAAGCGAGGAAAACAAACGAAAAACAGTTGCCCTGTGGCGAAAGCTGGCCGAACGGTATGCCAACGAAAAGTACATTGGCGGCTACGACCTGATCAACGAAACCAACTGGAGCTTTACCGGGACACACCCGAATGGATGCGACAGCAGCAACGAACCGCTTCGCGAGCTGATGGTGCGCATCACCGAGGCCATCCGCGAGGTGGATCAAAACCACCTGGTTTTTATCGAAGGCAACTGCTGGGCAAACAACATGACGGGCATGTTCCCGCCCTGGGACGATAACCTGGCCTACAGCTTCCATAAATATTGGAATGGAACGGACAAAAACACGATCAGCGAGTTCCTGGGCTGGCGCGAGCAGTATAACGTACCCATCTGGATGGGCGAATCGGGCGAAAATGCCAATCAATGGTTTTACGAGACCATCAGCATGCTCGAATCGCAACAGGTGGGCTGGTCGTGGTGGCCCATGAAAAAGATTGGCTCCGTGGTGGGGCCGCTTACAGCTGTTCGAACGCCGGAATATGCGCAGTTGCTCGATACCTGGCGAAACGGCGGCACTCCTGACCCCGATTTTTGCTACCAAACCCTGATGCAGATCACCGAAAACCTGATGATTGAAAATTGCACCTATCAGCCCGATGTGATCGACGCCATGTTCCGCCAGCAAACCGATGATACGGGAAAACCCTACAAAAAACACGAAATTCCCGGGGTGATTGCAGCCCCCGATTTTGATCTGGGACGCCACGGGGCAACGTATTTCGACAAGGATTTTATCAACAGTACGGGCAATGCAGGAGGTGCTGCCTGGAACCAAGGGCACTCGTACCGGAACGATGGCGTGGACATTGAGCCCTGCAGTGACGAATCGCCCCTGGGCAATGGCTACAATGTGGGATGGATGGAATCCGGCGAATGGATGGAATACACAGTGGAGGTGAAGGAAACAGCGGCCTATCGTGTCACCGTTCGGGTGGCCGGCACAGCTGGAACCGGCAAATTTCACCTTGCCGTGAACGGTAAAAACGTCACCGGCACTGTTGCTGCAAAAGCGACAACCGGTAACCAAAACTGGACGGATGTCACCGTCGCTCAGGTCATTCTGGAAAAAGGCCGGCAAACGATCCGCCTGGTGGTGGAGCAGGGCGGCTTCAACCTGAATTACATGCAGTTTTCCGACCCTGAACCTACCGGAAGTGTTCCCGGAAAAGCAACCAACGGGTATGCTTCGCCAACGGGTTCGGCCATATATCTGGCAGCCAACAAAAGCTTCGATCAGTCAGTCACTCCGGAAGCTCAGGATTTCAGGCTGAAGGTAAACGGCTTTCTGGAAGGCATCGACGAATTAACCTACGATACAGATGATCCCGGCAAGCTGGTGCTTGGGTTAAAAAAAAACTGAAGCAGGGCGATGAGGTCTGGCTAAGTTATTTGCCCGGACAGTTGCGGATGACGGATGGAACGATGCTGGAAACATTTCAGAACCTGAATATAGATATGAAAGGGATTACTTTTATGGAGGTGCCGGGAACTATTGAGGCGGAACATTTTGCGGTAAATGTTGGCTGGGAGCGTGAGTCATGCAGCGATACCGGGGGCGGTTTCGATATGGGCTACACCGACGACGGCGATTACCTGGATTATCAGGTTTCGGTGACTGAAACCGGGCGATACCGGATTTCGTACCGCCTGGCCTCGGGCAATGATGCCGGGGGAAAACTCGACCTGGTGCTGTTCTCATTCCCCGACGAGGCCATCCGGTTGCACACCGTAACCGTGCCCAACACCGGAGGCTGGCAGAACTGGGTGACCATCACCCGTGAGCTGAACCTGACAGAAGGAGACTACCGACTGAGGGTTTTAGTGAACGAGCGGGAGTTTAACCTGAATTGGTTTCGGCTGGATTTGACAGGCACCACGGGGGCAACGGATGTAGGGCAGCCGGAGCAGTCCCTGAAATTGTATCCGAACCCGGCCGCCAGCCAGTTGTTTATTGAGTTGAACGACATAGAGCCCCAAGAGGGCCACCTGAGAGTGATCGACTTGCAGGGACAGGTAGTGAAAGCAGAAGTGTGGGAAGGACAATCGAGGGCTATGCTAAACGTGTCAGCCCTGAGGGCAGGCGTTTATGTCCTTCAACTGATCTCAAACCAGCTAATAAGCCATGCCCGCTTTGTTGTTGCGAAATAACGATTAATGACTATAAACACGATAAATCAGTCAGTATGAAAGTTTCTCAATTTTCGAAATTCATCGTCGTCTGCCTTTTTGCAGGGGTCTTGTCATGTACCGGCAAACAAAACGGGTCCGGGACCGGGAGTATGGACGAATATACCCTGGTGTGGTCTGACGAATTTGATTACACGGGTTTGCCCGATCCCGAAAAATGGAGTTTCGACACCGAAGGAAACGCCTGGAACTGGGGGAATTACGAAGAACAGCATTACACCAGCAGGCGGTTGGAGAATGCCGAGGTAAAAGATGGTACGCTTCATATTCGTGCCTTACTGGAAGAGCAGGAAGGGAAACAATACACCTCCGCCCGCCTCATTACCAAGGGGAAAGGCGACTGGCTGTACGGAAAGTTCGAGATCAGTGCCAGGTTACCCCGGGGACGCGGTTTGTGGCCTGCCATCTGGATGTTGCCTTCCGACTGGGAATACGGGAGCTGGCCGGCAAGCGGAGAAATCGACATCATGGAGAATGTAGGCTACATGGGCGATACCATTCTGGCCACGGTCCACACCAAAAGTTATAATCACAGCATTCACACGCAGCGGGGAGACAGCATCGTTCTGCCCGGTTGTCACGACCGCTTCCATGTCTATCAGCTGGAGTGGGAGCCGCACCAAATTCGGGCATTTGTTGATGGTGAGCATTTCTTCACCTTTCAAAACGAAAATACCTCGCCCGGCGAATGGCCGTTTGATAAACCGTTCCATTTGTTGCTGAATGTGGCTGTAGGCGGCAGCTGGGGCGGCATGAATGGTATTGATGACACCATCTTTCCGCAGGCTATGGAGGTGGATTATGTTAGGGTTTATCAAAAGAAAAACAAGTAACTTAAGTAGCTATGCAAGTTCGTTCGATCGTCTTTTTATCCGTTTTTTTTCTCTTTCTTCCTTTCCTGTTGAAGGAGGAAGCCCGGGCTCAGGAACCGGATTGTTCCCGGCTGGTTTGGTTTGATGAATTTGATGCCAGCGGAGCACCGGCCACCCAAAAATGGGACTACGACCTGGGTGGCGGCGGCTGGGGCAACAACGAACTGCAAACCTACACCAACACGCGCGCCAATTCGTGGATTGAAAACGGAAAGCTTTTTATAAAAGCCGTCAAAACAAACGGCACCTGGACCTCGGCCCGATTGGTTACCCGGCAAAAGGGCGACTGGCTGTACGGACGCATCGAAGTGAGGGCCAAACTGCCTTCCGGAAAAGGAACGTGGCCGGCCATCTGGATGCTGCCTACCGACTGGGCTTACGGCAACTGGCCCTCCAGCGGCGAGATCGATATCATGGAACATGTAGGCTACGACCCCGGCGTGATTCACGGGACGGCGCATACCGAAGCCTACTACCATTCTATCGGCACCCAAAAAGGAGCCAGCATAACAGTTTCGGATGCCTTGACGAATTTTCATGTGTATGCCATCGAATGGGATGAGGAACGTATTCGTTGGTTTGTGGACGACCAGTTGTACTTTACCTTTATCAACGAGCATAAAACCTATAAGGAATGGCCATTTGACAAGCGCTTCCACCTGTTGCTGAATATTGCCATTGGAGGCGATTGGGGCGGTGCGCAGGGCATCGATCCCTCGCTCACCGAAGCGACCATGGAAATTGATTATGTCCGCGTGTACAGCTCCAGCCTGACCAAGCCGGTCATCTCCGGGCCGGTGCTCAACGAGGCCGGACAACAAGCCGAATACAGCGTCGATCCGGTTGCGGGGGCCGAATATATCTGGCATCTGCCCGAAGGTGTTTCCCTGATTAGCGGCGCCGGAACAAACAAAATAACCGTTCAATGGAACGATGCTCCCGGCGACCTTCAGCTGGAACTGCGCACTCCCTGCGAGACGGTTTTCTCCAATGTATTTCATGTCGATTACCAATTTAAGCCCGCCACCAGCCCGTTTGAAATTGTGCCTTCCGATACGCAGGGGGCCTTGCTGTGGCAAGCCTTCCCGGGCGAAGGGAACAGCCTGGTGCTGACCGACGAGAGCGGCATCCTGCAAGTGGATTTTTCGGTAACCAGTCCGACGCAGAACCCGAACCTGATTTACGACTTTAACGGCTTGGCCGACCTTTCCGACCACGGCGGGTTTGTTTTCGAACTAAAAATCGATCCGGCCTCACCGCCCTCCAACCTGCGCATCGACCTGGTGGATAGCAACGGAAATGTAAACACCACGAACTTGTTCAAGATTGACAGCTTTCACGGTGATGCCGAATTCCATCGGTATGCCCATCAGTTTACCGCCAGTTCGTCGCCTTCCTTCTTGCTCGACCGGGTGCGTCAAATCCGGATTTACCTCAACTATGGTGTGTTTGGGCAAAGCGGCAGCGGTACATTTCAGTTGAAGGATATGCGATTGCAGGAATCCATTCCCACGGCTGCACCCGCTCTGCTGGAAAAGGCTTCCTTCGCTGTTTTTCCCAACCCGGCCAATCGGCACGTGACCATTCGTTCCGGTGAAGCCTTTCGCTTGGTGCAGCTTTTTTCTGCAACCGGACAGCTGGTTTTTTCATCGCTTACAAATGAGGCACCCGAATTTCAGCTTTCGGTTGAAGGCTTTCTTCCCGGCCTCTACTACCTGAAAGTGGATCGGCATGCGGCAGAAAAGCTGGTGGTTTATTAGGAATTGGTCCCTGGTCATTGGATAAAACCACCACCCCCGCGTTAACGCGGGTACTCCTTCCGTTAATATGCCGGACAAGCTCTGTGCAGGAGGAGTGGATCCGGCTACTGCCGGAGACGGGGTGGTTAATTTAGACTTGGTCCAACTGCTCATTTTTCTGAGACTTTGCTTAGTTTTGCGGGTATGAATGAACTCAACGCAACCGTAAAAAACATCATCTTCGATTTGGGGGGCGTCCTGCTGGATATCGATCCCGATTTGTCCATCGAGGCCTTTCGCAAGCTGGGCATGCCCGACCTGATTAAGCCCGGCGGCTGGGGCTACCACCACGAGGTTTTTTTGAACATGGAGCAAGGACTGCTGTCGGACGATGAGTTCCGGAATGGCATCCGCGCATTGTTGCCCCGCCCGGTTTCCAGCGAATTGATTGATGAAGCCTGGTGCGCTATGATCATCGACTTTCCGCTTCAAAAGGTACAGCTGTTGCAAAAGCTGCAAGCAGACTACCGGCTGTATTTGTTTTCCAATACCAACAGCATTCACATCACGTGTTTTCACCAGCTCTTCCGGGAGAAATTTAATTTCTCACTGTCCGATTTGTTTGTGAAAGATTACTATTCCAGCGAGATTGGCCTGCGGAAGCCTTCGCTGGAGTCCTTCGGATTTGTGCTGAACGATGCCGGTTTGCTTCCTGCCGAAACGTTGTTTATCGACGACTCGGGCAAAAACATCGAGGGGGCACAGCAGGCCGGGATGCAAACGGTCCACTTTACCCCGGGCATGGAACTTTCGGCCATCTTCGGCAACGGCTTTTCCCATCAGTGAACTATCGGTTAATGATAAAGCCATTTCCCAGGCGGTTGCGCTGGCCTACGGGGTTTTGCTTAGAAAACCAGGGAAGGGAAATTCGGATCGTGCCAGTTGGTTGAACGGGTAAACTCCCCCAATTCGCCGGAAGGCGAAAGGCGGGTCGGCCGGAAAATTTGGCCCGGGCCGGCGCTGGCCTTGCGGGTGGAAGGATTAAATTTTCTTGATTTTTCTTTGTTTCGTTTCTTTTCATCAAGGAAAAGAAATGAAATGGGGTTTAAGGGGCAAGGCCCCTTTTCGTCAGCGCCTTTGATCGTTCATGATTGTCAAGCAGCGGAAAACACGGAGTTTCCCAGCATTTTAAAACATTATTTCCGGAACAGTTTCCGGAAAAAATCATCCACCCGCGAAACCGGTTCAACCTGTATGTTGAACTTCTTCAGGTTGATCGACTTGCCCCCTTGCGGAATGAAAATCTTTTTCATCCCCAGTTTTTCGGCTTCGGCGATGCGTTGCTCCAGCCGGTTCACGGCCCGGATTTCGCCCGACAGGCCAACCTCCCCGGCAAAGCAGATGGTCTTTTCAACGGCCAGGTCGAAGTTGGACGACAGCACCGCCGAAATGACCGCCAGGTCGATGGCCGGATCGTCCACCTTGATGCCCCCGGCAATGTTCAGGAACACATCTTTGGTAGCCAGCTTAAAACCGGCGCGCTTTTCGAGCACGGCCAGCAGCATGTTCAGGCGGCGAAGGTCGAAGCCGGTTGATGAGCGCTGCGGCGTCCCGTAAGCGGCCGTACTCACCAGCGACTGGATTTCGATCAGCAGCGGACGGTTCCCCTCGATGGCGCAGGCAATGGCTGTTCCGCTCAGGCCTTCGTCGTCGCGGTTGATGAGCAGCTCCGAGGGGTTGCTCACCTCGCGCATGCCCGCGTGGTCCATCTCGAAGATGCCCAGCTCGGAGGTGGAGCCAAAGCGGTTTTTGATGGCGCGCAGAATCCGGTACATGTACTGGTTTTCGCCCTCAAACTGAAGTACCGTGTCCACCATGTGTTCCAGTACTTTGGGGCCAGCCAGGCTGCCTTCCTTGGTGATGTGGCCAATGAGGATGACCGGGATGCGCCGTTCTTTGGCAAACTTGAGGATGCCGTTGGTGCATTCGCGGATTTGGCCCACGGTGCCCGGCGACGACTCGATGTATGAGGTGGCCACGGTTTGAATGGAATCGACCACCAACAGTTCCGGTTCCAGGTGTTCGCAGTGGGTGAGGATATTTTCGAGCGACGTTTCGCTCAGGAAGTAGCAGTTGTCGTTTTCGCGTTTCAGGCGGTTGGCGCGTATCTTTATCTGCTGGATGCTTTCTTCGCCCGACACGTACAGGATTTTGCGGTCGGTGAGGTCGAGGGCCACTTGCAGCACCAGGGTCGATTTGCCGATGCCCGGCTCGCCGCCCACCAGCACCAGCGAGCCCGGCACCAACCCGCCGCCCAGCGCCCGGTTCAGCTCGTTGTTGTGCGTGTTGATCCGCTCTACCTGTCCGGCGCCCACCTCCGACAACCGCTGCGGTTGTGCCCCGCTTGCCGAGCGCGAGGGCAGCGGACTCTTGATTTCCTTCACCAGCACTTCTTCTACGTAGGTGTTCCACTCGCCGCAGTTGGTGCAACGGCCCACCCACTTGGGCGACTGGCTGCCACAGTTCTGGCAGGTATAAACGGTTTTTGCTTTTGCCATTCCGCAGGGTTTGTTTGTTTCGGTGAATAAAAGTAATGGTTTCTAAGGAAATTTATTGGGTTTCGGTGGTTTTGTTCAATCCGCTTCGGGCTTGGGGTGAGTGGTTGCCCGGTGATATCCCCCAATTGGATTGGGGGTGATGGATGGTTTGATCACTTCGTGATTAGGTGCGATTTCCAATGGGGTTGGCTTTTCACGGTCATTCCTTTTACTCCGAAGGAGTTGTATGTCCATCACCGCCAGTGCAACTGGCGGGTAACGGGCCCAAAAGCCGGAACTCGGAAGGAGTTCAACTTTGTCTTTTCCATGCAGTTCAACCCGGGACCATCAATTTGCGCGGTTTCTTATCAGGGGTTGTTTTTCATTTTCTCCAAAAACTCGTTGATAGTTTCTTGTGGAGGCTTTTTATCAATGACCTCAATGTATTCCATTTCATACCACGAATAGTCGTCCCAGTATCGATGAAATTTGAATTTCGGGATATTTACTTTTTCCGGATAGAAATACATGCCATCAATAAGCAGTCGGGCAAATTCTTGTTTGATGAATTCCAAAGGAAGATTGTCGGGATTTGAAAAATCTTTATGCCCAAATTTTTTGTAGTTCCCCGAATCCCGATAGCGATAATAAAATCGGATGGTCTTAGCCATGAGTTTTTCCGGCAAAGAAATATTCTAAGGATACTTGTGTCAACGGACGATGAGTAACAATGGTTTATCCTTTAAATACAGTTTCAAGATGAAATTGCAAGAATTCTTTTTTTGGCAAGTATTTTTTGGGGAGATGGAGTGTCAGTTTAGCTAATGGAGCAAAAAATGTAGGATAGAATTTTTCATGTTCTCTTTTTCGCAATTCGCCTGAAATTAGGATTTGGTACTTTTCGTTGATTGCGATAAGTCCTTTGTCGAATGCCTTGTCGTAAAGTGAAGATAGGCAGATCCCATTTTCTGGGTTCAATCGTTCTTGTTCATTTTTTGCCCACGGGATAATATGACTGGCTACTAATAAATCAGGTAGGTCTATTCCGGTAATCGCGCATCTACTGGAATAGTTTGCTAATACAATTTGTCTGAAGATGTTTTGGTTTACACGGGTTTTTACTTCGCGCGTTTTGGTTTCGCCTTTTAGATTTTCGGTGCCTGAAAGTATTTCAGCATATTTGTTTTCAAGGGTTTGATGCTCTAAATCGGCAAGTATGCGTTCGCTTTCAAACAGCAGTTCTTCTTTGTCGTTTACAAATTCATCCCAAATGGGTTGTACTTGTTTGATGCCTCCGGTTAAGCCTTTAATTCCACGTTGCTGGTGGAAGGGATCAACACTGGCAAAGTTGCTTAGCCGCATTGCAATTGAATTAGGAGTACGATTTAAAATCGTTGCGAGATGAATAATCTCAGGTGTATTGTGATGAAGTTTCCCAAATGGTAGTTTCAGATATAGGTTTAAGGCAAGAATGAGTTCCTGACGGGTCCAATTTCTTCTTTCCATCTTTAATTGGCGTTAATTGTTTTGAGTAGAATAAAGGTACCGAACAAAATCTAAATGGCAAGCATCTCAAGCTTCGGGTTTGCTTATTGTGTACATCGGCCATGGTTTAAAGGTAGGAAGGATTTTGGCAGGAAGAAAATTCCGGGTTGGTGTTGTGTTGCTATTTTGGTTTATGCTATCGGTCACGACCTGTCGTGACCGTACAGGGCTTTCCCGGTTCGCGGCGTATCTGGTTTCAATTGGCGAGTAGAGCAACGGTATGCCGTGGCCGGGCGGATGTCACTTGGGGAAATTCCGGGGGTCGTGTTATGTTGTTATTTTGGGGTATGCTGTGGATCACGACCTGTCGTGGCGGTACAGGGCTTTCCCGGTTCTCGGCTTTTCGGTTTTCAAATGGCAAGTAGGGCCACGGTATGCCGTGGCCGGGCGAAAGTCGTTTGGGAAAATTCAGGGGTAGTGCTATGTTGCTGTTTGGGTTTGTGCCGTGGGTCACGACGTTTCGTGACCGTACGGGGCTTTCCGGTTCGCAGCGTATCTGGTTTCAATTGGCGCGTAGGGCCACGGTATGCCGTGGCCGTGAGAATGTCGCCTGGAGAAGATCAGGGGTGTTGTTGTGTTGCTATTTTGGGTTGTGGCATCGGTCACGACGTTTCGTGACCGTACAGGGCTTTCCCGGCTCGCGGCGTATCTGGTTTCAATTGGCGAGTAGGGCCACGGTATGCCGTGGCCTGACAGATAGCTTTGTGTCGGATGCCAGGATTTGCGAGCAGAAGATTACCATTCGTTTTCGCCGTATTTTTCCCACCATTTGGCGGTGTTTTGCCGGATGTAGATTCGGGCAATATGAAGTGCTTCTTTGTCTGTAATTATTCGGTCATAAAAACGAGAGTGCCAGCTAAACAAGCCGCCATGCCGATTGTTATTGGCCCATCGGGTAACTGCAGATTTGTATTGTCCGATCACCACGCCTAATGATCCTTTTGGCAAAGGGCCGAAATGGTTTTTGGTTGGTGGGGTTATGCCATAGGTCACGATCTGTCGTGACCGTACTGGGCTTTCCGGACTTACAACGTTTCGGTTTTCATCGGGCGCGTAGGGCCACGGTATGCCGTAGCCGGGCAGGGTACCTGTAACCGGGGGATTGCCAAGATGAATGATTCCATGCAGGTGGTTGGGCATGACCACAAATTCGTCTAATTGTACATGCGGGAAGTGGTCCGGTATGCTGAGCCAACATTGGCCGGCCACTTTGCCCAACGGACTATGCTGAATTTCGGTTGGGGAGCTTGCTCTTCCAAACAGGCATTGCCCCAATTTAATGTTAATGGTCACAAAATAGCTGCACGGCTGGCTGTAGTCATGGTTGGGCAGTCGGATGTTTCTTCGGTTGTGGAAATCCATGTTGTTGCCGGTTTAGCGTTTTGGTCTTTATTCTTTTTACAATCAGTTTGTTAAATGTAAAGAATAAAATCCAAACCCCAAATTTTGGGTTGTGGTATCGGTCACGACCTGTCGTGACCGTACAGTGCTTTCCCGGCTCGCAGCGTTTCGGTTTTCATCCGGCAGGTAGGGCCACGGTATGCCGTGGCCGAGCGGATGTCGTTTGGGAAAATTCCGGGGTGGTGTTGTGTTGCTATTTTGGGTTGTGGCATCGGTCACGACCTGTCGTGACCGTACGGGGCTTTTCAGGTTCGCGGCTTTTCGGTTTTCAAATGGCAGGTAGGGCCGCGGTATGCCGTGGCCGGGAGAAAGGCTTTTAAGAAAATTCCGGGGTGTTGTTGTGTTGCTATTTGGGGTTGTGGTATCGGTCACGACCTGTCGTGACCGTACAGGGCTTTTCCGGCTCGCGGCGTTTCGGGTTACATCCGGTACGTAGGGCCACGGTATGGCGTGGCCGGGCGGATGTCGCCTGGGGAATACCGGGGCGATAAAGTTTATCCGGATTGCTTCAGGAGAACGAAAAAATTACTTAAGGAAGTGACTTCAATTACTTCCTTAAGTAACGATCGTCTTTTCCTTAAGTGACTTTCATTACTTCCTTAAGTAATTTCGGTTACATGGGCACAAGATTTTTTCGGGTGGCCGGACGTTTTAAAACGGGGCGGTAGTTCATGCCTGGCGAAGATCAGGAAGCAAAGACTAAGCCCTGCGCCGACCGCGGGGCAGGAAGTTCCGGATGACGGGCAGAGTCGCTGTAACTCTTATTCACTTCTTTTCGCCTGCGAGCCTTTTCTGGAAACGTAGCCCATCGGGCAATAAAAAACCCGGAACTGGGAAGCTCCGGGTTTTCGCTATGTTTCAGCGTTTGTTTACACAATTCTGTTAGTCTCGATGTCGGGGAACACCAGCTTGGGCTTGAACGATTTGGCTTCTTCGAAGTCCATCAGGGCATACGAAATGATGATGACCACATCGCCCACGGCCACTTTGCGGGCAGCCGGGCCGTTGAGGCAAATTACCCCCGAACCGCGTTTCCCTTTAATGACATAGGTTTCCAGGCGTTCACCGTTGTTGATGTTTACCACCTGTACTTTTTCGTTCTCGATCAAATTGGCAGCATCCATCAAATCTTCATCAATGGTGATGCTTCCCACGTACTGCAAATTTGCTTCGGTAACAGTTACTTTGTGAATTTTCGATTTACAAACTTCAATATACATTTTGCTTTAATTTATATTGAAAACCAGGTTATCAATTAATCGCACCTCTCCACAAAAAACAGCAATGCAAGCCACTTTGTTTACCGGGTCGCTCCACTGCTTCACCGGCGAGAGGGTTTCATCGTCCACGATTTCAAAATATTCCGTCTTCAGGTACGGGTTGGCATCAATCTGTTCAACCACCTGTCTTTTCAGTTCTTCTACGCTTAGGTTGGCGGCCATGTTTCCTGCTTCGGTCAGGGTTTTATAAATGCGGGCCGCATTTTTCCGTTGTTCCGGGCTCAGGCGTTGGTTGCGCGAGCTCATGGCCAGGCCGTCGGCTTCGCGAACGATGGGACAGGGAACGATTTCGACCGGCAAAGTTAATTGTTTTACCATGGCTTTTATAATCACCAGCTGCTGGAAGTCCTTCAGGCCGAAAAATGCCTTGTCGGGTTCCACCAGGTAAAACAGTTTGCTCACCACCTGGGCAACACCGTTGAAATGGCCCGGACGAAACCGGCCTTCCATCACTGTTTCGAGCTGGCCAAAGTCGAAATTACGGGTGTCGGGCTCGGGGTATATGGTATCGGCTTCGGGCGCAAAAACCAACTGGCAGGCAGTGGGTTCCAGCAAGGCCAGGTCGCGGTCCAGGTTGCGCGGGTACTTCTCCAGATCTTTCGGATCGTTAAATTGGGTGGGGTTCACAAATATGCTGACTACCACAAAGTCGGTTTGTCTTCCGGCTTCGGCCACCAGCGACAGGTGACCGCAGTGAAGGGCGCCCATGGTGGGCACAAAACCAACCGTTTTGCCTCCTTCTTTCAGCTTCGCGATGTGCGACTTTAATTCGCTTATTTCCTTTACAACCAGCATCTGGCAAAAAAATTAGGCTGCAAAGTAAATAAATAATTCAACACGAAGCCAACCAAGGCGGGCTTTCGATTTTTTCAAACAGCTGTAATCCCCTAAAATTGAATATTCGCTATATTTTTATTAATTTTGGCCAATCAAATTCAGCATATTTTCATGGAAAAGAAAAGAGTCTTATTCATCTCTCAAGAAATTACCCCTTATCTCCCCGAATCAGAAATGTCCGTAAAATCACGTTTTTTACCGCAAGGTATTCAGGAAAAGGGTAGGGAAATTAGGACTTTTATGCCGCGGTATGGAAGTGTTAATGAACGAAGGAACCAACTGCATGAAGTCATTCGGTTGTCCGGGATGAACCTGGTGATCAATGATGCCGATCATCCTCTCATTATTAAGGTGGCCTCGATCCAGGCTGCCCGGATGCAGGTTTATTTTATTGATAATGAAGACTATTTTCACCGAAAGCATGTCCTGAAAGATAGCAAGGGAAAAGAATTTGACGACAATGATGAGCGGGCTGTTTTTTTTGCGCGCGGCGTACTCGAAACGGTCATCAAGCTGCGCTGGGCGCCCGACCTGATTCATTGTCACGGCTGGCTCACCTCGCTGGTGCCCCTGTACATCAAAAAAGCTTATCACGACGATCCGCTGTTTGCCAATTCGAAAGTCGTTTACTCGGTTTATAACGAAAACTTTAAGAAACCGTTAAATTCCAACGCCCGGCAAAATGTGCTGATTGACGGGATTGCCAACGAAGACGTGAAATTGCTGGAGGAACCTACCTACGAAAACATGTCGCGCCTGGGAATCGAATATGCTGACGGGGTTATCCAGGGCAGCGAAACGATTAATCCGGCCTTGTCGGAGTACACACAGTCGCGCGATAAGTTATTTTTAAGTTACCATCCCGAGGAAACATACCTCGACGCTTACGATGAATTCTACGAAAAAGTATTTTAGATCCGGCCTTTTGCCGGGGTTTTAATGTCCTGTAATTAAGCAGGGTAGTGTGTTTTTTTATCTTGCTTTGTTGCTTGTGGTGCTTAACGGATACCGGCTGTTACCCATGGTTGACTTTTCTGCTGTCATGCAAAAAAGTGCCTCCGAGCCTGAATGGCCGTTGACGAATTCGGAATATTGTTGGATATTAGTTGAAGATTTTGACGGGCTAAACCGGGAGAACCGGTACCCGGAATTTTTTAGGAAGTTAAACCGAAACAGTTGAGAGGTGTGTTGGCAGCGCCCCGGGCATGTTTCCAAAATAGAACAGATATGTGCGGAATAGTTGGATATATCGGCGATAAAAATGTTTATCCGATCCTGATCAAAGGATTGCAACGACTGGAATACCGGGGATATGATTCTGCCGGTATTGCTATTTATAATTCAGATCTGAAAACCTATAAGAAGAAAGGCAAGGTTAGCGACCTGGAAACTTTCGTGGCCGACAAAGACATTACCGGCCACGTGGGGATCGGGCATACGCGCTGGGCAACGCACGGCGAACCCAACGATGTAAACGCACACCCGCACACCTCCATGCACGGCAATTTTGTGCTGGTGCACAACGGTATCATTGAAAACTATGCTGAGCTGAAAAAGGACCTGACCGGCAAAGGTTATGTTTTTCAAACGGAAACCGACACCGAAGTGCTGGTCAACCTGATAGAATATTTTTACAGCCTCGACGAGGTGGACAATGCCGAGCTGGCCGTTCGCCTGGCGCTGAGCAAAGTGGTGGGTGCCTACGGGATTGTCGTTCTTTGCAAAAACGAAAAGCACCGCATCATTGCAGCACGCCTGGGCAGTCCGCTGGTGATCGGCATCGGGCAGGGCGAATATTTCCTGGCTTCGGATGCCAGCCCGATTGTAGAATACACCGACAGCGTGATCTACATGAACGACGGCGATGTGGCTGTGATTGAGAAAAACAGCCTGACACTGAAAACCGTGGACAACGATCCCGCCAACTTTAAGGTAACCAAGGTGGACCTGAGCATCGGCGATCTGGAGAAAGGCGACTTTGAGCATTACATGCTGAAAGAGATTTTCGAGCAACCCAAAACGATCCAGGATACTTACCGCGGACGCATCAAAGCCGACCAGAAAGAGATTGTGCTGGGCGGTTTGCTCGATGTTTTCCCCAAAATTGTGAATGCCAACCGGATTATCATCATTGGTTGCGGCACCTCGTGGCATGCAGCCCTGGTGGCCGAATACCTGATTGAAGAATACGCGCGCATCCCCGTGGAGGTGGAATACGCCTCCGAATTCCGGTACCGCAAACCGATCATTAACCCCGGCGACGTGGTGATGGCCATCAGCCAGAGCGGCGAAACGGCCGACACGCTGGCAGCCCTGAAAATGGCCAAAGCGCAGGGCGCCCTCATCCTGGGCATCTGCAATGTGGTGGGGTCGAGCATTGCCCGCGAAACCGATGCCGGCGTTTATACCCATGCAGGCACCGAAATCGGTGTGGCTTCTACCAAAGCCTTTACCGCGCAGGTTACCGTGCTCACGCTGTTTGCCTTCAAGCTGGCCAAGGAACGCGGAAAAATCAGCCAGGAATTGTACGAACAGCTGATTGGCGAAATGCTGGCCATCCCCGATAAGGTGCAGACCATCCTGTTGTCGCACCCCAACATCAAGAAGGTAGCTGAAAAATATAAAGACGCCATCAATGCCCTGTACCTGGGGCGTGGCTATCTGTTCCCGGTAGCCCTGGAAGGCGCCCTCAAGCTGAAAGAGATTTCGTATATGCATGCCGAAGGTTACGCGGCCGGCGAAATGAAACACGGCCCCATCGCGTTGGTGGACGACAACCTGCCGGTGGTGGTGGTTTCGGCCAAAGACAGCTACTACGAGAAAGTGGTCAGCAACATCCAGGAGGTGAAAGCCCGCAAGGGAAATGTTATTGCCGTGGTGACCGAAGACGACAACGGCTTGCGCAACATGGCCAACGACCTCTTCGAGGTTCCTGAATCGCACCCGGCCGTGGCTGCCCTGCTGGCGGTGGTGCCCTTGCAATTGTTTGCTTATTACATCGCGGTGATGCGTGGTTGCAACGTGGACCAACCCCGGAACCTGGCCAAATCGGTTACGGTAGAGTAAGGGTTCACTTCTATACGGGATAAATTACGACAAACCTTCCGTCGGTTGCGGAATGAATTTGTATGTTTGCACCGGGCTGTCAAAATTTTTAGCTTGACGCTGTCAATCAGTTTATTTGCATGAACAGGATACTTTCAATACTGATACTTGGTTACCTGGCCTACCTGGTATTTACCACTTCGTGCGCCAATCCGGGAATGCCAACCGGGGGCGATAAAGACTCCATTCCGCCGGTGGTGGTGAAAACCCTTCCGGGCATGAATGCGCGGATGTACCAGGAACAAACAGTGAACATCACTTTTGATGAGTTTGTTATTGCCGACGAGGTAAGCAGCAAGCTGGTGGTTTCGCCGCCTCTGGAGAAGAAACCACTGGTGAAAACCAAGTCGAAAACCCTGATCGTTGACCTGGGGCCCGATTTGAAACCGAACACCACCTATTCGCTCGACTTTAAAGATGCGATTGCCGACAATAACGAGAAGAACCCGCTGGAGAATTTCCGCTTTTCGTTTTCTACCGGGGAAGCGTTCGACACACTGGAGGTGGGCGGCTATGTACGCCTGGCCGAAAATATGGAGCCTGTTGGCGACATCCTGGTTGTGCTGCATGCGCTGGACAGTCTTTCCGCTTTTCGTGACAGCATTCCGAATTATATTGCCAAAACCGATGAGGAAGGCTTTTTCCTGATTTCGAATGTGGCATCAGGCAATTATCGACTGTATGCAATCGAAGATGCCGATAACAGCCTCACGTTCAATCAGCCGGGCGAGATGATCGCCTTTTACGATTCGCTGGTTGTACCGCAGTTCCCGGTCAGCGCACCCTTGTCGGCCGATAGCCTGCTGGCTCCTGCGCAGTTTAACTCCAAGCCGTTTTACCTCTTGCTGTATGCCGAGGAGGTGTTTGACCAGTTTCTGGATAACTCGAAACGCGACCGGGCCAATCTGTGCAATTTTTATTTTTCCGAATCGCTAACCGACTCCTTTCAACTGAATTTGTTGTCGCCAAAACCAACCCCCAACTGGTCGCAGCTGGAATTCGGCACCCGCCGCGATACCGTTTCGCTTTGGATAAACGACACCATCCTGAGCAAATCGGATACGCTGAAGTTTGAGCTTAAGTACCAGGTGCACGACAGCCTGAAAAACCTGGTGATGACAGCAGATACATTGGAAATGGTCTATAAGCAGCCCGAGCAGAAGGAACGTAAAAGAAGGCCTGAAAAAGAAACGCAGAAGGTGCAGCATTTTACGTTTAAACAAAATGCCCGGGATCCGTTTGATGTGTACAATCCCTTGCGGATTGAAGCCCCGGAGCCTCTGGCCGGCTTCGACCAGTCGAAAGTGGCGCTGTACCAGCTGGTGGATACCGTGGAACAACGCCTGGATGTGGCATTGATACCCGACACCACTTCAACACGGAAATTCCGGATCGACTATCCCTGGGAGTTTGAGGGACAATACCGGGTGGAAATTGATTCGGCAGCTGCTTATACATACAGTGGGCAGCCCTCGAACCGGTTGAATCAGAAATTTAAGATCCAGAAGGAAGGGTACTACGCCAAAATCATATTGGCCATTTCCAATCTGCCGGGAAATAGCATGGTGCAGTTGCTAAAAAATACCGATAAAGAGGAATTGGTCCTGCAAACACCCATCCGGGCTGACGGAGAGATTGAGTTTCCGTTCCTGAAACCGGAGAAGTACAAGATCCGGCTGATTGTTGACCGAAACGATAATGGGCGCTGGGATACCGGTAGCATCGAGGAATGGAAACAGCCCGAACGGGTTGTCTATTATCCGAAAATTCTGAAACTGCGCTCCAATTTTGAGGTGCGCGAAAGTTGGGCTCTCCCTGCCGATATTCAATATGGAAAGGAACTGATTGATGAAGACGAGGATGCCAAAGATGCAAAACGTACCAAAGGCAAAAGACCTGCTGCGGGAACGCGTTAAGTCAATCTGGCAGATCCTGTTGCTGGCATCGTTGCTGTTGGCTGGTCTGCGTCCGGCCCAAGGTCAAGCCCAGTCGCTGCCTTTTGGTGTTGGCGAATCCGCGCGGTACGGTGCTTATTACAACTGGCACTTCATCTGGATCAATGCCGGGGAGGTCGTTTTCAGCTGCGACACCCTTTCGCACCGGGGACGGCCAGCCTGGAACTTTCGGGCGATCGGGAAAACCTACAAAGCATACGATGTTTTTTACTCGGTGCGCGATACCTTCGAATCGGTGGTTTCGTACCCTGAATTTAAGCCGGTTTGGTTTCGCCGTGCGGTTAATCACGGGCAGGGGCATTCATCGCATGAATATGATTTCGATGTGAAATCGGCGAAAATATTTTCGAAAATCCACCGCGAAGACGAAAAACCGTTTACCGACCAGCTTCATTATAAACCGGAGGTGCTGGATTTGCTGAGCACGGCCTACCGTTTCCGCAGTTACGACTTCGATCGGATGACGGAGGGGCGAAAAGTTAATTTCTCCATGCTGGTTGATAATAAGATTGAAGATTTGTACTTTCGGTACCGGGGCACCGAAGAAGTAAAAACCCGTAACGGGCGCAAGTTTCAATGCCACCGCATTTCGGTTTGGTTGTTGGAGGGCGACTTTTTCCCGGCAGGCGAGTACATGCAAATATGGTTCACGGCTGATAAAAACAGGCTGCCCATTATGGTTGAAACAAAAATTAAAATTGGCTCGGTGAAGGCCGTTTTTCTGGATGCCTTGCAACTGAAATACCCGCTGGAGGCCGAAACCGGGTTGAAAAATTAAACTGGAAAAGTTTGTCCCGGTCAGGAAATTGAAATATCACGCACAAAAATAAAACACGAATTATGGCAAATCTTAGGAATTTGAAAAAGGACATCGACTTTTTGGTCGGACAAGTTGTTCTGGATTGTTTTGAGTATATCCATGCTGTTGACGGGGCTGATCGCGAAGGCGCCTACGAAATTATTGCCGACGTACTGGGCTTGCGCAATAACCTCCGTAACCGGGTAAACCATCCGGATGGAAAAGACAACCCGGGAATGGTGAAGAAATTCTACCACAAAGTGGGGCAGGATTTGGTGGAAGGTTGCGACAAAGCTTACGACCAGCTCAATAAGCTGATTGGTCAGGCTTCTTAAGTCCGGGCACATTTTCCTTTAAACGATATTTGAATATCCGGTTGCTTTCCTGCGCGGGGATTTTTACTGTCATTCATTGTCATTCATTGTCATTCATTGTTTTTCATCACTAAATGACCATGAATGACCACTTAATCCCACATTCTTCCTTCGATAAGGCAACATCCCGGATACTCCATAAGCTTTACTTTTGGCTGACCAGCGTCAGCGTTTTGTCGGCAATGGTTTTTCCGTCCAGGATGGTGATCAGCCGCCAGGGACCGAGCTTGTCGTGGAGCGGTTCCCACACACAGTCCCCCAGAAAGAATTCGTACTCGTTGCTGTGGATGTAAACTTCGCCGGTAAAATCGGGGGCCGGTTGGCCGTTTTCATCGTTAAAAGGCGGATGGATGATGCGAAAGTCCAGCTTCGTGCCACGGGCTTTTTTAATTTTGAGGATGTAGCCAAATTCGGTGCCGATTTCTGCCTCAATATGGTCGGTGATATTCAGGATGCGGGGAAGTTCCTTGCTGGTTTTGTCCCAGCGTGAATATTCGCCATAACTGTACAATTCAACTTCAATTTTCTTTTTAGTCAAAACGTTACATTAATTTTTATCTTCTTTTTACGAAGAATGAATTTAAATAATGCGGTCAAATGCTATATTTGTCAGCATAAATAATGAAGCCTGTCCGCAAATATATAAAACAATTTATTCTGCTGTTTTTGCCGGTTTACCTGTTGTTGCTGGCAAATTCGATGCTGAATATGCACGTTCACGTGTTGTCGAACGGTATGGTCGTGCGTCATGCACACCCTTTTGGGCACGATCAGGAGCATGATCAGGAATCGCATAGCCACAGCGGCAAGGAATATTCGTTTTATGAAGGTTTCTACCTCGATTATTGCGATACGGCGGAACCTCTGCCTGTGCTTCAGCAATTAATTATTAAAGAGGAAATTGCCGGGAAACCGGTTTCGCCCAATTATCGCTTTGAGCTTTCTGCTTTGTTCCCGCTTCGGGGACCTCCAGCCTGTTAGTTTTTTCGTCCAACTCTTCTTTTGGGTAGAATATCCCAACTTCTTGGGATTGCAGGGCCATTTGTCCGAACTTACTTTTGTCCCTGTATTCAATGACCATTTGTTCGGATGAACATGGCGACTGAGAGAGTTGAATCCGTTAATGTCAAATTTTTGTGCAGCCATTAAGCGGCTGGCAAATTCATCCTTTTTTAACCCGATATGAAAAAACTAATTCTGTTAGCGTTTACGCTATTTGTTTGCTTTTATGTACATGCCGAAGATAATCCGGTTATAAAGAAAGCGGACACCATGCTTTTTGGGCATGTGGTTTCCGAAAATGATCATATTCCTTTTGCCACCATCCAGGTTCAGGGCACCACCATTGGTACAGCAGCCGACCTGACCGGTCATTTTAAGCTGGTAGGGGCGCCCACCGGCAAGCAAGTCGTTGTGGTGTCGGCTGTTGGTTACCGCGCGCAACAGTATGCCGTAGATCTCGAAGCCGGCAAAGAAGTTACTATCCTGGCCGAGCTGGAACCCGATCAGATTGGCTTGGAAACAGTGGTGGTTTCGGCCGATCGCAGCGAGAAGTCGCGGCGCGAAGCGGCTACTATCGTGAGCACGATCAGCCCGAAGTTGTTTGAGCGCACCCAAAGTGTGACCCTCAGCGAAGGCTTGAACTTTACGCCTGGCGTTCGGATGGAGAACAACTGTCAGAATTGCGGTTTCACCCAGGTACGCATGAACGGGCTGGAGGGGCCTTACTCGCAAATACTGATTAACAGCCGCCCCGTATTTAGCGGGTTGGCCGGCGTTTACGGGCTGGAGCTGATTCCGGCCAATATGATCGACCGCGTGGAAGTGGTGCGAGGCGGCGGTTCCGCTTTGTTCGGCAGCAATGCCATTGCGGGGACCATTAACCTGATTACGAAGGAGCCTGTGAAGAATAGTCACTCGGCCAATTCGTCTCTGTCGTTGATTGGTGACGACGGGACGCTGGACTATAACCTGAACGTTAACGGCTCGGTGGTGAGCGATGATTTCCGTTCGGGGCTGAGTTTCTACGGCTTCAAGCGCCAGCGCGACCCGTATGACGCTAACGGCGACGGCTTTTCCGAGATGTCGGAAATTGAAAACGGCACCTTTGGCGCCAGCTATTTTCAACGTTTGGGCAGCCGCTCAAAAATCAACCTCGATTATTTCTACATCAACGAATCGCGGCGTGGTGGTAATGACTTTGATAAGCTGAAGCACGAAGCGGATGTGACGGAAGCCGTCGATCATAAAATCAATTCGGCCAGCCTCACCTTCGACAAGCTGATGCGCGAGCACGACAAACTGAGCTTTTATGCCGCTTTTCAGTCGGTCAACCGGGGCTCATACTATGGCGCCAATCAGGACTTGTCGGCTTACGGGCACACCGAAGATTTTTCATTTTCGGCGGGTTCGCAGTACCACCGCGACGTGGAAAAATTGTTCTTTGCACCTTCCGAGCTGGTGCTGGGCCTCGAAATGACTTCCAACACCCTTGAAGACCAAAAGCTGGGCTACCTCGATGTGGAAACGATGGAGCACCTGGATAATACGCTGATCACAGATCAGTCGGTGTCAACGGTGGGCTTCTTTGCCCAAAACGAATGGGTCATGGACAAACTGCGCTTTGGGCTGGGGTTTCGGGCCGAACATTACGCCGTGAAAGATAACCAGGAAAACCGCGAAACCACTTCGGGGGATGTGTTCAGCCCGCGTGTAAGCCTGTTGTACAATCTGACGGACAAGTTGCAGCTTCGCTCCAGCTTTGCCAAAGGCTACCGTGCGCCGCAGATCTTCGACGAAGACCTGCATATCGAAACGTCGGGCGCGCGCCGGGTGACCCATGAAAATGACCCCAACCTGAAACAGGAAACCTCGAACAGCTTCACGTTCTCGCTCGATTTTACCGAAACCTTCGGGAAGTGGCAAACCCAGTTGCTGGCCGAATCGTTTTACACGCAGCTGGAAAATCCCTTCACCAATATTTACGGAACGCCCGACGAGGAAGGTAATGTGGTTTATACCCGCACCAATGCCGAAGATGGCGCCACCGTGCAAGGCATCAACTTTGAGTTGAATGCTTCTCCGGGCGCCCGTTTTGTGATGCAGTCGGGTTTTACCTGGCAGCAAAGCAAGTTCGACGAGCCACAGGAATTCGGTGAGCGCAACTTTTTCCGCACTCCCGAAACGTATGGCTACCTGAGTATGACCTATTCGCCTGGCCCGCTTTTCCGGGCTTCGCTTACCGGCAATTACACGGGGAAAATGTTGTTGCCTTACTTCGGCAATACGCTGGCTAATCCCGAAGAGGGACAGCTGAATGAGTCGGATCGTTTCTTCGACCTGGGACTGAAACTCAGCCACGACTTTAAACTTTCCGAAGAACTGTCGCTGCAAGTATATGGCGGCGTGAAAAATATCTTCGATTCCTTCCAAAAGGATTTCGACTACGGAGCCGATCGCGATCCCGGTTATATCTACGGTCCGCTGGTGCCGCGCATGTTTTACTTCGGACTGAAGATCGGCAATCTCTTTTAATGAATTCAGGACACTCCTATACATACCAGGATAGGATTGTTGAAGCTTTTTTTGCTCACGGCAACCTGTGAAAAGAGAGAGAACGAAAATTACAAATAGGTCCGTAGCCTTAAATTTGAACGCCCGCAAAATAATGCTAATTTTGTGGGCGTTGTTTTACTGCTAAAAATCTGATAATATGTCCGATCCGGGAGCTGTGAAAAAGAAATTTTCATTGGGAAGTACTGAGAAAGAGAGAAGGAATAATTTGATTGTCATCTTCTTGGCCGTCATTTTAGTGGCTGTAGTGGTGTTGTTTTTCGTACAGCGGGGCGAGCATAAGCAAATTATGCAGTCGCTGAATGCCGAAAAAGATTCTATCCAGGTGGAACTGAACAGCATGGTGCAACATTACGATTCGCTGAAAACGGACAATGACACGCTGAACTCTCAGTTGTTTTTGGCTCAGGCCAAAGTGAAAGATTTGCTGCTGGAGGTTGGCCAGATTAAAAAAGCCAGCTACGAACAAATTTCGCGCTACCAGGAAGAGGTGGGCTCGCTGCGGCGGATCATGCGTAATTACATTGTTCAGGTCGATTCGCTGAACCGGCGCAATCAGCAGTTAATGGCCGAAAATCAGCAGGTGAAGCAAGAATTTATGGAAGTGGAATCCAGAAATGTTGAGCTGGAACGTCAGCGGAAGCAGTTGGCCCAGAAGGTGGAGCGCGCCGCCATGCTCGAAGCCCAAAACCTGACCGTGGCCGGCATCAACAATAAAGGCAAAGAGGTAACCAACCGCGATAAAGCGGACAAGCTGATGATTAGCTTCACCCTGAGCAAAAATATTACTGCCAAACGTGGCGATAAAGACATTTATGTCCGCATCCTGCGGCCCGACCAGATACTGTTGGTTAAATCGTCGAACGACCTTTTTCAGTTTGAAGATCTGAAGATCCCTTTTTCAGTGATGAGGCAGGTGACCTATGAAGGAAATGAGTTGCCGGTGAACATTTTCTGGGACAATGAAGGCGAAAATCCGTTTATGGCCGGCGACTATACCGTGGATGTCTTTGCCGATGGAAACAACATCGGGACCACCAGCTTTTCCTTTAAGAAATAAACCAAGGGAACGCTCCCCGGAAGAATTCTTTTTTTACCCGGGCGGTGCAGCCGGTACGGTTTTTCGTTAGTCCATTTTGGATTTAAGGTGAATTCGCTTTATCAATTGGTATTTTGCCATTACATTTGATAAACACTAAAAATGTTATTCATGAAAACAAGAAATGCTTTTATTGGAGGATTGTTGGCCGTTTCCCTTTTAATGAGCGGTTGCGCCTCAATGAACAACGCTCAGAAAGGTGCTGCCATAGGTGTGGCTGGTGGTGGTGCCCTGGGGGCAGTTGTGGGTAAGGTTTCAGGAAATACAGCCCTTGGAGCCGTAATTGGCGCTGCAGTTGGCGGGACAACAGGTGCTGTTATCGGCCGAAAAATGGACAAGCAAGCAGAGGCCATTCAGCAATCGGTTCCGGATGCCAAGGTTGAACGCGTGGGCGAAGGCATCATGGTTGAATTTGACAGCAGCGTGCTGTTCGCCTTGAACAGCTTTAGCCTGACCGGTGATGCTACAGCAAACCTCGACAAGCTGTACATTATTCTGAGTGAATATCCCGACACCAACATCGAAATTCAGGGACACACCGACAGCAGTGGTTCGGAAGCATACAACCAAACCTTGTCGGAACAACGCGCCGGTTCTGTTTCTTCCTACTTACTGAAAAAAGGTGTGGGTGCCAACCGGGTTACCACCAAAGGGTATGGCGAGCTGAGCCCAAAATATGACAATGCTACCGAAACAGGGCGGATCCAAAATCGCCGGGTGGAATTCGTGATTACGGCAAACGAAAAAATGATCTCGGAAGCTGAAGCTGAGGCTGCAGGCAATTAAGAACTACTTTTTTACAGAATATTTGAAATCCGGTTTGCTGAGCAGGCCGGATTTTTTTTGTGCTTTTTGCAATTGCGTTCCTGTTTTCGTCATTGGGACACCCAACAAACAAGAATGTCCTTCCGGACAGGAGTTACTTTTTGGCTTAATCCAAAAAGTAACCAAAAAAATCAAGGCTCACGGGGCTTTTGCAAGAAAACTACGGGGACGGTCATGTCACGCGGCCCAACTCGTCGTTCCTCCTCAAACAGGGCCGCTTTCCAGTCCCCCTTCGAATTCCCTTCCCTGGTTTTCTAAGCAAACCCCCCGTAGGCCAGTCCCAAAGCTGACATTCTCTTTCTTCGGCTCCTGACAATTTTAAAAATGCTGCTTCAAGAAGAAAACAAAGACTACGCCGGGAGCCATAAATATAACAGATGAGTAATTCGTTTTCAGCTTATCTCCATGTTGATCGGAGCGGGTGCATTGGCCGTCAAAACGCCCGGCAGAGGGTTCGTTTTGACAAGATTTTTGCTTCCTTTTCATCGAATGGAAAAGGAAGAGCCAGTCCGGCTTGAGGACAGATCAATTTTATATGAGCGGTAGGAATCGTTTTTTCGAAATCGCAGGTTGAAGGCTCCCGGGACACCGAAATTCAACTCGAAAAAGAGTGTATTTTCCAGGTAGTGAGCTTATTTCAGAATCAGCAGGTAAAAAGTGACGGAAACAGGTCTTTTTTGTGCTTTTAGTAGTTGCTTTCCATGCTCAGTTGTTTTTGCCGGGTGCACTCAGGCAAATTGCAGGTAAATAATCAACCCAAGGAAAAGGTAGATCAGCACATTGCCCCAGAATTGCCTGCGCATATAAATCAGGTAATTTGAGATCAGAAACGTGAGCGGAATGGCCATGATGAGCAGTATTTCGAGCGAAACGGCAGGAACAACCAGCAAAAGAGCTACCGAAGTCAGGAAAATGACAAAGAAGATCTGGAAATACTTGCGGGTGCTGATTTTCTTTTCGTCAATCTGCCCGATCAGGAAAAAGCTGCCCGGCAGGATCAGCAGGATCAGAAATCCGAGGTAAATCAGGTGGTTAAAGCTTCCCTGCTGTAGCAGGTTATTTGGGGTGACCAGGTTTTGGTTGACCGTGGTGGCCAGTTCGGGCAAACTATCGGTCAAAAAGTAATACGAAAAGGCAAACAGCCAGGGCAGAAGAGCGCCGGTAAGTGCCAAGGCAAAGTGGCGCCATTCCGGAGTTTTGCGGATGAGCAGCAGGCCGATCCAAATCACCGGAAAATAGAAGATCAGACTGAAATAAAACAGCGATCCTACACTGATCAGGAACCCGGCATCAAACGCGTTGGAATGGATTTGCTGGCTTTCGTAAGCGCTGAAAATCCGTTCGGTGGCCAGCAACAAAAACAGCGCGCCGAAATAGACGGGATGCAATGTGTGCGCCAGCAGCAGACCACTGATAATGAGTACGAAAATGTTGGATGGCAAAAAGGTGCGTACCCGGATGAATGCAAAAACGGTGTTCAGGCGAAGTATCAGAAAGGCCAGCAACATCGCAAAAAGCATAGCCGCTACGGCGTTTGCCATCGCCGAACCGCTCAGCAGCTGGTGAACGGGCCGGTATAGCAGCATCTGGTTTTCTCCCTCAAAAAATGGAAAGACGGCAGGATGCAACCAGGAGCGGATCCACAAAGCCACGATTATCAATGGAATTAACACAAAATGATAAGCCTGGTTGCTTTTTAAAAACCGTAATAACATCTTTTCTCTTTTTACAGGTCGAAGCCCAGGTCTTTCCGGTAATACTTCCCTTCGAAACTGATTTTTTCGGCATTGGCATACGATTGGGCCAGCGCTTCATGCATACTGCTGCCATACGAGCTGATGGCCAGTACACGCCCGCCGTCGGTCACCACTTCGCTGCCTGCCTGTTTGGTGCCGGCATGGAAAAGGATGCTTCCTTCAGTTTGGTCGAAGCCGCTCATGGGAAGGCCTTTGGTATAGTCGCCCGGATAGCCGCCCGATACCAGCATCACGGTAACTGCCGAACGATTGTCAATCGCAATGGCTTGCGAGGCCATGGTGCCGTTGGCTGCCGCTTCGAGCAAATCCACAAAATCGGATTGGATACGCAGCATGACAGCCTCGGTCTCGGGATCGCCCATGCGCACGTTGTACTCAATCACATACGGTTCGCCACCGCAGTTGATCAATCCGAAAAAGACAAAGCCGTTGTAAGGAATGTTGTCTTCCTGTAAGCCCTTTACCGTTGGCCTGATGATACGGTCTTCTACCTTTTTCATGAAAGCCTGATCGGCAAACGGTACCGGGCTGATGGCGCCCATGCCTCCGGTGTTCAGGCCGGTGTCGCCTTCGCCAATGCGCTTGTAATCTTTGGCTTCGGGCAAGATTTGATAGTCCTTTCCATCGGTGATGGCAAATACGGAAAGCTCCACGCCCGACAAAAACTCTTCGATCACCACTTTGCTGCTGGCAGCGCCAAACTGTCCGGCCAGCATTTCCTTCAGCGAGGCTTGCGCTTCGGGCAGGTTGTCGATGATGAGTACGCCTTTCCCGGCAGCCAGTCCGTCGGCTTTCAGCACGTAAGGGGCTTGCATGGTTTTAAGAAAGTCAAGCCCTTCGGCCAGATTTTGGGGTGTTACAGTCAGGTATTTGGCCGTGGGAATGTTATGGCGTTGCATAAAGGCTTTGGCGAAATCTTTGCTTCCTTCCAGCCGGGCGCCTTCTTGTTGCGGGCCAACTACTTTCAGGTGTTTCAGCTCGGCATCGGCCAGGATGAAGTCGTGCAGGCCCTCTACCAGCGGCACCTCCGGGCCAATCAACACCAGGTCGATATTCTTTTCCAGGATTACTTTTTTTAGTCCTGCGAAGTCAGAGACACCTACCGGGATATTCTCGCCCAGGCTGGCTGTGCCTGCATTTCCGGGAGCAATAAACAACTGATCAACTTTTGGGGATTGCTTAATCTTCCATGCCATAGCATGCTCTCTTCCTCCTGAACCAACAACAAGTATATTCATCATGATAGCTATTTAATCTTTTCAGTTTTTATTTTTTTGAATGAGGTCTTTTGCTTTCAGGGCATCAGCCAAACTTCCAAAGCTGTAACCTTTCTTTTTCAGGGCCTGAACGACAACCGGCAGGGCCGCGTACAGGTTTTTCTGCGCTTTCAGCGAATCGTGAAAAATGATGACCGATCCCGGTCGCACGAAGTTGAGCACATTGCGTACCACCTGCTCCGGCAATAGGTTGGGCATGTAATCCCTGCTGACCACGTCCCACATCACCACCTGGTATTTTTGGCGCAGCTGCCGGAATTGAGAGCGGCGCAAAAAGCCATGGGGCGGCCTGAAAAAGGGTGATTCGATGTACCGGGCCGCCTTTTCGATGTTGGCAAAATAGTCGGCATCGGTTGTTTTCATTCCCTGAATGTGGTTAAAGCTGTGATTGCCCGTCAGATGGCCTTCGTCCAGAATTTGCTGATACAGATCGGGATGGCGTTGCACATTTTCGCCCACGCAAAAGAAGCAGGCCGGTATGTTTTCGCGTTTCAGCAGGTCGAGCACCCAAGGGGTGACTTCGGGCACCGGGCCGTCGTCGAAGGTCAGGAAAACCTGCCTCCCGGCAGATGGCCCCCGCCAAAGCGCCCCGGGCAGTAAGCCGGTCAGAAATGATGGTACCTGTATCCTGGGATCGAAACGCAACATTAATTAAGCGTGCTGTATTGATTTAAATAGTTGTTAAACGATTCCGTGATGGTTTTCGACAGTTCCTCTTGTCCATGCTTGCCCGAGATCAACGCCATTTCGCGCAGGAAGTAAAGGATGCGCTGGATTTCTTCGTCCACCGAAGGCGTAAATTTATCATCGAGCGACAAGTAATAATCCATCTCGGCTTTGTACGTGTCATAAATTTCGGTCATCAGTTCAACGCCTTTTTCGTTTGCGCCTGCTGCAAAATAGTTCTCGGCAATTTGCTGTGAGAAATAATTGACCGCTACCACGCTGTGCGGGATCAGCTCCAGGTTGCGGTCGAGCACCTCGATGGCCGAATCCGCTTTGCCTTCGTTGACCAGGTTTTCGGCCAGGCGGTTGAAGTTGTTGCGAATGTTCATCATCATTCGCTGGTTGTTCTCATCGATATAAACGTTGGGATCGTTCATGTTGCCCCAGCTGAAGCTGTGCATCAGCTTGTCGTACATTTTATCGGTGTTCACGCCGCCAAAATACAAGCCCGAACTTTCGGTTTTCACCGGTGTAAAGCGATAGGCAAACCCTTCAAGCATAAAGTAGTCCTGCAAGCCGAGGTATTTGTCGCGGCCAACGGTGATGGCGAAATAGAGGGGGCGCTCCCAGTTGGAGTTGGCCAGCATGTCGAGCACCATCAGTTCGTCTTTCACGAGGTAGTTGCGGTTGCCAAAGTCAATAAAAATGGTATCGACAATTTGGTCGTACATCGATTCGGGTACCACTTTGTTGCGGATTACCGCTTCTTTGTCCACCTTAATAAACAGTCTTTTGGATGGGATATAAGAGGCATTGTCTGCCTGCGCCAGTTTGGTTTGCGGGTTGTCGTCGCGAACAAAGTCGAGGGCTTTTTTCAGTTCCACAGCTCCCTTCAGTCGCGGGTCGTTCAGCAGGTAAACCACATCGCGTGTGCCCTGCACATATTGGTCGTGGGTGAAGGTGATGGGCAACGGCTCCGATTCGTAAGCCTTGCTCCGCATTTGGTCGATATACCAGTCGGTTTGCAGGTAGCTCAGGTTACACACCCGTACATCGGTGCGCACGCCTTCCACTTCCTGGTTGTACCACAGCGGGAAGGTATCGTTATCGCCGTTGGTAAAGATCACGGCATTGGGGTCGCAGCTGTTCAGGTAGTTGGCGCCAAAGTCGCGGGCGGTGTATCGATTCGAGCGGTCGTGGTCGTCCCAGTTTTCGCTGGCCATGATGCCGGGCACCAGCACCAGGCTGAGTACCGACACGCCGACAGCGCTGACTGTTTCGGGCAGCTTGCGCTTCAGGGCCTCGGCCAGGGCCATCACCCCGATGCCGATCCAAATGGCAAAGGCATAGAACGAACCGGCATAGGCGTAATCGCGTTCGCGAGGCTGGTGGGGGTACTGATTCAGGTAAACCACAATGGCCAGACCGGTCATGATAAACAGCAGCATCACCACCCAAAAATCTTTCTGGTTTCGTTTATAGTGAAAGAAGGCGCCGATCAATCCGATCAACAACGGCAGAAAATAATAGGCATTGCGGCCTTTGTTGTTTTTCAGGTGGTCGGGCAGCGATTCCTGGTCGCCCAGGCGGGCCGAATCAATAAAGTCGATGCCGCTGATCCAGTTTCCGCTGAGGATGTCGCCGTGCCCCTGAATGTCGTTCTGGCGGCCCGCGAAGTTCCACATGAAATAGCGGAAGTACATGTGTACGATCTGGTAGCGTACAAAGAAAGTCAGGTTGTCGCCGAAAGTGGGCAGTTCAATGGTCTGGGGCTCACCCTCAGGCCCGGTAATACTTACTTTTTTCCCGGTTATGCCTGCCCAGCTTTTATAGTCCTGAATGTGGTCGTCCTGCTTGCTCCACATGCGCGGGAAGAAGGTGGTGTAGCGCGAGTCGTAATTGGGTTTCTGGCGCATGTCGGCCACTACGTATTTGCCGTCTTTCTGGATGTAGTAAGGCTTATCGTTTACATACGGGGTGCGACTGTCGAGCGGCGTACTGTAATGCTGTCCGAAAATCAGCGGACGGTCGCCGTATTGTTCGCGGTTCAGGTAGCCCAGCAGCGAAAATACGTTGTCGGGGCTGTTTTGGTCCATTGGCGGGTTGGCCGACGAGCGGATAACAATCATGGCAAACGACGAGTATCCGATCAGGATCACGGTGAAGGCCACCAAAACGGTGTTCCAAAGCACCAGGTTCTTTTTCATCGTGTAGTAAATGCCGTAAACAACCAGTCCGGTGAGAAGAATGGCATAAACAATGACGCCGGTGTTGAACGGCAATCCGAGCGCGTTGGTAAACAGCAGCTCGAACCAGGAGGCCACCTTCACAATACCCGGCACAATGCCGTACATGATGAGGCCCAGTAGCAGGAGTGAAACCACAAAGCTGGTGATGATACCGTTGCGGGTGGGCTTGTATTTTTTGAAATAATATACAAAAACGATCGCCGGGATGGCCAGCAGGTTTAGCAAGTGGACGCCGATGGAAAGTCCTACCATATAAGCGATAAAGATGATCCAACGGTTGGCATGGGGTTCGTCGGCCACGTTTTCCCATTTCAGGATAGCCCAGAAAACAATGGCCGTTAGCAGGGACGATGAGGCATATACTTCGCCTTCAACAGCCGAAAACCAAAAGGTGTCCGAGAACGTGTAGGCCAATGCGCCTACCACGCCGCTTCCCAGAATGGCAATGGTTTGTCCCATGCTGAGCTCCGCTTCGCCCGAAACCATCTTTTTAGCCAGGTGGGTGATGGACCAGAACAGGAATAAAATGGTGAAGGCGCTGGCCAGGGCCGACAAAGCATTGATAAGCATACCCGCCTGCGGGGCGTCGCCAAACAGGGTGAAGAACCTGCCCAGGATCATGAAGAACGGGGCGCCCGGGGGATGCCCTACTTCCAGCTTAAACGAGGTGGTGATAAACTCGCCGCAGTCCCAAAAACTGGCTGTTGGCTCAATGGTTGACAGATATGTTACGGCGGCAATTGCAAAAGTCACCCAGCCTGTGACAAGATTCAGCAATTTGTAGTTCTTCATCTGGATCGTTTTTTCGGTTCGGCTTGACCCTGACCGACAGAGAACAAGCCTGAAAATGTTGTTTGTTGATTGGCCCGCGACATCCTCAAAGTGGCTGCCTGTGTGGCTTTTAAATTTTATGTTTGCGAAGATAATATATTCTTTCAACTGAGACCAAACCGAAGCGGAAATTAAACGTTTTTAACAGCCAATCAGACAGCGACATTAACACTTTTTTAAAAGCGGGATCGCAGGAGATTGATTACTTTTACACGCAATCGGTAAAGAAAGAGCATGGAAATAAAAGTTTTAGGGCCGGGGTGTGCAAGATGCCGGGGGCTGGATGCCCGGGTACGAAAGGTGGTTGCGGAGCTTGATCTGACGGCCACCGTTACGAAAGTGGAAGATCTGACGGAGATTATTCGTTATGGTATTCTGCAAACGCCCGCTCTGGTGATTGATGAAAAGGTGGTGATGAGCGGCGTCTTACCAACTTATACTGACTTGAAAATGTTCCTGCAAAACTGCCTGAACGAAAAAGGATGAAGAAGCTTTTGGTCCTGATTTTTTTGTTTGTTGGCGCAACCGCCTGCCAGCAAAAGCCGGCCTTCGAAGCCAGCCGCCCTGTTATGCCCGAAGCCGGACAGACAGCCGTATATTATTTCCGCACCAACTTTATATGTGAAACCTGCGAGTCGATTGAAGGTATCGTTCAGGATGAATTGGATACAAAATTTGCGGATGAGCTGAAATCAGGCAAGTTGGTTTTTAAACAATTTAATTTGGATGAAAAAGAAACCGCCGACTTTGCTCTGCAGTTCGATGTGGGGTTTAAATCGCTGTTGATTTTGAGAGGTGATACGGTGATTAATCTAACGAACGAAGCTTTTCTGTACGCGCTGCCCAATCCCGAAAAGCTGCGAACCTTGTTTGCCGAAACCATCAATTCTCTCTGATGCAGGAATATTTCACCAACTTACTCGATCAGTCGGCTTTTCCCTTATGGTCGGCCTTTCTGCTGGGACTGATCACGTCGCTGGGACCCTGCACGCTGAGCACCAACATTTCGGCGGTGGCTTTTATTGGCAAAGAAGCCCAATGCCGACGCCGGGTGTTTTTAGGCGGATTGGTTTACACGCTGGGCCGCGCTGTTACCTACTTTGTTGTTGCGTTGCCTTTTTATTTCGGAGCCGAACTGCTCAATCTCACCACCTTTTTAACCCGATACGGCGAAATGCTCATTGGCCCGCTGTTGATTCTGGTTGGTGTTGTGATGCTCGACTGGATCCCGATTCCATTTCCGACTTTTTCCAAGTTGAGAAGTCAACTGGAAGCGGATCCACAAAAAGGTTTAAGTTCTCACTTTTTGCTTGGGGTGGTGTTTGCCCTGGCTTTTTGCTCCTACAGTGGGGTGATGTACTTTGGCTTACTTATTCCCATGACCATCCAATCATCTGGCGGATTGCTGTTACCCATTGCCTTTGCGCTGGGCACCGGAGTTTCCGTGGTCGGGTTTGCGGCCCTCATTGCCTTTGCTTTTCAGGCGGTGAACCGCTGGTTTCTGCGCATCAGGCAAAGCGAAATCTGGCTGCGGCGGCTGGTTGCAGTGGTGTTTATTGCAATTGGGATTTATCAAGTTGGACGCTTGTTTTAGCTTGTTGGTCTTTTGTTTGAATGGCCAGGATTCACTCGGTCAATTTAAAGATCGGTACTCATTCGGCGTATAGCCCGTTTCATGTTTAAACATGCGGGTAAAATGTTGCGGGTATTTGAATCCCAACTCATTTGATATCTCACTTACCGTTTTATCTGAGTTGTATATTTTGTTTTTGGCGATATGAATGATCTTGGTCTGAATGTATTCCTTAGCCGATTTTCCGGTTTCCTTTTTGATTAAATCGCCGAAATAGTTGGCTGATAAATGGAGTTGTTCGGCAAAATAAGCAACGGATGGTAACCCGATCGTTTGTGCTTTGTCCGATGAAAAATAGCCATTCAGCAATTCTTCAAACTTTTCTAAAATACCCTTGTTGGCATTGTCCCTTGTAATAAACTGCCGGTCGTAAAAGCGTTCACAATAATTCAGGAATAATTCAATATTTGAAGCAATGAGCTTTTTGCTATGCTTGTCGACACCTTGCTGCAGCTCGTAATTGATTTTTGAAAAACAGTCTAAAACAATCTGCCTTTCGCGTTCCGATAAGTGCAATGCTTCATTGGCGTTGTATCCGAAGAAGTGATATTCATGGATACTTCCGGCAAGATTTGTTCCCTGAATCAGGTCGGGATGAAAAACCAATGCATGTCCCTTTGGTTGATACACTTCGCCGGTTGTCTCTATCTCCATGACTTGTCCGGGGGCTACAAATACCAAGGTGCCTTCCTGATAATCGTAATAATTACGACCATATTTTAAATCGCCGCACTTGACATCTTTCAGAAAAATGCAATACAGCCCATAGTTAATTTTTACTTTCTTTTCTTCACCCCAGGTTCTTGGATTAGCCTTTGAAAAGTCAATGACACTCACCAACGGATGTAGTGTTTCATGATTATTCAAAACATTGTATTCATTTACCGTGTCAAATCTGTGTATCCTGTTCATGACTGTGTTTTTATTCTGAGTCAAATTTAAACATTCGTCCAACGTAAATACCATGCTGGAAGTCAAATCAGTAAAAGTGGTAGGACAAACAGTAATTCGTATAACAATTTGTAGCGTGCGATGCCTGACCTTTGTATTGTCGGAGTGTAATTCGTTCGACCAATACAGGTAAATTTAATAAGATACGATATGAAGTCAAGAAAATTAGGCAATCAGGGATTGGCAGTTTCCGGCTTAGGGTTGGGGTGTATGGGATTAAGTTTTGGCTATGGTCAGGCAACAGACAAACGGGAGGCAGTTAAACTTATCAGAAAAGCATACGAATTAGGAATAACATTTTTTGATACTGCCGAAATTTACGGCCCGTTTTTAAATGAAGAAGTTGTAGGTGAGGCGATCGCTCCTTTTAGAAGTGAAGTTGTTGTTGCGACAAAATTTGGATTTAACTACGTTGACGAAAAGCCTGCCGGTTTAAACAGCAAACCGGAATACATCCGCCGAAGAGTGGAAGGTTCATTAAAACGGTTAAAGGTAGAGGCCATCGATTTACTTTATCAACACCGTGTAGATCCGCAGGTTCCAATTGAAGATGTCGCCGGAACCGTAAAAGAACTCATTCAGGAAGGAAAAGTCAACTATTTCGGATTGTCGGAAGCAAGCGCCAACACCATCCGTAAGGCGCATGCCATCCAACCTGTTTCCGCTGTGCAAAGTGAATATTCACTTTGGTGGCGTGAACCCGAAACCAAGATCTTCCCCACATTGGCAGAGTTGGGAATTGGCTTTGTTCCATTCAGCCCGCTGGGCAAAGGTTTTCTGACCGGGAAAATCGATGAAAACACAAGGTTTAAACCTACTGATTTTAGAAGTACAGTTCCACGGTTATCGCCGGAAAACATTCATGCAAATTTGATTTTTGTCGATTTTTTGAAGCGTATAGCTGAACGTAAAAATGCAACACCGGCACAAATCGCACTTGCTTGGTTAAATGCACAGAAACCCTGGATTGTTCCAATTCCGGGGACAACAAAAATGAACAGATTGGAGGAAAACGTCGGTTCAACGAGGATTGAGTTTACTAAAGAAGAATTGCAGGAAATTGAAACTGAAGCTTCGAATATAATAGCTCAGGGCGATCGGTATTCCGAAGGTTCAGCAAAAATGATTGACCGGTAATTTTGTAAACTATAGAAAAAAAGAAAATAAATATGAAGTATAAGAATAGATTCCAGTACGTGTTTTTAATTGGTCTTGCCTTTTTGTTGTCGGCAGCATCGTGTACAAATTCTGAGGTTAGGCAAACCGAAGAGCTGATTATTATAAAAGAGCAGGGCAGTTTTGCCGTTGGAGGTTCAGTAAAGGAAAATCCGGGAACTTTTGACGCGGTAACACGCGGCCCTGAAGGCCAGACTTATCATGGCGACCACGCCTATGTTTTTTACCAAATTCCTGCCGATGCCCGTCAATATCCTCTGGTGATGTGGCACGGCATCGGTCAGTTTTCAAAAACATGGGAAACTACACCTGATGGAAGAGAAGGTTTTCAAAACATCTTTTTGCGGCGTGGTTTTGGTGTTTATTTATTAGACCAGCCCAGGCGCGGGAATGCGGCACGAAGTATGGCAGAGGGCACAATTTCTCCGACTCCCGATGAGCCGTTTTGGTTTAACACATTTCGGGTGGGAGAGTGGCCCGACTTTTTCCCTGGTGTACAATTTTCAAAAGATCCGGAGGCACTGAATCAATATTTCCGGCAAATGGTACCCAATATTGGCCCCATCGATATTTCGGTGAATGTGGATGCTGTTTCTGTACTATTCGATAAAATAGGGCAGGGAATTCTGGTCACTCATTCACATTCAGGCGGAATGGGTTGGCTTACTGCCGTCAAAAATCAAAATATTAAAGCGATTGTTTCCTATGAGCCCGGCAGCGGCTTTCTGTTTCCCGAAGGTGAAGTACCGGCTCCGATTGAGAATTCTGCAGGACCACTTGTCGCCACAGGTGTTCCGATGGAAGATTTTATGAAGCTTACAAAAATCCCGATTATCATTTATTACGGCGATTTTATACCGGCTGAACCCGATCCAAATCCGGGAACGGACGGCTGGCGTGCCCGACTGGAAATGGCCAGATTATGGCGTGATGCAGTAAATAAACACGGAGGTGATGTAACTGTAGTTCATTTACCAGAAGTTGGAATTAAAGGCAATACACATTTCCCATTCTCGGATTTAAACAATGTGGAAATAGCCGACTTAATGTCGGAATGGCTGAAAGAAAAAGAGTTAGACAAATAAGAAAAATACAATATGCGAACAGTTAAATTAAACAATGGCGTTGAAATGCCTATTCTCGGATTTGGAGTTTTCCAGATTCCAGATTTGAAAGAATGTGAAAACAGTGTACTCGACGCCATCGAAACCGGATATCGGTTAATTGACACAGCAGCTATTTACCTGAACGAAACAGCTGTTGGAAATGCGATAAAAAGAAGTGATGTGGCACGCGAAGATTTATTTATCACCACCAAAGTTTGGGTACAGGACTCCGGCTACGAAAGCACTAATAAAGCATTTGAAAAATCACTGAATAAGCTCCAACTTGACTATTTGGATTTATACCTCATTCATCAGCCTTATGGCGATGTGCACGGTTCGTGGCGAGCGATGGAGGAATTATATAAAGATGGAAGAGTCAGGGCAATTGGAGTAAGCAATTTTCACACCGACCGTGTGATGGATTTGATCGTTTTTAATGAAGTGGTTCCGGCAGTGAACCAGATTGAAACGCATCCATTTCATCAGCAAACCGAAACCCAACAGTTTTTAACTGAAAATGGTGTTCAGATCGAATCGTGGGGGCCTTTTGCTGAAGGGAAGAATAACCTGTTTCAAAATGATCTGTTGGCTACCATTGGCAACAAGTATAATAAGTCTATTGCACAGGTAGTACTTCGGTGGCTGACCCAACGAGGTGTGGTTGTCATTCCTAAATCGGTTCATAAAGAGAGAATCCGGGAGAACTTCAATAGTCTTGATTTTGAGCTGACAGCCGATGATATGGAAGCCATAGCAACGCTGGATATGAAAACCTCCAGCTTTTTCGACCACCGCGATCCGGCAATGGTCAAATGGCTGGGTAGCAGTAGGGTTGAGCTCTAACTTTTTGATGAGAGTTGATTTGTAAACGAATGGCTTTGAAAACAGTTTGTAAAGAAATTAAGCGGTATTGGAGGGAACAAAAAATGAAAAGAAAAATAAGGACCCAAATTTTGATTAGTATGATTATGGCAACAAGCATCATCGCTTCAGGGCAAGGTAAAAATGATAAACCTTTTGGCCTGGTTTACCAAGATGCTATTACAGAAAATATGCCGGGCGAAGTGAATATTCATCCGGTAAGCTATAAACTGAATGGCATTGATATTTCTGCCAATGTTTATACACCCGCCAATTACGACCCGTCGAAGAAATATCCGGCGGTTGTTGTGGCGCATCCCAATGGTGGTGTTAAGGAGCAGGTAGCCGGTTTATATGCACAACGTTTGGCAGGATCAGGTTATATCACCATCGCTGCTGATGCGTCCTATCAGGGGGCCAGCGGTGGGGAGCCGCGGAATGTGGATAAGCCCGCATTTCGTATTGAGGATATTCGAGGGATGGCTGATTTTATTACCCAATATGCCGGCGTAAATGCCGATCGCCTGGGGGTATTGGGCGTCTGTGGCGGCGGCGGTTACTCGTTAGCAGCTGCCCAAACTGACAAGCGTTTTAAGGCTGTGGCAACACTGAGCATGTTTAATTCGGGTGTAGTACGCCGCGATGGTTTTATGAGTTCTCAGGTTGCAACTATTCAGGAACGTTTAAAACAGGGTTCAGATGCCCGAGCCCAAGAAGTGGCCGGCGGAGAGATCCTATATGCTGCAGATCTTGATTGGACCGATGAAATGGCTGACAAAATGCCCTTTGATCTGTATCGTGAAGGACATTATTATTACCACAGAACCCATGCTCATCCGAATTCCACATTCCGATACACTATGAGCAGTTTAATCGATTTGATGGCATTCGACGCTGCTACCAACATGTATTTGATCAACCAGCCTTTACTGATGATGGCTGGAAGCAAAGCCGATACCTTTTACATGACCGACAGAGCATTCAACCTTGCAACCGGCACACAAGAGAAAGAATTATTTCTGATTCCGGGGGCTACCCATATTCAAACCTATTATGTGCCGGAATATGTGGAGCAGGCAACGAATAAACTTAAAGCGTTCTTTGGTAAATATTTATAAAGAATGGCACAATGAGCAATTCACCGGGTGGCTTTAAGTAGAATCAAAGAGTCATCTGGTGAACACAACCCACAGCATATTTTAAAAATTAAACCAATAAAAGATGACAGTATGAAAACAACAATTCTTGGACTGTTTATTCTCTTTTTCTGCGCGCAATGGTCCTTTGCACAAACTACTGAAGTGGAACAGGAAATCATTCAACTGTCGAAAGACAAGTGGCAATGGATGTCTGACAAAGATGTTGGCAGGTTGGATGAGCTTTTCCATGAAAAGGCCATGTTTGTACACATGGGTGGTGCCTGGGGAACCGAACAGGAACTCAACATCATTAAAGGTGGAGGTATCTGGTACAAGAAAGCCGATGTTCACGAAGTTTCGGTGAAGATTATTGATAATACTGCGATTTTATTAAACCGAATTGATTTGTTGGCCGAAGTCGGGGGGAACGAGGTTACCAATCCCTTTGAAGTGACTGAAGTGTATATAAAGCAAGCTGGAACCTGGAAATTAGGTTCGCTATCTTTTACCCGGTTGATGACACGGGGTGATCATTAATTAAAAACGTTGACAAATGAATCATTCAGCAAATAAAAAATCGGAATTGAGCCGTCGTAATTTTTTAAATGCCGGATTAGCATTGGCCGGAGGTTCATTCCTGGCTTCTGTGACCGGAGTACAGAAGGTGATGGGGCAAAATAAAGGGGTAATAAGTTCCGATCAACCAAGCCAAAATTCTCCTTCACACGTTTCCCTTGCACGTCGGATGCTTGGTGGCACATTAGAAGTTTCAAGTATCGGCCTTGGCGTTCAGAACATGAGCCGAACTTATCAAACGACCATTCCATTGCGTTCCGAAATGCATAACATCATCCGAACGGCTTTCGATAATGGTGTGACTTTTTTTGATGCGGCTGAGGCTTACGGTCCTTTCGAGGTAGAAAGAATATTAGGTGAAGCCATTGAGCCCTTTCGGGATAAAGTCGTGATCGCTACAAAGTTTGGTTGGAACATCGACCAGGAAACCGGACAACGATTGCCAGGACTAAACAGTAAACCGGAACATATCAAGTTAGTTGTAGAAGGTATGCTGAAACGTCTTCGTACCGATCGTATTGATTTGTTGTACCAACATCGTGTCGACCCGGAAGTGCCTATTGAAGATGTGGTGGGTGTTATTAAAAACCTGATTCAGGAAGGAAAGGTTTTGCACTACGGACTATCAGAACCTGGTTTGCAAACGGTACGACGAGCACACAACGAATATCCGGTTACGGCCATTCAAAACGAACATTCTTTGTTGTATCATGGCTCAGATAAAGATGTGATACCACTTTGTGAAGAGTTGGGTATTGGATTTGTTCCGTGGAGCCCACTCGGTGTTGGTTTCCTGACCGGCGCTATTGATGATAGAACACGTTTTGCCCAAGGTGATATTCGTGGTGGTGAATCCCGTTTTTCGCCTGAAAACATATCCAAAAATCTGGCACTTGTGGCCTTGCTACAAAAGTGGGGAGTAAAAAAACAAGCAACGCCGGGACAAATTTCGCTGGCCTGGTTGTTGGCCCAAAAGCCGTGGATCGTGCCTATTCCAGGAACAACACAAATGGCACATATGCAAGAAAATATTGGTGCCGATGGGATTAAATTCACAGCGGGGGAATGGCAGCAATTCAATAACGAATTTGAAGCAATCCAAATTGCAGGAGAACGATTACCGGAATTTGTGTTGCAACTTTCAAAGGTTGAAGCTCCAATAAAGCGCTAGATTAAAACCTATTAAACGGGCCAATTAACTACACTTTAAATCTAACAGTATTCAAAATGAGAAGATTGACAATCGGATTCACGTTATTCATTCTTGCAATTACTTTAAATGCCCGGAGTGCAGACCAGGTCTCAGATGCCTTGGTTCATATAGAATCGGGAACTGTTCGTGGCACAACCGATGGTGAAGTATCGGTGTTTAAAGGGATTCCATACGCTGCTCCACCGGTAGGGGAATACCGTTGGCGACCGCCACAACCCGTAATCCCCTGGAAGGGAGTACGAGATGCCACCGAGTTTGGACCTAATTGTGCGCAAGGCGGATGGGGTGCTGCTCCCGGGACAATTCAGGAAGGCTCATCGGAAGATTGCCTGTATCTGAATTTGTGGCTGTCCGCCAATACGAAACCGGATGCAAAACTTCCGGTTATGGTGTGGATTCACGGTGGCGGTTTTACCGGAGGTAGTGGCGCCGGCCCGGCTACATCGGGAGAGCAGTTTGCCAAACAAGGTGTCATCCTGATGACATTCAACTATCGGCTTGGGCGCCTGGGGCATTTCGCATTTCCTGCCCTAAGTGAAGAAAATCCGGAGGAACCCAAAGGTAGTTACGCTTTTATGGACATGATAGCAGCCCTCACATGGGTGCAGGAAAACATTGCTGCTTTTGGAGGCGACCCTGGCAATGTAACCATTTTGGGTCAATCGGCCGGTGGGGTTGCTGTACACTCCCTGTTAGCCATACCAGATGCTCATGGACTTTTCCAAAAAGCGATTAGTGAGTCTGGTGGTAGTCGGGATGGTGTTCTTACCGGCAGACCGATACGTGAAGAAAATGCCGATCCGCTATATCCTGTTCCCGCAGAAACCATTGGGATAAACTTTGCCCGCAAACATGGAATCGAGGGCACCGATGCCGCCGCACTGGCTAAGCTCCGTGCCCTTAGTGTGGAAGAGATTGTGGATGGAGGTCAGGAAACCGATAGCTCCGGTCTTCGAATCTACTCAGGCCCGATTCTGGATGGTAAACTGGTTGTAGAAACTGCAGAGAGCGCATACAAAGCAGGGAGGCAGGCATGTGTTCCACTTATTATAGGATCGAACAGTGCAGAAATAGGTGGAGGTTTTGTGAATGCCAGCAGTTCAAAGGAAGAACTGTTTTCGCTGTTTGGGGAACTGGAGGATGAGGCAAAAGCTGCCTTTGATCCTGAGGGAAACAAGGAATTTGCCGAGGTAATCACCAAGTTTAACACCGACTGGGTGTGGGGTGAGCCGGCCCGTATGACTGCAAGAGCTTTTGTCGCCCAGGGCGAACCAGCCTATGTCTATCAATTTGGCTATGTTCCTCCTGCAATGCGTGAGCGGGCTCGTTATGGCGCCGGCCACGGATCGGAAGTTTCGTTTGTATTTGGCACCCTCAATGCACGCTGGGGAGCAACAGAGGTGACACCGGAAGAAGAAAAGTTAGCGCAGGAGATGAACAGTTACTGGACAAACTTCGCCAAAACGGGAAGTCCGAATGGTGAGGGCCTGCCGGTTTGGCCGCTTTACAATACGGAAAAAGAAGAAATTCTCGATATTGAGTTGGATGGAAATCCGGTTGGCAAATCCGATCCCCGGAAAGCCAGACTGGATGTGGTTGAAAAGGCTTTCGAGTTTAGAACTCAACTACAAACCCGTGGGGGGGTTTAATATGAATAATTAATGGAATCTAAAAGGGTATCATGATGAATAAAATGATCTGGAAAATATTCCTTGTATTCACCTTTTTTACATGCTTTTTTGAGAGCCTGAATGCAAATAATAGCGGAGAATCCGATATGAGTTTAACGAACAAGCAACTAAGTACAATTCCCATTGCAGTTTATACCGCCAAAGGGGAACTTCAACAATTAAAACCGGCACTGAACGAAGGGTTAGATGCCGGATTAACTATTAATGAAATTAAAGAAGTGATGGTTCACTTGTACGCCTATTGCGGATTTCCGCGCAGTATCCGTGGCTTACAAGCCTTTATGGAAGTGCTTGATGAACGAAAGGCCAAAGGAATCGAGGATGAAACGGGTGCTGATGCATCGCCAATAAACGATGAACGAAGTAAGTATGACCGAGGGAAAGCCAATTTAGAGGAACTGTTAGGAAGGCCAATAACCGGACCGCAAACCGGTTACGCTGCTTTTGCCCCGGTAATCGAAATTTTCCTGAAAGAACATTTGTTTGCCGATATTTTCGATCGCGATGTGTTAACTTATGCCGAGCGGGAACTGGCAACCATTTCGGCAATCAGCGCAATTGGCGGTGCCGAACCCATGCTTCGCAGTCATTTAGCCATTTGTCTGAATGTTGGTTTCACAGCCGGACAGTTGAATGAATTTGTGGATGTCATCAAATCAACTGCTGGTAAAAAGGAAGCTAAAGCCGCTCAGTCAGTTTTAAATGAAGTGCTCAAGAATAGTCAATAACAACAGCAAGAATAAAGAGATAAAATGATGAAGTACAATTACAAATACACGTTGCTTTTCCTGATCATCTTGATGGTTGGGTGCAATATGGAGCAAAAGACAAACGCAGTGAGCAGTCCAGTTGAAACACCTTTTGCCAAGGGAAATCAAATCAATAGCCCCAACTTTACGGGGACGGTGTGGCTGAACATGATGGGGGCAACAGACAGCACCCTTTATACCAGTTATGGCCATGTAACATTCGCGCCCAAAGCCCGCACAAACTGGCATTCGCACCCGGGCGGACAACTCCTTTTTGTTACAGAAGGCAAAGGTTATTACCAGGCCAAAGGCCAGCCAGCCCGCTTATTGAAGAAAGGTGATTATGTGGAAATTCCGCCCAATGTGGTGCATTGGCATGGAGCAGCATCCGACAACGATTTTGCACACATAGCCGTCAGCCTGAATACCGACAGAGGTGGCGCGGTTTGGATTGGCCCGGTGACGGATGAAGAATACTTACAATCGACAAAACAATAGAGCTTTGATATGGCCTGATCGAAATGTAATTAAATTTGATTTATCAAAAGACCAATAACAACTTAACTAACCAAAATGAAGAACCAACTTAGCTATTTGCCGGCAGTTTTGTTGATGTTAATGTCAATGAACGTTTTTGCCCAGGACTGGCCACAATTTCTCGGCCCGGAAAGAAACAGTACCTCACCTCAGAAGAATTTGCTTCGGGAGTGGCCGGAAACCGGCCCCGAAGTGCTTTGGACGGTTCCCTTGGGCATCGGCTATGGCGGACCTGTAGTTAAAGACGGTAAAGTGTATATTCTTGACCGAAACGATGAAGAAGGCGACAAGATGCGTTGTTTTGACCTGAACACAGGCGATGAACTCTGGAATTTTGAATACGCCGCAGCCGGTTCGGTGATGTTTCCAGGTTCGCGCAGTGTCCCGATTGTAGATGATAAGCATGTGTATTCGTGCGGGCCCTTCGGCGATTTATATTGCATCGATTTAGAAAGTCATAAGCCGGTGTGGAATGTAAATGTCTGGACAGAATTTGGCGGAGATGTTGGCAACCCACCTTCACACGAATCAGAAGGCGGTGCGGGAGGATTTGCACCCCGTGGTAACTTTCCGATTTGGGCGATTTCGCAAAATCCGCTGATTTATGACGATTTATTGGTGCTGGCATCTCAGGCTCCTGATGCCGGAGTGGTTGCCTACAATAAAAATACCGGCAACCTGGTTTGGAAAACACCCAACCTTGGAAATGAAAATTATGCCAGCCCAACAGTTATAGAAATACATGGAGAAGACCATATTGTTATGGTTATCTCCTCCACCAATCCCATCGGCCGTCGCGACACGCCGAAAACCCCTGGAAGTATTGTTGGAATCGATCCTGCGAACGGCAAAATCCTATGGAAGTTTGAAGGATGGGAATGTCATATTACGGTACCGAGTGCTGTTGATGTAGGCAATAACAAAATTCTGGCTACGGGCGGATATGAACGCGGTGCGACAATGATACAGGTAGAAAAGCAGAGTGACGGAAGTTACGCAGCCAAAGAACTTTTTACAACCGTTGAATTTGGCGATCAAACCAAACCGCCACTTTTAATCGATGGTAATTTCTATGCCCAATACGGCACCAACAACCGCCGCGACGGATTGACGTGTATGAATATGAATGGTGAAATTATGTGGAAAACCAAACGTGATCCCGATTTCAATAAAGGAAGTATGATTTATGCCGATGGCCTGATTTTGGCTACCGATGGCGCAAGAAAGCTCTATCTTATTGAACCTGATATATCAGGATTCAAGCCGATAGCATCCTCGGAACTGCTTGCAGAACAAAAAGGAGAGGGTATGGTGGCCAGGTTTGGCACTCAAAACTGGGCCCCGATAGCACTTGCCGATGGCAAATTATTGATTCGTGATCAAAGCCGGATGTTGTGTGTGCAAGTTGCAGAATCTTACTAGAAACAACACAACAATCTATTTTTAACACGCAGTTTTAGATTTAATCATGAAAAATGAAATAAGCTTAGCGGTTGAATAGGATCGCTCTGCTCTTCCGGATTTGCACCAATATTGATCAGAGTGGCTGGTCAGGCAATCCTGAACAGCCGGGTTGGGATGTTTATAGAATTGGCATATGCCGCAACGGTG
>NZ_JAPAAF010000023.1 GCF_025907915.1 Gaoshiqia sediminis
ATTAATGGCCAAAGAGATTCCTCATTTCCTGCATTTTCTTCTTCACAGAAAACTCGCTGCAAAAAATGAATCCCGAATGTGGTTCAATCCATCTGTTCTCGAAACTCCTGCACTGCATAAAATCAAAAAATACAATACAAATAAGCTTGAAATGGAAATGGCGACTTATTGCCGTGATGTGATGGAGGGACTGCAAAAGGACAAAATGCGCTGTTGCCCGAAGGACCTGCTGGAAGTATTGCGGGAATGCGGGTTCCGGGCCGACATTACTGTGATCCGGAACATACTCAAAGACAATTGGGGACTCACGTCTGAGAAAAACGGCGAATATAATTTTTACCATATCGGTACCGATGGGGAACTTGTTCCGGTGAAAAGAAAAGGACGCTATATGGAAGTTGCAATCACCGATCTGAACAAAACCCTGTTGTAATGTTGAGTTTAGCTATTAAACAATTGAAATTAGGACAGATGCACACCTCAACAATCACACAACAAATACACAACAAAATCCTGCTTGTTGTGGCCGGGCTACAACACCGCTATCATTTGTTGTGCTTTTGTTGAGTCTATATTACACTGAAATAATGCAGGTTAACCGTCATCCACAACAAAACAACAAAAATTTGACACGCATGGCACTCTCTGAAATAAAACAAATAAGTATCAAGGGTTATCTTCAGAATATGGGGGTTCTTCCCAAAAAAGAGTTTGCTTACTACGGAATGTATTTTAGTCCGTTCCGTGACGACCACAATACAAGCTTCAAGGTGGATTACCGCCAAAACCTTTGGTATGACTTCGGCACCCGGGAAGGCGGTTCAATCATCGATCTGGTGATGAAACTGGAGAACTGCGCTTTTCATGAGGCTGCAGCCAAACTGGAGAAGGACATTGAGGGTGTCGGCCTGAATTCTTTTTCTTTTCACCGGGATTCTATACCTGCTACACCAAAAAACAGGAATCCGGCAATGACCATTCGAAACATTTGCACCATTTCCCATCCCAAACTAGCAGCCTGGATAAGCACACGAAAAATTGACTTGTCCCTGGCAAACCTGTATTGCAGGGAAGTTCACTACCAGGTCAAGGACAACGTCTATTTCTCGATCGGTTTTGGAAACGACAAGGGTGGATACGAACTGTCCAGTCCCTCAAATTTTAAAGGCTGCATTCCGCCAAAAGATATTACGACTGTGAAGAATGGCCATGACAACTGTTTGGTATTTGAAGGCTTTTGGGACTTTCTTTCCTATTTAACGCTACAAAAAATCGAAAAGACGCAGTACGATGTTACAGTGCTTAACTCAGTGGCGAATGTTCAGAAGTCACTGGCTTTTCTGGCAGGGCACAGAAATATCTTTGCTTATCTGGACAACGATGAAAGCGGACGAAAAGCGATTCAGGTAATCAAATCATCATGCTTTTCTGTCGATGACAGGTCAGTAAGGTATGCTGCATACAAAGACATCAATGATTATTTATGCGGTAAAAACCAAGTCCGGCAAATGAAAAAAGGCAGGGGGTTTAGGCTGTAAGAAAAGGTTCTTTTTTCAGGGGTAGCAAGTTTATGTTTTGGTAATACCAAAACCCTTGTGTTATCCCGCTGGTCTCGAACAAAAATCAGATAGCAAAATGAAAAACAAAAATGGCCGACCGGTCAAACGATTGGGTGAAAAAATGGCCTATCACATTAACGTAAAAATGGGAACGATCGACTATTACACGCTCAAGGCAAAAGCCAGGGAGGCTGATGTTGGTTTCAGCGAATGCATCCGTCAGCTCATCAGAAGAGGTTACGTGAAACAGCGGCTTTCCCCTGAATTGCATGGTCACATCCGGAAACTATCGGGAATGGCCAACAACTTAAACCAGGTTGCCCGCAAAGCAAACGCTGCGGGATATTCCGACACCCGGCTTGAGTATCTGTACCTGGCCGGCAAGATTGACAACCTATTGAATCAAATCCGTCATGATGGCTAAGATTGTTAAAGGACAGGGATTCCGGGGCGTTGTGAACTACGTCCTGGATCAATCCAAAGGCGCGGAGATTTTGGACAGCCAGGGAGTGCGCCTTAAAAACGCCGGTTCGATCATTGACAGTTTTGTTTTTCAATCTGAAATGAACGCCCGGATAAAAAAACCGGTTGGTCATATTTCGCTTGATTTTTCTGCGCAGGATCTGGGAAAACTGAACAACAGCCTGATGGTGAAAATCTCACAGGAATACATGAACTTGATGGGAATTTCCAATACGCAGTACATTCTTTGCCGTCACTTTGACAAGGAGCATCCGCACGTGCACCTGGTTTTTAACCGGGTGGATAATGATGGGAAAACAATCTCTGACCGAAACGACCGATACCGGAGCGGAAAAATCTGTAAAGAACTGACCCAAAAGCATGGTTTATATTTTGCCCGGGGAAAAGAGAAAGTAAAAGCGTATCGCCTGCGGGAGCCGGATAAAACCAAATATGAAATCTACGAATCGCTGAAAGCAATCCTTCCAACATGCCACAACTGGGATCAAATTATTGCAGGGCTAAAAGAACAGGGCATTGGCGTGACGTTCAAATTCAAAGGGAAAACTAACGAAATACAGGGAGTTGTTTTCGATAAAAACGGCTATTCATTCAATGGATCGAAAGTTGATCGACAATTCAGTTTTTCAAAAATCACTTTTCAGCTCAAACGGAATATTTCTGAGCAAGTTTACCAAAAAACGAAAGTCTGTTATCACATTCCGGATCACCTGGTCGCAGGAAATATTCTCAAAAGCTTATTCCATCAGATGGGGAAACACCCTGCTGAAAACGAAAACCGGACAAAACAAGATGCTGTGCCAAAACTCAAAAGAAAAAGAGGGATAAGGAGGTAAAAATGAGAAAGAATGTAAATGTTGTAGCGGTCCTATTCGAAGAGGTCAACACCCTACTGAAAACCATTGACCGGAAAATCAACGATCAGCACCAAAAGCTGGAAGATGCTGCCACCAAAGCAGACCTTACAAGCATAAAGATTGCCATTGAAAAGGCTTTCCTGCAAACATCGCGTAATCTATCGGTCCTGAATCAAAAGCTCAATGGGATCTCAACATCGATTCAAGAGTCAGAAGATCAAATTCGTTTAGGGTTTGAAAGCATTCTTTCAACTTTAAAAGACCAGGAAAACGAGCGAATCGCCCGCCACAAGCGCCAGCTTAAACTAAAATCAAGAAATGTGATCATCGCTTTCGTCTTCCTTTTCCTCTTGTTTACTGTTTCGCTGATCGGGAATATTTATCAAAGAAATAAACAAACGCGCGTGAGCGATAATGATCTCAAGTACCGTTATATCAAAATGATTGGTGGGATTAACGCTGAGGAGCTTTCCAATTTGGAAGATATGTTTCACTACAACAAGGATAAAGAGTTGATTAGAGAAATTAGGAAGAAAGTTGAAGAACATGAAAGAAACAAAGATGAGGAAAAGGCAACGACCTTTTAGAAGAGAAGGAAAAGTAGGACAATCAGTTAGAGCTGTTGTTTATTTAGCACATTTTAATTATCATTGTCGATAATAAGCAACAAATATGAAAACAAAAAAACAAACTTTGCTTCCGAAGTTTCAAAAGATATTGGAACAATTGGGTGAGAATATTAAGCTGGCCAGGAAAAGACGGAATCTAAGCACCATACAGGTTGCAGAGCGGGCCGGTATTAACCGTTCCACGCTCTATCACATTGAAAAGGGGAACCCCAGTGTTGCACTGGGTGCATATTTTAATGTTCTCCGGGTACTGGGCCTCCAGGACGACTTCCTGAAGTTGGCAGCCGATGATGAGTTTGGCCGGAAATTGCAGGATTTAAAACTAATCGGGAAATAGATCATGGCAGACAAAACAGATATATGGGTATATGCGGATTGGAAAGGCATGAAATCTCCCAAATGTATTGGAATATTATCGGCACAGCAGGCAAAAGGCCGGAAAGCGTTCAGCTTTTCGTATAATGCTGACTGGCTTAACTCCAGGGAGCAAATGCTGCTCGATCCCGACATTGCGTGGTACAGCGGACAGCAATACCCGAACGGAAAGGAGAACTTTGGCGTATTTTTGGATTCGATGCCTGATACATGGGGCCGAACGCTGATGAAAAGACGCGCAGCAATCTACGCCAAGGAAGAAGACAGGCCTGTTCCGGTATTATATGATATCGATTTTTTGCTGGGTGTACATGATTTGTGCCGAATGGGAGCATTGCGATTTAAAAGAGAACCAGACGGAGAATTCCTGGACAATGATCCGATATCGCCAACGCCTCCCTGGACAAGTGTCAGGGAATTGCAGTATAGTGCCGAACTGGTAGAGTCTGATTCAGACACCATCGAAATTAAAAAATGGCTTGCTATGCTGATGGCTCCCGGTTCTTCCCTTGGCGGGGCCAGGCCGAAAGCTAATATTCTCGACATGGATGGTCATCCGTGGATTGCCAAATTTCCTTCGAAGAATGATACGATCAATAAAGGTGCATGGGAATACCTCGCCTACCTGCTTGCGATTAACGCCGGTATCGATATGGCGGAATCAAGGCTCGAGCGTATTGCCGGGAAATATGATACGTTTTTTACGAAACGATTTGACAGGGATATGCAGGAGCGGATCCATTTCGCATCAGCCATGACCATGACCGGCAGAAACGAAGAGCTCATCCGGGACGAAACTCCTTCATATCTGGATATTGTAGAGTTTATCCAATTCTCAGGAACGCATGTGGATGAAGATTTGAAGCAGCTTTGGAGAAGAATCATTTTCAATATATTGATATCCAATACGGATGATCACCTTCGGAATCATGGTTTTATTCTTACCAATGAAGGCTGGCGTTTGTCCCCGGCGTATGATGTTAACCCGTCAATTGACAAAGACGGACTTGCCTTGAATATCGACATGGATAACAATTTGCTTGATATTGAGCTTGCCAAAAGCGTAGGTCTTTTTTTCCGGCTAAGCGAAAAAGAAATGGACACCATTCTTGATGAGGTAAAATCATCTGTATCCGGTTGGCAAAGAATAGCTAATCAAATAGGTATCCCTCGCAGCGAACAAATACTGATGGCTGGTGCATTTAAGGTTTAAATCACTTATCTTCTTCCCGTCTAATTCAATTTAGAATTATCTTTGGGAAAATAGAAATCTTCAATTTGTTTAAAAAGTCCATATGGAAATTCATAAAATCATCTTTCAACAAAAACTGAAATTGGCCAATCTGCTTAACAAGCAAGAACTGGCTTTGGGCGAAATCATTTTTAACAATGGACAGTGCCAGGTTTTGTCGCAGTCGGCTTCGCGTTACGAGCTAATTGTGAGTCAGGAATCAAAAAATAAAGTGGATGAAATTACCTTGGACATAGAAGAATCAGGAATAATTGTTCCCAAAATTGGTAACAATGGGGCCGGATGGGACAAAAGCTCGTATGCCTGCCTGTTACAGGTTGAAAGTGAGATGCACCTGCTGGATGCCAAAGAACGGCTGGAGCATAAAAAATACACCCGTGAAGGAATGATCAAACGGGTGCTGAAAGAACGGCAGCAGAAAGCCGAAAAAGCTGCGTACCGCATTCAGTGGGCAGATAATATTTACGGCGACCACCTTTTGACCAACGAAAAGGGAATCGGGTATAAAATTTTTTTACGTGATTTTGAAAGCGAAACCGGATACAGCAATAGCATGGATTCGCGCCTGAACAAATTGGGGACTTCTAAGCACATCATGTTTGCCTTTGATGCATTAAAAGAAAATAAAGAGCTTTTCGATAAATTAGACAAGACCTTCCCATTCATCGAAATTTATTGCGACCCCTTGAATCATTACAAAATAAGCTGGTATTACCCTGGAAAGTTGCCCGTTGAAGAACACCTCCTGATCTCCCGCTACTTTAAAAAAAACAGTTTTATTGAAGACGATAAAATTACCGGTTTGCTGAATTTTATGGATGAAGCGGCGCAAAGCCCACGCATTTGTATCCGCCCGGAAGTGTCAGAAAAGATTGAGGCTGCTTTTGAGAAGAAAGCGCTTGAAGACCTTCAGGAAACCATCGCCCCTGATTTCAGTAAAATAAAAGCGGATTTATATGATTATCAAAAAGAAGGCATCCGGTTCGCACTATTCAGGAAAACAGCCATTATTGCCGACGAAATGGGGCTTGGAAAAACGATCCAGGCAATAGGGACTGCTATCCTGAAAAAGGAAATCTTCGGGTTTACCAAAACACTGGTGGTTTGCCCGGCTTCGCTGAAAGAACAATGGAAAAAAGAAGTGGAAAAATTTTCGGACGAAAAAGCCCTGGTTGTTTCGGGAACACCAGACGAGCGGGAGCAGCAATACAAAGACGGACGGTATTTCTTCTTCATAATCAATTATGAAACCGTGCTGCGCGACCAGGTTGCCATCAACAATGCAGGCATCGATTTTCTGGTACTAGACGAGGCGCAACGGGCAAAAAACTATGAAACGCAAACGGCTTCTTCTCTGAAGCGCATCGAAGCCAAGCATAAACTGGCCATTACCGGCACTCCTATCGAAAACAAGCTGATCGACATCTTTTCTATTATGGGCATCCTCGACCCTGAGTTTTTCGGACCGTTGTGGGAATTTTCGTACCAGCACTGCCTGTTTGATCCCGATAAGCACAACAAGATAAACGGCTATTACAACCTGCAAAAACTAAACAAGCGGCTGGAAGAAGTTCTGATCAGACGCGAAAAAAGAAAGGTAATTGACCAGTTGCCCAACCTCCGCCAGATCAATGTCCCGGTAGAATTGTCGCCTTTACAGGCTGACTATCACGCTTCCTATGCCAAAGGGCTGGCACAGATCATTCGAAAGAAGTTCCTCACCCCGTACGATCTAAAGCGGATGCAACTACTACTGACCAATATGCGGATGGTTTGTGACTCTTCATACCTGATTGACGAAAAAACCAACGAATCGCCCAAGCTGGAAGAACTCAGGCATATTTTGCTTGGCGAGCTTGACGTTCCAAACAAGAACATGAAGATCATTATCTTTTCGGAATGGGTGAAGGTGCATAAACTGATTGGAAAGCTGTTGCGCGATAACAACATCGGGTTCGTGGAACTGAACGGGTCCATCCCTGTCCCATCACGTGGAGAACTGATCCGGAAATTTGAGTCGAACCCGCAGTACAAAGTGTTTTTGTCCACCGAAGCAGGCGGGTCAGGGCTCAACCTGCAAATCGCCGACACACTGATCAACTTCGAGCTTCCCTGGAACCCGGCCAAAAAGAACCAGCGCATTGGGCGCATTGACAGGATTGGACAGAAAAGTAACAAACTCACAGTCTTTAATTTTATTTCCCGCAATTCAATTGAACAACAAATTGCCTCAGGATTGCTTGTAAAACAAAGCCTGTTCGACGGGGTACTCGGCAGCGATGCCCGCACCAACTTCGTCGATTTCAGTACGAAAGGCCGCTCCCAGTTTATCCAGCAGTTGGAAGAGTTTGTCAGTGAAACCGAACGAAAAAGACCGGATGAAGATTTGGGCGCTGAATTGTTTCAGGAGGAATCCATTCCTGAAACTGAAAAACTTGCGGCAAATGAAATCGATTTTTCAGGCGATGATACCGAACAACAGGAAGAATTGCCCGAAGTCTCTGCTGGCAACAATGGATCAACTTATAGTATTCAGTCCAAAGAATTAGAAACCGTAATGAACAGCGGGATGCAGTTCTTGTCAGGCCTGTTTAAAATGGCCACTGGAAAAGAAATGGGCATGGAAAACCAAACCATCCAAGTGAACAAGGAAACAGGGGAAGTGACGATGAAATTTAAACTGCCAATCTCATAGGGTTTATAATGCCGAAAGATGAATGATTCCCATCGGATATGGATTATAAAGCGTTGCAAAACAAATACCAGCAGTTACTTCTTGAAAACAATCGCTTAAAAGAAGAAATAAAAAGGCTGAAAGCTCAGCCCGGTCTGACTATAGGTTGGGAAGAATCACAAGATTCAGGCAACACAGTTTCAGGATATCTCCCTGCACCGGAGCTGGAATTATTTGATCAGCAAGTGAAAATTAATTCTTCAACATCTGCTGAAGCTATAAATAAAGGGTCTGGTTCCAGCGAAAAGATTCAGCTCTTTATGTCGTTGTTCAGGGGAAGGGATGATGTGTATGCCAGAAGATGGGAAAATAAAGCAAAAGGGATTGCCGGGTATTCGCCTGCCTGCGGAAACGAATGGAAACCGGGTATTTGTCAGAAGCCTAAAATAAAATGCTCGGCTTGCAAACATAAAGATTTTCTCCCTTTGAGTGAAATGGCCGTTGATGCGCATTTGCGTGGCAGAAATAACCTGGTTGCCGGAATTTATCCTTTGCTTTCAAATGAAACCTGCTGGTTTTTGGCAATTGATTTTGACGATGAAGGATGGCAAAAAGACGTAACGACTCTCAGCGAAGTATGCTCGTTATTCGAAATTCCTGTTGGAATTGAAAGGTCGCGATCAGGGAATGGGGCCCATGCATGGTTTTTCTTTGAATACCCTGTACCGGCTTCTTTGGCCAGGAAATTTGGAAGTGCATTGCTAACTCATGCCATGAGCCAGCGGCACGAGATCACATTTAAATCTTATGACCGTTTTTTCCCAAACCAGGACAACATGCCAAAAGGTGGTTTCGGTAATTTGATTGCTTTGCCCTTGCAAAAGGAAGCAAGAAAAGATAACAACAGTGTCTTCATTGATGAGCATTTTCACCCGATTGAAGATCAGTGGGCTTTCCTGGCATCCCTTTCAAGGCTTTCCGAAAAGAATCTGGAAGAATTGATATCAAAGTTGTGCCCGGGAAATGAGCTTGGGACCTTGAAAACAGACGATGAAGAAGCGTCCAAACCCTGGGAAACCATAAAAACGACCGAGATCAGTAAAAATGATTTTCCTGGAAAAACCGAAGTCGTAAAAGCCAATATGTTGTTTATCCCAAAGGCAGATTTTTCGCAAAAAGCATTAAATCACCTGAAACGTCTGGCTGCTTTCAAGAATCCTGAATTCTACAAAGCCCAGGCTATGCGCTTGCCGACCTTTGATAAACCAAGGATTATATCTTGCTCGGATGAAACAGCTGAATACCTGTGCTTGCCAAGAGGATGTGAAACGGACATAAAGATGCTGTTTGAGGAAATGAAAACGAAAGTTTTGTGGACCGATAAAACGAATCATGGCAGAAAGATCGACGTTGCGTTTAACGGGAGCCTGCGGGATGAACAACCGCTGGCTGTTGAGAAATTGTTGGAATATGATGATGGCATACTGTGCGGAACAACGGCTTTCGGGAAAACAGTTGCAGCAATAAAATTGATCGCCGAAAGAAAGGTCAATACGCTGATTTTCGTTGATAAGGTCAATCTTGTATCCCAATGGAGAGAAAAGCTTTCAGCCTTTCTGATAATCAATGAGCCGATCCCAATTAATCACGGAACCGGAAAAAAAGGAAGAAATAAAAGCATTATCGGACAGATGGGAGCAGGAAAGCAAGCATTGAACGGCATCATTGATATTGCGGTCATGCAATCCCTGAACAGGCTAGGAGAGGTAAAGGATTGTGTGAAAGATTACGGCATGGTGATCGTTGACGAGTGTCATCATGTTTCTGCGTTCAGTTTTGAAATGATATTGAAAAATGTGGGCGCCAAATATGTTTACGGGTTAACAGCTACCCCGGTCAGAAAGGATGGACATCATCCAATTATTTTTATGCAGTGTGGACCGATTCGTTATCGGGACGACGCAAAAAAGCAAGCGGAGAAAAGGCCTTTCGACCATTTTATCATACCCAGATTCACTTCTTTCAATACACCGTTGGATAAGCAAGAGAAAGATATCCTAATTCATGAACTGTATGCCGGGATTATCGAAGATGAGATGAGAAATCAGTTAATCGTAGATGATGTCATTCAATGTCACCAAAATGGCAGAAATTGCCTGGTCCTGACAGAAAGAACAACTCACGTTGAGTCGATTGCCAACGAACTCAGTCAGAGGATTCCGGATGTAATCTCACTCATGGGCGGTATGGGGACAAAGGAAACCAGAGAAACGATGGCCCGGATTTCAGAAACCCCCGAAGACAAACCACTGACTTTAGTTGCAACGGGGCGCTATATTGGCGAAGGCTTTGATGAACCAAGGCTTGACACCCTGTTTCTGGCTATGCCCATTTCATGGAAAGGAACTTTACAACAATATGCAGGGAGACTTCACCGATTGTTTGAAACGAAAAAGGAAGTGCTGATTTATGACTACGTAGATGTTCGGGTGCGAATGCTTGAAAGGATGTACAATAAACGGCTTGCCGGATATGCGTCTATTGGCTATAAGGCCAAAGGCGAAAATCTTGCAGCAGAATCCACGGATATCATTTTTGATAAGTCCAATTTTTTACCGGTATATTCTAATGATATCGTCAATGCGTCCAAAGAGATACTGATCGTAAGCCCGTTTGTGACAATCCGGCGCACCTTACAGATGATGCAAAATCTTAAAATCGCACTGGCAAAGGGTGTAAAAGTGGTTGTACTGACCCGGCCTGCTGAGGATTTCAAAGACAAAGATTTGATTGCCTGGAAGACGGCACTGAATTTTTTAAAAAGTTCCGGAATAGTCGTTGTCTTTAAATCAAATATCCATCAGAAATTTGCAGTTATGGACGAAAAAATTGTGTGGTACGGGAGCATAAACCTGCTAAGTTTTGGCAGCGCCGAAGAAAGTATCATGCGGCTCGAAAGTTCGAATATTGCGAACGAACTAATTCGAAGCATAACGAAGGAGGCTGGTACATGATACGTCCTACTTACTCGTTTGTGGGATGCACGTACCCTTGAAATTTTTGAAATGAGTTGGTACTATTAGAATAATTTTTTGGAAAGTGTGCCAAAGCTATTGAAGCAATTTACCCCTCTTACCAACTCCTGAACTTGGCTGCAGATAAACTGACCATTTAGAAATTTAAGCCCTGGGGATGAAACAACCGAAAGACTACCGCATAAGCTATTCATTTCAGAATTGAATGTAAAAGTTGATTCATTCCCTACCGCAGAGCCAATTTCAAAAAGACTTAACCTGCGTAAGTTTCGGTTAAAACTTTTTGGAATACTACATCAATACTTTCAATTTTTCCATTCATTATTTATCCTGCTTCCTTTTGTCCGTTTTCATCGTCTTCACTTCGTTGGGTGCCTAAGCGTTCAATTAAGGTGCCCCATGCAATCTTACTGCTCACTTCCACCTAAAAATTTTGTGTGCAAATTGTGTGCAAATAAAAAAGAGAGCTACAACTTATTTGCTGTAACTCTCTGATTATTAAGTGGGCCCAACTGGGCTTGAACCAGTGACTCCCTGATTATGAGTCAGGTGCTCTAACCAACTGAGCTATAGGCCCTGAAATATTTTTTGCCGTATTCTGATTTTGCGAAATCTCCAAATGTTGAATACCGGCGGTTGCTTTTTCGTACTATCCGTTTTTCGGATTGCAAGTTTACAACATTAGCTGAAATTTCACAAGCAAAAAGTTAAATTTCAGGAGTGCTGCGAATTTCAGGCTTATCCGGCAGTAGTATTTTCTTCTGTTTCGTTTTTATTTTCGTGCTGGTCCAGGCGGTTAAACAAGCGCCAATAGAAAATGACGATGCTAAAAATACCAATCGTGATAGCCGAGTCGGCAATATTGAACACGGGGCGGAAAAACAGGAAATCGCGCCCCCCCCAGATCGGCAACCAATCTGGATAACGGCCCGAAATCAGCGGAAAATAAAACATGTCCACCACCTTGCCATGTAAAAAAGTTGCATAGCCTCCGCCATCAGGGAAGAGTTGTGCTATTTCGCCGTAACTCTCGTTGAAAATCAGTCCGTAAAATGCGCTGTCAATAATGTTTCCCATGGCGCCGGCAAATATCAGCGCCACGCAGGCTACGAATCCCATGGGGATATCTTCGCGCTTCGACAGTTTCAGTAAATACCAGCCGATGCCGGTAACGGCAATGATCCGAAATACGCTGAGGAACATTTTGCCGTATTCGCCGGCAAACTCAATCCCGAAAGCCATTCCGTTGTTTTCAACAAAATGGATTAAAAACCAGTTGCCTATTACCGAAAATTCCTCACCCAGGTGCATATTGGTTTTTATCCATAATTTTAGCAACTGATCGGCTAACAGGATCAGAAAAATCAGGATGAATGATTTGGTCCGTTTTGACATGGTTAAAATCTGTTCATAAAAAAATGATTGGAAGAACGCGCTTCCAATCATCATTTTTTATCCGTTCGTCCTTCTACTTTTGATTCATCTTGGCATCGATGCTCAAGGTGGCGTGGGGTACCGCACGTAAACGCTCTTTCGAAATCAATTTGCCGGTTTCGCGACAGATTCCGTAGGTTTTGTTTTCGATACGAACCAAGGCAGCTTGCAAATGCTGGATAAATTTTAACTGGCGTTGTGCCAGTTTTCCGGCCTCTTCCTTTGAAAGCGTTGCGGCACCTTCCTCCAACACTTTAAAGGTTGGCGAGGTGTCTTGGGTATCATTCCCATCGCTGTGTGTAATGGAATTCTTGTACATCTCATAGTCTTTCTGCGCCTTTTCAAGCTTTTCCAGGATGAGTGCCTTGAACTCCGCCAACTCAGCATCCGAATATCTGGTTTTTTCTGTCATAACCAAAAATTTTAGTTCGTTATTGCGGTTCAGAATGCTTGCTTCATTCGGTTCCTAAATTATAAAAATAAATTTGAATTTGAACAGTTCTTTAAACATACCCTTCGGCTTAGTTATCCCATCTTTTCAACAAGAATGCAGGCTTCAATGTCCTGGTCAATTTCTACCACAGTGCCCAGGCCGTCTTCCAATCGGTCAACCAATATCAAATCATACGCGAGCGTTTGGCTGCTGATGTAATCCCGGAAATGGGTAACGGCCTCATTGTAAAAGTCATGCTTCACGATTTTCAACGAAACGCGATCGGTGACTTCAAAGTTACTTTCCTTGCGGATATTCTGTATTTTATTGATGAACTCGCGGGCAATGCCTTCCTGTTTTAGTTCTTCGGTTACATGAATGTCCAGGGCAATGGTCATTTCGCCTTCGGTAGCAACCAGCCATCCGGGAATGTCTTCGGTTGTGATTTCCACGTCGTCAGTGGTTAATGCCACCGTTTGATCGTCGATATTCAGCGTGTAGCCACCGCTTTTTTCCAACTCTGAGATATCGGTCTGGCTAAATTGGGAAACCGAAGCGGCAATCTGCTTCATGATTTTGCCGTATTTCGGGCCCAATGTTTTAAAGTTGGGCTTGATTTTCTTTTTGATGATGCCGGCCGTGTCGGTCAGGTATTCTACCTCTTTCACGTTTACTTCGGAAAGAATAATGTTCTCAACAGCCTCGAACTGCTCGCGGAAACGGGGGTTCAGTACCGGGACCATGATTTTTGCCAGCGGCTGGCGCACTTTTAGCTTTTCCTTCCGGCGCAGGCCCAGGATCATCGAGGAAGCTCGCTGGGCAATGTCCATTTTCTGCTCCAGGCCTTTGTCTATCAGTGACTGGTCAGCAATCGGGAATTCAGCCAAATGTACACTTTGGTCGGCTTCTTTTCCGGTGAGTTTATTCAGATCGGTGTAGAGCAAATCGGCATAAAACGGCGCCAGCGGGGCCGACAATTTGGCCACGGTTACCAAAGAAGTATAAAGCGTTTGGTAAGCCGAAATTTTGTCGGTATCGTATTCGCCGCCCCAGTAACGTTTCCTGCTCAGGCGAACAAACCAGTTACTCAGGTTTTCGTTTACAAATTCGGAAATGGCACGTCCGGCGCGGGTCGGCTCGTAGGTTTCGAGGCTTTCGCCCACCTCCTTGATGAGCGAATTCAGCAGGGAGATGATCCAACGATCCAGTTCCGGGCGTTCGCTCACCGGGATTTCAGCTTCCTTAAACCGGAAGCCGTCGATATTGGCATACAGCGCGAAGAAGTTGTAAGTATTGTAAAGCGTTCCGAAGAATTTGCGGCGCACTTCGTCCACGCCGGCCACATCGAATTTCAGGTTGTCCCAAGGTTGCGAGTTGGTGAGCATGTACCAGCGCAGCGGGTCGGAACCATATTGCTCGATGGTTTCGAACGGATCGACGGCATTGCCCAGACGCTTCGACATTTTGTTGCCGTTTTTGTCTAGCACCAAACCGTTGGAGATAATGTTTCGGAAAGCAACCGATTCGTCGATCATCGTTGCAATGGCATGCAGGGTGAAGAACCAGCCACGCGTTTGGTCCACACCTTCCGCGATAAAGTCGGCCGGGAATACACCACGTCCTTCGGCTGGTTGATACCGCTCTTTGTTCTCGAACGGATAATGGTTCTGCGCATAGGGCATGGCACCCGAGTCGAACCAAACATCAATCAGGTCGGGCTCGCGGAACATTTTTTCGCCGTTGTCGGCCACCAGCACAATGTCGTCCACATACGGACGATGCAGATCTATTTTTTCGTAATTCGTTTTATCATATTCTCCCGGAACAAACCCTTCGTACGGATTTTTGCTCATCACCCCGGCAGCTACGGCCTTCTCAATTTCGGCATACAAGTCTTCAACGGAGCCAAAGCATTTGGTCTGTGAGCCATCTTCGGTACGCCAGATCGGCAGCGGCGTTCCCCAAAAGCGTGAACGGCTCAGGTTCCAGTCAACCAGGTTTTCGAGCCAGTTGCCAAAGCGACCGGTTCCGGTGGATTGCGGTTTCCAGTTGATGGTATTGTTCAGGGCAATCAGCTTATCTTTTACGGCTGTTGTGCGGATGAACCAGCTGTCGAGTGGATAGTAAAGCACCGGTTTGTCGGTACGCCAGCAGTGCGGATAGCTGTGTTCGTGCTTTTCAACCTTGAAGGCCTTGTTCTCTTTTTTCAGCATCACCGCAATGTCCACATCCACTGTCGAATAGGATGCATCCAGCAGCTCGTCGTATTCGTTTTTCACATAACGTCCGCTGAATTCGCGGTAGGTATCGGTATTCACATTGGAAGCCACAAACGCCGGGTCCAGGTCTTCCAACCGATAAAAGCGCCCTTTGCGGTCAACCAGCGGCTGCAGCTTGCCTTCCTTGTCGGTTACCAACAGCGGGGCAATGCCGTTTTGTTTGGCCACGCGGTCGTCGTCGGCGCCAAAGGTTGGCGCGATGTGCACGATACCGGTACCATCCTCGGTGGTTACAAAGTCGCCGGTGATGACGCGGAATGCATCGCCATTTGGCTTCACCCAGTTGATGAGTTGCTCGTAGTTGACCCCGGCCAATTCTTCACCGGTATATTCAGCCAACACCTGGTAGGGGATTTTCTTATCGCCGGGCTGGTACTCGTCCAACGAAAGGTCGGCATTGTTCAGGTTGAAATGAACGCTCATCAGGTCTTTGGCCAGGATCACGGTCATCGGTTCGCCGGTGTAGGGGTTAAAGGATTTCACCTTCACATAGGTGATCCGGGGGCCAACGCAAAGTGCCGTGTTCGACGGCAAAGTCCAGGGAGTGGTGGTCCAGGCCAGGAAATACAGCGGGCTGTCCACGCCTTCGTACAGGAACTCCGACTTTTCGTCGCGGACGACGGCAAACTGGGCCACGGCCGTGGTGTCCTTTACCTCGCGGTAGCATCCCGGCTGGTTCAGCTCGTGCGAGCTCAGTCCCGTGCCGGCAGCAGGCGAATACGGCTGAATGGTGTAGCCTTTGTACAGCAAGCCTTTGTCAAACAGCTGTTTCAGCAACCACCACACCGACTCGATGTACCGATTATCATACGTGATGTACGGATCGTCCATGTTCACCCAGTATCCCATGCGGCGGGTCAGTTCTTCCCATTCTTTGGTGTATTTCATCACCTCGCGGCGACAGGCGGCATTATATTCTTCGACGGTAATTTTGGAGCCAATATCTTCTTTGGTGATTCCCAGTGACTTTTCCACGCTCAGCTCAACCGGCAAGCCGTGCGTGTCCCACCCGGCCTTGCGGTGAACGCGAAAACCTTTCATGGTTTTGTAGCGGCAAAACGTGTCCTTAATAGCGCGGGCCATCACGTGGTGGATGCCCGGCATCCCGTTGGCCGAAGGCGGCCCTTCGTAAAAAACGAAGGTCGGGTTTCCTTCCCGGGTTGAAATACTTTTGTGAAAGGTATCATCTTCTTCCCAGCGTTTCAGCACATCTTTGTTGATTTGGGAAAGATCTAATTGCTTGTATTCGCGGAATTTATCGCTCATCGGATTCCAGTTTTGACCTGATTTTTAAAAAAGAGTACAAATATAGAAATTTTTTAGCTACAGCAGAGCGGGCTGCAAAATGGACGGGCATTTCGGGGATTTTTACCGCGGAACAAGCTGTTCTGGTTAGGGGTGTGAAAAACCTAACGTGGTTCTGATTAAAATCACAGCAGGTTTTATAAGCAATTCAATTTCTCAACAAAGGCATTTAAAAGCCAAATTTACGAAGATGGTAGGTTAAAGATTCCATTGAGGGATAACACCTCACATGATCAGGCAGTAATATCTTTTTCCCTTCAAACTGTCTGATATTATAGGTTGAAGGGAAAGGTTCCGAGAAATTGGTTTTCATAATGACTCTGTAATTGCCATCTATTGATATCAGCCCGCGATCAAATGCCCGGTGTAAATTAGGACACAAAGCGATACCATTTGAAATCGTGTCATTGTAGCTTTCTGAGAATGGAATGATGTGGCAAGCATCAATCATTGAGATATTGTCCAGGGCGTCAATTCTCATTTCCGAAATACAACATGTGTAATTGTAAATTTTGGGTACTTCCTTCTTAAAAATATTACTCCGGATAAATACTTCTTCCTGAAAACCGTCGTTGTCCAGTTCTCTTCTAAGCTGAGCAAGCCTTTCCTGATAGATTTCCGAAGAATCACTAACAATCTCATTTTCAATTTCACTCAGGTAGTTATTATCAAAATTAGCTTTGAAATCAACTTTTGTTTCCGGAAAATATGTGTCCAATAAATACTGAATAAGAATATCCGATTCTTCTTTGTTTAGGAATATATTTTTGAGCTCTCCATCTATTTCTGCATATTTAACAGCCGTCATCAAATTTGAAAAACTTCTCATTGATCCTTTTGATTTTACCCAGATCTCGCAACCTATATTGGGAACCAAATTCCAGAATGGCTCTGAACTCATGTGATAAAAAGGCAGTGTAAAAAGACATTGATGATTCGTTTTTACCAACGTTTTCCAGTTGGATTTGTAAAGCCCAACAAATTCAGGCAAGATACTAACTTTACGCGTGGTAAATAATTTTGATTGATAAGCCTGAATCAGACTAATCAACAGAACAGGTTTGTGTGGTGCACCGCCATTTTTATAATCCCGACGGAGCTTGAGGAATTTCAAACAATAATATTCGAGGTTTTTAACAGGCATTCGTGTGAATTATCATTAGATATCTTGTCTTCAATCCGGTTCTTTTCCTCAGAAGGTGAATAATTATACAAGCGTGAAATTAGGAAAAAACTTCATATTGATAAGTCATTTATGATAAGCTTTTGCGAAGAATAGTATCTTTTCGTGGATACCGCAAATTTATTATTGAAGGTTTCACGTAGAATGAAGCCTGCACTTCAAAGTACAACGGATTTCTTAAATTTGTAAAAAAAGGATATGGGGCACGAAGCACTTAAACTGGAATTAATAGAATGGCTGACCAAATTGGAAGATAAGGATACGATTGATTATCTGAAAATTGTCAAGGATTCGTCAACTTTAGGGAAAGATTGGTGGCATGATTTGGATGAGCAGCAGAAATACAGCATCCAGCAAGGATTGAAAGATATTGAAGAGGGAAGATTAACTGCACACGAAGACATTAAAAAGAAGTATGGCCTCTGATTACAAGATCCTTTGGACACAGAATGCCATTGCTGATTTGGAAGCCATACTTAGCTACCTCGAAAAAGAATGGAGTAAAAAAGAGATTGATCGCTTTAAAGCACTTCTTTCAAAGCAACTGGATTTTATCCAAAAAAATCCAAAGCTTTTTCCTGTTTCCAATTATAAAACGGCACTACGGAAGGCCGTGTTAAGCAAACAGACCATTCTCTTCTACGAGATACAGGACAGGCATATATTTCAGGTGCATCTATTCAATACCAGCAGAGATACCGATCGATTAAAGAGAAAATGATGTATCGCTGACAGCTGAGGGTTCCCTTGGAATGAAGCCCTCCGTTCGCCTAAAAAGAAAAGTCCGCCCCGGGTGGAGCAGACTTTCCTGTTGAAGCAGTTAATTTACGTTTAAGCGTTCGGATCGGCAGCTTCGCCGGCAACCGGCACCTGAGATACGCCAACGATGCCCACATCGCCCATCACATAGGTAGATGGCCCCAATTTCAGATCGGAGTTCATGATTTCATCCAGGGTGACTTCCTTGCCGGTGTAGGCCGACACGCGTCCCATGATGGCCACCAGGTTGGTCATGGCGGTGGATTCGGCTTCGTTTACCGGGATGTTTTGGCGGATGCAGGTTACCAGGTCGATGTGTTCCTGCACATACGGGCTGATGGTCACGTTCCGTTCGGGCTGGCCGCTGGCATCCAGCGGGTACGGGTACTTGAACAGTTCGGCGCCCGCAGCATCCCAGATGGTATTCTGGCAGTTGGACGAACCCTTGGTGCCCATCACAAACTCGGAAACATTATTGGCACAGCCGTTAATCTGGCGGCACATGCTGTGATTGTGCATGCCATTGTCGAATACAAAATCAACGCTGAAATTGTCGAACTGGTCGCCGGTTACGCGACGCTGGCGCGAGCCAAAGCCAACCGCGCGGGTGGGGTATTTGCCCGTAAACCAGTGAATGACATCGATATTGTGGATGTGTTGCTCCACGATGTGATCACCCGACAGCCAAAGCCAGTTAACCCAGTCGCGGATCATGTATTCCATTTCGCTCCAGTCGGCATTGGGGTTGCGGTGCCACAGTTTCGACTGGTTCCAGTAGCAGTTGGCGCCGACGATATCGCCAATAGCGCCGTTGGCAATTTGTTTATAGACTTCAATGTAATCGCGTTGGTGACGGCGTTGGGTACCGGTGACGATTTTCAGCCCAAGTGAGTCGGCCTTTTTAGAAGTGGCCAGCACCTGACGGATGCCTACCGGGTCAACGGCTACGGGTTTTTCCATGAACACGTGTTTGCGGGCCTGCACGGCAGCTTCGAAATGTTCGGGACGAAAATGGGGTGGGGTGGCCAGGATCACCACATCCACGCCTGAATCGATCACTTTTTGGAAGGCGTCGAAACCCACGAAGATGTTTTCATCGGCAACTTCCTGGTTAGCCTCATTTTTCAGTTTATTGCGGCAGTCGTCAATACGGTCCCGGAAAACATCGCCCAACGCATGGATAGAAAGGTTTGGGCCGGCTTTCAGGAAGTCGAGGGCCGCGCCCGAACCGCGCCCGCCACAGCCAATCACACCGGCTTTCAGCGGTTTTCCGTCCGGCGCCTGGTCCAGCAATGGGGGCAGGTTCAATTCAACGGTTTTTTGTTTTTCGGCACAGGAAACCAACACATTGGCGCCAATCATTCCGATAGCTCCGGCAGCGGCGGCATTGGTCAAAAATCTTCTACGTGACAGGTTCGATTGTTCTTTCATGTTTTTATGGATTTAGATTAGTTATTACCTGTAAGTTCATCAAATTCGCACACTACGCGGAAACCAACCGTGTTGACATCGGAATACCACCATTTGCTTTTGGGCATTTGCGGGTCGGTTTTCAGCCAATCGGTTGTCCGGGTGAAGTCGCGTGAAGCGCTGCGCAATTCGGCCGGTCCGCTTTTAAACGAGCCGCCGCGTACCACATGTTCGCTGCCGCTGGCCGGGCCTTTCGGGTCGCGGACGCCGTCAGTCAATTGCTGATAAGCATCCGGGGCGTACCAATCCTGGCAGAATTCAGCCACGTTGCCCAACATATTTTTCAGGCCGTACGGATTGGGGCGCACAGCCGAGGGCAACTGTGTACGGGCAAGGCTGTTTTTCTCGTACACCACATAAGAATTGATGTTGGTGGTATCGGCGCCAAACAGTTTGTTCCAGAGCTTATCGGTTGAAAAGTCTTTTGGGTTTCCTTCAAAGAAGTAGGGTGTTTGTGTTCCGGCCCGGCAGGCGTATTCCCACTCGGCTTCGGTTGGCAGACGATAGGTTTTGCCGGTCACTTTCGATAACCAGCGGCAATAGGTTTCGGCTGCCTCATGGCTCATGGTGATAGCCGGACGTTGTCCCAGCCCCCAGTTTTGATCGGGCTGGCCGTAAGGCGGTGTTGGTCCGGTAATGGCGTCCACCTCCAGTTCAGTGCGCGATCCTTCGGTGTCGGTGCTTCGTCCTTCGGCGCCGGTTTGGGCGTAAAATGCCAGGTATTCGTCCCAACTCACTTCCACTTCGCCCATGAAAAACGGACTGATTTCCACTTGCCGTTGCGGGCCTTCGTCTTCTTTCCGGTAAGGTTCACCTGACGGACTGCCCAGGGTGAAACTTCCGCCGGGAATGGCAATCATGCTGAATGAAACCGTTGTACCGGGTATTTTCTCCGAAAAAGATTCGTGGTTGTTTACGGCAGCGGGTTCTGTGTAAACTTCGCGGTTAACCTCCACGCCCTTCCCAAAACCCACATTGCTTTCGTGCTTGGCGTTGGGGTTGTAATGTCCCGCATCCAGGTGACAGTTGATACAATGCAGCTCGTGCTCGTGTTGGGTGTAGTACAGGTGGGCATCCTGTCCTTCTTTGGTAAGCTGAAGGGGAAATATATTGGCATGGCAATGCGTGCACGAAGCTTTGTACGTAAAATGTTGCGCCTGCTCTACCGTCGATTTGGCTTCCCAGTTAAAGCTTTCGTGGTCTTTAAACCAAAAGCCGTAAATATCCTTGGCCCCCAGGCGTACTTTTTCTTTCAGGTAACCTTCTCCTTTGGGTGGCAGGTGGCAATCCACACATTTTACCTGCATGCCCGAGGCATTGTCGTAGTGGGTGGAAAGTTGCCACGAATCGAATACATGCGGGTGGACATGGCAGGAAGCGCAAAAATCGTTTGTGGAAGTATATTCAACTGATCGGTTGAACCCAATCAGGGCAATAATTCCAAAAGAAAAGCCGATAATTAGAAGTAGCCAGATCCTCTTTTGGAAATAGTTGCGAACACGGTTCGGCATAATGGTCAGTTTAATTGGTTTGGTTTAAGTAGTTGACCCCAAATTTAGTAAAATACTGTTTTAAATGGCAAGCGAAGATTAAAATTAGCATGAAAACCTTGCGGTCAGCAGTTGTTTGCGAATTTTCTGCTCAAGGGTGAAGGAAATGATTCTGATTTATAATTCACTCAAGCGGTCGAGCAAGCCAAACATCACCCGGTTGCCGGATTTACTGTTCTTCAGACCATTCAAAATATCCGCTTCCTGTTGAATGAAAGGGCCGGATTCGTTCAGCTCACTACCCACATGATGCAGCATGGCGCGAATGGTTTGTTCGGTGGCTTCGAAGTGAAACTGAAGGCCGATTACCCGGTCACCGTATTGCAGGATTTGGTTGGGGCAGGCGTCGCTCTCGGCCAACCGCAGGCCATTGGCCGGAATATCGAACTGGTCGCCGTGCCAATGGAAAGCAAGCAGCTGGTCGGGCATGTTGTGCAATAATTCCGATTTGTTCCCATCGGCTGTTTTTCGTACCGGAAACCAGCCGATTTCCTTGTTATTTCCAGGCCCGACTTTTGCATCCAACGCATCTGCAATGAGTTGCGCCCCCAGACAAATGCCCAGCACCACTTTGTTGGCTGCAATGGCCTGGCGGATGAATTCCTTTTCACCGGACAGCCACGGATAAATGGCTTCGTCGTAAATACCCATCGGGCCGCCCATCACAATCAGCCAATCCAACTCATCCAACTGAGGAAGCAGCCCTCCTTCGTAAAAACGGGTACAACCGAGTTGATGCCCCTGCCTGTTCACCCAATCTCCGATACAGCCCAGGCCTTCAAAAGGAACATGTTGAAAATAATGAATGCGAAGTGTTTTCATTTCGGAATTTTTGCCAGTTAAGAACCATTTATTAGAGAAACGAATAATACGTCAATTTATGAAAAAAGAAATCATCGTTGACTGTCGGTAAAATCGAGAATAACAAAATCTACCGATACGGACATTCTTGTACCCGGATTAAGTTACTTCGGGATGAAGCATACGGATCTTTTTCCATTTTCCGCTTCGGAACCGGATGACCAACACCCAACAAAATACCAGGAAAAAAAGAACCAGCAAAAACCAGCTAAATGGTACGGAGAAACCAAACACATTCAATGCAAAATAAAGAATGGGCAGCGTAATCCAGTGAACCGTAACCGAAGCAACCATCGTAAAATGCGTATCGCCTGCCCCGCGCAAGGCGCCAATCAGGGCCAGCATCACAGCTTCGGCCAGGACATAAAGAGCGGCAATGCGGATCATCGAAACCGCGATGGAAACAGCTTCTTCGAAAACCGGGTCCGGCGCTTGCGGACTGAACACCCGCACCAACGATTCGGGCACAAAAAGAAACAGTACCAAAATGACAGCAGAATAGAAAATACCGGTTTTGATGGCCGATATAGCGGCATGTTGGGCTACTTCCGGCTGCCCGGCGCCCATGTATCGGCCTACCAGGCTGGTCACAGCAATTTCCATCCCAATGAGTGGAATGAAAGAGATCAAATCCCAGTTGAACATGATGGTGGAAGCAGTGGCCACGGCATCGCCCTGCGAGTGGAACAGGGAAATCATGATGGAGAAAGCCAGAAAATTCAGGAACATTTCCAAGCCTGCCGGAGTGCCGAAATAGAACAATTTTTTCATGATCCATTGCTCGAACCGAAACGATCGCGTGACGGCGAACTGTCGCCGGTTAGTTTTGCCAAGGTAAACAGCAATGAGAATGGCCATGGCGCTGAACGCCCCCGAAATGGTAGCAATTGCAGCTCCGCGGATCCCCATCTGCGGCAGCCCGAGTTTTCCGAAGATCAAGACATAGTCGAGCAGCACGTTAACAACCAAAGCGACGATGGTAGCCGTCATCACAATCCTGGTTTTGCCGATGCCCGTGAAATAGCAGCCCAGCGTATAGCGCATCATGCCGAAAAGGCTTCCCCAAACGAGAATATTGAGATACTGGACCTGATATCCGATCTGAGATTCCGGAATGTTCATCACCTCAAAAAACAGGAATGTCAACGGTTTCAGTAAAATGATAACAGGCCAGGCAGCCAGGGTGACAAGAATGGCCTGAAAGGCAGCTTTTGGCGCATTGTGCTTTTCGCCCGCCCCGAAAAACTGGGCAACCAGCGCTGTAGAATAGCCGGTGAGTCCCACAAAAAAGAAAATAAGCACCTGTAAAGTAACCCCGCCGCTCATGGCAGCATTCATCTGCTCCGAGCCCACTTTGGCCAAAAACAAACGGTCGGTAAAGGTCATCAGCCCGTCGCAAGCCGTTGAAATGATCATTGGCAAAGCCAGAGTGAACAACTCCCGAATGCCGCCGGGGTCGTCGTGTCCCGAAAAATATTTCCTGATCATGGTCATACGATATCAAAAAATGGATTCTTTCCTGTAAGAAAAAACTCGTTCAGCCAACTGTATTTACTTCGTCATCCGTCCAAATGTTTTGCAAATAACTGGTTGGTTGAAATTTTTTTTCCCCGTGAAAGTTAACAGACGTTCAATCCCCGGTCAGGTTGCGCAAACCGCTGATATAATTTTTAATTGACCGAAGAAAAATGATACTGCTTTCGGGTAAAAAAACCAATTTATCGCAGGGATCGCGTACAAAATTACCGGTTGAAAAAAGCGAAATATCCCGAGCTTTGTAAGCTGCTGTTTCGAACAATGGCTTAAGAATTTCTGAGATTACAATAGACCGATAAGACTATGAAAAACACATTTTTTGTTTTGGTGGCCAGCGCCATCCTGCTTCAATTATTTTCATGCAAACCAGCCCAAAAAAAAGTGGTAGAATACTTTCCTGATGGCACTGAAATCCCAGCTTGGTTTAGCGATACTGCAAAAATTAATCCCGATACACTGAGCATTCAAGCCGTGATTACCGAATTTGGCGCAGTTGGCGATGGCTTAACGCTAAACACCGAAGTCATTCAGCAAGCTATTGACCGGGTTGCCGAACAAGGCGGAGGAGTGATTATCGTGCCGGAAGGACGTTTCCTCACCGGAGCGCTGTTTTTTAAACCGGGTACCCACCTGCATGTTCGTGAAGGCGGCACTTTGCTGGGGTCTGATGATATCGCCAATTTCCCCTTTGGACCGTCTCGGATGGAAGGTCGCAGCATCGATTATTTCCCGGCCGTGGTTAATGCATACGGCGTGGATGGTTTCACCATCACCGGAAAAGGGACCATCGACGGCAACGGACTGAAATACTGGGAGGCTTTTTGGCAACGCCGTAAAGAAAACCCCCAATGCACCAACCTGGAAGTATCCCGTCCACGACTGGTTTTCATCCAGAACAGTAACAACGTGCAGTTGCAGGATGTGAGCCTGCATAACTCGGGTTTCTGGACAACCCACCTGTACCGCTGCAATCAGGTAAAACTACTCGATCTGCACATCTTCTCGCCCGCCGCACCGGTTAAGGCGCCCAGCACTGATGCCATTGACATTGATGTATGTACCGATGTGCTGGTGAACGGCTGCTATATGGAAGTGAACGACGACGCCATTGCCCTGAAAGGCGGAAAAGGCCCCTGGGCTGATACCGACCCAACCAACGGCTCCAACAAGAATATCATCATCCAAAATTGTGAATTTGGTTTTTGTCACTCGGCAGTTACCTGCGGAAGCGAGGCCATCCACAACCGGAACATCATCCTGCGAAACAGCACGGTGAATGGCCCCTCGCGCGTGTTGTGGCTGAAAAATCGTCCGGACACTCCGCAGTTGTACGAATACATCCTGGTTGAAAACGTGACCGGGCAGGCACAGCGTTTACTGTTTGCCAAACCATGGCGTCAGTTTTTCGATTTGCAGGGCCGCGAAACTCCGCCCATGTCGATGTCCGATCAGGTTACTTTCCGCAACATCGACCTGACATGCAACATTTTTGCCGATATTGACGTGTCGGAATATGATTTGCTGAAGAATTTCACCTTCGAGAATGTGACGATCACTGCCCAAAACGGTGAACTGAAGAAGGACCTTTTTGATGGGCTGAACCTGAAAAACGTTGTGGTAAACGATCAGTTGATCGATTAAGTTTTCCAGGACCGGAAGGACATCCCGCATCAGCAAGAAATTTTTGTATTCATTTCTATCTGATGAAGATGTCCTTTCGGTTTACTCTTTAAGCCGGGCTACTTTTTTTCATAAGCATGGAAATTAAGTTCCTCCGGCTTTTTCAATCTGTGGTGAAGAAGCTTATTTCCGGCTTACTTTCACTTTTTTGGTTGGATCGAGTTCGGCATTGCGGCGCTCAACCTCACGGATGGTATTGGCGGCCAACTCCTGGAAAGCCTGTCCCATGGGCGAAGTAGGGTCGTCAGCCACAGGTTTGCCTTCGTCGCCACCTTCGCGGATTCCCTGAACGATCGGGATTTGGCCCAGCAGGGGCAGCCCCAGCTTTTCGGCCAGATTTTTACCGCCTTCCTTTCCAAAAATGTAATATTTATTATCGGGCAATTCTTCCGGGGTGAACCAGGCCATGTTTTCCACCAACCCAAGTACCGGCACGTCCACCGTTTTTCCGCGGAACATGTTTACCCCTTTGATGACGTCGGCCAGGGCCACATCCTGTGGAGTGGTTACGATAATGGCGCCGGTAACCGGGACGGTTTGTACTAGCGTGAGATGAATGTCGCTGGTGCCCGGGGGCAGGTCGATCAGCAGATAGTCCAGCTCGCCCCAGTGGCCATCCATAATCAGCTGTTTGAGTGCGTTCGATGCCATTGGACCACGCCAAACCAAGGCATCTTCTACATTCACGAAGAAGCCAATGGAAAGGATTTTCACCCCAAATTGTACGACCGGCTGAATCACTTCGCGCCCTTCAATTTTATCGCCGACAGGGCGGATGCTTTCCGCGCCAAACATTTTTGGGATGGATGGCCCGTAAATGTCGGCATCGATCAGTCCCACTTTGGCGCCCGTTTTGGCCAGGGCCACTGCCAGGTTGACTGATACGGTTGATTTGCCGACACCGCCCTTGCCTGATGCCACAGCGATAATGTTCTTTACGTTGGGCAACACCGGCCGTTCCATCTGGTGAATGGCTTTGGCGGTAATGTTGCCCCGTATTTCAACTTCGGGCCCCAGCTCGCTGAGGATAGCTTCCTCGCAGGCGTGAATGACCGCGCCCATGTTGGGATCGTCCGAGCGCTGAAACACGAGCGAAAAGCTCACTTTTTTTCCGGCAATGCGGATTTCCTGTACCATGTCCATCGACACAACATCTTCGGTTGAGCCGGGGTAAGTTACCTGGCGGAGTGCGTCGGTTACATTTTTCGGTACAATTAGTTTGCGTGGTATATCTGCCATAATATGTTGATTTTAATCTTCTGTTTTCAATTCTTTTTGCGGGTCCCAGAACACGTTTTTAAATCCGGTGACCTGGTCGTTTTCAATCCGGATTCCTTCGCTTTCGAGTAATTCCTGCATGGCCATCGGGTTTCCGAAATGATGCTTCCCGGTAAGCAGTCCCTGGGAGTTGACCACCCGGTGGGCCGGAACGTAAACCGGCTGAGTGTGCGATTTGTTCATGGCCCAGCCCACCATGCGTGCCGACTGGCCGGTTCCCAGTAAACGGGCGATGGCGCCGTAGCTGGTTACCCGCCCCTGCGGGATGAGCCGAACAACCTGGTAAACCATGTCGAAGAAGTCGTTCATTTGAGTAATGAGTATTGAGTAGCGAAAACTTGGAACTTGGAATCTGAAACTCGATACTTCCCTTATTCGCGGGCCGACCGTCCAAAACTGCGGTACGGATCTTTCTCAATTTCAACAGTTGGCTCGCGCAGCGGTTCATCGTGGCTGAGCTGAAAAGCCAGGTATTTGATGGGGATACCCCGTTCGCGCCATTGTTTTTCGTAAAAGGTTTGAATGGAAAGCACCTCATCCAACAGATCCGACTGGTACAAGTCGTCGGTTTGGGCCATAATTTTCAGGCCGTTTTCCTTCACCATTTCGAGGGTGTATTGATACTGAAAATTACTGTCGGTCTTCAGGTGAATGGTGCCTCCGGGCGCCAAAATACGGCGGTACTTTTCCATGAAATTGGTGGCTGTAAGTCGGCGCCGGTTGCTTTTCATCTGCGGGTCGGGGAAGGTCAGCCAGATTTGTTCCACCTCGCCGGGAGCAAAAAAGCGGTCAATGATTTCGATACTGGTCCGCAGAAAACCTACGTTTCGGATGCCCCGCTGCAAGGCATCTTTGGCCCCTTTCCACATTCGGGCTCCTTTTATATCGACTCCGATAAAATTCTTTTCGGGAATAAACCTGGCCAACGAAACGGCATATTCGCCTTTCCCGCAACCCAGTTCGAGCACCAGGGGTTGATTGGTTTTAAAGAACACGGCGTTCCATTTTCCTTTCAATTCATGGTCGGGCTGATCCGGATCATAAAACGGCGCCTGAACCACGTTTTCGAAAGTTGCCATTTCGGCAAACTTTTTCAATTTATTCTTTCCCACTTTCGGTTAGGTAATTTGAAATTTTGCTGTTTTATTTTAATTGTCGTTCTGCTGAGAAAAAAATTGCCTGGCGAACCATAGAACGGTGCGTTGGCTTAGTTTTTTTTCTCAACGCGGATGCCGATGTCCTGGATCCCTTTTAGATTTTTAGCCCGCATCCCATGCCTGATCCGGAATTGATATTCGCCAGCGGAGGGGAAGAAGACATTTTGTTTGTACAGGAATTGGTTATCAAACAGATCGCCAATGCCGCTGCCTTTCCACTTTCCGGTTGGATCGGCCAGGGTGAATTCAACAGTATCTTTGAGCAGGGAGCCATCGGGTGACCGGACATCGATAAAAAGCCAAATGTTGCTGTTGGGGTAGTTTCCCATGTTACGGATGTTTATCAGTACATTGTGCCCACCGAGGGTGTCGGTAGGCTCCAGGGTGAAAACCACAGTCGAGTCTTTGTGCCATCCGTCCGTATCAAATGTCCGGTAGTCCTCAAAGACACGCCCCTGATCGCAGGCGGACAAGGCGATAATCCATCCCAGCAGAAAAATCAGTTTTTTCATTTTCTGCCCCTGTTTGGATTCCGGTTTCCGGTATTTTTGTTTGCCGGGCGCTTCTTCTTTCGTGATCGGTGTTTGGGTTGGTCAAAACGGGTGAGGCTGTCCTGCGACAAAACATCTTCGTATTCCTTGGGTTTGCCAGCCGCTTTTGTTTCGATGTGCGCCAGTAATTTATCTACCTTCTTCCCGCGCTTGTTCAGAAGGATGATTTCTTTCACCCGGTCAACGGGTACCGCGATGGGGCCCGACGAATTCGGTGCATCCTCGATGTAGTACATAATCCGGTTGAAGATGTCGGTCTTAAAGAAATTGTATTTTCCCTGCTCGGTATGCAGCGGGATATTGTTGGGCGGAAAGTCCCGTTGGGCATCAATGTACGCATCGACTTCGAAGTTGAGGCAACATTTCAGTTTCCCGCATTGGCCGGCCAGTTTTTGTGGATTTAGGGATATTTCCTGGTAGCGGGCTGCATTGGTGGTGACAGATACAAAACTGCTGATCCAGGTGGCACAACAAAGCTCACGCCCGCATGGGCCAATCCCGCCGATGCGTCCGGCTTCCTGGCGGGCGCCAATTTGCTTCATCTCGATACGGATGCGGAACGTTTCGGCCAGCACTTTAATCAGCTGCCTGAAATCGACACGGCCTTCAGCGATGTAGTAAAAGATGGCTTTGGTTTTGTCGCCCTGGTATTCCACGTCGCCAATTTTCATATCCAGCCGAAGGTCCGAAGCAATTTGCCTCGATTTGATCATGGTGGCGTGTTCCTGGGCCATTGCTTCGCGCCATTTTTCAATATCGGCCTGCTTGGCTTTGCGGTAAACTTTTCGGATTTCGCCATTCACCAGCGTCACCTTGTGCTTTTTCATCTGGTGTTTCACCAGTTCGCCCACCAGGCTGACAATGCCGATGTCGTGTCCTGGATTGGCTTCAACCGCCACAATGTCGCCGGCCTTCAGTTTCAGGTTGTTAACATTCCGAAAATAATCTTTGCGCGTATTTTTAAACCGAACCTCGATGATGTTTTCCGGGTTGGTCATATTCACCACATCGTGCAGCCAGTCATATACTTCCAGTTTTGAACAGCTCCCCGAAAGTTTCTGACAACATCCCCGGTCGATTGTTAAATTGTCATCCATAGTTAATTGATTATTACTGAATCACTTTGATTGCAGTAAAAAGCCGAAGCTAAATACCTGCAAAAATAATGAATAAAGCTGATAAACAAAGCTGTATTCGCGGATGTTGGACTTTTATTAAACATGGATGATTGCTGTGCGCCTTTGGGACAATCGGCTTTCATGGCCTTGTTTTCATTTCAAAAAAGGATGCGCTATTCCTTTTTTAGTTTAAATTCCTTAAATTGAATACGATTCGGGAATAACATGGATACGACAGACCAACATTTAGAAAACAGATCTTCCCTGGAGGCCGAAATAGACCGGCTGCAACAAGAGCTTTCCCAAAACCGACAACAGTTTCAGGCCGCTTTTCTGAACATGCCGTTCGGTTTTGTTTGGCTAAAATTAGTTTGGGATAAAGCCAACGGTCATGCGGATGGGGAGATTATTTTCGCCAATGAATCTTTTCAACGGCTGATCAACTTACATCCAGATCAATTGTCCGGAAAGCGGATGACGGATTTATGGCCGGAATTGTCCGACCGGTTTTCTGCCCTGTTCAACCAGGTAACCGGAACAGGGCTTGCGGCAGAGCAGGAGTTGCAGGTTCAGGCAGCAGGCAAGTATTTCAATCTAACGGGTTATCAAATCCAGCAGGGGCAGATCGCCCTCACTTTCTGCGATATTACGGATAAGAAACGGGAAGAAGATCAACTTCAGTTGCAAAAGGAGTTTTATGAAAAGGTACTGGAAACGGTGCATGAAGGGATTTGGGTGGCCGACAAGGACGATATCATTTTTTTTGCCAACCGGGGGTTGACCGAAATTACAGGCGCCCCCAAGGAACACATCCTGCGGAAAAATGTACTCACTGGTTTTCGGCCCGAAACCACCCGTGAGTTCCGGGAACCATTTCTGCAAGCAAAGAGCAGCCTGCAGACCTTGCCCTACGAAGTGAAACTTAAAAACCTGGCCGGAAGAGATGCGGTACACGCAGGATGGCTCATTCCGATGGTAAAAAACGATCTTTACGATGGCATGATCTGCTCTATCCTGGATGTGACCGAGCAACGCAAAACCCGCGAACTCATCAAAGAAAACGAGCAAAGGCTGCGAAACATCATTGAACACAGTACTAACGCCTTCTATTCGCATACACCCGATCATGTACTCACTTATGTAAGCCCACAGATTAAACGCATCTTGGGCTATGAGCCGCAGGAGGCACCGATGCGTTGGATGGAACAGTTGACGGATCATCCGATCAACCGGATTGGTTTTGAACTCTGTAACAAGGCGATTGAAACCGGTGTGGCACAGGAGCCTTATGAGCTGGAACTGATCCACCGGAATGGCTCAAAGGTACGCGTTGAGGTTCGTGAAACACCTGTTGTAGAGAACGGGAAAACAACAGCCATTGTTGGTTCACTCACCGACATTACACGTCATACGGAGGTGTCGCGCGAGTTGACCGAGAGCCGCCAGGGCATGTTAAACCTCATTGACCGTTCGCCGGTGCCCATTGCCATCAATAGTCTCGACGGAAAAATCGAGTACCTGAATGGCGAATTTATAAACACGTTTGGCTACACACTGAAAGATATCCCAACACTGGACCATTGGTGGCCCCTGGCTTATCCGAACAAAATTTACCGGGAGAGCTTAAAGAAAGAATGGCTCGAAAAAATTAAAAACGACCGTCACAATCCAGATTATCCCGGCGCCGAGGTGGCTATAACCTGTAAGGATGGCTCAACCAAATTCATACAAATTATGTGGAGCCGGGTGGTCAATAAGCTGGTGTTGATTTTTAACGACCTCACCCGGCATAAAATGCTGGAAGACCAGATTATCCGCAAAAACAAGGAACTGGAAAAGGCTAAAATGAAAGCGGAGGAAAGCGATGCGCTGAAGTCGGCTTTCCTGGCCAACATGTCGCATGAAATCCGCACCCCGATGAACAGCATAATTGGCTTTTCGAGCCTGCTGGCCGAGGATGAGGTGACCGAAGATAAGCGGAAAAAATACATTTCCTTCATCCAGCTGTCCGGTGAACATCTGTTGCGGCTGATCGATGATATTATTGATGTGGCCAAAATCGAGTCGAACCAGCTGAAGCTCCAAAAAAGCCATGTTGAGCTCCGGCCCTTGCTGGAAAGTATCTATGAGCACCACCTGCAAAGCAAACTGTTGGCGCAGAAACCCAATCTCGCGTTTGGGCTCGATATGAAAAACCTGGAGCTGATGGAACAAATTTATACCGATCCGGTAAGGTTGAAACAGGTGTTTGATAACCTGATTACGAATGCGATAAAAAATACTTACGAAGGCCGGGTCGATTTTGGGGTACACCAGATTACCAAGTCTAAAATTACGTTTTACGTGAGCGACACGGGCATTGGCATTCCCCCTCGGTTTCAGGAAACCATTTTCAACCGTTTTTTGCAAATCGAATCCAAAATCCCCAAGCAGGGTACCGGCCTTGGTTTGAGCATCATTAAAGGGATACTGACCCTGCTGCATGGACGAGTTTGGTTCGACTCGGAAGAAAACAAAGGCAGTTGCTTTTACTTTTGCCTTCCGGTTAACGGTTAAATTCCTGTTTATTTGCGGATTAACTTGACCACACGCAGCGACAAGTCGGTAAAAATGATGCGGGCATGGCCATTCATAGCAATATGTACGTAGGCCTTTTCGAGCTCTTCGGTTAGCGAAACCACGTTGCGCTCGTTGATGAATGGCGAAAAGCGCGACGAAAATTCCATCTCTTCCTGATCCATAAATACGAGGCCGGGATTTTTGAGGTTGTGCATGAAGTTTTCGCGTACCAGTCCCAGCGCGTATTGGAGGAATACCTTCTGCCGTTCGCGCCCGATTTCCGAAACAGTTCCAACCCAGGCAAACAAGTCCAGGAATTTGCGCCCGTAGGCAAAGCGCATCAGCTCCTTAAAACGTTCCAGGTTGTAACGGTCCTGTTCGTCGGGCTGGAGCAATTGCAACGCCCGACGGTAGTTTCCGCGGCTTAAATGCACCACCTGGTCTAAATCGGTGCCGTTGGCCTGTGGCAGTTGGAGCAGGGCCGTTTTCATAGCTTCGGGTTGAATGGCGGGCACTTTAATGAGCTGGCATCGCGAGCGGATTGTGGCAATAATTTCTTCTTCACTTTCGGTAACCAGTAAAAACAGGGTTTTCACTGGCGGTTCCTCAATCATTTTCAGCAGTTTGTTGGAACAGGCCACATGCATTTTTTCCGGCATCCAGATGATCATCACCTTGTATTCCGATTCGTAGGATTTCAGGCTCAGCTTGCGGATAATCTCTTCGCTCTGGTGCGAGTAAATCATGCCCTGAGCGTTTTCGGTGCCGATAAAGTTGAACCAGTCATCCAGGTTGAAATACGGGCTTTGGAGGACCATCTTTCGCCATTCATCCAGAAAATTGTCGCTCACGGGCTCTTTCAGCTTGGGTGTTTTTACCACCGGAAAAACAAAATGCAGGTCGGGATGAATGAGCTTTTGGTACTTTTTGCACGAAACACATTCGCCGCACGAATCGCCGTCTTGCTTGTTCTGGCACGAAACATACTGGGCATAGGCCAGCGCCAGCGCCAGGTTGCCACAGCCTTCCTGCCCGGCATATAATTGGGCATGGCTCACCCGTTCGTCTTTTACGGATTGAATCAGTCGGTCTTTGATGGCTTGCTGCCCGGTAACATCGCGAAAAAACATAAGCTGAAATTATATGGGAACAAAAATAATAAATCCGGCGCCAATCTTCTGGCCTGGCTAAATTAACCTTTGCCCGGAAACATTCTTTACCTCTTCATTAAAAAATGACCATAAAAAATGGGGACTTAAAGTTAAAAGTTATCTTTTTCATATCTTTGAACACGTACAAAAAGAAACTAAAAATAATCTATTATGCAGACAATTGAAACGTATGATTTCAAAGGGAAGAAGGCGCTGATCCGCGTTGATTTTAACGTTCCTTTGAATGAAAATTTCGAGATTACTGACGATACCCGTATGACTGCTGCGGTACCTACCATTAAAAAAGTGATCGAAGCAGGTGGTTCTCCCATTATCATGTCGCACTTTGGCCGCCCAAAAGCCGGTCCGGAAGATAAATATTCCATGAAACACTTGCACAAACACCTGGCCGACCTGTTGGGTGTTGACGTGAAACTGGGCCCGGATTGTGTTGGCGCTGAGGTAAAAGCCATGGCCGATGCCCTGAAACCAGGTGAAGTGTTGTTGCTGGAAAACCTGCGCTTTCACAAAGAAGAAGAAAAAGGTGACGAAGCTTTCGCCGGGCAACTGGCCGAGCTGGGCGACTGCTGGGTGAACGACGCCTTCGGTACAGCTCACCGCGCTCACGCTTCAACTGCAGTGATCGCTAAATTTTTCCCGAACGACAAATTGTTCGGTTACCTGGTTGACAGCGAAGTAGCCAGCCTGGACAAAGTGGTTGCCAACCCGGAACGTCCGATGACGGCCATCATGGGCGGCGCAAAAGTTTCGACTAAAATCACCATCATCGAAAACATGTTGAACAAAGTGGACAACTTGATTATCGGTGGCGGTATGATCTTCACCTTCGTGAAAGCGATGGGCGGCAACATTGGCGCATCACTTTGCGAAGACGATTACCTGGAGATGGCTAAAAGCATCATTGAACAGGCCAAAGCTAAAGGTGTGAACCTGGTGATTGCTGAAGACTGCGTTGCTGCTGATAAATTTGCCAACGACGCCAACACGGAAGTTTGCCTGACAAAAAACATCAAAGATGGCTGGTTAGGCTTGGATGTTGGTCCTAAAACGATCGCCAAATTCAAAGAAGTGATCAGCACTTCAAAAACAGTTCTTTGGAACGGTCCTGCCGGTGTTTTCGAAATGGATGCCTTTGCTGCCGGAACCAAAGCGATTGGCGACGCGGTTGTTGAAGCAACTAAAAATGGTGCTTTCACCCTGGTTGGTGGTGGTGACTCGGTTGCCGCTGTTAACAAATTCGGCATTGCCGATCAGGTTTCTTACATTTCTACCGCTGGCGGCGCCATGCTGGAAACGTTGGAAGGCAAAATCCTTCCGGGTATCGCGGCAGTTCGCGGATAATTCGACGAAACAAGTAACGACCAAAATAGAAAGTCCGGGTGAAGGCCCGGACTTTTTTTGTTTAAAATTTTCTGGAAACTGACCGGGTGAATCCAAATCACCTGGTCAGTAAAGCAAACAGGGATTAATTTTCAATGGCCCCGTAAATGATTGCCGTCAGCTTATCGTAAAACTCGCCGTGCTGGAAAGGCAGGATTTGAGTCATCCCCACAAAAATCAATTCTTCTTTCGGGTCGATGAAAAATTTGGTGCTGAAGTAACCGCCCCATTCGTACGTTCCGGGTGATTTGGAGTTCAACCCGGCAGCATCATCGGTCAGCAAGCCGAAGCCCAGGCAAAAGGTGTTGCCCGGAATGTTGCTGAAGCCGGTGCCTTTTTGGTTGAGGCTGATTAGTTGATCGGCCGTCATCACCTCGATGGTTTTCCTGCCTAACAGCTGGTAGTTGTTGTAGCTTCCTTTATTTACCAAAGCCTGGATAAAGCGGGCATAATCCATTGCGGTTGACGACAGGCCGCCGCCACCGGCATAGTGCCCGATATCGTTGTTTTTCGGGTAGTCAATCATCGCTACCAATCCGGCGCCGGAGGCCATCGATAGCTCGTTTTCATTTTGCGCGTAAACCGGCACCAGACGGTCCTGTTTGTCTTCGGGGAGGTAGAAATAGGTGTCGGTCATGCCAAGCGGGTCAAAAATTCTTTCCTTGAAATACCCGGCCAGTGTTTTGCCCGAAACCACTTCAATTACGCGGCCCAGCACATCCATATTTAAGCCATAGCTGTATCGTTCGCCGGGTTGAAAAGCTAAGGGCACTTCGGCCAGCCGATTGATGAATTCTTCGGTTGTCCACGATTGGTGCGACAAGCCGACGCCCAGCATGTTGAATTTTGAAAAGACCGCTTGCAGTTTCCCGGGGTTGAAATCGCCGTAGGTAATTCCCGATGTGTGTGTCAGCAAATGACGGATGCTGATGGGGCGCTCGACCGGGACAGTGGTATAAGTTGAATCTTCCGGGTTGAAGGTATCCAGTACCACCTGGTTTTTAAATGCCGGAATATATTGGTAAACCGGATCATCCAAGCGCAGTTTCCCTTGTTCGTACATTTGCATGATGGCAACCGTGGTGATGGCCTTGGTCATGGAGGCGATCCGGAAAATATCGTCTTTTTGGTAGGGTGCATCTTTGGCGGTTGAGCGGTGGCCGAAGTTTTTATAATACACAATCTCACCATGCCGGGCTACCAGGAAAACTCCGCCCGGCAGCCAATCTTTTTGCATGTACTCGTTGATCAGGCTGTCGGCCAGCGCCAGGCGCGACGCTGAGAACCCGGCTTCTTTTGGAGTCGTTTCTTTGAGTTGGGACGGGATTGGTTTGTCGTACTGACAGGCGCTGAAGGTAAACAGGATGATGGCAATAAGCAGTAAGTTTTTCATCGTTTTTGATTTTTGTTTCGTGGTAAATTAGTGATTCACTAAAATAGGCAGAAAAAGGTTCCAAACAGGATTTTTGCCTTGCGAATTGCTTTTATTCACCACCGAATTTGTTTGATTCGTTACGGAATTATTTCCCGGCACGAAGACATCATTCATCTGCGTGATAGTATGAAGCAGCGGCAACGTAGCATATTTGTTCTGCGCCAGTGAATCATCGATATTCTCGATGGAATTATCTCGGGGCAATGGTGAATATCTATGGTGCAATTGGGAATAATCTTTCGGCAACGCCGAATATTTCTTATTCCACACCGAATAAGTTGGATGAAGTCATGTTTAAATTGCCTCGGAATGCACTAACTTAAATCAAAAAAAATCATGGATAAATCAGAAAGAGCTTTAGCCTGCTTCAAAAATTTTAATTGCAGCCAGTCGGTTTTCTCCACTTTTGCTGAAGATTTTCATATCGATCGCACTACCGCTCTCAAGCTGGCCAGCGGTTTTGGCGGCGGCATGGCCTGTGCCGAAACCTGCGGGGCCGTTACAGGCGCTTATCTCGTTATCGGGATGAAACATGGCCATGCCGTTCCCGATCCCGAAGCCAAAGCTGCTACCAAAGCCCACATCCGGGGGTTCAACAGCCGCTTTGCTGAAATACACGGAAGTTTGCTGTGCCGCGAACTGTTGGGGGTTAACATCTCGACCCCGGAAGGGCAGCAACTGGCCCGAGCGCGCGATGTGTTTAACCGGCTTTGTCCGCGTTTTATCGAAACGGCCTGCAAGCTGCTGGAAGACGAATTTTAGCGCACGAAAAAAGGCCTGTCCCGCGGGACAAGCCTCTTACTAATAATTGTTTCTGTATCTGAATTAAAACTGTTCGGTGGTTACGGTTACGGGAGCTTCGCGCAAACTGTCTTCGGGCAAAACGCCCAACACTTTCTTGGTGCGGTAGTTGATCCGGATGGTCAGCATGTACATCACCGGCGAAATTACCAGGGTGAGGAAGGTGGCAAAGGTTAACCCGAAAATTACCGTCCACGACATGGGGCCCCAGAAAGCAACCGTTTCACCGCCCATCGAAATCTCCGGGTTGAAGCGGGTAAACAAGGCGAAGAAATCGAAGTTTAGCCCGATGGCCAGCGGAATGAGCCCCAATACCGTGGTAATTGCCGTCAGCAATACCGGGCGCAAACGGGTTTTTCCGGCATTTACCAAGCAGGCGATTTCGTCATCCACATGCAGAAACGCTTTTTCCGATAAGCCCATTTCCTCACGTTTGCGGTCGCGCAGCAGGTCGATGTAGTCAACCAGTACAATGCCGTTGTTGACCACAATACCGGCCAGCGAAATGATGCCGATCCCGGTCATGATGACCACAAATTCCATGTTGAAGATGGCCAGCCCAAGGAACACGCCAATCGTGCTGAACAAGACCGTCGTCATGATGATGAGCGGGCGGATGAACGAGTTGAACTGGGTAACCAGGATCAGGGTAATCAAGGCCAGGGCCACCAGCAGGGCAAACATCAGGAAGCTGCTGCTTTCGGCCTGTTCCTGCTGTTCGCCGGTAAAGGAAATCGTATAGCCAAGCGGTATCTCATAATCGGCCAGCACCTGGCGGACACGTGCATTGATTTCGTTGGCATTGAAGCCCTCGATCACGTTCGACGAAATAGTGATCACCCGCTTATTGTCGATCCGGTTGATTTTGTCGTAGGTAGTTGAATACTCGAAGCTGGCCACTGCCGAAATCGGTATCTTGTTGCCTTCCACCAACAGGCGCTGGTTCATGAGTGTTGACACATCGTTCCGGTATTTTTCATCCAGCCGTACATAAATATCGTATTCGTCTTCGCCTTCTTTATAATCTCCGGCATCGGCACCGTACAGCGCATTGCGCAGGCCCAGGGCTATCGCGGTTGTCGAAAGCTGGTATAAGCGGGCTTTCTCGCGGTCGATCTTCACCAGCATTTCGGGCTGGTTGATGTCAATGTCCATTTTCAGCCCTTCAATTCCGGCAATCCGGTCGTCGTCAATCCGTTTGATCACATCATCGGTAATTTTCAGCAACTGGTCAAACTCATCGCCAGCCACCTCAATATTGATGGGCGCCCCAACCGGTGGACCATCGTCTTCTTTCTCGACATAGATTTTGGCGCCAACAAACCCGTTCAGGTTATCGGCCAGTTCTTTCATGATGTCGGACGTGCTGATGCCGCCGCGCAGTTTATATTCCTCGAACGAGATGGACGTGAGCGACTTGTTTGGACTGGCCGAATTTTCAAACAGGCCACCTTTCCCGTTGCCCACGTTGGTGGTTACAGATTTGACAATGTGGTCGTAAGGCTCCAGTGTCTTTTTAACGATGGTCTCCACTTCCAGCGAAACCTGATCGGTGCGCTCAATGGACGTACCCAGGGGCAACTCCATCGTTACATAAACTGTTTGCGGGTCGGTTTGGGGGAAGAAGATCACTTTGGGCTGGCTCAGTCCAAAGTAAGTTAACGAACCAATGAGCAAAAGGATGGTTCCGAAGAAATATACCAAGGGCATTTTTCCGGTTAGCGCCTGCCGTAATTGCTTTTCGTAGAGGCCTTCTACCCAAACCAGGAATTTATTCTGAAACCAGCGGGCCAGTTGCCGCAAAGCAACCAGATTGAGCAATATGAGCAAGGCGATTGCCATCAGGATATTGGCCAGCCAGTAAACACCCAGCACGTAAAACGGCAGCGAAACCGCGGCTAGGATACCGGCGTTTCTCAGTACCTTCTTTTTGTTTGCCTTTCGGGCAATATCTTCAATCTTCATGAAGGTGGCAATGAATGGTGGGGTCAGCACCAGTGCCACAAACAACGAAGAAGCGAGCACAATGATCAGTGTTTCGGGCAATATTTTCATGAACTCGCCCATGATGCCTTCCCACAGGATAAGCGGAAAGAAGGCCGCCAGCGTGGTGAGGGTGGACGAAATAATCGGGAAGGCAATCTCGCTCACGCCGCGCTGGGTGGCATGAAGCAGGGAATAACCTTTGGAATGGAGCCGATAGACATTTTCGACCACCACGATAGAGTTGTCCACCAGCATCCCCAGGGCCAGGATCAGACTGAACAGCACCATGTTGTTCATCGAGATGCCCATTTGCTGCAGGATCACGAACGACAGGAACATGGACATGGGGATGGACAGCCCGGAGAACAGCGCATTGCGGAACCCGAGGAACAGAAAGAGGACGAAAATCACCAGGATCATTCCCAGGATGATGCTGTTTTCGAGGTTGGCAATTTGGTTGCGGATGTAAAACGAGTTGTCGTCGGTGATGCGCACGTCCAGGTTTTTGGGCAAATACCCGCTTTCCTGCTGCGAGGCAATTACGTCGCGTATTTTATCGGTGGCCGCCAAAATGTTCTGGCCGCTCTTTTTGGTAACCGACAAGGTAACGACCGGCTTCTCGTCCAGGCGAGAGATGGTCGATTTTTCCTTGTAATCGTCAACCACTTCGGCAATGTCGCGAATGTAAACCGGTTTACTGTTGTTCACCTTGATAATGGTGTTGCGGATTTGGTCCATGTTGGTGTAATCCGCTTCGGTGCGGATTACCCGCCGGATTTCGTCGGAGGTGAATTCTCCGGCGCCCATGGTCAGGTTTTCCAGTTGAATGGCCAGTACAATATCCTCAAAGGCCAATTCGCTGGCGTCGAGCTTGTACGGATCAACATTGATCTGGATTTCCCGTTCATCAATCCCGCGTATCTTTGCTTCCGATACCTCGTTCAGTCCTTCAAATTCATCCTGAAGGTTCTCGGCAAACTTTTTCAGCTCGCGCATACTGAAATCACCCGACAGGTTGACGTTCATGATGGGAAATTCGGCGAAATCAAGGTCCTGTACCAAGGGGTCCGAATCCAAATCATCGGGCAGTTCGGTTTTGGCCTTGTCCACCCGGTCTTTGGTGTCCTGCAAAGCCGTTTTGATTTCTACATCGGTATTGAATTCAACAATGATGATGCTCACGTCCTGGTACGATGCCGAGGATACTTTCTTCACCCCCTGCATGCCTTTCAGTTCCTTTTCAATGGGGCGGGTAATGAAGTTCTCGATGTCCACGGGCGAGTTGCCCGGGTAAATCGTTTGAATGAAAATGTATGGCACCACAATTTCGGGGAACAACTCACGGGGCATGCTTTTATACGAAAACATCCCGAAAAAAACCAGCAGGACCGACAAGATGTAAACCGTGGTTTTATTCTTGATGGCCATGTAAGTTGGCTTGAATTTCCGGTGAATGTGGTCGGCGTTATCGTGTAATTTTAGTTTGTCCATGATGGTCTTGTTTTCTGGCTGAAAAGATTAAAAATAGGCTGATCAAATATGCACGGCCGATCCGTCGATCACCTGATCAAAACCTTCGGAAATAACTTTCATATTCGCTCCCAGCCCTTCGGTTACCTCAGTGAGGTTGTTGGCCGAAACGCCGGTGGTTACATACACTTTGCGTGCCCGCTTGATCGGGTCGGACTCGTCAACCACATAGGTATATTTCCCGCGGAAATCGCTCTTGATCAGCAGCGAGGGAACCACGAAGGCAGATTCGGACACATAATCGCGTATTTTCAGGATGGCAATCATATTGGGTTTGATCATGCCGTCGGGGTTGCTCAGATCGAGCCGGATGCGGAACGTGCGGTTGTTGGGATCGATATAGTTTCCAATCTGGGTAATCCGTGCTTCCGTATTTCTCGAAATCGCCGGAAAGCTGATGCTCACCGGGTTGTCTGTTTTTACCTTGGTCAGGTACGATTCGGCCACATCACCATAAATTTTTATCCGGCTGATGTTGACCACTTTCGCAAAAGGAAATTGCGGGCTGGCAATTTCTCCTTTTTTCTGAAAGATGACATCCACAACCCCATCGACCGGCGATTTGATCACGGCCATTTCCTTTTGGGCCTGCAGGCTTTCCAAACGGCGTTCCATCGATTCTTTATTTGATTTTGCTTGTAGGAATTGAAGCTCAGAACCAATTTTTTGATCCCAGAGATTCTTCTGGCGGTCGAAGGTGGTTTGCGCCAGTTCCAGACCGATTTTTGCCTCGGCGATACTTTGGTCCAGCATATCCGTATTCAGGTTGGCCAGTACCGTTCCTTTTTGAACGTGTTGTCCTTCGCGCACCAGGATGTCGATGATTTTTCCCGATCCTTCGGGACTGACGTTCACTTCCTGGTCAGCCTCAACCTTTCCGGTCACCTCAACAAAATGTTCAAACAAGCGTGGTTCCAGGGCGAGGGCTTTCACATTCACATATTTTACCTCGCTGTTGGCGTCCAGTTCCTTCTCCAATTCGGCGATTTTAGTTTCCAGATCCAGACGCTGTTTTTTGTAGTCAGTGAGTTGTTTGCGTTTGGCTTCCACGCTGTTGTCGGGTGTTCCGGCGCAGGAGGCCAGCACAAAAGCCATTACCAATACAACCAGTTGGCGGGCTCTTTTCATAGGTATCATCATTGTTTTCATGTGTTTTCTTATTTTCCGATTGCTTTATCCAAATTAATTTTTGAGGTCAACAGTTGCATTACCGATGCCACCCAGGCGCCCTGGGCTTGAATGTACTGGCTTTCGGTTTGCGATAGTTCCGTGCTGCTCACCATCCCGTTGTTGTACTTCACCCGGGTGCGCTCGTAAATTCGCCGGGCCAGCATCTTGTTGTCCACATCGTTTTTCAACTGGTCCATCGAACTTTCTACATCGGCCACAGCGGTGAGGTAATCTTTTTGCAATAGCAGAACAGCTTGCTTTTGGTCGTTCAGAACCTTGTCGTATTCCAACTCGGCCTGTCGAACTTTGGCCATTTTTTCGCCCGACGAGAAGATGGGCATGGTCACATTCACCCCCCACATGGACGACTTAAACCAGGGTACACTGCTATTGAACAGGTTAGCATTGTTGCCATAAGCAGTTTTGCTCCAATTATAAAACGCATCGATTCGCGGCAAATAGGCCGATTTTTCGAGCAGGAGCAACTTTTGGTTGGCTTGCCTCTGCGTGTCGAGCAGTCGAAAATCAATATGCGAGGCATGATCGAATCCCGGCCCGTTGCTTTCATCGGCCAGCAGCGGGCTGACAAAGCCATCCAGTGTATCCGTCAGTTTAATGGGAGCTTCCATTTCCACGCCAAGCGTGTATTTCAGCACCATGCTGGCCACGCGTAATTCGCGCTCGGCCTTTAGGATTTCGTTTTCGGCCCGCTGCACCAACAGGCGCATCTGGTCCACATCCTGCTCTTCCACAAAACCGTTTGCGTACATGGCTTTGGTGTCGCTTTCCAGTTTTTGTGTGTTGCTCAGGTTTTCCTTCATCACGGCCAGGTTTTCTTCGGCAACAAGTGCCATGTAATATGCCTGGGCAACCGCATGGCGGATTTCAATTTCCGTTTTCTCTTTCGCTTGGGTGGAAAGTTGCAGGTAGATTTTTGCTGAACTGACGCCCACCAGGTACGATCCGTCAAAAATTTGCTGGTTCACGGTGAACCCGAAATCCGAATTGAAATCCTGTCCGAATTTTACCGGGAGGTAAGTTCCCGCCTCGCCTCCGAAAAATTCTCCGGGAATGAGCGAAACAGGCAGGTTCAAAAAATTGGAATAGTTAGCTGTCCCCGAAACTTGCGGCAAGCCAGTCGCGATAGTTTCCCATACTTTCTTTCGGGCAGCTTCCACATCGAGGCCGCTGTTGCGGATGACATACGAATTCTTCAGCGCGAAGCTTTGCGCCTCGGCCAACGAAAACGACAGCACCCCCTGGGCCCCAGCCGTCCCGGCTATCACCAGGAACAAGAGTAAGGTAAATAGCTGTTTGAACTTAGTCTTCATGCTGAACATTGTTTAATTGCTGTTTATAGTACTGTAATCCTTTTTCGGTGCATATGCCGTGAAAATGATAATCTACAAGTTGGTCAAACACCCGGATGTCGCGGGTTTCCGCTTCGGTAAACAACCCGTTATCGGGGTTCAGGATAAGTAAGAACCGGCCAACCGCCAGGCGCGAAAGCATATCGCTGTCCAAATCTTCGCGAAAGAGGCCTTCTTCTTTTCCCTGCTCCAGTACCGAAAAGTTGTCGTCGTAAATTTTTATCCGTTTAAAATCAAGCACCTTCCGGTACACGCGCGGGTAAAATTTTCGTAAATCGAACTCCATGTTGTTCTGAAGCAGTTTAAACATCTTGGCCATATACTCCCGGATCCGGAGCACCCGGTCAATGGCATTCATTCCCGGTTCTTTTGAAATCCGATAGTTTGGGTTTCGCAGAAAAAAAACATCTACCACCTGTTCAACAAGTTCTTCCTTGTCTTTAAAGTGTTGATAGAGCGTCTTTTTTGATATCCCCAACTCCTGTGCTACATCGTCCATGGTCACACTCCGGATCCCGTGACGCATAAACAATTGGCCCGCTTCTTCAACAATCTGTTTCTTCTTGTTCTCCATGATGCCCTCAAATATAGCGCTTAATTTGATGTGGAAACTTTAAATATTCTTAAAGTTTCCTGAGTTTATAAGGAATTAACATATCGAACTGCTACTTTGTTTTGGGCGGGACAAAACTAATCCAGGGAAGATGTTTCCACAGCACCGGAATCGGCGAATGACGAAATAAATCGTGGAATGAAGCTTTTACAGACGGCAAGTTTGGCAGGCTTACCGGCCAGGGTTTTTTAATCGAGGCCGGGCCAAAGGTATTTGGCCAGTTTGAGGTCGGCGGGGTGGGTAATTTTAATGTTTTCCGGGTTTCCGGGCACCAGGTTTATTTTTTCGCCCAACGCTTCGCAAACCGATGCATCGTCGGTAAAACGCGGGCTTTCGGGTTGAAGATAGGCTTTCTTGATGAGGTCGAGCCGGAATGTTTGCGGGGTTTGCACCAGCCGGAATTGACTTCGGTCCACATGATGGCTGCTGTCTCCCGCCAATTGGCGGAGCGATTCCACTACCGGTATTACCGGAAGCGCATTTCCGGATTTTATAGCAGTTTCTTCGCAGTTACGCAACGTTTGGACCGTCACAAGCGGCCTCACGCCATCGTGTATAAAAACCAGTCCATCGGCGGGCAGCAGGGCCAGACCGTTTTTCACCGACTGGAATCGACTTTCTCCGCCTATGGCCACCTTGTGTTTTAAGGTAAACTGATGGGTATGGCACAGTTCGTTCCACCGTGTCGTCTGGTCTGCCGGCAATACCAGCGCCAACCGTATGGACGGATCGTATGCCGCGAAACGTTCCATCGTCCGCATCAGGACCGGTTTCCCCGCGAGTTCCAGAAACTGTTTCGGGATTTCGGCCCCCATGCGCGAACCACTACCCCCGGCTACGATTAATGCAAACTTTTCCATGCTAAAAATGTTACCAACAAAAATAACATTCCATTTTGATTCCGGCCCAACGACCTGTTCTTTTCAGTAACTTGGGCTGGCGTTCAATGCCAGTTGCATTAATACGACAAAATCCATAAAATCGCAATTCATGAAATCAGTACTTGACTTTTTAAGCGATCTGGGGCGGAACAACCAGAAGGAATGGTTCGATGCCAACCGGAGTCGCTATGAAGACAGCAAAACCAAGGTGTTGTTTTTCACCGAAATCATGATTCAGGCAATCCGAAAGTTCGATCCTGAAGTTCCGCCTCTCAGTCCCAATGATTGCTTGTTCCGCATTTACCGGGACATACGTTTTTCACCTGATAAAACGCCCTACAAAACACACATGGGCAGCTTTATCGCCGCGGGTGGCCGGAAAAGCTCACGGGCAGGGTACTACATTCATATCGAGCCGGGAAATTCGTTTTTGGGCGGTGGCATTTGGTGCCCGCCTGCTGATCAGCTAAAAGCCGTTCGTTGGGAAATCCACGATCATCCCGGGGATTTTCAGGAGATTCTGGATGATCCGGAATTCAACCGTTATTTCAAGTCGATTGAAGGCGAAAAGTTGAAAACGGAGCCGAAAGGCTTTGACAAGGATTTTGAGGCGATTGACCTGCTGCGCTATAAATCGTACGCTTTTGGAGTGCCTGTTACCGATCAGCAAGTAGTAGGTGAAGGTTTTATCGACTTTGCTACCAGCGCGTTTACTCAACTGCACAAGGCTAACCGGTTTTTAAACTCGGCCCTCGACAAGTGGGCTTGAGCTACTTTTACAAAAAAACGGTCGATCGGCCAAAAACATATCGTTCGTGAGCTGGGAAGCGGTATTCACCCTAAAAAAGCCCTCATTCATACAATAATTGAAAAATGAGGGTTACGATTGTCTTTTCCGGTGAATAAACACTATGGTTAGTTTCTTCCCGATAACCCATTTCTAAATAAAAGAAGCCGGACAACTGCCCGGCTTTCTTTATTTATCTTCCATCGGAACAAGTCCGTGCATTTATTTCACTTCACCGTTTTTAATCAACCACTCGGCAATTTGAACAGCGTTCAGGGCAGCGCCTTTTTTGATTTGGTCGCCGACACACCAGAAAGTAAGGCCTTTCGGGTTGGTCAGGTCTTTACGCAAACGGCCCACGTACACGTCGTCCTGTCCGGCAACGAACAAAGGCATGGGGTATTCCTTGTTCTGCGGATTGTCGATCACAGTCAAGCCTTCAAAATTTTCGAAAGCATTGCGCACCTGGTCCAGACTCAGTTCATCCTCGGTTTCAATCCAAATGGCTTCGGAGTGGGAGCGGGCCACCGGCACACGAACGCAGGTAGCGCTCACCTCGGCGTCGGTATGCATAATTTTTTTGGTCTCCCAGTTCATTTTCATTTCTTCCTTGGTGTACCCGTTTTCCAGGAACACATCGATGTGCGGGATGATGTTCATCGCCAACTGGTATTGGAATTTGCTTACAGTTGGTTCTTCGCCTCCGGCCAATTGCTTGGTTTGTTCTTCCAGTTCGGCAATTCCCTGTGCACCGGCGCCACTGGCTGCCTGATAGGTAGCAACCTGAATTTTTTTGATTGTTGAAAGATCGTTGATCGGTTTCAGGGCCACAACCATTTGGATGGTAGAACAGTTTGGGTTGGCAATAATGTTGCGGGGACGTATTTTCGAATCTTCCGGGTTGACTTCGGGCACCACCAATGGCACATCATCATCATAACGGAAAGCGCTTGAATTGTCGATCATGATCGCACCGTATTTGGTGATGGTTGATGCAAATTCCTTGGAAATGGAAGCCCCGGCGGAGGTCAAAGCAATGTCGATATCTTTAAAGTCATCGTTGTGTTTCAACTCCTTTACAGTTAGCTTCTTCCCTTTAAATTCATACTCGGTTCCGGCACTTCTGGCCGATCCAAACAAAACTAACTCATCCAGCGGGAAATTCCGTTCAGCCAACACGTTTAAAAATTCCTGGCCTACAGCACCACTTGCACCAACAACTGCAACTTTCATAATTTAAAAAAATTTTGTTAATTTACTTTTTAATGATCACGTTCTTCAGCACGTAGCCTAATAGCCCCAAAATTAGTTGTTTACTTTTAATTTTTCACCGAATGAACACGAATAATTGGTTATTTGTCTTTCTGCTTGTAAATTTCTTAACAATTGAAAGTTATGCTGGTTCTGTTTGGGAAGAAAGATTTGTAGTTCCCGATAAAGGTGTATGGGGAGACGCCGATGGTGTGACGGTGCATTCAGACCTCGATGGCATCGATCAATGGACATTAAATACCGACCAGTGCCAGTTCACAGCCGCAAATGATTACGTAAAAACAGTTACCACTTCAGGCGGACGCTTTGAGGTCTTGGATTGTGATGGCGAGGCCGTCTGGATGTCACGATGGATAAAAATAAAAACCCTGCTGAATGTGAGCTGCGAACTGACGGCCTGGGAAACCGGAAGCGGTAATAACGCCGCCAATAAATTTTTGAGTGTGTATTACCAACTGGATAACCGTCCGGAGCAACTTTTTGAGACCAACGGGCTGAATGCCGGCAACTGGGGAGAAGCTACTGTCAGCCAGACCGGTTTGGCCGGCGATTCGTTGCGTATCGTTGTGCGGATGAACAGCAGTTATGCCTCCGATAAAGTCATCTTCGATAATGTATTGGTGCAGGCCGAAGAGCCGCCCCTGGATCCGGAAACCCTGGCGTTGCACGGCGAAGTCCTCATCAGCGAAGTTCTGTTCAATCCAAAACCTTATGGCAGTGATTTTGTTGAGCTGTACAATTCATCCACAAAAACGATTCGCTTGGATCATCTTTACATGGCTGGCCGTGACCCGGAGGGCAATTTGATATCTGTGTCGCCTGTTTCGTCATCCGAGAGCTATCTCCAGCCGGGGGCTTACTTGTTGCTCAGCGAAGATACGGCCAACATACGGGCCGCTTACCCGGCGTCGTGTACCGAAAATTTCTGGCTCGTGGATCAGCTGCCGGCTCTTCCCGACAGCGAAGGCACACTGCTTTTGTTGGATGATTCGCTGGAGATCATTGATGAGATGTACTATTTCACTTCCATGCACCATCCTTTTTTAGCGGATGAAGAAGGCGTGTCTCTGGAATGCACCTCATTTGACAGGGATGGTACCGAAGCCGACAACTGGGCCTCATGTGCCGCGTCTGCCGGATTTGCCACTCCGGGCTGCCCCAATTCGATAACCCATTCCGAATTGCCTTCGCAGGAAGAGCTGACGGTCCATACTGATGTTTTTTCTCCAAACTACGATGGCTATAATGATTTTCTGAGCATTGGGTATTCGTTTTCGCGGGCGGATTATGTGGCCAATGTTACCGTTTTCGACTCACGGGGCCGGTTTGTCCGAAAGCTGATCCACCAGGAAACTGCCGGGCAGAGCGGGGAGTGGACCTGGACAGGAAAGCAGGATGACAACACGGTTGCCCGCCCCGGAATTTATGTGATTTACATCGAACTAACCAGTCCGCAGGGTCTGGTGAAACGTTTCCGCAGGAGCTGTACCCTCACCGATCGGTTGCTGTAAATTGCGCATTTATTGAAAATAGTAAAGATATTTCCAAACCAGTTGGAGGTACTCGATCATCGATCGTTGATCATTAATCCGCGACCGAAAATAATTTCTCTTGCTATCGGGCACAAGCCGGACCTGCATCTGCCCAAAAACACGATCATTAACATACTGCATGTTACGTAATTCGGAAACCAGCTCCTTCCCGAAACCGTATAAATACATGTAAAACAAACAGCCTGAAATTGAACAGGCCCCAAACCCAGCTCATGAACCGTGTTCATCACCCCATCAAAGGGGAATAGGATCATAGACTTGTTGCAAAGGCCCGGCTTTTGCTCCTTCAAACAAACAATGATATGTACCAGAAGTACCAGCAAATAAGCATTGTAAAAAAAGAAATATGGAAACCAAGAAATATCCGAATGTCGATCTGGACAATTATCACAATATTTTTGTTGAGGTGGGATTGATTGTGGCATTGGGGATATGTTTTATTGCCTTCGAGTGGAAATCATCCGTAAAAGAAACCAGCCACTTAGGTCAGGTGGTCACCCAGGAAATAGAAACCGAAATTATCCCGATAACCCGGCAGGAACAAGTACGTCCGCCTGAACCGCCACCGCCGCCCAAAGTGGTGGAGGTGCTGAATATTGTTTCCAATGAAGTTGAAATTGAAGAAGAGCTGGTGATTGAAGCGACCGAGGCCGATCAGCAAACTTCTATCGACATTGCCCCGATGATGGTTGCGGTGCAGCGGGAGAAAGAAGCGGAAAAGGATGAATCGCCTGTCTTTTTCATTGTGGAAGAAATGCCCGAATTTCCGGGAGGGGAATTGGCTCTTCGGAGATTTATCGCCAATGCCATCAAATATCCGGTCATTGCCCAGGAAAACGGCGTGCAGGGAAAGGTGTATGTCAGCTTCGTGGTGGGAAAGGATGGGCAGGTAACCGATGCCCGTGTTATCCGCAGTGTTGACCCTGCCCTGGATAAGGAAGCCTTGCGGGTGGTCAATAGTCTGCCGCGCTGGAAACCCGGTCGGCAGGGCGGCGAAAACGTGCGGGTTTCGTTTAGCGTGCCTATCAGTTTTGTCCTGCAATAAAAGTACGTACGGATATCATAAACGGATTTTTTTCAATCACAATACCAGTTTGTACCCCATGCCGTGAACGGTGATAATATGCTGGCTGTCGGGTGTGTCCACCTTGTTTCGAAGGCGGACGATGAAATTATCCACCGTGCGGGCAGTGGGTTGATAATCCATGCCCCAGACATGGTCGAGCAAATCGTCGCGGGTGACAATTTTGCCGGCATGGCGGTGCAGGTAATGCAGTATTTCAAATTCTTTGTGTGACATTTTCACCGGAGTATCATCCAGGTACGCTTCGTAAGCATCAAACGATACCCGTAAATTACCAATCGTGACCAGGCTGTTCTGGTGCAGATTATTCCCGGCACTTCCGGTTCGGCGCAAAATCACTTTGATGCGGGCCAGCAATTCTCGAAGGCTGAACGGTTTGGTGATGTAATCATCGGCGCCCAATTCCAGTCCCAGCACTTTGTCCAGTTCTTCGCCGCGGGCGGTCAGCAGGATGATGGGCGTGTCGATGCCCAGTGCCCGGCTTTTTCGGCACACATCAAAGCCTGATAGGCCTGGAAGCATAACGTCCAGCAACACCAAATCGTAGGTGCCGGTTTGCAGCTTTTTCAAGCCATCATCGCCCCGGTCGGCTGTATCTACTTCGTAACCTTCAAATTCGAGGTTATCGCGCAGTCCGGTCAGCATGGCCTGTTCATCTTCGACGATTAGAATTCTTGACATGATTGTTATTTTTTCATAGGAAATTTCAGAATAAACGTACTTCCTTCACCCGGTTTACTGCGCACTGCCACGCTGCCACCGTGCGCTTTCATCATTCGTTTCACCAGATTGAGTCCCAACCCCGAGCCTTTGGCCTTGTGTGCCAAATCGCCTTCGGTTACCCGGTAAAACTGATCGAAAACATATCTCTGGTTTTTGGCCGAAATGCCAATCCCGTTGTCTTCTACTTCCACCCAAATTTGTTTGCTTTTCCGAAGCAGCCTCACCTCTATTTTCTTATCATGGTCGGCCCCGTATTTGATGGCGTTGTCAATCAGGTTTACCAACATGTCTTTCACGGCCTCGGTATCGGCGAGTACGGTGGCTGGTTCCGTATGGCTGCTGAAACGGCAATCCACCTGTCCGCTATGCAGGTGGGCCTGTAACGATGTCAGGATATGAGGTACTAGTTTATTCAGGTCAACAGTTTCAAACGTGTAAGCAAGGCGGTTTTTCTCCAGGCGCGAAAAGTTTAGGATGCGGTTAACAATGTCGGTGAGCCGGATACTCTCCTGCTGAATGGTGAGCAGGTACTCTTCCTTTTTCTGTTCGGTTTTCACCCGTTTGAGCAGCAAGGTTTCGGCATACATGCTGATAAGTGCCAGTGGCGTGCGGATCTCGTGCGACACATTGGAAACAAACTCCGACTTGAGTGCGGCCAATTTGATTTCTTTGCGGATGTTCACCAGCACAAACAAAAAACCCAGTACCACCAGCAGGCTCATTCCCAGTATCAGGTAGTTATCGCGGCGGGTCCGCTCAGTGGCGAGTTCGTAAATTGTTTTTGTTTTCAACCGGATGCCCAACTCGTAGTCTGGCAGATACCACATGCCGGCAGTTTGCAGTGAGTCGGTCGGTTCGCCTGCTTCGCCGGTGTGCATCATCAGCTGTCCGGTTTGTTTGTTCCTGATCTGGATGTAAAAGATCTCCTGTGAGATTTGTTGCACTTGTGCCCTTAGGTTTTGGGCGATAAATGTGCCCGGCTCAACCAGTAACTGGCAAGCTTCCCGTCCGCTTTTGTTTTTGGGCAGAAAGCAATATTGCACCAGTTCTCCGGAGTGTGAGGCATTCAACCGTTGGTAGTTGTTTGCCAGGAAATCGCGCATGGCAGCAATTTGTTTGGCTTCGGGGAAATCCCCAAAACTGCCGCCGTGGTTTTCGCGATGAAATTCAGCCAGCACCAGTTGACTGTCGGGTTCAAAAAAGCGAATGCCCAGGATAGCCGGGTTGTTTTGGAGAAGATTTTCTACCAATGAGTGCATCATTTCATCATCAGGCGGCAGGGGATGGTCCAGGGTTTGGCTCCATTGTCCCAACACGTTTTCCGAGTACTGGTTCACCGAAAACAGGATCGACTCCAGCTGCGTGGAAAACACCCGTTCTACCATCTGCTCGTTCTTGGTAAGCGCCGAATATTCGCGCATCAGGTAGAAGCTCATGGGCAGAGCGACAATTAGCAGGAGTACCAGGCTGATTTTAGCTAGCGTACGGACCATTTTCTGTTTTTGTTGATGAACCCGATAAAGGTATTAAATCGGCTGGAAACTAGAAACCCCTCGTGCGAAAGCCACTCATCCTTTGTTTACTCGGAAATTATACCGACATCGGCCCGGGCTGCATCGTTTTCACGAAATAAGGCATAAATATGAGTAGTTGCTTAATGAAACAAGTTCCACGCACTGAAAACATTTTTTGCTATTCGGATATTTTATTCTTAAATTGTATTGCCTTAAAACATCCAGCGCCACAAATTCTCCGAACCAAGAATCAGCCAATCATTTTTCGTGGATTGTCAACCGGAATACCGGAATCGGTTGACGCCAAAAAGTGTTCAATTTTGATTAACTTTTAAAATTTGATGCAACATGGATTCGCGATTTATCGATTTACACATTCATCCGGCTATTAAGCCGTTGGGGAAAAGCTTCAACCGGAAGCCGGGAGTGAACGATCCAAACAGAAAGCACCAGAACAGCCTGTGGTACGCCGACTCGCCTTCGGTTCTGGATAAATTGGCCAACATTACTACCACCCTCACCAAATTCAGGCAGGCCGATTTTACTTCGTTGGCCAAAGGTGGGGCTCAAGTGGTTTTTGTGTCGCTATGTGGTCTCGAAAAGGGATTTGTAATGACCAAAATAGGTACCGGGCTACCGGGCGATTTGGTTAACAATTTAGTAATTGGCATGGGCAAAAAACGCATCGACCATGTTCAGAAGATGGACAACTACTTCAGCGACCTGGAATTGGAATATAATTTCTACAATCAATTGGACGGGCATCGGGTCAGGATTGACGGCAGGTGGTACCAATATCGTTTAATTTCCGGTTTTCAGGAAATAGAGGAGAATCCGGATGTTGAAACTACTACCATTCATGTGGTTTTATCCATTGAAGGGGCACATGTTTTTAATTGTGGTTTGCAGATGATGGGAAAGACAGCTGATCCAGATGAAGTGCTGGCCAATGTTGATAAAGTGAAACACTGGGATAAGCGCTTGTTTTTCATCGGTCTGACTCATCATTTCAACAACGAACTGTTAGGCCATGCACAAAGCCTGCATGGAATCGTGCGTAAGCTATGCGATCAGTCCGATGGAATGAACGAGGGGTTTCGGGAGCTGGGTTGGAAGGTTGTTCGCAAATTACTCGACAATTCCGATGGCCGGCGGATTCTGATTGACCTGAAGCACATGAGTGTGAAGGCGCGCGAAGAGTATTACCAGTTTCTGGAAGAGGAATATCCCGGCGAGGTTATCCCCTTGCTGGTGAGCCATGGCGCTGTAAACGGACTAAGATCGCACAAGGAGAAAGTGGAGGATGACTTGTTCAATTACGGTAAGTTTCAGCCAAATGACATCAACTTTTTTGATGATGAGATTGTCAGGGTGGCTCGGTCGGGTGGCTTGTTTGGCATTCAGTTTGACGAACGTCGCATGGCCAGTGAACTGGAGCTTAAAAAAAGCGGGCCATTTTTGAACCGGCGTAAAATGCTGTTCTACAAATCGAAACTCATCTGGAACCAGATTGCGCATATTGCAGACGTGCTAAACAGGAACAATCAGTTCGCCTGGGGAATTCAGTGTATCGGGTCCGACTACGACGGAATGATCAACCCGCTGAATGGTTACTGGACAGCTGAGGATATGCCGTTGTTTGACAGTTATCTCGAAAAACATGCCTACAATTTTTTAGTGTCCGAACAAGCGAACAAATTATACGAATATAACCGGCTCAAGGCCGATGAAATAGTTGAACGTTTTATGAAGGGAAATGCCTTTGATTTCTTGAAGAAGAACTTTTGACTAGTAAGCCGATTCCGTTGAATGGCTGTTACGTGAAAGAGAATCGAGCGGCAGAATGCGGACGCTGCGTTTATCCCGGTAAGGCATCTTCATGATCGTCATTGCGGTCATTCGTTCAACATTTTTGAAAAATATTGCCGTAAAATGCTTGCCGCAGCCGGCAGCGAAGAAATAATTCGTAACTTTTAGCACGAGTTTAAGGGATTTACACGTGCATCAGATTGAAACTACCATTATTCGGCTGGCTTTTCGGCTTAGCCTGTTCCTGTTGCCGCTTGCCGGAATGGGGGGCGTTCAGCTTCCCGACAGCATTCCTGCCCGTTTGCAGCATATGGGGAATCGGGAAAAAGTCAATTATCTGATTGATATCAGCTGGCAATTGCGCGAGTCGGACCGCCATTTGTCTGTGGCTTGCGGCGAACTGGCTATCCGGGTGGCCGACAGCCTCAAGTTTCGCGGCGAGGAGGCCAAGGCAGCCAACATGCTGGGGGCATCGTTATTGTTTTATCATTCGGACATACATCAGGCACTTGCTTATTTTAACCGTTCACTGAAGATTGCCATGGAAATCCGCGACTCGGTGCAAATGGGTTATGCTTATAACAATCTGGGCGATGTATATAGCCAAAGCGGAAACGTCCCGTTGGCACATACCTTTGCCGATAGCTCGCTGCACTACTTCACTCAGCTGAAACAACCCGAGGGAATGGCTTATGCTTACATTAACCTGGGGCAGGTACATCTGCAACAAAAAGACTTTTCGGCGGCTCTGAACTATTACCAGCAGGCGCTTGACCTTTATGTACATCATCGCTCACAAAATATTGTTTCAACCTGTAATATGGGAATGGCCCGTGTGTACAAGTTGACAGGCAACTACGAAAAGGCGCTTGACTATTATCGGCAAGATCTGGCGCTAAACAAACGGGTCGGTAACAAGTCGTTCGAGGCCACTACGCTCACTGAAATTGGAAATATTCTTTGCAGACAACGAAAATGTATGGAGGCACTGGATCATTACAATCAGGCTATGGTTTTGTTCAATGAGCGTAACTATGACTACGGAAAAATCGGGGTACACCTGGGCCGGGCCATTACCTATGCCCATATGAATCAGAAAAAGGCGGGAGAGGCTGAGCTGGATGCTGCCCTTAAACTGGCCGGTAAACTGGAGCTTTCGTCTCAAATACTGGAAGTGCAGAAGACGAGGTTGCAGTTTTACGCTGCGTTGGCCAATGAGCCTCTGCCTGACAGCCTGATTGAATCATTTGTGGCTGCTTATGATTCCGTGTTTCTGGTCAATCAATACCAGACCCTCAGCGAAATCAACAAGAGGCAGGAGCTTGCAGCCAGCTTGGTTGACATTAGTGATAAGTACATCCTCAAAAAGAGACAATCGGTTTACGCCTTGATCCTGTCGCTGCTGTTTCTCGGGGTGTTGGTGTTATTGTTCCTGAAATTTCGGAGCCATGCCCGGCTCACCCGTAAGCTGGAAGTTGCCAGCGCCGGCAAAGACCGGTTGTTGTCGATTATTTCGCACGACCTGCGTAATCCGTTTGTGGCTATCATCCAATACCTCGAACTGCTTCGCGCCGACATGTTGCCGGAGCAGGAGCGCAAGGCATTCATCGACCAGCTGGAGGCGCTGACCAGCAACACATATGCGCTGCTCGAAAATCTGTTGAATTTTTCCGATTTTCGCCGCTCGGAAGTCCGCTTTAAGCCGGCTGTATTTGAGTTGCCCGGTTTACTGGGTCAAATCAGGTCGAACCTGGATGCCCAGCTAGCCATTAAAAATGTGGGACTGGAAACAGAGTTGAAGGCCATGAAGGCTTTTGGCGATGTGAAACTGATTGAAATTGTGTTGCGCAACCTGATTTCGAATGCCGTGAAATATAGTAACCCGGGTGATGTGGTAATGGTACGCTCGGCCGAGTGTTCAGCCGAAGTGACCATTGAAGTGGCAGACTCGGGAACCGGTATGAGCCGGGAGGTTTTGGATACACTGTTTTCGGAGGAGTTTCAAATATCGAAACCCGGCACCATGCGCGAAAGCGGAACAGGCATCGGACTAAAAATTTGCCGCGAGTTTATCGCCATACACAGGGGTAAATTAACGATAGACTCCGAGCCCGGAAAAGGATCCATCTTTCGGGTACATCTTCCTAAGCAATAGCGATTCACTTGATTTTCTATTCTTACAAAACAGAATATGCCAGGTGTTTGAATTGGCTTTTCGTTTTATCCTATGTCTTGATCGGACAACTTATCGTCACAGACGCGTAGTTTACACTGATTTTTGTAATATTGTAAACCTGTTGGCAAGCTCGGAAACCTGTTGGCAGTAACCTGGCAAAACCGGGAAACTTCCCGCGGTTAATTACTTCCGGGATTTTGTCTGTACAAAGCAATAATAAAGGGATTCTTTAGTTATCCTAACGAGAAAAAATGCAAGGTTGAAAAAGAAATCAGGCTATATTTTTTTACTTTTTCTGGTGATTGGGTTCTTTGGGGGATGTTCTACCGAGAAGAATACCTTCGTTACACGGGCTTACCACAACCTGTCGTCGCATTACAATGTTTATTTCAACGGCAAAGAAAGCCTGAATGCCGGTGTGGAACGGATCAATACATCGGTGGAGGACGACTACTCGAGGATACTTCCCATTTATAAATCGAGCCAGGGCGGTACCGACCGTGTTGCCCAGTCGGAGATGGAAAATGCCATCTTGAAAGCCTCCAAACTGATCAACATGCATTCGATCACCAAAAAGCCAAAACGGCGTAGGATCCGTTCGTTGTCGTACAAAAAACTGGCTTCGAAAGAAGAGTACAACAATTGGGTGGACGACAGCTACCTGTTGATGGGGCAGGCTTTTTTCTACCAGAAGAAGTTTATTCCTGCCATGGAGAACTTTTCGTACGTCATCCGCAAATTCAGCAACGAGGAAACCAAATATGATGCCTATGTATGGATGGTGCGTTGCCTGACGGAGCTGGAACGCTACAATGAAGCCCTCGAATACATTCAGAATATGGATGCCTCGGTGGCTTTTCCCAAGCGACTTACTGGCGCGTTTTCGCTGGCTGTGGCCGATTTCCACATGCGCCGTCACGAATACAATGAAGCCATTCCGCAGCTAAAGACTGCCGTCAACAATACCAGGCGCAAGCACGAGCGGGCGCGGTACAAATACATTTTGGCCCAACTTTACAAGGAAACCGAACAACACGCGCTGGCTTCGGAAACCTTCCGCGAGGTGTCCCGCATGAACCCTTCCTACATCATGGCCTTCAACGCCCGCATCAATGCTGCCGGGGTGTTTACAGGCGAGAGCGATGTTGAAAAGCTGAAAAAGGAACTTCGAAAAATGCTGCGCGACGAGAAAAATACCGAGTTCCGCGACCAGATTTATTTTGCTTTGGGAAATATTTACGCCAAGGAAGGACAGCAGCAGTCGGCGGTTGACCAGTACGTAAAGTCGGCGGCAGCCAGCAGCATAAACCTGTTTCAGCGGGCCTTATCGTGCCTTACCTTGGCGGATATCTATTTTCAGGAACAAAACTACCGGCTCTCCCAAAGTTATTACGATAGCGCGATGGTGGTGATCGACAATAATTATCCCAACTACAACTTCATAGCTGACAGATACAAAAGCCTGACCCGCTTGACGGATAACCTTTACACCATTGAGCGGGAAGACAGCTTGCAACGGATAGCCGCTTTGTCGGATGGGGAGCGCAACAACTTGATTGCTGGGTGGATTCAGCAGGCGCGCGATGAAGAACTGCGGAAAAAGCAGGCTGAGCTGGACGAACAAATGGACCGCAGCTTTTTCCGGATGAACCAGGCGCGGACGGGATCTGGCCAGCAGCAGCGCGGCTCGGGCTGGTATTTTTATAACCCATCCACTATGGCCTACGGAAAGGTCGAATTTGCACAAACCTGGGGCAACCGCAAGCTGGAAGATAACTGGCGTCGGAAAAACAAAAGCTCGGCTGCACAACTCGCCATGGAGGAGGAAGAGGAAGCCGAAGAAGGAACGGAAAAACCTGAAAAGCCCGAGGTGCCGAGGATTAATGACCGCCTGAGTCGCGAATATTATTTGCAGGATGTTCCCCTCACCGAAGAAGCGCTGGCCTCCTCGCACCTGAAAATAAGGGATGCCCTGTTTAATGCCGGCCGTATTTTTAAAACCGACTACGACAATTACCCGCTGGCCATTCAGCACTACGAAGAACTGCTGACACGTTACGACAACAACGTTTATCAGCTAACCACCTGGTTTGAGCTGTGGGATTTGTATAAACAAACCGGCGATATGACCAAATCAAATTATTACCGGAACCTGATTATCGGAAATTATCCCGATAGCAAGTACGCCCAATACCTGATCAATCCCAATTACTTTATTGAGCTTGAAGCGCGCAGCGATAGCCTGAACAACCTATACCAGCAAGCATTTTATCAATACCAACAGGGAAGTTACTCCCGAGCCGGAGAACTGGCCCGACAGCTGAAAGGTTTATCGCCCGACAGTTTGCTGTTGCCGAAGGTTGCCTTCATCGAGACGATTGCCGATGGGACCTCTTCAACGATGGAACAGTTTGGTCAGGAGCTGAACGGTTACATCCGCTCTTACCCGAGAAGCCCGGCCATACCGTTGGCCGAAAGCATCCTGAAACTCATTCAGGACAGTACCCTGGTGGATTACCAAAAGCTGGTTGCCATGGGTTATCTGAACGAGGAAATCGAAAATGACGAGTTGCTGGCAAACGATCGCCGGGGAGAGGATGAGTTCGGCGGAAAGTGGTCGTATGATGAAGACCTGCTGCACTACTTTGTGATCGCTTTCCCGCGCGAAGCAAAAGTTGACCTGAACCGGCTGAAATTTGACCTGGCAAACTACAACATCGACCATTATACGCGGATTGATTTCGATATTGAAACCGAGAACCTCAACCCGCAGACCATGTTGCTGGTGGTGCGCTCGCTGGAAAGTAAGGAACAGGCACTCATCTATTTCCGGTCGGTCATTCGTAAGCGGGAGGTATTCGAAACGCTGAAGGGCATCGATTACGTGAACTTTGTGGCTTCGTCACTCAACTTTCGCGAGATGCTGGGCGACAACAATTACGTGGACTACCTGAAATTTTTTATCAAGAACTACAGCCGGTTTATTGGAGGCGACTTCCCGCAAGACGAGCTTCCCGAGCCGGAAGAGCTAATGGCCAAGGCGCTGGAGGAGGAAAACAGGCAGGAGGAAAGGGGTACGTTTGTGCTGGTAAAACCGGAAAGTGGCAAGTCGATGTTTACGCGCGATAACCAGGCGAAACAGTTGTTTGTGATTGCCGTGAACGATGCTTCGTTTAACCTGCGTCCGCTCATGTCCGCGTTTGGCGCGTACCATCGCGAAAACTATGCAAACGAAAGTTTGCCCGTGCAGCAGCGATCGTTCGCAGGGCAACAACTTTTGGTGGTTGAGCTGCCGGGCACCGTCAGCGAGTCCATGACCTATTTCCGTTCGGTAGTAACTACCCGCAGTTTGTTCAGTGAATTGGAAACCCGCAGCTACCGGAACTTCCTCATTACAGAAGAAAACTTAGGAAAGCTGATCGCCAACGGCAACCTGGAAGAGTACATGAATTTCTTCCGCGACTATTACATTAGCGGCGGATTTACTGACGAAAGCGCGGCTGCCGTGCAAACGCCCACGCAGCCTGTTGCTGTAACGCCAGTTGCACCGGAGCCTCCGGCCTATCAGGGGGCCTTTAAAACCGGAGAAACCGGTGAGCATGGCTTTGTGCTCATCCTGCCAGCCAGTGGCGTTGACCATTCGGCGGTAGTGGAGGCCATCCGGGGGCACAATCAGCAAAGCCCGGAAACGCAAGGCTTACAGGTACAGGAAGTTCCATTCGATGCACAACAGGTGTTGTTCCGGGTGTCATCCTTCGCCACAAAAGAAGCCGGTATGGCATACCTGCGTGGAATTGTCAGGGACCAGCAAGTGTACGGACCGCTTGCGGAGGTAAACTATCGTAATTTCGTGATTTCGCAAGCGAACTATACGATCCTCCTTCAAAATAAGGACGTAAGCGATTACCTTGAATTGTACAGGCTGGATTATCTGAAACCCTGACGGCGTTAAACTTTGTTAAGAACCAGCCGGCTGACCGCGATTTTTACTATTATTAGCCAACCGGCTGCTTCTGAGTGAATAGGCTGGTGATTCATTTCCAAAACGATTGAGCCATGAAAAAAATACATATCCTTTGGGTGGATGACGAAATTGATGTGTTACGCGCCCATATCATTTTCCTGGAGCAAAAAGGTTACGACGTGACCACGGCCACGAATGGGACCGATGCCATTGATCTGGTGCGCGACAACCACTACGATATAATTTTCCTGGATGAAAACATGCCGGGCATGACCGGTTTGCAAACCCTCGGCGAACTGAAAAGCCTGAAACCGAATGTGCCGGTGGTGATGATTACCAAAAGTGAAGAAGAAGATATCATGGATCAGGCTATCGGCTCCAAAATGGCCGATTACCTGATTAAACCGGTCAATCCCAAGCAAATTTTGCTTTCCATTAAAAAGAACGTCGATCAGCTCGAGCTGGTTACCCGAAAAACAACGGCCGATTATCAGAGCGAATTTTCCAGGATCGGGATGCGGCTGAACGAGCGCCTCGATTTTAATGAGTGGAAAGAGGTGTACCGGAAGCTAGTTTATTGGGAGCTGGAGCTGAGCGCTTCGCAGGACCCGGCCATGGACGAGGTGCTGAAGATGCAGAAAGTGGAGGCCAACAACAATTTTGCGCGGTACATAAAAAATAACTACCTGGATTGGTTTCAGCAAGGTTCGGGCGATCGTCCGCTACTTTCGCCCGATTTGTTCCGGCACAAGGTTTTTCCGTTGCTGGACAAGGGGGAGAAGGTGTTTGTGCTGGTGATCGACAACCTGCGCTACGATCAGTTCCGGGTGTTGAGCCAAGTGGTAAATCAGTATTTTCTGAGCGAAGAGGAAGAGCTGTATTACAGTATTTTGCCTACGGCCACCATGTATGCGCGCAATGCTATTTTCGCGGGACTGATGCCGCTCGATATTGCCCGCCTTTATCCGCAATACTGGGAAGACGATGATAATGAGGGCAACAAAAACAGCCACGAAAAAGAGTTGCTGCAAACCCAGATGTCCCGTTTGGGCCGGAAAGAGAAGCTTTATTTTGAGAAAGTTGTCAGCCTGAAGGCAGGCAAGAAACTAGTGGATAACTTGGGCAGCATCCTGCAACACGACCTGTCGGTGATGGTTTTCAATTTTGTGGATATGATGTCGCATGCGCGCACCGAAATGGATATGATGCGTGAATTGGCCAGCGACGAAAAGGCCTACCGCTCGCTAACCCTTAGCTGGTTCAATCATTCGTCGCTGCTCGAATTGCTTAAAAGCCTGGCCGAAAACCGGGTGAAGGTGGTGCTAACCACCGATCACGGCACGGTGCGGGTGGATAACCCCGTGAAGGTGATTGGCGACCGCGAAACGGTTACCAACCTTCGCTATAAGTTAGGCCGAAACCTGAACTATAATTACAAACAGGTTTTCGAGATTACCCAGCCCGAAAAGGCTCGTTTGCCGGGACGTAACGTTAGTTCCAGGTTTATTTTCGCGCTGAATGCCGATTTCTTTGCCTATCCGAATAATTACAACTATTACGTGCAGTATTACCGCGATACCTTCCAGCACGGGGGCATTTCGATGGAAGAAATGATTGTGCCGGTGATTACCCTGGCGCCCAAAGGTTAGGTTGAACAAGAAGGCGACGATACGGCAAATCTAAAGGAACAGGTCAAAACGAAAAAGAATCGATAACGGGTCACTCATCAATTATCATTCATCAATCGGTATCCGCTTCCCGCCGTAAATCCCTGATTTGCTTGTATTGCGGATTGGCAAAAACGAACTCCTGAAGCTTTTTGTTTTCGGCATAAAGGATCTCGGTTTTGGTACCTTCCCAGCACATTTCCCCTTCACTGATAAACAGGATTTTCTCGCCGATCTCCATGACCGAGTTCATGTCGTGGGTGTTGATGATGGTGGTGATATTGAATTCCACCGTAATTTCGTGGATCAAATCGTCGATCAGTAACGAGGTTTCCGGATCAAGGCCGGAGTTTGGTTCGTCGCAAAACAGGTATTTGGGGTTCAGGGAGATGGCGCGGGCAATGGCCACCCGTTTCTTCATCCCGCCCGATATTTCCGAAGGTGACAAGCGGTGCGCTTCCCGGCTGATATTTACCCGGTCGAGGCAAAATTCAACCCGCCTGGCTTTTTCGGCAGGTGTTTGTTCGGTAAACATATCCAAGGGAAAACGTACATTTTCGGCCACCGTTAGCGAGTCGAATAAAGCGCCTCCCTGGAAAACCATGCCCATTTCCTGCCGAAGCTTTTTGCGCACAGAGGGTTTCATGGTCGTAAAATTACGGTCGTCGTAATAAATGGAACCGTTGTCAATTTCGTGCAAGCCAACGATCGATTTCAGCAAAACCGTTTTTCCGGAACCACTCCGTCCGATAATCAGGTTGGTTTTTCCTTTTTGAAATTCAGTGGTGATATTGTTCAGCACCGTATTCCCTTCGAATGATTTATTCAGGTTTTCTATACGGATCATCAGAATAGCAGTTGAGTTAAAATTAAATCGAAGACCAGGATCAGGATATTGGTATTCACAACGGCGCGGGTACTGGCTGTGCCCACTTCCAGGGCGCCCCCTTCAACAAAATACCCGAAATAAGCCGGAACAGAGGCGACCAGAAAGCCAAAGAACAGTGACTTGATCAACGAGAAGGTGACATAGTAAGGCGTAAAGGCGTACTGGATGCCGTTGATGTAGTCGGTAGCGCTGACTGCTCCCAACGATGGCCCCACAATGAGGCCGCCGATTAGCCCGAAGAATACGCTCAGGATATACAGAAAGGGGAACATGAGGACGACGGCAGCAATTTTGGGGAGGATGAGGTAGCTGGCCGAATTGACGCCCATGATTTCGAGGGAATCTATTTGTTCGGTCACCCGCATACTGCCAATTTCGGAAGTGATGTTCGAGCCAATTTTGCCGGCCATGATCAGCGCCATAACCGTAGATGAAAATTCCAGGATCAGCGAATCGCGGTTCCCCAATCCGATCAGGTAGGTGGGCAAAAACGGGTTGGTCATGTTATAGGCCACCTGTAAGGTAATAATGCCCCCCATAAAGGTGGAGATCACGGCCACAATGCCTACCGAGTTGATCCCCAGGCTTTCAATCTCAAGGAAAAGCTTCTGGAGGTAGATCCGGCTACGCTCGGGCCTCGAAAAAACCCGGGCCAGGAGTGCAAAATAGCGTCCGGCGCTGAAAAAAAACTTCATTCTTTATTCTTTTTGGTTGGTCCATCAACGTGCTCACTCAACAATCAGCAAACGGGCATTGTGTTGCCTGGTGCTGTTCAAAAGGCGGCCTGCTGCATTCGCGAATGCCTCTTGACCGCAGTTTTGTCTTTTACCTTCGGATAAAGGTACAAATATTCGGAAAAGTTTGTCGCTAACGGGGGAGTTTGATTTTCAGGAGCTAAAGCCACCATGTTATGAAAGCAACCCAAACAGGCGGTTTTTCAACTTCAAATTGGGTATATTTGATCAACAAAGTTCAAAAAATAAATTCTATGCAGAACAATTATTGTGTGATTATGGCTGGTGGGATTGGAAGCAGGTTTTGGCCATTAAGCAAAACATCCATGCCCAAGCAGTTTCTGGATATCCTGGGTACAGGCCGCACGTTTATACAAATGACCTTCGACCGATTGAAGAAGCTTTGTCCGGCGGAGAATTTCCTGGTCGTAACCAGCGTGGACTATAAAGATTTGGTGCTGGCCCAGCTTCCTGAACTAGCCGAAAGCCAGGTTTTACTGGAGCCTTTGCGCCGCAATACGGCTCCGTGTATCGCGTATGCCTGCAATAAGATAAAAGCGGAAAATCCCGACGCAAATGTGATTGTGGCTCCGTCTGACCACCTGATTTTAAAAGAAGAGGAGTTTCTGTCGCAAGTGAGGATGGGCTTGGAGTTTGTCACCGAAAAAGATGCCCTGCTGACCCTGGGCATTACCCCCAACCGGCCCGAAACCGGCTACGGCTACATTCAAATTGACAATAAATTCGATTTTAAGTCGCTGGATAACCTGTACAAGGTGAAAACCTTTACCGAGAAGCCCAATTTGGAAATGGCTCAGATTTTTCTGGAAAGCGGTGAGTTTTTCTGGAATTCCGGCATTTTTATCTGGTCGATGAAAAGTATCATGTCGGCTTTCGATCTCCATCTCCCGGATGTGGCCGAGCTTTTTAAAAAGGGCGAAAAGTTGTACGGAACTGCCGATGAAGTACACTTTATCAATAAAACCTATTCCGAATGCCAGAATATTTCCATCGATTACGGCGTGATGGAAAAGGCGGACAATGTTTATGTATTGTGTGCCGATTTTGGCTGGAGCGACTTGGGCACCTGGGGATCGCTGTACGAGAATAAGGAGAAAGATTCCGATGCCAACTCGGTGAGTGGTGAAAATGTATTGCTGTACAATTCGAAGAACTGCATTGTTAATATGCCCAACGAAAAGATTGCTGTTTTGCAGGGGCTCGATGGCTACATCGTGGTAGAATCCGACGGCACTTTGCTGGTGTGCCGCAAGGAAGACGAACAGCAAATCCGTCAGTTTGTCAACGATGTGAAGCTGCTGAAAGGCAACCGGTTTGTGTAGCAGATATTCATAAGTGCATGAGTGCATAAGTACATCGGGAACGAGGCAAGAAAGAAATTTTTCCCGGCAATGCGTTATACACTCATGTACTTTTATGTACTTCCCCCCGCAATCAGTCCTCCAGACTTTCCAGGATCATTTTCAGGAGCAGGTTGCTGTCGAACTCCCCTTTTTTGGAATAGCCGGTACGAACAACAATTAATTCTTTCGAAGGAATGATGAAGATAAATTGCCCGTCGTGCCCTTTGCACATATACAGGTCGGTGGGGGCGTCGGGCTGGTCGCTCGCGAGGTTTAGCCAGAATGAAGCGCCATATTGTCCGCCGGAACCAGGTGCCGGCTGCACCGAGTAATCCACCCAGCCTTCGGGCAGCAATTGTTCGCCCAACCAGTTTCCCCGGTTCATATACAGTAGGGCAAAGCGGGCGTAATCGCGCATGGTGGCATACAAGTACGATGACCCAACGAAGGTGCCCGAAGCATCCAGCTCAAAAACAGCGCTTTTCATCCCGATTTTGTTGAACAGGGCTTCGCGAGGGAAACGCAGGTAACCGGCATCTGAATCGAAAGAACGGCGCAGTGTCAGACTCGCCAGGTTGGTTGAGCCGGATGCATAAACCCACACCGAATCGGGAGGGAAGATCACCGGTTTATTGGAGGTGTAGGATCCCATATCCCCGGCTTTGTGCAGCATGATGGTTACGTCCGACAGGTTGCCATAGTTTTCGTTCCACTCCAGGCCGCTGTTCATGCGCAGCAAGTGGTTTAGCGTAATGGGTTTTCGCTTTCGTTTTCCAAACACCGGCAGCCCGACAGGCGCATCCAGGTCGATTTTATGTTGTTCGATCCGCAAGCCAATAAGCGTGTTGGTGACGCTTTTGGCCATCGACCAGCTTAGAAAGCGGGTACCGGGCGTAAAGTCATCCCGGTAAACTTCGGCCACCGGCTGGCCTTTATACACCACCATCAGGGCAAAAGTCCCTTTCAGCGGAAGCGTGTCGGCCATTGCCTGCGCCACCGCCTGGTTTAGCTTTTCCAGGTTGATGCCTGGCGGTATGCTGTCGGCTATCGCATCGCCCGTCGGCCAGGGAATAGTGTCCGGGTTTTCCGGCAATGCCTGCACCTGCGGATATTCCCGTCCCCGGATCTCTTCTTCCGTGAAATCTTTCACCAGGGTGCAACCATAGCCATCCAGATAAATAGCTTTCGACGAACCCCACAGGAAGCGGCTGACCACTTCCTGCCTATCGAAATCAACCGTGTTGGAGGTGTATTTTATCAGCGAAAAATGAAGGTCCTCCGCTTCCATGGCCTCCTGGCTGCGGCCTGAAACGAATACGCCCGAGGCGAGGTTTTTGGCGGCATAACCGGTTATGACGGGCATAAGTTGGTTGAGGTACAGGCCACCGGCCAGCAGAACCAGCAGGAGAGCGTAAAGGATGATGCGTTTTTTCATGTTGTTTGTTTTGGCAGGCTGGCACAACAACTCGATATCGAGCGGCTTGCCGAAGGTTTGTCGATCGCTTATTGTCATCAAAAGTAGAATTTTACCCTGATTCGGACAATTTAAAGAAGTCAGTAAACCCAATTTCTGTTTATCGAAAAGTCCAACTCCCCCTCGTCTTAGCGGAGCGGTGACGAGGGGGAAGTTGCTTGTCGTTTTTAACGACAAAGAGAGGATGGCGATTTGTACGGAAATCCGGTCTGGTGACGATGGTTTCCCCGGCCTGCACCTCGTTTGAGCGAAGCGGTAACGAGGGGTTGGCTGTCTTGAGTTTGTAACTCATTTCACAATGCTGCTTGCACATGCACAAATCCTTTTTCTCCGGCATAGTCCCGGGCCGAACTGTAAAGATAATCTGTAGCACTGAATACAATCATGGCCCGAACCGGATTCTCATGCGTATAATTGATCCGTTGTTCAATCAGTTTGGTATTATCCAATAAAATGGCATGATTTGTTTCCTGCCAGAATTTGTATGTTTTGATCCGGTTATCAAACTTTCCGGCATACCGAAAACGGTACAGCATCCACTCCTTTCGGCTTTCCGGCTCTTTTTCTATCATTTTCAGAATGGTTTTTGCCGTAAACTTTTTAAAATCCCGAATGATATCGCTAATCCTGTAGTTCTCTTTTGCCCGACATACCAAATGAATATGGTTCGACATCAGGCACCATGCAAAAACCTCCAAACCCTTATTTTCAATACAGTAGTTTAACGAATCAGCAACAACAATTTTATATTCTTTCCGTGTAAATACATCGATCCAATCTTCCACGGTGAAGGTTAAAGAATAGGTGGCATTTTGATCGGTGATGAAATAATTATCGGCGGGCATTTTTGATTGAAAGATATTAAGAAATGCTTCTCATTGCAATATGCCGGTTTCATGTCGTTACAAACGACCACCAGCAAACCCCTCGTCACCGCTAGCGCTAAGACGAGGGGTAGGTGCTTCGACCGGTACAATGACCACTTCAAGTGAAACAATAACCGCTCAAACCCGTGCAATGACCTCTCGACCCCGTGCAATAACCCCTCAAACTCAAACAATGACTGCTCTAAGTTGTACAACGACCGCTTTAAGTTGTGCAACGGATACTTCAACTGAAACAATGTCAGCTTGCAGTGAAACAATGTCAGCTTTAACTCGTGCAACGATTGCTCCGACTGGTGCAACGACTATTCCGTGGAAGACAGCTTGTGGTTTCGGCTGCGCTCGAACCAGCGGAGGCTGAACTCCAGGTGACTTACCTAACAAAATCAGCGCATTGTTAAAAATATTTGCACCTAAGTTTACAATCGTTTGCCTGTAATGTATTAACTTACGATACTGTTAAATCATTATTCTCAAACAGAACAT
>NZ_JAPAAF010000024.1 GCF_025907915.1 Gaoshiqia sediminis
TACACCAAAAGCGACTGGATTGTTTGGACCGCTACCCTGGCCGACGATGTGGAAACCTTCCAAAAGTTCATCGATCCGGTACACAAGTTTGTAACTGAAACCCCCGACCGGGTTCCGATGAGCGACTGGTACGAAACCCCGAATGCTCAGCAGGTAGGCTTCCAGGCCCGATCAGTGGTAGGTGGGTACTTCATCAAATTGCTTGAATAATTTTGAGCGAATCAGCAGGTGAGCATTTTTCGCCTGCTGATTTTGTTTGGTAATTAATTGGCAGGAATTTAATGCCTAAACCCGGTTGTAGAATCAGGCAGATTAAAGTTGGATTTATAGCTTTTTAAAATAACGAAACGAGCCATAAGAGCTGTGCTTCTCACACAGGAGCAGGATTATTTTGGCGAGTTCCATCCGTTACTGAACTATAATGGTGGTATTCCATGAGATACGAAAATTATAGAAACTCGAATTGAAAAAATAAACAGATGAAATAGCCATGAATAAAAGATTAATTTTTTTGGTCGCATTGCTTTTCTGTGTTTCTGCCATTCGAGTACAAGCACAGAAAATGCAACCGGTCGATTATGTAAATACCCTGATGGGGACCGATTCAGAGTTTAAACTCTCAACAGGAAATACCTATCCGGCTATTGCCTTACCCTGGGGGATGAATTTCTGGACACCGCAAACCAATAAAATGGGTGATGGTTGGGTTTACGGCTACGATGCCAACAAAATCCAGGGTTTCAAGCAAACCCATCAACCAAGCCCCTGGATTAACGACTACGGCCAGTTTTCGTTGTTCCCGATGACTGGTGAGCTGAAAATTAAGGGAGAAGACCGGGCCAGCTGGTTTTCGCATAAAGCTGAGACTGCCAAGCCGCATTATTACAAGGTTTACCTGGCTGATTACGATTTGTCAACCGAAATCACGCCAACCGAACGGGCAGCGATGTTCAGGTTCACTTTTCCGGAAAATGAAAAATCCTTCGTGCTGGTTGATGCATTCGATCGTGGTTCATATATCAAACTCATTCCTTCAGAAAATAAAATCATTGGGTACACTACCCGTAACAGCGGCGGTATTTCCGAGAACTTTAAAAACTACTTTGTAATTGTTTTCGATAAGCCTTTCGTGAAAAGCGACGTGTGGAGCACCGACAAGATTGTGGAAGGTGTGAGCGACTTGCAGGATAATCACGTGGGAGCTGCCCTTCAATTTAAAACAACAAAAGGCGAGCAGGTTTGCGCCCGTGTTGCTTCGTCGTTTATCAGTTACGAACAGGCAGAACGCAATCTAAAAGAACTAGGCGATGACTCGTTCGACCAGGTAAAACAAAAAGGCGAGGATATCTGGAACAAAGAATTATCACGCATTGCTGTTGATGGTGGTTCGGATGCTCAATTGGAAACATTCTATTCTTGCTTATACCGTGTAATGCTTTTCCCCCGCAAATTTTATGAATATGATGCTGATGGAAAAGTGGTACATTACAGCCCTTACAACGGCGAAGTATTGCCGGGCTACATGTTTACCGACAATGGTTTCTGGGATACATTTCGTGCTGTGTTCCCCTTTTTCAACCTGATGTATCCTTCATTAAACGAGAAAATTCAGGAAGGATTGGCCAATGCCTACAAGGAAAGTGGTTTCCTTCCGGAGTGGGCCAGCCCCGGTCACCGCGATTGTATGATCGGCTCGAACTCGGCGACGATTGTGGCTGACGCCTACCTGAAAGGTTTGCGCGGTTATGATATTGAGTCGCTTTGGGATGCGGTAGTGAAAAATACAACTCACGAAGGCCCATTACATTCTGTTGGCCGTTTTGGCGTTGATTACTACAATAAATTGGGCTATGTTCCCTATAATGTGGGAGTGAATGAAAATGTTGCCCGCACGCTCGAATATGCCTTTGCTGACTATTGTATTTATCAGTTGGGTAAAGCCTTAGATAAGCCTGAAAAGGAAATAGCGATTTACGCAAAACGCGCAATGAACTATAAAAACGTATTCGATAAGGAAAATAACCTGATGCGCGGACGGAATGAAGATGGAACTTTCCAGTCTCCTTTTAGCCCGTTTAAATGGGGTGACGCGTTTACGGAAGGAAATAGCTGGCACTACTCCTGGTCTGTTTTTCATGACGTACAGGGATTAATTGATTTGATGGGCGGCAAAAAGGAATTCGTCGGCATGCTGGATTCTGTTTTTGTCGTTCCTCCAATTTTCGATGATTCGTACTATGGTGGTGTCATTCATGAAATTCGAGAAATGCAAATCATGAACATGGGTAACTATGCGCATGGTAACCAGCCTATTCAACACATGATTTACCTGTACAACTATGCCGGGCAGCCTTGGAAAACACAGCATTGGGTGCGTGAGGTGATGGATCGGTTATACACGCCGCAGGCCGACGGATATTGCGGCGACGAAGACAACGGACAAACTTCCGCATGGTATGTTTTCAGCTCAATGGGATTCTATCCGGTTGCACCGGCAACTCCTCAATATGTGATTGGTGCGCCACTGTTCAAGAAGATCACTGTTAGTTTGGAAAACGGTAACAAGATCGAAATCAACGCACCCAAAAACAGTGCAACAAACCGTTATGTTGAAGGCATCGAGTTTAATGGAAAATCATACAGCAAGAACTATTTCAACTATAATGATTTGCAGGACGGAGCTACCATTAACTTCGACATGGGCGATCAACCTGACAAAAAGCGGGGGACAAAAGATTCCGATTTCCCTTACTCGTTTTCAAAAGTGAAATAATAATAAACCAATAATCAACTAACAAAAATTCAAGTAAATGAGAAAAGTTATATTCATTCTTTTTATAGCACTCTTTTATCCGGTTATGATTATTGCCCAACCTTTGAAAAAACGTGAGCAATATGACATTTCGAAAGATAAAGTGTTGTACACTGTCGGATATGCACATCTGGATTCTGAATGGAACTGGGATTACCCGGCGACGATTAATATGGACATTAAAAACACCATGCTTGAAAACTTTCATCTGTTTGAAAAGTATCCCGATTACGTTTTCAACTTTACAGGATCGAGAAGGTATCAGATGATGAAAGAGTATTACCCTGAATTGTATAAAAAGGTACAGCAGTATGTTCACGATGGCAGGTGGTATGTTTCCGGCTCATCGGTTGATGAAGGCGAAGTTAATATTTCATCTTCCGAATCGTTGATTCGTCAGGTATTGTATGGCAACGACTATTTCCGCAAAGAATTTGGTGTGGAAAGCAAGGATTATATGTTGCCTGACTGCTTCGGTTTTCTTGCCAACCTGCCTACAATCTGGAATCATTGCGGACTATTGGGATTCTCAACTCAAAAGCTGACCTGGCGCTCAGCTGCGGGGATTCCGTTCAATGTTGGTGTTTGGAACGGGCCTGATGATAAAGGTATCGTGGCTGCTTTCAACGCAACCAATTATAATGGTGGTGTAAAACCCCGGCTGGACATTGATTCTGCCTGGGTAGCCCGTTTGGATGAAGACAAAGCGAAATATGGCATTTCATTCGATTACCGTTATTACGGTGTTGGTGATGAAGGTGGTGCCCCCCGCGAACGCGACGTGAAAAATGTCATTGAAAGCTTGCATAACAGTGATAGCCAGATCAAGGTGATCCTGACTTCATCTGATCAAATGTATAAAGACATTACACCCGAGATCAGAGAAAAGCTGCCGACTTATAAAGGTGATCTGCTTTTGATCGAGCACAGTGCCGGATCAATGACTTCTCAGGCTTATATGAAGCGCTTGAACCGCAAGAATGAATTGCTTGCAAAATCAGCGGAACAGTTGGCAGTTATGGCCGATTGGACCAGCGATGTTAAATATCCGTTTGAGAAGATAAATAACTCGTGGGATCTTGTTTTAGGAAGCCAGTTCCACGATATCCTTCCGGGAACCAGTATTCCGAAAGCTTATGAATACGCGTGGAATGACGAGTTTATCGCCGCAAACGGTTTTCAGGAAGTCCTTAAAAGTTCGGTAAGCGAATTGACAAGCCAGTTGAATACTCAGGTGAAAGGAAAAGCTGTGGTCGTTTACAATCCGGTTGCCAGCAACCGTGAGGATGTTGTAACTGCCGAGATTTCTTATGAGACGCTTCCTGCAAATGTTCAGGTTTATGACGAAAAAGGAAAAGCAGTTCCAACCCAGGTAGTGGAAAGAAAAGACAAATCGTTGAAAGTGATTTTCCTGGCTAAAGTTCAATCGGTAGGAATGTCGGTTTACGATGTTCGTGAGACAACGAAACAAGCTTCGAAATCTTCAACTCTGGTTGCGGGTGACAAGTTGCTTGAAAATGAATATTACAAAGTGAAATTTGCTGACAACGGTGACATGTTGAGCGTTTTCGATAAAAAAGCCGGGAAAGAATTGTTGGCAAAACCTGCACGTCTGGAATTCCTTGCTGAATCTCCTGCCGAATGGCCTGCCTGGAACATGGACTGGGAAGACCGCCAAAATGCCCCGATTGATTATATGGACAAAGAGGCTTCAATCAAAGTGATTGAAGAAGGAGCAGTTCGTGTCGCGTTGGAAATTAAACGTAAAGGACAAAACTCTGAAATCACTCAGGTCGTTAGCTTGTCAGCCGGCGATGCCGGAAAACGCGTTGAGGTTGACAATAAAGTGGATTGGCAGTCAACAGGCGTGAGCCTGAAAGCAGCTTTCCCGTTGACTGTAAGCAACAAACAGGCTACTTACAATCTGGGAGTTGGAACATTGCAGCGCGCAAATAACGACAGCGTGAAATTTGAAGTCCCGGCGAAACAGTGGTTCGACCTGACAAATGAGGCAGGAGATTATGGTGTGACTATTTTGGAAGATTGCAAATACGGTTCAGACAAACCTGCTGATAACATGTTGCGTTTAACTTTGTTGTACACTCCCGAAGCAAAGCGCTCATTCAGATATCAGGATTCTCAGGATTGGGGAGAGCAGGAATTCCGTTACGGAATTTATGGACACAAAGGAAGCTGGGTTGATGGACAATCGCAATGGCAGGGAGAATTCTTCAACCAACCATTGTTGGCTTTCGAAGCGCCAAAGCATGCAGGGAAACTTGGAAAAGCAACTTCATTCCTTTCTGTTGATACGCCAAAAGCCGGTGTGATGGCCGTGAAAAAAATGGAAAATGACGACTATTACATCGTGCGTGTGAACGAACTTTCGGGTTCTGACCTGAGCAAAGTGAATTTGAAGTTTGCCGGTAACATTGCCGATGCTTTCGAGGTGAACGGGCAGGAGCAAAAAATTGGACAGGCTGGTTTTGCAAACAATCAACTTTCGTTTGACTTGAGCCACTATACTATCCGGACTTTTGCTGTGAAATTGGCAGATGCAAAAGTTACCTCTCCAACAATTATGCAAGAGCCTGTTCCTTTGGATTTTGATCAGGATGTGATGAGTTTTGATGATAACCGCTGGGACGGAAGTTTGGGACGCGGCGGATCGTTGCCTGCAGAACTTGTTCCTGATGAAATTACAAGCGAAGGTATCCGCTTTGCCATGGGAAGCCGGGCTGATGAAGCGAATAACGCCATTTCGTGCAAGGGGCAAAAAATTTCATTGCCCGAAGGTGATTACACCAGCTTGTACATTTTGGCCTCGGCAGTTCGTGAAACAACAGCCGATTTCAAACTGGGTGATGTGTCAACTTCGCTGAATATTCAGGGATGGACCGGTTACATTGGTCAGCATTACAACCGTAATTTTGATTTGGATGGCAGAACCGTGCTGAGCATTGATAAACCATTCCTCAAGCAGGATAATATTGCCTGGTTTGCGTCACATTGTCATCGGGCATATCCGACTCAAAATGTTGCTTATCAGTATTGCTATTTGTACAAATATGAACTAAAAATACCGGCTGGAGCAAAAACAATTACTTTGCCCGATGATGACCGGATTCGGATCTTAGCGATGACTGTTGCCAATGGAGTTGAAAGCGACGTGAAACCGTTGCAGCCATTGTTCGACGATTTTGCTGACAGCCCAAAGGTTGAGTTGCGTACTCCGGCTGTGGCTTCTAAATAATGACGGATTTTTGCTACTAGATTAGCACTTGCCCTGATTTTTTTTAGGCTTCCGCTGCAAAGCAGTAAACTTACCGACATTAACTTGCTCAGAGCGTTTATCTGTAGGGTAGCGGAAGCCTATTTTTGTTTTACCTTTTCAGTTCTCAATATGAAAAAGATATTCGTTATTGCATTTATTGCACTGATGATGACGGGTGTTTCAAGAGCCAAAGCACCTACCGATCTTGTGAAGTATGTTAATACCCTGCAAGGCACAAACTCCAGTTTTGAGTTAACTCGCGGAAACACGTACCCAACGACAGCATTACCTTTTGCGATGCATACTTGGGCTGCCCAAACAGGGAGGAACGGAGACGGATGGAAATATCAGTTTCAGAAAGATTCGATACGTGGCTTCCAACAGGCCCATCAATGTAGTTCCTGGACAAATGACTATTGTGTTTTTTCGTTGATGCCTGTTACCGGTAATCTCGAGGTTGACCAATTTGGTCGGGCGGCCAAATTCAGCCACAAAAATGAGATTGCCAAACCGAATTACTATAAAGTGGCTCTTGACAATAAGATTACTACTGAGATCTCACCGGTTGAGCGTGGTGCTCATTTGCGGTTTTCATTTCAGAAAGGGAAAAGCTCTTATGTTGTTCTTGATGGGTATACCGGCTTCAGCAGTGTGAAAATTATTCCTGAAGAAAATAAAATTGTTGGCTATGTTCACAACGGTCGAGGGTTGACTGAAAATTTCAAAAACTACTTTGTCATTCAATTTGATAAGCCTGTTCGTTCATACGGAATCTGGGAAAACAGGAAAAATGAAAAATGGGCAGGTGAAAAGGAAAAAGAAGGCCGTGGAACCGGTGCCTGGCTAAAATTTGATGACGGGGTAATAGTGCAGGCCAAAGTTGCTTCATCCTATATCAGCCCGGAACAGGCAGAATTAAATTTGAAATCAGAGCTTGGTTCATATAAAACTCTTGAAGATACAAAGCAAGCTGCATGGAAAATCTGGAATGACCACCTGAACCGTATTTTAGTTGAAGGCGGAACTGAAGAAGAAATGGCAACATTCTATTCATGTTATTTTAGGGCCAGTTTGTTTTCCCGTAAGTTTTATGAACTGGATGAGAATGGAAATCCGTATTATTTCAGCCCGTACGACGGGAAAGTACACCAGGGCTATTTGTACACAGATACCGGTTTCTGGGACACCTTCCGTGCACAGTTCCCGCTGAATGCATTGATGCATCCAACTATGCACGGGCGTTATGTAGCAGCCATGCTTGATGCATATGAACAATGTGGCTGGTTACCTTCGTGGTCTTTTCCTGGTGAGGCGGGAAGTATGATTGGAAACCATGCCATTTCATTATTTGCAGATGCCTGGGCGAAGGGCATCCGAACCTTTGATCCGCAAAAAGCGCTGGACGCTTACTATCACGAAGCCACTAACAAAGGCCCTTGGGGACCTGCAAACGGTCGTCATGGCTGGAAGGAATATTACACACTTGGTTATGTTCCTTATCCAAAATACGGAGAAGCGACTGCAAAAACGCTTGAATATGCATACGATGATTTTTGTGGTTTCAGGTTAGCTGACATGTCCGGGAATCAATTTTATAAAGATGTTTTCTCACGCCAAATGTACAACTACAAAAATCTGTTTGATCCCACTGTCGGCTTTATGAGAGGTAGGGATGAAAATGGTAAATGGAAAGCTGATTTCGACCCGTATGAGTGGGGTGGACCATATACCGAAGGGAATGCCTGGCACTATCTCTGGTCAGTTTTTCAGGACCCGCAGGGACTGATTGACCTGCTCGGCGGAAAAGAAAATTTCATCTCAAAGATGGATTCTGTGTTCACTGTTCCCAATACTGTTCATGTTGGGACCTACGGGCGAAAGATTCACGAGATGACCGAAATGGAGATGGCTGAAATGGGGCAGTATGCTCATGGCAACCAGCCCATTCAGCACATGATTTACCTGTACAATTACGCTGGCGCTCCTTGGAAAGCACAACAGAAGGTTCGTGAGGTGATGGACAAACTTTACAGTGGAACTGAAAATGGCTATCCCGGCGACGAAGACCAGGGACAAACTTCATCGTGGTATGTGCTGAGTGCGATGGGATTTTACAGCGTTTGCCCGGGTACGGATGAATATGTGCTAGGTAGCCCGGTGTTTGAAAAAACAACCATTACACTCGAAAACGGAAAGCAGTTTGTTATTGAAGCTAAAAACAACAACCGGCAAAACGTTTACATACAGTCTGCGAGTTTGAATGGCGTAGCCTACTCCCAAAATTATATTCGTTATGAGGATATTGTGAGTGGAGGAATCTTGCAGTTGGAAATGGAAAGTCAACCCAATAAAGGCCGGGGAACAAAGGAAAGCGATCTGCCGTTTTCTGTTTCAACGGCTAACAGGCGGGAGTGATTCCCGGGATTTTGTCCGGTTCAATACAAATGCTAATTTTAATGGGAAGGTTAAAATATGAAGAAGAGAATGCGTAATAACTTACTGTTGGTTCTGGCCTTGCTGATTTCTTGTAATCTTCAAGCACAAAAGCCAATAAAACTGGCGGTTGCCGGAATGACCCACGGACACATTTCGTTTATCTTGGGACGACCTGGCAAAGGTGATTTTGAGTTGGTTGGTATTTGCGATCCGAATCAGGAACTGGCACAAAAACTGGCCAGTCAGTTCAAGGTTAAGCCGGCCTTAATTTATGCTGATTTGGACAAAATGCTGGATGATACAAAACCGGATGCCGTGGTGGCCTTCGGTTCTGTTTTCGATCATCTTGCCGTGGTTGAAGCCTGTGCACCGCGCGGCATTGATGTGATGGTTGAAAAGCCTTTGGCAGTGAATATGGAACACGCAAAGCGCATGGAAGAATTAGCCGGGAAATATAAAATTCATTTGTTGACCGACTATGAAACTTCGTGGTACCCCACAACTGCCAAATCGATGGAGATGGTCGGCGAAGGCAAAGTGACCGGACCGATACGAAAGGTGGTCATTCATGATGGTCATCAGGGGCCAAAGGAAATCGGTTGCGATCCGGTTTTTCTGGAGTGGTTAACCAACCCTGTTCTGAATGGCGGAGGAGCTCTTGTTGATTTTGGCTGCTACGGAGCGAACATTATGACCGCACTGACCAAAGGGGAGAAGCCCGTTTCAGTGACCGCTGTTACCCGCCAATTCAAACCGGATGTCTATCCCAATGTCGACGATGAAGCAACAATTATCGTTTCATATCCTGAATCACAATGCATTATTCAGGCATCGTGGAACTGGCCGTTTAACCGCAAGGACATGGAGATTTACGGAGTTAGCGGGTACATTAAAACCAGCAATAACCAGGACATGAGTGTCAGGACACAAGGTATGAAAGGGGAGGAAGCGCTGATAGTAACGGACGGTGATGTTGCTGTATATGAAGATCCGTTTGTCTATTTTGCCGATGTTATCCAGGAGAAAATAAAACCCGAAGATTTCGGATTGTATAGCTTGAAAAATAATATTCAAGTGGTCGAGATACTTGACGCAGCACGCGAGTCGGCAAAAACCGGCGAAACGGTTTACCTGAAGCGATAGGACCGTTTCAATTCAATTTATTTATAAATCAACTAAATTCCGGCTTTGCCGGATAACAAATTTGAATAGAGTATATGAAAAGAATCAGTTTGTATTTAATCCTTTTATTGTGTGCAGTTTCTGTGTTTGCACAACCCCAAAAGCATGCCGGCAACCCTGTTTTCGATGGTTGGTATGCCGATCCGGAAGGAATAGTTTTCGGGAATAAGTACTGGGTTTATCCAACTTATTCTGCTCCGTATGAACAGCAAGTACACCTGGATGCTTTTTCTTCACCTGATTTGGTGAAGTGGAAAAAACATGCGCACATTATTGACACCGCAGACGTAAAATGGGCCAAACGTGCGATGTGGGCACCGGCTATTGTTGAAAAGGATGGGAAATATTTCCTGTTTTTTGCCGCAAATGATATCCAGAGCGATCAGGAATATGGCGGAATCGGAATTGGTATTTCTGATAAGCCCGAAGGACCTTATAAGGATTACCTGGGAAAACCGCTGTTGGATAAATTCCATAATGGTGCTCAGCCAATCGACCAGTTTGTTTTTCACGATCAGGACGGCCAGTATTACATGATTTACGGTGGCTGGCGTCATTGTAATATCGTAAAGTTGAAGGACGATTTTACCGGTTTCGAACCTTTTGAGGATGGAACATTCTTCAAAGAAATTACCCCCGAAGGATATGTGGAAGGCCCATTCATGTTTATCCGTAATGGTAAATATTATTTCATGTGGTCGGAAGGTGGATGGGGAGGCCCGCATTACTGTGTGGCCTACGCTATTGCCGATTCGCCTTTTGGCCCTTTTAAGCGGATTGGTAAAGTACTTCAGCAAGACCCTGCTGTGGCCACCGGTGCTGGCCATCATTCCATGATGCAGGTGCCGGGAACAGACGAATGGTACATTGTTTATCATCGCCGACCGTTGGGAGAAACCGATGCCAATTACCGCGTAACCTGCATCGATCGGGTTGTTTTTGACAAAGATGGATTCATTCAACCGGTAAAAATCACCTTTGAAGGAGTTCAGAAAAGAAAAATACGCTAGCTGAAGTCGTTTGTAATCGGGCAACTTATTGTCCCGTAGATGATCGCCGACTAAACGTGTAAAAACATTTCATAAAAGAGTATGGCCACAAAACCATACTCTTTTAAATTTTCTTTTAAAAATTTTCGGGCTTTGGTCATGTGGTCCTCCACTGTCTTTATTGAAATATGAAGTTCATTGGCAATTGCCTGATTGGTATATCCTTTATCCTTGCTCAAGATGAAGATACGCCTGCGCTGTTCTGGGAGCTGACTGACCAACTGAGTTATCTTCTCCGACAACAGATTGTACTCTACCTGGCTTTCTGTGTCTGAACTGTTTTGGGTTACGAGTAATTTCAGGTCTTCCAGATATGCGATCTCTGTTATCTTTTTTCTGAATATAGAGATGATAGTATTTTTTGCAACAGCGAATAAAAAAGCTTCCAGGTTGGTGTCATCTTTCAATTGGTGGCGACTGTTCCATAACCGGATAAATACTTCCTGAATAATGTCCAGCGTATCAGCTTCCGATTTCAGGTAGCCAAAAGCAAAGCGATAAAGGCGACTGCTGTACAGTTGATACAATTCATTGATCGCATGTTTGTTATCAGACTTTAGCTGTTTGACCAGAATTCTTTTTTCCATCAATCGTTTTTCTGCAAAGGATTTCAAAAATAGAAAATGTTTCGGTTCTTTTTCAAGTATTAGGAGTACAAAAGCACAACATGCCAAACGGGTCAACGTAAAAAATGGGAAAAAATGCAAATCGGAGCAGGGGTATTGTCTCACCAGTGCGTTTACCTTTTTGAAAGTAGTAATCAATGAAAAAATATTTCGAAAATTACTTGAAGAATAGTTGCTCGGAGAAAGACTTTAAGTCTTTTGTCGAGCTGTTTTCTATCAAGAAGAACCAGTTGATATTAGAGCAACAAATGGAGGAAAATTGGGAAAGTATCCCTGTATCGGGAGAAACGCCCGATTTGAGCAATACTTTGTACAAAATTCACTACGAGATTAATAAGCAGGAAAAGGGCAGCGGGAAATCAGCCGTCCTTTTGACTTACCTGACACGCATTGCTGCGATTTTGCTCCTTCCGTTGGCCGTTGCTTTTTACTTTCAATTGCAAAAAGATAACCAACCAGGAGATGTGCTCCAAACTATTTCCACGCCTTTGGCATCGAAAACCTCTTTTGTTTTGCCTGATGGTTCAAAAGTGTGGCTAAATTCAGGTTCGTCGATTCGTTTCCCTCAGGAATTTGCAGGTGACGAACGTCTGGTTCAACTGACCGGCGAAGCCTATTTCGATGTGCAGAAAGGCGAGAAGCCTTTTCGCGTCAAAACAGCCCTTTTTACAGTTGATGTTTTAGGAACCGCTTTCAATGTGATGGCCTACGATCATGAAATTCCGGCAGTGACTCTTGAGCGTGGTAAAGTGACATTGGAGACAAAGTCGAAAAAGCAAGTGGCCTTGTTGCCGGGGCAGCAGGCAGTAGTGGATACTGTAGCGCACGAAATTACATTAGCCCAGGTCGAAACCAAATTGTTTTCATCTTGGATAAATAATCAGTTGATTTTGAAGGATGAACCTTTAAAAGAGGTTATTACACGCTTAGAGCGTTGGTACAATATTGAAATCAATGTGGTTGACGAGTCGTTGCTGGAGAAGCGAATGACCGCGAATATCGAATTTGAATCTATTCGCGAGGTGATGGAGTTGATGGAGATCACCCTTTCGGTACATTATGAATATGACAAAAATCTCAGGAGATTAGAGATTTTAAAAGCTGATAACTAATTAATTTTTAAACATAAAGGCCTATGTAGTATAACTCTTGCTAAACAAACAGATACCACCACGGAGGTATAAAACGAAGAAGTGGGAAAGCCGCGAACTTCCCCACCTCATGAAAAATAATTTAGGAAAATTATTAATCTTAACGAGTCAAACTTATGAAAAAAAAGAGATTGAGGGAAATCCCTTTGGGACATTTCTTCTTAAAACTTCTAATGATTATGAAGCTTAGTGTGTTTATTCTTTGCCTTTCGGTTTTGTCAGTCTTTGCAACCGAAACGTATTCTCAGACGACAAAGCTTTCCTTGTCGATGCAGAATGTCAGCATTAACAGCGTTTTGAGCAGAATAGAAGATCAAAGCGAGTTCCGGTTTTTCTTTTCAGGAGATATAAATATTGAGAAGAATGTTTCAATTAATACCCGGAATACTAACATTCAGGATATCCTGGACGAGTTATTCAGTAATACGGATATCAATTACAAAATTGTAGGACGTCAGATCGCTCTTTTCAATAAAAATGAATCTGAAGTAAGTATTCTTTCATCACAACCTCTTCTGGTAAAAGGGCAGGTGACCAACGAAATAGGCGAACCGATTCCGGGAGCAACGGTCATGATAAAAGGGACCACCATCGGAACGATCACCGATCTGGACGGAAATTATAACTTGAATGATGTGCCGGCCGACGCGATTTTGCAGTTTTCATTTATCGGAATGGCATCAATGGAGGTTTCTGTTGGTGGTAAATCGACCATAAATGTAAACCTAAAAGAAGATGTTATTGGAGTTGAGGAAGTTGTGGTGATCGGTTATGGTACCCGGCAAAAGAAAAATCTGATTGGAGCAGTCGATCAGGTCAATGCCAACCTGATTGAAAACCGCCCGGTGGCAAACGCCACGCAGGCGCTTCAGGGAGCTTCGGCCAACCTGATCATTCAGCAAAAGAGCATGAACCCGAACGATAACAACATGAATATCAACATCCGCGGAGTTAGTACGATGAGCAACAATGACCCGCTGATCGTTATCGACGGACTGATTTCAGGTACCGGCTCTTTGAACAACCTGAACCCGAATGACATCGAAAATATCTCGGTGCTGAAAGACGCCGGCAGCGCAGCAATTTACGGATCCCGATCCGCTAACGGTGTAATTCTCGTCACGACCAAAAAAGGTGGAAAAACAGGAAAACCGGTGGTCAAGTTCAGCAGCATGGTTGGCTATGAGAACCCGGATATTTTGTTTCAGCCGGTGAAGGGGTGGGAAAACGCCATGCTTCGCGACCAGGCGAACATTAATGTAGGGAACGCAGCGATTTTTACGCCTCAGCAAATCCGCGATTTATATGAGCACCGCGGTGAAGAATACTGGTACCTGAATGAAATTATGCAAAAAGGGCTCCAGCAAAATTACAACATGAGTGTTTCCGGGGGTAATGAGAATAGTACTTATATGATATCAGCCGGTTATTTCGATCAGGAAAGTAATTTTGTTGGTGATTTTGGAATGAAACGTTATAACTTTCGTTCCAACCACACAACCGAATACGGCAGGTTTAAGCTCACTTCTTTAATGGCATATACAAAAAGGGATGAAAAGACAATAGCCGGAGGAACCGGAAATACCATTATCAATTCGTCCCGCATTCCTCCCTATTACTATTACAAATTTCAGCAAGACGGCAAATGGTTGATTAACGATGTGATTGGAGACGACAACACCATGGCCCGCCTGAAAGACGGAGGCTATGAAAAAAAGGATGAAGATAATTTTATCGGCAGCTTAGGCCTTGATTTCAGTATTATTGAAGGCTTGAAAGCAAAAGGGCTCGTAGGGCTTGACCTGACGCAGCACCACCGTTTCCGCAGGGATAAGAAAGTGCCGTTGTACTCATCTGCCGACCTTGAAACCCCGGTTTCATATATTCATTCCAACACGCTCACCGAAGATTATAACAGCAAAAGGTACACCTTGAGTACGCAGTTTATGCTGGACTTTGACCGTACCTTCAATTCTGTTCACCATGTGAATGGATTGGTGGGTGTTTCAAACGAATCTTACACCTTCAAAGCAAGCCGGATCGCCTGGGAATATACAGACGAAGACCTGGGGCTTCCGACCACGGACGATGCGGTGCAAAACAAGGATAACAAAAACAGCAACGGAGATACCGATCAAACCAGCATCACCTCTGTATTCGGACGTGGAGGATACAGTTACATGGATAAATACTATGCGGATGTTACGTTCCGGTACGACGGTTCATCAAAATTCGCTGAAGATCAGCGCTGGGGCTTCTTTCCGTCGGTTTCCGCTGCCTGGAGACTTTCCACCGAAAGTTTTATGGAAAGCTACAGCAACCGTGTTGGCGACCTGAAAATCCGTGCTTCGTATGGTGTGTTGGGGAACCAGAATGTGGACAACTACTCTTATCAAACGGTCTATCAAATGTATCAAAATACCTATGTATTCAACAACGAATCCGTACCGGGAACAGGATACACTTACGGTAACCCGTATTTGACATGGGAAAAGTCGGCCAACCTGAACATTGGAGCAGACGCTTCATTCCTAAAAGGAAGTTTGTATGTGACGCTCGATTACTTCAATAAAGAAACAAAAGATATCCTGCTTTCGCCCGAGGTATCTACGGTATTCGGAAGTAGCGCCGCGAAGGAAAACGCCGGTAAAATGAGGAACAGGGGATGGGAAGCTACTGTTACCTACCGGCTGAGGTCGAAAAATTTCGATCACAGGTTCAACCTGAACATTGCCGACTCAAAAAATGAAATCACCGATTTCGGTGGAAAAGAACGGATCGACCAGAACGACCAGTTATACAAGTTGATTCGCGAAGGAGAAGCGCTGGGTTCTTATTTCGGGTATAAAACCGACGGATATTTCCAAAGTTTCGAGGAAATCGCGAATAGTGCGCTTCCCGTTGGAGCTTCGGTCCAACCCGGAGATGTGAAGTATAAGGACATTAACGGAGATGAAGTTATTGACGAGAAAGACCGCGTGGTACTGGGGAATGCTTTTCCAAGATACACGTTCGGTTTCACTTATGATCTTTCATTCAAAAATTTCGATTTCAGCGTCATGCTGCAGGGAGTAGGAAAACGCGATATGTATATTCGCGGTGAATTGATTGAACCTTTCCATTCTAACTATTCCTATGCAATTTATCAGCATCAGTTGGACTTTTGGACGCCCACCAATCCCGATGCGGAGTGGCCGCGCCTTGTAGCCCCGAGTTCTTCTTCCTCGTCAAACAATTGGGGAAAAGCGGGTTCTGACATCTACCTCCTGGATGGGGCTTACCTTCGGGTAAAAAACATCCAGTTGGGATATACCTTGCCAAAACGATTAACATCAAGGATGGGAATTCAAAAGTTACGTGCGAGTGTTAACGCGCAAAACCTGTTGACTTTCTCCAAAAACTCGTTTATTGATCCGGAATCTTCCGAATTCGGGAATAACATGGGAGGAATAGGCGGTGTTGGGGCGAACAGCGCCCGTAACTATCCTACATTGGTCTATTATGGATTTGGATTGGAATTGGAATTTTAACTCACGTACACCATGGAAAAAAAGATAAGAAAATACAGCGTAGGAATTGTTGCTATGTTCCTGGCATTTTTTACTTCGTGTAATGACCTGGATTTGGCGCCCACGAATAAATTTACCGATTTGAACTACTGGACATCACCGGAAAAAGCTTCTGCTGTTTTAAATATGGCGTATAGCCAGATGTTTGGTGCCAACTATTTCTTTGCCAACGAACGGTTGTCTGACAACCTTTATGAAGGCCGTGGAAATACCGATGAAAAGATCATCACTTCCGGACAGGCCGATGCTGCCCTTGGTCGCTTTGCGAACGAATGGAGAAATAGTTATGAAGGAATTAAAACCTGCCATACGTTTCTGGAAAATGTTGATATCGTCCCCAATATGGATGAAACGCTGAAGGCCCGGATGAAAGCCGAAGCCCGGTTTATCCGCGCGTTCCTGTTCTTCAGGCTGACAAGCCAGTATGGCGATGTCCCCTTGTTCGAGCAAAACCTGAGCCTGGAGGAAGCTAACAATATCGCTCGCTCGCCAAAATCCGACGTGCTCGATTTCGTCAGAAAAGAGCTTAACGAGGTTGCAACCATACTTCCGGTTAAGGAAGAATATGCCTCTTTCGATAACGGCAGGATCTCAAAGGGAGCAGCCATGACGCTGTTAGCACGGACCTATTTGTATGAAAATGACTGGACAAATGTGGCTTCCATCTGCGAAGAGATCATGGATGGTACATACGGACAGTACGAGCTTTTCCCCAGCTATTCAGGCCTTTTTATGCCCGAAAATGAATACAACGATGAAGTAATACTCGACCTTGGCTATGTTTTGATCGAAAGGACATGGAGTGAATTTTACGATGCCATTCCTATTTCGGTGGGCGGACGAATCAATGCTTTTGCCCCGACACAGGAACTTGTCGATGCTTATATCATGAAAAACGGGAAAAACATTAGCGATGCAAATTCAGGATACAATGAAGATAACCCTTATGTGAACAGGGATCCGCGTTTCGAAGCCACCATCGTTTACCATGGATACCAATGGACAAAAGGTGATGGAACCACTTCTACGATCTATATCAAGCCCGGTTCATCTGAGGCTGCGGGCGCATCTAATCTGGACGAATATGCAGGTCCGGGGCAAAATTCAACAGGAACAGGATATTACCTGAGGAAATATTTTGACCCCACAGCGCCGGTTGGTGTTGCAGCAGGTCTGAACCTGATCCTGATGCGGTATGCAGACGTACTGCTGATGTATGCAGAGGCTAAAAATGAATTGGGGCAAATGGACGAGACCATCTGGAACAAGACTATCAGGGTGCTCCGTGTCCGTGCAGGATTCACGGATGCTGACGCGCTGGACTACCCGGCGGGAGACCTTCGCGAAATCATCCGGCGTGAACGCCGCATCGAACTGGCCATTGAGGGATTGAGGCTTTTTGATATCCGTCGCTGGGGAACGATTGAAACAGTGATGAACGGAAATCCTCACGGAGCGAAGTTCGCTGCCGGTAATACGCAGTACATCCAACTGGATCAGAGGAAATTTGACAGTGAACGTGATTATCTGTTCGCGATTCCTCAATCGCAAAGGGATATCAATAAAAATTTAACTCAAAATCCTGGCTATTAATCATTTAGTAATCAGTATCTAAAATTAAACTAGGTATGAAAAAAATATTGATCAAACTGTTCATAGTATCTGCTTTTATCTTCGCGTTTATCGCGTGCAGCGATGACGGTGAAGTAAGAGATTTGGATGTAACGGCAGTCGGTTCGCTGTACGAGCCGGATAACGGAAAGACAATCGCGCTGCAAGCTTCGGCATCGGCCACTTTATACTTTGAATGGGAACCAGCCCGCGCCGAAGACGGCGGAATGGTATTATACGAAGTCGCCTTTGATGAAGCTGACGGAGATTTCTCTGATCCGCTGTTTATTGCAGCGGCCGATAACAATGGCGGTAGCAACCATGCCACCTTTACGCATAAACAACTGAATAAAATTGCCGCCATGGCAGGTATCGAGTCCGCCCAACAGGGAACGCTCAAGTGGACTGTCTTTTCTTCCAAAGGGATCAATCCTGTAAAAGCGGAAGAGGAAAGGACGCTTTCACTGACTCGTTTGTCAGGGCTTGCCGATATCCCCGACAACTTGTACATCACGGGCGCCGCGACCGAAAATGGCGATGATCTTTCCAAAGCGCTTGTCATGAAAAAACTGGCTGACGGCGAATTCGAAATTTACACGAAACTGACGGAAGGCGAAACTTTCAGGTTTGTGAGTGCGACAACCGGAACACCGCTTGAATTCTCTTTGTCGGGAGAAAAGATCGTGGAAGGGGGAACCTCTTCCGTTTCAAAAACCGGGGTCTATAAATATTACCTTGACTTCAATATCGGCTCTTTTACAACCAAGGAAGTTACGAAAGTCAGCCTGTTCCTGAACTGGTCTCAAATGAAGATCGAATTGCCATACAAAGCCTATGGCGTATGGGAACTGACCAATCATACGATTACGGGCCTCACCGGTGGCGAAAATTCCGACGACCGCTACAAATTCAGGATGGAAAGTTCGGCGGGAGAAACCGAATGGCGAGCCGTCAACAATGACAGCAAACCTACGGGTAACGAAGCGTACTATTTTATGGTGGAAAAAAACGATGTACAGCAGTGGACAAACAACCAGATTTGGAAAAATCCTGCTACAGATGGATGGAGCGATAAAACATACGACTTTATGTTCTCCCTGAATGCTGAAGGGCCTTATACGCATAATTTGGTAATTAAATAGAACCTGAATATGAAAAAAATAGTAATCAGATTAACAGTTGTAGCCTCTTTGGTTTTTGCCTTAGCCGCGTGCGAGGATGACGGAGGCGATGTGGATACCCGGCTGACAGCAGTCAGCGCATTGACCGAACCCCTGGACGGGAAAGAAGTAACTTTGGAGACTTCAGTTGGTGCTTCTACCTATTTTGAGTGGGAATATTGTGATGTTGATGAAAGCGGTGCCGCTGTCTATCAAATCGCCTTTGACAAAGCAGATGGCGACTTTTCCAATCCTGTTTATTTGACGTCCGCCGATAATAACGGATTGTACAACAATGTCACCATCACGCACAAGCAACTGAACAAAATAGCCGGCATGATGGGCATCGGTTCTTCAGAAACAGGAACGTTCAAATGGACCGTTTTCTCTTCCAAAGGCCTTAAGGCGATGAAAGGAGAAGAAGAACGCAGTATTACCATCACTCGCCTGGCCGGTTTCGCGGATCTGCCTGTTGATGTTTATGTAACAGGTGAGGCTTCTGAAGGAGGCACTGATCTTGCCGAAGCGCATCAAATGAAAGCAGTTGCCGGAGGCGAGTTCGAGACCTATACTCAACTGACCGCAGGCGAAGCATTTCATTTCACCGACGGCATTTCCGGTACTCCCAGGGTATTTTATACTGCCGACGGCTTAATCAAGGAAAACGGTAGTTCAAGCGTCGCTACGACAGGCGTTTACCGGATCACGCTCGATTTTAATACGGGAGCCTGCACCTATACGTTGGTCACAAGGATCGGTTTCTACTTCTGTCCCGAAGGTAATATCCTATTCGACCTTCCGTACGTTGGGAACGGAATATTCCGGGCTGAAGACCAGACTGTCACTTTCAAACAAGAAGGATGGGGCCGGGATGAACGGTACAAATTCCGTATGTTCGTGAAAGAAAATGGGGGAGCCTATCCAGAGACTGAACTGGAGTGGGGCACGCTGAATGGAACGGATTCCAGGCCTACCCCAACCAGCCCGGAATCGTATTATTATCTTAAATTAATAACCAACCTCACCCAGTGGGATAATAAGTGGAAACTGATGGGCGACTTTGACGGAGTTCCTGCAGATTACACCATTTATCTGCAAGCTGGTCAACCGTATACACATTCAATAACAAAATAAGTTGATATCTAACACAATAGCCGGGAGTAATCGATTGCTTCCGGCTATTATTCAAAACAAAAAAATATGAGAAAATGGCTGTATTTGGCATTACTACTGCCTGCATTATGGATATCATGCGGTGACGACGACTCGATTGTCCCGGAACCGGAAGAAGAAGGAATAGACTGGAACGAAGCGGCAGATCTCAGTAGCATGTCTCTGGCCAATTCGTTCTGGAATGCCGAACAAAAGTGGTTTTACTATGACAATAACGGGAAAGCTGATTGGAATTACTGGCCGCAGGCACATGCACTGGATGTGCTCACCGATGCCTGGCTGCGGACGAACGACAACAGATACCGGGCATACTTCGACAACTGGTACGAGGGCGTGAAGGCCAGAAACGGAAATACCTTTGAAAACGATTTCTATGATGATATGGAATGGATTGCCTTGGCCACATTACGCGTCTGGCAGGAGACCAATGACCCCAAATTTAAGGAAGCTACTTTACAATTGTGGGAGTACATTAAAACCGGATGGAATGACAATGCAGGCGGCGGCATCACATGGAAAAAGGGAATGGAATGGAGCAAAAACGCGTGTTCAAACGGCCCGGCCTGCATATTGGCCGCCCGTCTTTACCAGGAATTTGGAGATGAAACCTACAAAGAATGGGCACTTAAAATCTACAACTGGGAAAAATCAACGCTGGTGAACATGAATAACGGAATGGTTTACGACCACATCAACAGCGAAACCGGAGAGATCAAAAAAGACTGGGTATTTACGTACAACCAAGGAACTTTCATCGGATCTGCCGTTGAACTGTATAAAATCTTCAATGAAAAAGCTTATCTGAACGATGCGGTTCTTGTTGCTGACTATACAACCAGCAGTCTGACCAACAACTCCGTTCTTAAAAGTGAAGGAACCGGCGACGGCGGTCTTTTCAAAGGAATCTTTATTCGCTATTTCACCGACCTGATCTTCCAGGATCGTCTGGATGCTTCGGCCAGAAAACGGTACGTCCAGTTTATCCGGTACAATGCAGAAACATTGTGGACGCAGGGAACTACCAAGCCAGCAATCCTATTTGGCCCAAACTGGACCGTCAAACCGGGTTCTGTCACCGGACTACCCGAACAACTCAGTGGTTGTATGCTTATCGAAGCGGCGGCTCTGCTGCAAAACGAAGGTTTGATTACGCAATAAAATTTAGGTGCGTCGTGGCGAAGTTTAATCTGGGTTATGACCTTTAATGAAATTTGCCTTCAGCGTGAGTGAAAAAGCGCGCTAACTTGTATCAAGAATATCTGTATGCAAATAATAACCTAAACCAACTAAATCTTATTATGAGCCAGATAAACTTGAGTGATTCGCGAATAGTGCAAAAACATTTGTTGACAATGAAATTTCTATTGGCGGTCATACTCACCATGTTCTTTTTGACCGGTTTGGGACAACCAAAAGACTCGGTTTTGAAGAAAAACTTTAACATGCAAACGGGCGGTAAGTCCGAAGAAAATCAATTCAAAATTGAAAAAGATCGGGAGGTGTTAATGCTGACGTATTTTCGTCAGCGTTATCCCACCCGGATTGAGATCGATGCCGAGGGCAATACTGTTGAAGTGCCTTTACCCGATCCGATGTTAGTCGCCCAGCTACACCTGGCCTTGTCGACCGACGGACGCCATTGGTTTCCCCTGAACGGCAACAAACCCATTTGGGATCATTGGATGCGCGATCCTTATGTCCGCCGTGGTCCCGATGGCCTTTGGAGAATATTGTCAACCGGAGGCGGCCAAGGATACGACCGGGAAAAACTGGGTCCTGCCTGCCTGTATGTCGCATCAGAAAATTTAATCGATTGGAAGGTGGAAGGCCCGTTGCCCTTAATGAAAGACGTTGTTGATGAGTCGGGTAAACCTTTAGGTCAAAATATTTGGGCGCCGGAATGGTTTTATGATGACGAAACGGGCGACTATGTTCTATTTTGGTCATCATCATTTAAAGATGCAGGCTGGAAAGAAAGCCGGCTGTGGTATAGCCGCACAAGCGATTGGAAAAAATTTACCCCTGCCAAAGTGCTGTTCGAACCGCCTTATTCGGTTATCGATGGAACTTTGCTAAAGCATGATGGAATCTATTATCTCTTTCACAAGGAGGAAGAGTTTGGCGCCAAAACCGGCGAAAGACGAGCGATTCGTTTGGCCACTTCAAAAAACCTGGAAGGCCCCTATGCAATTGTGGAAGGACATCTGAACGATGGGCAGATTGTTCCGGTAATCACCGAAGGTCCAACCGTGATCGCGGATCCCGTTCAGCCCGGCTGGCTACTGTATTACGACTATTGCATGACCAACCGTTTCGGAGCGTCGTGGTCGCCCTATTTAATGAACTGGAAGGTGGTGGAGGATGCCAATTTCCCATCGGATGCCCGGCACGGCTGTGTTTCCGTGCTGACAGCGGCGGAAGCCCAAAGCTTACTAGATATTTACAACGCTCAATAAATTCAAAAAGGAAATACGATGATTAAAAATACAATAAGCATTTTAGTTCTGCTGATTTTCTTCAGCTGCGCAGAATCCCAGAAAAAACTGACTGAATCCCAGAAAAAACTGACTGATTACGTTAACCCATTTTTGGGAACCGCTCCGCTACAGGACAGCGTTGATGTGGGTTATACACCCCCAAAAGACTGGCGTGTCTGGGCTGGGTTAACTTACCCGGGAGCATCGCTTCCGAATGCCATGGTGCAGTTGAGTCCAATTACCGAGTGGCGCAGTGGTGCTGGCTACGAGTACGAAGACGAGAAGATTCTGGCCTTTACCCACACCAATAAGGGGCATTGGAATTTGTGCCACATTCCGTTTTTACCGGTAACCGGAGAGGTGGATCCCCAAGATTTTGCTTCGGCTTTCAGCCACGAAGGCGAGTCGGCCGAGCCGGGCTATTACCAGGTTGTGCTGGAGCGCTACAACATCAACGCGGAACTGACTTCGACCTTGCGTGCCGGATATCACAAATATACCTTCGAAACTAATCAAGCCAAAAAACTGGTGGCTCAGTTAACCCGCTCCAACGAAAGGGTGAGCGACTGGCAAATTGAGCCGCAGGGTGAGCAGGCCTTTCAGGGATACCAGCAAACCGGTGGCAAGATCTACTTTTACGCGCAAACCAATCACGCCATAAAAAGCATTGAATCGCTCGGCGAAGGGAGAGGGGAAATTTCGGTAGTGAACTTTGAAGATTCCGATCAGCCTTTGGAAATTAAAGTCGGTCTTTCGTTTGTCAGCACCGAAAATGCTAAAGAAAATCTGGAGGCAGAAGTCGGTTCAAAGACTTTTGCCGAGGTGAAAAATGAAGCCAGCCAAACCTGGGAAAGCCTGTTGTCGAAGATTCAGGTGACCGGAGGGACTGAGCGTCAAAAAGAATTGTTCTATTCTTCCTTGTATCGCTCGTTTTTGTGGCCGGCTTTGCGCAGCGACGTGAATGGCGAATTTACAGATGAAAGTGGGGAAGTGGTGAAGAAGAATTTCCGCTATTACACCAATCCCTCTTTGTGGGATACTTACCGAAACAAGCTGGTTTTGCTCGGAATGCTGTCGCCTGATGTCACCAATGATGTCATCCAGTCCTTGATTGATAAGGGTGAAAAGACCGGCTTCATGCCTACCTTTTTCCATGGCGATCATGCCGCACCTTTTATTTCAGGTTCGTACCTGCGCGGAATCAGGGGTTACGATGTGCGGAGCGCTTATGAGTTGCTCTTAAACAATGCCACCAAAGAAGGCGGTACGCGCCCTCATATTTTAGAATACATGGAGAAAGGTTACATTTCAACGCCCGAAGTGGAAAATCCACATGTGGAAACCAAAGCAAAAGCCGGTGTGACCAAAACACAGGAATATGCCTACGACGATTATTCGCTGGCCCTGTTGGCCAAAGAACTGAACCGCGAAGAGGACTACCAGATGCTGATGAAGCGAACGTCAAACTATAAAAACCTGTTTGATCCTTCAACCGGATTGATGCGCGGCAAGTTGGAGAACGGTGACTGGGTGAGCAATTTCAATCCCGAATATCCGTATTACGAGTACATGTATCGCGAGGCCAACGCGTGGCAGTCTGCTTTTTTTGCGCCACACGACACCGAAGGGTTGATCGGATTGTATGAGAGCAAGGATGCGTTTGAGCAAAAGCTCGATCAGTTGTTTACAATTCCCTGGAACGGTAATTACATTGCCCGAAACGTATCGTCCTTCATCGGACAATATTGCCACGGAAATCAACCCGCCCACAGTTTCCCGTATCTTTATCATTTCGTCGATAAGCCTGAAAAATCGCAGGCCATGCTCGACAGTATCATGAGCCATTTTTACGGAATGGGCGAACACGGGCTGGCACTGTGCGGCATGGATGATGCCGGTGAAATGTCGTCCTGGTACGTGTTTGCTGCCATGGGTATTTATCCCTACTCGCCGGGCGATGCCGAGTACATCGTGTCAGTTCCTCTGTTTGATCAGATTGACGTGGCCCTGGACGGCCAAAGCCGTTTCACCATTCAGAAAGCTGGAACAAGCCGGAAGATGACCGGAATAAGCATCGGTGAACAGCCGGTTGATGGTTATTTCGTCTCACACGACGACTTAAAGGCGGGCAAAACGCTGACCATCACTACGGAATAGGAAAATGGCATGGGAAAGTAAAGCTAACAGATTCCGATAGGTATCGGAATGACGATGCCGCAAGCTTTGCCGACAATTTGGAACTTGGAACTTGAAACTCGAAACTTGAAACTACATATATGACAACAAGAAGAGACTTTTTAAAAACCGGAAGTTTAACAGTGGCCGGATTGGCTGTTGCAGGATCCGGAGCCTTTGCCGCTGCGGGCAAGGCGAGTTATGTAACCAACCGTCCGGCTATCGGAAAACGTAATTTTACCTCGAAAGCGGTGGACAAAACCATTGCCGCCACTAAAGCCAAATTGAAAGACCCGAAATTGGCCTGGATGTTTGAAAACTGTTTTCCGAATACACTCGATACGACCGTTGAGTTCGGCACAAAGAACGGTAAACCCGACACCTTTGTCATTACCGGCGACATTCATGCCATGTGGCTGCGCGACTCCACCGCGCAGGTATGGCCTTACCTTCCGCTGGCCAACGAAGACGAGGAGTTGAAGACCTTGCTGGCCGGGGTGGTCCACCGTCAAACGCAATGCGTATTGCTCGACCGCTATGCCAATGCTTTCAACAAAACGAAAGATGAAGAAGTGCACTGGATGAGCGACCTGACGGATATGAAACCGGGCTTGCACGAACGCAAATGGGAGATTGACTCACTGTGTTACGCCGTTCGCCTGGCCTATAACTACTGGAAGACAACCGGCGACAAGAGCGTATTTGATGCCGACTGGCAGCAGGCCGCAGCCTTAATTGTGAAGACGTTCATCGAACAACAACGCAAAGATGATTTGGGGCCTTACAAATTTCAACGGGAAACACCCCAGCAGTTGGATACCGTGTCCAATCACGGATACGGCCGCCCATTGAAACCGGTCGGTTTGATTAATTCAACCTTCCGTCCGTCGGACGACGCGACAACCTATGGATTTTTGATTCCTTCCAACTTGTTTGCCGTGGTGTCGTTGCGACAAATGGCCGAAATCAGCCAGGATGTGACCGGCGACCAGGCCTTTGCCGGGCAGTGTTTGCGTTTGGCCGATGAGGTGGAAGCTGCCATTAAGGAGTACGCCATTGTGAAGCACCCCAAATATGGTAAAGTGTATGCCTTTGAGGTGGACGGATTCGGAAATGCCACGTTCATGGACGATGCCAACGTGCCGAGCTTGTTGGCGCTGCCTTACCTTGGGCTGGTCGATAAAAACGACAAAATTTACAAGAATACCCGCAAGCTGGTGTGGAGCGAAGACAACCCCTATTTCTTTAAGGGAAAAGCGGCCGAAGGGATTGGTGGGCCACACGTGGGCTACGACATGGTTTGGCCCATGAGCATCATTATGCGGGCCATGACCAGCTCGGATGATCAGGAAATCGCCTGGTGTATCCGCACTTTGCGCGACACCGATGCCGATACCGGCTTTATGCACGAAACCTTTCACAAGGACGATCCGACCGATTTCACCCGGTCGTGGTTTGCCTGGGCCAATACCCTGTTTGGCGAACTGGTGTTGAAACTGGTGAACGAAGGAAAAGAAAAATTGTTGGAATAGGCTGATTATGACAAAAAAGACCCGAGATCGCCATATCTTGGGTCTTTATGTTTATGCTGAATTTGATACAGATTCCTCCTTTTTCTTTTTTTAAGTTATTTGTGGTATATCCCTGCCCGGTTGATTTTAAGAGATCTCTTACGTGTTTATACTGAAGACAGTGGGATGTAGATCTTTCCAGATTTGGTTTCCAAATCACATACGATAAATTACATTTTCCTTGGAGATCTAAAAGTTAACAAAATGTTAAGATGGGCCTTCATGCGGGAAATTGAACGTTTTAGGGGGTGAAAAGCAATCGTTCGTGAAATAAAACGTTGTCTTAACACGTTCAATCACTCAGATTTAACATTTTGCTTTATCTTTGCCACAAACTTAAAAGCCATGCACATATCCGTTCTGTTAAACCTGCTAACAAGTTTTTTACTCGCATACCTTGTTATTCCTCCTATTGTCAAGATATCACATGCAAAACACCTGTTTGATGTGCCGGACCATAGGAAACTGAACACTGTTGTTGTGCCAACCTTGGGGGGAGTGGCCATTTTTATTGGCTTATTGCTCAGTACTCTGATCTACCTGAAGGGAAATTCATCCCCCGGATTTCGTTATTTGTTTGCGGCTATCATCATGATGTTCTTTATCGGAATAAAGGATGACATTATGGTTATTTCTGCACGAAAGAAGTTTCTTGTGCAATTTGCTGCGGCTTTCTTATTGGTTGTATTTGGTGATTTCCGGTTGGTTCACCCATACGGATTTGCAGGTTTGGCTCAGCTGAATGATTGGGTTAGTATCCCGTTTTCAGTATTGTTTGTGCTGTTTTTGATCAACGCTCTTAACCTGATTGACGGAATTGATGGCCTGGCTTCCGGTGTCGCTTTGTTAATTTCGGCCAGTTTGGGGACTTGGTTTTACCTTGCCGGATACTCCGATTATGGCATTGCCTGCTTTGCCTTGAGTGGCAGTTTGCTCGCCTTTTTGCGGTTCAACCTGTGGGGCGGGGAAAATAAAGTTTTTATGGGTGATACCGGTTCGTTAATCCTGGGAGTTTTTCTGGCTGCCATGGTTATTAAATTTAGCGAACTGAATTACATGACGTTTAATGAGTTTTACCTGGAGCAGGCACCGTTGATCGCATTGGGACTTTTCATAGTCCCGATTACGGATACGTTGCGCGTATTTGCAGTGCGGATTTATAACAAACGATCACCCTTTTCGCCAGATATGAACCATTTTCATCATTTGCTGATTCGCTCGGGGCTCACCCATATTCAGGCAAGTGGTTTCTTAGTGACCTATACTATTTTATTCGCGCTGATAGCATTGACATTGCAACATTATCTGGATATAACATCCGGCTTTCTGCTTATGTTGATTATTAGTTTTTCATCTGTTGGATTAATTTACCGGAGGACAAAACTGATTGAGGCCCGTGTTGAGAACGAAGGGGCATTGGATGCCGAGCCAAAGACTATTCGTTTGATGAGCTGGAAAAGAAGTTCGGATGGCATGGAACCCTATCGTAAGGGGAAAACTCTTTACCGCTAACCATCAATCCAAAACCTAAAGAACAGTAAGAGGTTCATTCTCCCCGAAGAACAGCAGGTGTTTGCAAAAAGACCACCTGCTGTTCTTTTTTTTTGAAAAATGACGGGTTATAAAACTTTCTGGTTTGGTCATTCGGGGCGAATTATATGTTTGGAGCTACATGAATCCATGCCTGTTTGAAAATATTCAGCGTGGTTTTGTATCTTTCGCCAACTCATTTAAAAGAAGTCATTCAATTTTATGATGAACCTTATACTGCTATTTTTTAATCTGCTAACTTAATTTTTCAGGATGAAAACAATCTTCATGTTTGGATTTGTAATGATCATCCTGTGTCATTTTCTGAATGCGCAGGATGTCCGTCATACTGTTTTGCTGGATAAGGATTGGAAGTTTACCAAAGGCGATTTTCCGGAAGCCAGTGCTGCCGGCTTTGACGATCATGCTTGGGAGTCGGTTTCTGTGCCCCACGATTGGGCGATTTATGGGCCATTCGACGAGATGAACGATTTACAGGAAGTGGCGATCACCCAAAATATGGAGCAAAAGGCATCGCTTAAAACCGGTCGTACCGGAGGTTTGCCTTATGTGGGTGTGGGCTGGTACCGCACTTCTTTCAGTGTGTCTGATTTCAAACCCGATCAGCGCCGGGTGAGCCTGCTGTTTGATGGCGCCATGAGCGAAGCAAGGGTGTATGTGAATGGGCAGGAAGCCATTTTTTGGCCCAATGGCTACAATTCATTTCATGTGGATGTGACGGACTTCTTGAATGCCGACGGACAGAACAATACCTTGGCAGTCCGCTTGGAAAACCGCGAACAGTCGTCGCGCTGGTATCCCGGTGCCGGATTGTACCGCAACGTGCACCTGATTGTTTCCAACGCCATTCACGTGCCGGTTTGGGGAACTTACCTCACCACGCCATTTGTTTCCGATGATTACGCGTCCGTTCAGTTGGAAACAACTTTGGCGAATGTGCCCGAAGGAGCCGATGTTCGCGTTGAAACTGTGATTCTGGATGAAAGCAAACAGGTGGTTGCCAGCAAAATCAACGTTCAAAAGATCAATCACGGACAGCCGTTCGTGCAAAATTTTATTGTCGATCACCCGGCCTTGTGGTCGCCCGAATCGCCTGTTTTATACCAGGCCGAATCAAAAGTCTATTTTCAGGATCAACTGGTTGATGAGTACACCACACGCTTTGGAATTCGGGATATCAAATACATTGCCGACAAAGGATTTTTTCTGAACGGGCAGCACCGCAAATTTCAAGGAGTATGCAACCACCATGATCTGGGTCCCTTGGGGGCAGCTGTCAACACGGCCACTTTGCGACGCCAGTTGGTTTTATTGAAAGACATGGGCTGCGATGCCATCCGCACGGCGCACAACATGCCGGCTCCCGAGCTGGTTGAACTTTGCGATGAAATGGGTTTCATGATGATGATTGAACCCTTTGACGAGTGGGACCGCGCCAAATGCAAAAACGGCTACCATCGTTTTTTTGATGAATGGGCCGAAAAAGATATGGTCAATATGCTTCGGAATTACCGGAACAACCCATGCGTGGTCATGTGGAGCATTGGCAACGAAGTGCCGACCCAATGCAGCCCCGATGGTTACCAGGTCGCTAAATTTCTGCAGGATATTTGTCATCGCGAAGATCCAACGCGGCCGGTAACTTGCGGCATGGACCAGGTGTCGTGCGTATTGAAAAATGGCTTTGCGGCGATGCTCGACATTCCGGGATTCAACTACCGCGTGCATCGTTATCAGGAGGCTTATGAGAAGTTGCCACAAAACCTGGTGCTGGGGTCCGAAACTTCGTCAACGGTAAGTTCACGTGGGGTTTATAAGTTTCCGGTGGAGAAAAAGGCCAATGCCACATACGATGACCACCAATCCTCGTCTTACGATTTTGAGTATTGCAGTTGGTCGAACCTTCCGGATGAGGATTTTGCCATGGCCGACGATCAGGAGTGGAGCATGGGCCAATTTGTATGGACCGGTTTCGACTATTTGGGTGAGCCAAGTCCGTACGACACCAATGGCTGGCCAAACCACAGCTCGATGTTCGGGATCATCGATCTGGCAAGTATTCCGAAAGACCGGTTTTACTTGTACCGCAGCATTTGGAATACAAATGAGGAAACGCTGCATGTGTTGCCGCATTGGAATTGGGAAGGAAAAGAGGGCGATACCGTGCCGGTTTTTGTTTATACCAATCACCCGTCGGCCGAGTTGTTTGTAAATGGCAAAAGCTATGGCAAGCAGCACAAAAACAACAGCACAGTGCAAAACCGCTACCGCCTGATGTGGATGGATGTGATTTACGAACCGGGTGAAGTGAAAGTGGTGGCTTTTGATGCGAAAGGGAATGCCGTGGCCGATAAAATCGTGAAGACTGCCGGCAAGCCGTACCAGTTGGAACTGGTTGCTGACCGCACGGAAATTAGCGCCGATGGAAAAGATTTGGCCTACATTACCGTTCGGGTGGTTGACAAAGATGGCATCCTGTGCCCGAACGACCAGCGGCTCATTCATTTTTTTGCTGATGGAGCTGGCAAGTATAAAGCTTCAGCTAATGGCGATCCCACCTGTCTGGATTTGTTTCACTTGCCGCAAATGCATGCGTTTAACGGACAGCTGACCGTAATAGCACAAGCCTCCGAATCGAAAGGGATTTTAAAACTTGAAGCGAAAGCAAAAGGATTAAAGGCTGCTTCTTTGGAAATAGACGTAAAATGAACTGATTGAGCCGGTTGATGTCGAGGGTTGTCAAAGTTTAGCCGGTTTATTCCGAAGTTATAGTCCTGAAAGGGGAGAGGTGGTGCCTATCCGGTTCAGGACTAGTTTTTTTGTGCTGATTGGTTGAAGATTAGATCTCGGATTCGATATAGTAATGCAGGTTCTCCTGCGTGATGATATCTAATGGCAGATACTTGATTGGTTGGATGTTTTTCTTGAAAAGCAAGTGGTCGATCAGTAGCTGGATGCCATAATAGCCTTGCCTTTTGGGATTCTGGTTGATCAGGAAATTGATGGTCCCTTTTTCCAGAAAAGCCAGGTTTTGTTTTATTAAATCGTATCCTACCAGATGAATATTGTCAAGCTTATTTTCAAACAAGTATTCTGCCAAAGTGAATGCCTTGGAGTTGGTTACAAAAATACCCCGGGTGTCTGGATTTTCATTTAATAAGTTGGTAATCAATGTCCGGAAGTGTTCTTTCGCGCTGCTGTATTTTAAGTCGGCATGAGCAATCCGGAATTGGCCGTTCCCGTGCTGTTCAAAATAATCGATAAAACCCTGTTCTTTGCGTATCAGGTGTGACGAGTTTGGTACATCTTCGTCAATATGCGCTACGATAAAGGTCGCCGGGGTAGGGTGCCCGTAGTGTAGCAGTTTTGCAGCCAGAAACCCGCTTTGATACGAATCCTGCCCGATATAAGCCAGCGGTTCGTAATCGGGAATATGTGTGTTGAACAGGTTGAATGGAATGTTTTGCCGTTTCCATTTGCTCAGGTAGGCCAGCGATTCCTTGTAAAAGATGGGCGCGATCAGGATGCCATCGTAACCTGAAACTGAAACTTTTTCGGCGGCTTCTTTGAAACTATCTACGCTATACTGGCTGAATAAAAACTGGTCCACCCAAACACCGTATTGCCGTAGTTCTGCCTCGGCTTTTGCGATTCCGTTTTTTGGATCTTCCCAGTAAGCATCCACCGAAGGATCGGGGATGACTGCGGCAATTCTGTATTCTTTTTTCGATACTAATGCCCGGGCAAGCAGATTCGGCTCATAGTTCATTTCTTTGGCAATCCGCAAAACACGCTCGGAAACTTCGTCCGAAACCCTTCCGCGGTTGTGTAAAACCCGGTCCACTGTTCCTGTCGAGACATTGGCTTTTTGGGCGATATCTTTTATCCGGACTACAGTTCGTTTCGATGAATTTCTTTTGTCCATAGTTGGTTTATCAGATTTTGTTTTTTCTTATTTTGTTTGCCTGCCTGCTGTAGTGTACGTACATGATGATTGTAATGTGTCCTTCTTTTCTTTGGCTCTTTTATAACTAGTTTTATCCGGAAATACTGCTTTCATTCCTATTCTACTTTCTTCTTTGTACATGAAAAGATATCTATATAGCCGTTTAAAACCAGTGACTTGCATGTTTATAGGTCATTATTGTTAAGCGTGTTCTGTCATGAAGGTAAAAATAGCAGACTTTTCTCAGGAAAAAACATTTTTTGATGAAAAATCGTGTGTACGAACACGCAAATTTAATATATTTGTCGCTCATGCAAGGTTGTGGGGCTATGTTTTGTGTGAAAAAATCAACTGAGCCCAAGTCGCCGCTGCTGTCGTGTTAAAAGAATGCCCATTGTGTGTCGGGCTTGTTTGTGAAGAAAACCGTAAAAACTAATCAGATGGAAAACAATAATCGTCGCTCATTTTTGAAGCACTTGTCGCTTGGGGTTGGCATGGCCGTTACCGGTGTGCCTGCCTGGTCGTTAGAATCAGATCAAAAGAGCAAAAACCGGGTGAGTAGGAAATCCACTTCTTCATTTAATATGTGCAACTATGCTGCCCCCAAAATTCCGGTGGTTCGTGTCGGATTTATTGGATTGGGGATGCGCGGTCCGGGAGCGGTGGTCAGGATGTCACATATCGAAGGTGTAGAAATCAAAGCCCTGTGCGATATCCGTGACGAATCGGTGAAAGGTTCTCAGAAGCATTTAAGGGGAGCAGGCTTGCCCGATGCAACGGAATATTTTGGTTCCGAAGATGCCTGGAAGGCCCTCTGTGAAAGCGATGATATTGATTTGGTTTACATCTGCACTCCCTGGCATTTGCACACGCCAATGGCCGTTTATGCCATGAACCACGGAAAGCATGTGGCCGTAGAAGTACCGGCAGCCGTTACCCTTGATGAGGCTTGGGAACTGGTGGAAACTTCGGAAAAGACTCGCAAACACTGCATGATGCTCGAAAACTGCTGCTACGATTTCTTTGAATTGTTGACCTTAAATATGGCCCGCCAGGGTTTGTTCGGCGAGTTAGTTCACGGCGAAGGGGCCTACATTCACAACTTGCTGGATTTGAATTTTGATAAGAATGGCTATTACGGTATGTGGCGTTTGAAAGAGAATTACCGCAACGGCAATTTGTACCCAACACATGGGCTAGGCCCGGTTTGTCAGGCCATGAACATCAATCGGGGTGATCAGATGGATTACCTGGTATCTATGGCATCAAACGACTTCCAAATGGCTGCCCGGGCTAATGAGCTTGCTGCAGAAGATTCGTTCTATTCCGAATTTGCTGGCAAGAAATATCGGGGGAATATGAATACAACTGTGGTGAAAACCTATCAAGGGCGTACCATCATGATTCAGCATGACGTAACTTCTACGCGTCCGTATTCGCGCATCCATTTGTTGAGCGGTACGAAGGGGATGGCCCGCAAATGGCCTGATCCTGCACGGATTTCGTTCGGGCACAGTTGGATAAATGACGAAGAATTTAAAAAACTGGAACAGGAATATACACCCGAAATTGTTCGGAAAGTGGGCGAAATGGCCAAAAAAATTGGCGGGCACGGCGGCATGGATTTCATGATGGACTGGCGCCTGATTGACTGCCTTCGGAATGGCCTTCCGCTGGATCAGGATGTGTATGACGCAGCTTTGTGGAGTGTCATTGCCCCGCTCAGCGAATGGTCGGTGGCCAACCGTTCAAATTCGATTGATGTGCCTGATTTTACCCGTGGAAACTGGAAACATAACGCACCTGTAAATCTAACCCTTGCGGGAGGCGGAAATACGGAAGTTCGCCGGGTTCAGACGGATCCGCAATCGAAAACTCAATTGGAAATCAATTAAACTAAAAAATACATGAGCATGCTTTTAAAAAATTTTATTCCGCTTTGTGTGGTATTATTTACAGTTGTTGCCTGTAATAATAACTGTAGTGAGTCTGACTTGATTGTTGCCATTGTTCCTCAGCCGAACGACATGGTTCAGCAGGAAGGCGCTTTCACTGTAAATTCCAAAACGGCTTTTGTGCTTCCCGAAAATGAGAAGCTGGCTGCATCAGTCGATTTGATTAATCAACGTTTTGTTCGGGCTGCAGGATTTGCCCTGAAAACTACGAGTGAGAAACCCGGCAAAAATTACATTGCCGTTGAGATGGATCCTTCTTTTAGTCAAGGCAGTGAAGCCTACGAATTGACCGTTACCACAACTGGTGTCACGGTAAAAGCGGCCTCGGAACGCGGTGCTTTCTATGGACTGATGACCATGTTGCAACTGCTTCCTCCCGAGATTGAAAGTCCGACTTTGGCGAAAGATGCCTGCTGGACGATGCCCTGCATTCGGGTAAACGATGAGCCTCGATTTATCTGGCGCGGAATGCACCTGGATGTTTGCCGGCATTTTGTGCCCGTTGAATTCATTAAAAAGCAACTCGATGTCATGGCAATGTTCAAAATGAATACTTTCCACTGGCACCTGACCGAAGACCAGGGCTGGCGTATTGAGATTAAAAAATATCCGTTGCTCACCGAACTAGGCTCGAAGCGAATCGAGGGTGATGGCTCGGAATATGGCGGCTATTACACCCAGGACGAAATCAAGGAAGTGGTGGCCTACGCGGCAGAGCGATTTATCAATGTAGTACCCGAAATCGAATTGCCGGGACATTCGCTGGCTGCTTTGGTGGGCTACCCGCATTTGTCGTGCACCGGAGGGCCTTTCCAGGTGCGTAATGTATGGGGCGTTGAGCCAGATGTGTATTGCGCCGGAAAAGAGGAAACTTTTCAATTCCTCGAAGATATTATTGATGAAGTGGTACCGCTGTTTCCCTATGAATATTTTCATATTGGAGGTGACGAATCACCGAAAGATCGCTGGAAAGAATGTGCTGATTGTCAGAAGCGCATCAAAGCGGAAGGCCTGAAAGATGAACATGAGTTGCAAAGCTATTTTGTGCAGCGCATTGAAAAAGTTTTGCTGGCCCACGGTAAAAAGATGATCGGCTGGGACGAGATTCTGGAAGGTGGACTGGCACCATCGGCTACGGTGATGTCGTGGCGTGGCGAAGCTGGGGGCATTGAGGCCGCCAAGCAAGGGCACGACGTGGTGATGACCCCAGGCGGTTGGGTGTATCTGGATCATTATCAGGGCGACAGCAAGGTGGAACCGGTAGCAATCGGCGGCTATACTACCCTCGAAAAGTCGTACGGTTATGATCCTGTTCCCGCTGAGTTGGAAGGTGAACTGGCCAAACATGTGCTGGGAACACAGGGAAATGTATGGTCGGAATACATGTACACGCCGGAACTGTTCGAACACCGCATTTATCCCCGCATCATTGCCTTGGCCGAAGTAGGCTGGACGCTGAAAGAAAATAAAGACTTTCCCGATTTTCTGAAACGCATGGACCCGCAGTTTGTGCGCCTCGACTATCATGGAATCAATTACCACATACCGCTCCCCGAGGGACTGGTAAATCTGGTTGCTTTTACCGATACTGCAAATCTCGAATTTACGTCAACCCGATCGGTAAAAATGGTTTACACGATCGATGGCAGCGAACCTGATCAAAATTCAACAGTTTATGAATCTCCACTGATCTTCACGGATCATGCGACAGTTAAAATCCGTTCGGTACTGAATAGCGGTAAGATGAGCAGTGTGCGGACCATCCAGGTTGAAAAACAGGAGTTGGTACCCGCTGTAGCTGTTGAAACAACCAATGCCGGGCTGAAAGGCAAATATGCTGAAGGTACTTTCATTTGGGTAAAAGATATTGAATCGGTTCAGAGTTGGACTGATATCGTGGTTACAAAAGAAAACCTGGGAACGATAAATAATTACCAATCTCCCACAGCTGCGGTACTGGCCGGTTATTTTGAAATCCCCGAGGATGGCGTTTATGAATTCAAAACCAATTTCGACCAGTTTTTTATTGGTGATAAATTGCTGATAAACAATGATGGCGAAGTGAAACGTTTTTCGCGTAACAATGCCATGATTGCCCTGGCCAAAGGAAAACATCCGGTGAAGATTATTTATCTGAACAACAACATTGGCGGGTTCCCGCAATCGTGGAACCACTTTGTTGTTGAGTACAAAAAGGCCGGGGATGAACAATACACGACGGTTAAGTTGGAGGATTTTACCTATTGAATTGGTCGTCAATAAATGACTTTGTGAAAAGACGAAGTTGTTTTAACAAGATGAAAACTTTTCTGTGATGACTCCGTGAAACTCTGTGTGTAACTCTGTGCACCTCTGTGGTTAAACAATAAATAACTAAATCATAGAGATAGATATTAATCACAGTGTTCCACGGAGTTTTTGCACCCCTTTTTCTTAATCAAATCTTTTGATATCAATATCATGAGAAAACGAATACTACTCATCATTATTTCTTTGTCGTTTGGAACAGTCGGATTTACCCAACATCCTGATCCAATGATCAACGTTTGGAATTACGTCGAAAACATCCAAATGATTGGCGAAAATAAAGAACCGGCTCACGCCACTTTTGTGTCGCACGGGTCGAAGGAAGCAGCTTTAAATACCCAAGCGACACAAGCCAATTTTCGGCAGTCTCTTGACGGAATTTGGAAATTTAAATGGGTGCGTTCGCCAAAAGATCGGCCGACCAGTTTCATGAATCCGGAAGAAAATGTCACAGCGTGGGACAACATCAAAGTACCCTCAAACTGGGAGGTGGAAGGTTACGGAGTTCCTATCTATGTCAACCATCAATATGAGTTTGCAGACCACAAAGCACCGGTAGCCGATGATATTGAACTGGACGGGATCTACCCGAAGTATCCGGGGAAAGTACCCCACGAGTACAATCCGGTTGGATCTTATCGCCGCAGCTTTGTACTGGCCGACGATTGGAATGGCAAGGAAATTTTTCTGCACATCGGTGCCATGAAATCAGGCGGCTTTGTGTGGATTAACGGGAACTATGTGGGCTACTCGCAAGGCAGTAAGTTGCCTGCCGAATTCAATATTACGCCTTTTCTTCAGAAAGGTGAAAATACCATTGCGCTGCAAATTTTCCGCTGGACTGACGGCTCGTATTTGGAATGCCAGGATTTTTGGCGCATCAGTGGAATTGAACGCAGCGTCTATCTGTATGCACAACCCAAGCTACGTATTCGCGATTTTGAGGCCAGCGCAACGTTCGATGCTGCTTACCAAAATGGTGAGTTGCAATTGGAGGTAGAACTGAACAATCATCTGCCCGAAGCGCAGAAAATTCAACTGGCTTATCAACTCATTGATGAGCAGGGTGGGCTAGTGGCCAGCGATTCCAATAAGTTGGAAGTTAATGGGCAGGCTTCTGTAACGGAAGCTTTTTCGGCAACCGTTGAGAAGGTAAGACCTTGGAGTGCGGAACATCCGAATTTATACACCTTGTTGTTGGAGGTTCAGGACAAGAAAGGCCAAACCCTCGAAGCTACGGCCATCAAAGTTGGTTTTCGCACGGTTGAAATTAAACAAGGTTTGTTGCTGGTCAATGGGCAGCGTATTACCCTGAAAGGAGTGAATGCCCAGGAAACCGATCCGGAAACAGGGCATGTGATGAGCGAAGAGATGATTATGAAAGACATTCGCTTGTGGAAAGAAAATAACATCAATGCGGTTCGCCTGAGCCACTACCCGCGTGGGGCCCGTTTTTATGAATTGTGTGACGAACATGGAATTTATGTGGTTGACGAAGCCAACATTGAGTCGCACGGCATGTATTACGGTGAGCATTCATTAGCCAAAAAACCGGAGTGGGAGAACCAGCATGTTGACCGCATGGTTCGCTTGGTGGAGCGCGATAAGAACCATCCGTCGGTCATTATTTGGAGTATGGGTAACGAAGCCGGCAATGGCGTAAATTTTTACGCTGGTTACGAAGCTATGAAAGCCGCCGACCCGCAAAAACGTCCCGTGCAGTACGAGCGTACGTATAAAGATCACGACGGCAGTATTTTGGATATGGATTGGAACACCGACATTGTGGTGCCGCAATACCCTTCGCCTGCCTTTTTTGAGTACATCGGCAAGCACAAAACCAATCGGCCGTTTATTCCCAGTGAGTATGCCCACGCCATGGGAAACAGCACCGGAAATTTTCAGGACTACTGGGACGTGATTGAGTTGTACGACAACCTGCAAGGTGGTTTTATCTGGGATTGGGTGGACCAGTCGATTTGGAAAACAAACGAAAAAGGCGAGCGCTTTTACGCATATGGTGGCGACTATGGCGAGAATATGCCCACCGATAATACTTTCCTGAACAACGGAATTGTATTTCCCGACCGCTCGGCACAACCCGGATTATATGAAGTTAAAAAAGCGCACGAGTTTATCAATTTTAAATCTGCGGGGGTTAATAATCACAACGAGCTGCGTGTGTTTGTTGAAAATCTCTACGATTTTACCAATCTGAACGCCTTTAACTTTACTGCTCAAATTAAGGCGGATGGCAAAGTGATGAAGACCGCCCATTTTAATGAGCTGGACGTGGAAACCCACACCGGACAGATGATTCGAATCTCGCTGGATGGTCTGGAGCAAAAAGCCAATACCCGCTATTTTGTCCACCTGTCGGCTACCTTGAAAAATGACTGGGGGCTGTTGCCTGCTGGATTTGAAGTGGCCCGCGAACAGATTGAACTTGCCGGCTTATTCAAGCCGGAGCCCGTGCTGGCTTCAAATGGTGAAGCCCTGACAGTTCAGCAAAGCGACAAGCAGGTTACCGTGTCCAACAACGATTTTCGATTCGTGTTTAATGAGTCAGAAGGTCGTCCGGTTTCGTTCGAATATAAAGGCACAGAACTGCTGAAAGATGGCAAAGGCCCGAAACCCAACTTCTGGCGCGCGCCAACCGACAACGATTTTGGAAACCGCATGCAGTTCAACAACCGCGAATGGAAAAAAGCTTCGTTATTTTCTGAAGTGATCGCGATGGAAACCGAAACGCTGGCTGAAAACCTTGTCAAGCTGGAAGTAACCTACCAACTGCCTGGGGTGAATACGACCTTTGTCAGTGTGTATGAAATTGCCGGGACCGGTGTAGTTAAAGTTTCCAACCATTTGAATACGACCGACTATAAAGCCGATATTCCCCGTGTAGGCATGCGCATGCAATTGCCAAAAGCATACGATCAGATCACGTATTTTGGTCGTGGCCCTTGGGAAAACTATGTCGATCGCAAAGCTTCCACTTTCATCGACCTCTATCAAGCCAGTGTTAGCGAGCATTACGTGCCTTATGTGCGGCCCCAGGAAAACGGCTACCGGACCGATGTTGGCTGGTGGGCGCTGTGTAATGAGCAAGGCGAAGGTTTGTTGATTGTTGCTAATCAGCCCAAAGTTGGTTTAGGCATGAGCGCCCTGCATATGCCTAACGAAGATTTTGATACCACCGAGGGACTGGATTACGAAGGAAACAGTGAGGTGGAGCCCGAGTTTCGTATTGACGGAATTCCTGAAGTGAATGGCAGCAAGCACATCAACGACATCAAGGAGCGCGATCTGGTGCAGCTGAATATCGACTTGGGACAACGCGGCCTGGGTGGTGATAACAGCTGGGGCGCCCGTCCGCAAAAAGAATATACCCTAAGCGGACAAGAGCGGCATGAGTATAGCTTCTTTATGGTTCCGCTTGAGAACGGGACGGTTGAGAACTGTAAAAAACTTAGCAAAATGCTACAACGCTAATGGAATCGTTGTTTGTTTTAACGTTGGCGCGGATTTATGCGACATGTGCTGATTAGCGGTGTTGGAGGATCTGTTAGTAGTTGTAGAAAGACATATATTTCTGATTATAATGCTTCTGCTGTCAGAAATTTTCCCAAAATTATAACGAGGTTGTCACACAATGACAGCCTCGTTTTCTATGTATCTGGTTTAAGATGTCTCTTTCCCGCTTTTTTCGATTAGTGAGATTCGCTGAAAATGGTTCTCCAGGTGTTTGCGCATCGCCACCCGATATTCGTCAGGCGTGCCGTTTTTCAGGACATCCACCAGTCCTTTATGCGATACATAACGAATGTTTTTCACGGGTTTATTGATTAATCCGCTGTCATATACGTAGTTGAATACAGGCAGAAGGATGTTCTGAAAGTTGCGGAGTGTTTCGTTACGGGTCATTTCATACAGTTTACTATGAAATTTTATCTCGTGGCTGACATCAAATAAAACATCCTCGCTAAACTCCGGTTCCTGCTCTACAATGTGTGTTAGTTCCTCCAGGTCTTCAGGGGTTTTGTGTGTAAAGAGCAGATCAGCGATCCCGATTTCCAGCACCAGCCGGAGCTCAAAAATGTCTTTCAGTGTGGCATTGTCAAGAATATGCGGGATCATCGATTTTTGCAAAAGCGAACCCAGGTTCGGACTTTTAATAACCGTTCCTTTATGCTTTTTCGATTCAATCATCCCCATCGTTTTTAAGCGGTTCAACGATTCGCGGATAACTGTCCGGCTCACGCCCATGGCTGCTGCCAGTTCTACTTCTTTCGGAATGACATCGCCCGGCTGCAACGCTTTTCTGGTAAAATATTCCACCAGGTTCATCTCAACTTTATCTACCAAACTTCGGGTATCAATGGCTGATAACATATCGGTTCTGTCTGCTTTTTCCATATCGGGTGTTTTATAATATGTCCTACATAAAGCAACAAATTTCGGAAATTATTTGGAATTAAAAAATCATTCGATATTTTTGTTGTGTCTTATGTAGGACATAAAGCGCAAATCATGGAATGAAAAAACTTAATTTATGAGAAGAATGAAAGAAAAATTGCTGTCAATCAGTTTATTGGTGTTGCTGGTGCTGCTTAACAGTCATGCCTTTGCCCAGCAGAGCATCACGGGGCGAATCACTGATGCCGAAAATGGTGAACCATTGCCCGGTGCTACCGTGGTTATATCAGGTTCCACAACCGGGACCATTAGTGATTTTGATGGGAACTATACCCTTGCCGTTCCGGCCGGAAGTGAACAACTTGAGTTTTCGATGGTCGGTTTTGAGAAACAGACTGTGAAAATAGCAGGTTTATCGGTGATAAATGTGGCTTTGAAAACAGAGGTGACTGCTTTGAATGAAGTGGTTATTACCGGTTATTCTACGCAGTCGCGTGCCGAAATGACGACTTCTATTTCAAAATTGAATACGAAGGTGCTGGAAAGTGCACCCCGCTCGAATGCCGCAACTGCTTTGCAGGGAACGATTGCCGGCTTAAAGGTGACCCAAACCACTGGCCAGCCTGGTTCTACGCCGAGCATGGTGGTACGCGGCGGAACCAGCTTCTCGGGAACCGGTAGTCCGCTTATTTTGGTGGATGGGGTACCGGGTTCGTTTTATGCGTTGAACTCGGACGATATTGAATCCATGGAAGTACTGAAAGATGCTGCATCAACAGCCATCTACGGGGCAAGGGCAGCCAACGGGGTAATTCTGGTAACCACCAAGAAAGGTAAAGTGGGCAAATCGAATATCAACTTCAGGGCCAAGTTTACCAGTAATGAACGTCGCGAGGACCCAATGGATTATTTGGGCGCTGCCGACTACGTAAAATTTAACCGGATGGCCGTGAAAAGTGCCCAGGAGGTGATGGGCTATGCCTGGCTCGACCAGTTTTTAACGGGCAATCATGCTGCTGCTACCGGAAATAACACCACGAATTCGATCTATACCACCATGGTATTGTCTGATGCCAATCGCTATTTATTAAATTACGAAGGATGGCAAACCATCGAGGATCCGGTTAACCCGGGGACCACGTTGATTTTTCAGGAAAATCAGATGAATGAATTGTTCTATCAAAATAGTCATGCACAGGATTATAGCCTGAGTTTTGATGGCGGAAATGAAAAAGGAACGTATTATCTGGGCCTTGGTTATATGGACGACAACGGGTTGGTGTTTGGTTCTGCTTTCAAACGCTACTCGGGAACCTTTAATGCTTCTTACAAGTTGACGGATGCGCTGAAAGTTTCTTCGAATTTCATTTATGCACATTCAAATCAGAACTTGCCTTTCGACAGCGAGTATAACCTGTTTCAGCGTACTGCGGGTTTGGCGCCAACCTCAAGGATTTACAACAATAATCCCGACGGTAGCTTATCTACCGACTATCAGCCCGGGACCTACCTGGGATTTGGGAACCCGCTCTATTACCGCGATAAATTTATCCGTTACAACCTGGAGCAACGTCTCACCGGGTCGGTACAATTCGATTATAAATTTTTGAATGATTTTACTTTGACCGTTCGCGGAAGTCATTTTACGATCAACAATTCCAATGAGTCATTTAATAAAGCCTTTCTAAATTCAGGAAGTTTGAACACGGAGCGTGCGGCCTCCGCTTCTCATCGTAGAACATTGCGGAATCAGTTTACCGGTCTGTTGAATTATAAGAAAACCATTCAGGATAAACACAATGTGAGTGCTTTGGTTGGAACGGAGTATTTCGAAGAGAAATATTTTGAGTTTAGTGCAGGAACTCGCCTTTCTCCTACGGATTTGATCTATACCATGAACGTAGGTGCTGAAGCCAATGGTATTCCCTCCTCGCGTCATACAGGGTATGAAATCGCTTCCTTGTTTGGGCAGGTAAACTACGATTTTGATTACAAATACCTGTTTGGATTCACCTTCCGCTACGATGGAACCTCTCGCTTAGGAAATAACAAATATGGTTTCTTCCCGGGGGTTTCTGCCGGATGGAACATCCATAATGAAGATTTCTTCAGTCGTTCTGAAGTAAAGCGGTATGTCTCAAAAGTTAAGCCTCGCTTGAGTTATGGGGTAAATGGGAACATCGACATTTTAAGTAACTTTGGCGTGTTTGGAGTTTATGGTCCCTTGCTGGATGGCAATGGTAGGCCTATCCCAACAATTTATGATACCCAGGCAGGATACTTAAATACAAGCTTGCCATTGCTTGACCTTAAATGGGAACGTTCAACAACCTTAAACTTTGGTTTGGACCTGGGCTTGTTTGATAACCGAGTAACTGTGATTGGAGATTACTTCATCCGTGACGTGGAAGATAAACTGGCCGACTTGACCTTGCCCTTGTGGACAGGTTTCTCCGGTATTACTACCAATAATGGAACGCTACGCAATAAAGGGCTTGAACTGCAGGTGAATGCTGATGTCGTTAAAACCAATGACTTTAACTGGAACCTGGGATTAACTTACTATCGCGTACGTAACTTTGCTCAACAGTTACCTGAAAATGGTGTGGATAAAAACCGTCAGGGAGGAACTGAAATTTACGACCCCAAAACTGGAGGAACAAAATACGTTGGTGGATTGCAGGAAGGCGAACGTGTGGGCTATGATGTGATTACGGCTTATGTGTTTGATGGTGTATATAAAACCCAAGCCGAAATTGATGAGCATGCCGACAGGACCGTGGAATTTGCTTACCGTAAAAACACCCGCTTCCTGGGCGATGCACGCTGGAAAGACCAGAATGGCGACGACGTGATCAACTACCTGGACCGCGTTGTGATTGGCCGAAGAACACCTGACTTTACCGGTGGGTTCACCTCCGATTTCAGCTACAAAAACTTCAGCTTATTTGTGAAAACCGACTTTGCTGTAGGTCATTACATCATCAACGGACGCCGGGTGAAAGGAATTTCCCAGACACAGGGGAACCAAAACGGACCATTAGAAATCCGCGATTCGTGGACTCCCGAGAATCCAACATCAGACGTACCGATTTTCACCTTAGTTGACCGGCAACGGAACCACCTGGCAGCCGGTGGCGACCAGGGTTCGATGGACCACAGCAGCTCGCGGATGTGGGAAAAAGGCGACTATCTGGCCCTTCGCGAAGTAACCCTGAGCTACGATTTGAGCGGAAAAGTGGTAAAAGACCTTTTCCAAAATATGAGGCTTTATGTAACCGGATCGAATTTGGCCTATTTCAATGATTTCTCCGGTAGTTCGCCCGAAGAATCCGGCGATGGTATCGATATGGGGCGCTTCCCCTTGCCACGAACAGTGACTTTTGGTGTAAACGTAACTTTTTAATCCTCAATTACAATGAACATGAAAAAATATATCATTTTAATACTATCAATTGCTCTTTTCGGCGCCTGTGAACTCGACATGCAGCCGGAGAGTGAACTGACCTACAATGGCTTCTGGGAGTCTGAAGAAGCCGTGAAGGCTGCCCATACCGGTATTTATGCCAGCTACCGGGGATATGCCTACACGATTTGGCAGATGGGCGAATTGCGTTCCGACATTTGGGGAGGAAACACGATTGAATCTCCTTTTGGAACCGATCTGATTGATAACAATATTAGCACCTCGATTGTACACTTTGGCAACTGGGCTAACTTTTACGGACTTCTGCATTACATCAATGATTTTATTGCCAATGCTCCCAATGTCACTTTTGCCAATGAGGCCGATAAAAATCATATGCTTGGACAGGTTTACGGCATCCGGGCACAAATTTATTACACCATGGTAAAAGCCTGGGGAGATGTGCCAATTAGCACCGAACCCTTGCTCGAGGTTGATTTGGAAAAGCTGAAAAAACCGCGTTCGCCAAAAGCGGAGGTGATGCAGCAAATCAAAAGCGATATTGCCAAGTCGCTCGAATATTTTGGCAGCGATAACGGTTTGTGGTTGAATAAGAATGTGTATTGGTCAAAAGCAGCTACCCTTGCCCTGAAAGGCGATGTTTACCTGTGGTCGGGCAAAGTATTGGGAGGCGGTACGGCCGATTTCACCGAAGCAAAAAATGCTCTCTCGCAAGTTACCGGGTTCAGTCTGGTAGAGTATAACAAGCTTTGGGGACAGGCCAATGAAAATAACAACGAGTTCATCTTCTCGTTCGATTATCAGCAAGACCAGGCGGATAACTATTACGCTTCCTTTACCGGGCGTGCGGTCGATTTTGCAGGCTTGTTTGATGATGCCGGAAATTCGGTAGCCAGCCTGGTGGTTAACGGGGCAAGCCGTTTTGGACCGTCCGATAAACTGTTGCTGGCAATGGATGACGCCAACGATTTACGCCGGGAAACCTTTGTTCGCTTGTACAGCGATGGCGCGGTACATTTTCCGTATCAAGCCGGGGATGCTACTTACAAAGGTGCTGTACTTGCTAAATTTCTGGGAATAATTGGTGACGATGGCTCACGCAAAAACTACAACAATGTTCCGTTGTATCGCTACGCCGATGTGCTGTTGCTGTTGGCCGAAGCCAAGAATAACCTGAATGAAGATCCTTCGGCAGAAATCAACGCAGTTCGCGAACGGGCATATGGCGAAAATTTCGCCGGAAACGAATTTACGAATGGAACAAAAGCTGAGAATACCCAGGCTATTCTGGATGAACGCCTGAAAGAGTTTGTAGGCGAAGGAAAAAGATGGTGGGATTTGGTGCGCGCGGGCGATGGCATCGTTTTCGATGAAGTGGCAACTTTAAACGCTTCCGAAGCTTATAAAATTTACTATTCCATCTCGCAGAGTATGTTGGCCAATGATTCGGAACTGACACAAACCGAAGGGTACTAATTGAGACGTGATAGATAGATGATGGTTTACTAGCTTTTGGTAGCTTTACAGGATAAGGAGGCTGTTCAGGAATTTTTTTGATCAGCCTCCAATATCCGTTAAAACCAACGAAACTAAAAAACTTAAAAAAATGAAGCTATTTGTTTTATCGCTGATGATGTTGCTAGCCTTTTTTCGGTGCGAAAAAGCCAACTCTGAAACTTCGGATGGCGCTTCCGTTTCCGTGGAAATCGTTCAGGCATCGGTTCCACTGTTTACGGGGCAGGAAAACGACAAACTGATACGTTTGGAGGTTCAGACCGGAGAGGAAAATAAGGCAATCGAAGTTGTTGGGGTGACAGTGGTTTTTACACCTGAAAGTGATACCGACTGCCTCACATCCGTTTCTGCCATCGCGTATGAAGGAAACAACGAATTGCTGTTTGGTACCTCTACTGAAATTGGTAAAACAACTCAAATCGAGGGATCGGTAAGCGCTTCTCAACCGGTGCAGCTATTTCATCTCAATCTTTCGGTTAACCAAAACGCCCGACTGTTGTCAACCTTGCAGCTCGATCGGGTCGATGTGACCTTTAGTGACGGCTCGGTAGTTTCGTCAGGGCCAGCGACCCCGCATACGTATCGACTGGCCAAAGTGCTGCGCGCTGTGGGGCAGGATAATTGCGATACTTACCGCATTCCGGGAATTGTGACAACCAACAAAGGAACGCTCATCGCCGTTTACGACAATCGTTATAACAACAGCAAAGATTTACAGGAGGATATTGATGTCGGCATGAGCCGCAGTACCGACGGCGGACAAACCTGGGAACCCATGAAAGTGATTATGGACATGGGCGAATGGGGTGGACGTTCGCAACGGCTGAACGGTATTGGCGACCCCAGCGTGTTATACGACCACACAACAGGTACGCTTTGGGTAGCCGGATTGTGGATGAGTGGCGCGACGGAGAAAGATATGCTTTGGTGGGCCTCAAAACCCGGAATGAGTCCCGAGGAGACCGGACAGTTTATCATTGCCAAAAGTACCGACGATGGATTGACCTGGTCGGAAACAGTTAACATCACTGATCAAATTAAAGATCCTTCGTGGCAACTGCTGCTGCAAGGTCCCGGACGCGGGATTACGCTGGAAGATGGCACCCTCGTTTTTCCGGCGCAGTTTAAAGCCGATATTGGCGAAAAAGCCTTGGATGGCGGACAATATACCAGTCATTCAACCATCGTTTACAGCACCGATGGCGGTGAAAGTTGGCAGATTGGAACCGGCGCCAAACCCAATACCACCGAAGCTCAGGTGGTTCAGCTAACGGATGGCAGCCTGATGCTGAACATGCGCGACGACCAAAACCGCAAAGATAAATCGGAAACCAACGGACGAGCAGTTGCTGTTACAAAAGACCTGGGAAAAACCTGGGAAATTCATCCCACAACGAATTCGGCTTTGCAAGAACCAAATTGCATGGCCAGCATTATTTCGGCCGATCTGAAGGTAGATGGCGAAAAGAAACGGGTGCTGTTCTTTTCAAACCCGAACAACAAACACCAGCGAACCAACATGACCATCAAAGGCAGTGTGGACGAAGGAATGAGCTGGCCAGAGGAGTTTCAGCTGGAGATTTATGAACCTGGAGGCTTTGGTTATTCCTGCATGACGATGATTGATGATGAAACCGTTGGAATTTTATACGAAGGGGTAAAGGAGCTTTACTTTCAAAGCATTCCTGTTTCTGACATCATCAAATAAGAAAAAACTGAACCAATAATAATGAGCCGACTACATTTTCAACCATTGATAGGCTTGATCGTCATTGTGCTGCTTTTTTCATGCAAGGCAGAAAAAGAACCAGCTCCGGCGTTGATTCCCATGCCACAACAATTAGAGTGGAGCTCACAGCAGTTTGATATGGCCGACAGCAGTGCCCGTTTTGTACAACGGATTGTACCCGCAATTCCGCAGGCTCAGTTAAACAGCAATGAAGCTTATACATTGAATGTTTCAGCTGATTCCGTTATTCTGGAAGCCACAAGCGAAACGGGAATTTACCGCGGCCTGCAAACTGTAAAACAGCTGGTTTTCGAAAAAAACGGGAAACGTTACCTGAAAGGCTGTGCCATTGTTGACTGGCCGGCTTTTCGCATTCGTGGTTTTATGCAGGATGTGGGCCGTAATTTCCAGCCCATGGATATGCTGAAAGAGCAAATTGATGTGCTGGCGGCTTACAAGTATAACGTCTTTCATTTTCATGTCACCGAAAATCCGGGCTGGAGGCTCGAAAGCAAAATTTATCCGCAACTGAACACAGCGGAAAGCATGACGCGCGAAAAAGGTAAAGTCTATACACAGGAAGATTTTAAAGAATTGGTGGCTTATTGCCAGGATCGGAAAATTACGCTGATTCCTGAGTTCGACATTCCCGGACACAGTGCGGCTTTTCGCAAGGCCATGGGATTTGAATCGATGAGCGATCCGCGCGTGCAACCGGTATTGATCGATCTGGTTGATGAATTGTGCAGCCTGGCTCCGGCAGAGGTAATGCCCTACATTCATTTGGGAACCGATGAAGTTTGGCACAATTACGAAGAACCGTCGCCAACGCTGTTGCCGGCACTGCTTGAGCGGGTAACGCAACACCACGGCCGCGAACTTATTGTGTGGCGACCGGGACAACATATTGAGGGCGATTCAGTTTCCATCACGCAACTGTGGTCGTCAAACGGGCACCCAAAACCGGGGCACCGTTATCTTGATTCGCGCTTGAATTATCTCAATCACCTCGATCCGTTGGCCGGTATTACACAATTATACTTCGAACGCATTAACGGGGCTGCTCACGGCGATTCGCTGCGGATGGGAGGGATTTTGTGTTGCTGGAACGACAATAATGTCAATGACGAATACGACATTCTCACACAAAATCCGGTGTACCCGGGAATACTCACTTACAGCGAAACATCGTGGACCGGGCAGCAAAAAGACATTGGCGAAAACTACCTTGTCAAACTGCCCGAAAAAGGAAGTGAGTTGCTAAATGAATTCAGGGCTTTTGAAGATCGCCTGATCGAGCACCGCGATAAATATTTCGCCGGAAAACCCTTCCCCTACGTGAAACAAACCAATATGGAGTGGAGGGTTTTGGGACCGATTGCCCATGGCGGCGATGTTGAAGTTCAATTTCCGGTCGAAAATGAATTGCTGGAAACGTACCAGATCGATTCGGCCAATTATACCTGGCAGGGGCCTTTTGTAGGCGGCACCATTCACCTGACACACTTTTTTGGCTACCCGTCTTACTTCCCCCGTGAAGAGGGAACATATTACGCCTACACCCAAATTTGGTCGCCAAAAGCACAAACCGTGGGGGCGTGGATTGGATTCCACGATTGGTCGCGCTCGGCAGGCCGCCGGGGAGGACCGTTTCCGGAAGATGGCGAATGGCACAATACCCATCCGAAAGCCTGGCTGAACGGCGAACTGATTGCCGCTCCAAAATGGAATAAACCGGGTCTGGCCAGCAATACCGAAGAAATTCCATTCACCGACGAAAATTACTTTTTCAGAGAACCCGCGTCCATTCACCTGAAAAAAGGATGGAACAAAGTGCTGCTGAAAATTCCGGTGAAAAACGACACCTGGAAACGCATGTTCACCTTTGTGCCGGTTCAATTTGATTATCTCACGGTGAGTGAGGTCAAGGACTTGCGATTTTCAGCTGATCTGAAAAAAGAACGTTAGAATCGCTTTATACCAATTTAACTTCTGAAAAAAAGACAGATAAATGAGCATAATAAAATTAACACTACCCATCGTTCTCGTTTTGAACCTCATGCTGGTGGTCACCGCTGACGGACAGGAAAAATCCTTTCAAACAACGTATTATGAGCAGCGCAGAACGCTGTTTGAAAGTCTTCCAAACTCCAAAAAGGAAATTATTTTTCTGGGAAACAGTATAACAGACGGTGGCGAATGGGCCGAGCTTTTTCAGAATAAAAGAATAAAAAATCGCGGCATTAGCGGCGATGTTACCGAAGGACTGCTGTTTCGGTTGTATGAAGTCACCGAATCAAAGCCGGCCAAGGTTTTCCTGTTAATAGGAATTAATGATCTGGCACGGGGAATTTCAAAAGACACGGTTTTTAACAACATATATCGAATCGCAAGCTTGATCGAAGAACATTCACCCAAAACCAAGGTGTATATCCAAAGCATTTTACCGGTCAATCCGGAGTTTGGCAAGTTTTCCGGCCACTGCTCAAAAACTGAGGAGATCATGTGGATCAATCAACAGTTGCGTGAATGGTGTGCCAAAACTTCTGTTCCGTTTGTGGATCTGTTCTCGCATTTTAAAAATGAAGACAATAATTGGATCAATCCTTCATATACTAATGACGGACTGCATCTGACCGGAGAAGGTTATCAGTTATGGGCGACAATTATACAAAGGCTCTTATAATCAGAGGAATTAGGGGGTAATAAATTGATTAATAAATTATTGAAGGAAATATACGGATTATGAAAACAAGAATGATGAAAATTGAAGGACTCATCGCAGCACCGTTTGCTCCGATGAATGTTGATGGGGGAATAAATATTGATTTGATACCGACTTACTATGATTTTTTACAAAAAAATGGAGTAGTTGGCGCATTTATCAACGGTTCAACCGGTGAGGGCGTTTCGCTTTCACAAAAAGAAAAAGAAACGATTACCGAAGCCTGGACGGCCAGGAATAAGGAAAAGAAGGGGCTGAAAGTGATCAACCTGGTTGGCGGAACTTCGTATGCCGAGTGTATCGACAGTGCGCAGGCATCGGCGGCTATGGGTGTGGATGCCATCGCTATTCTGGCGCCATACTATTTTAAACCGGGTTCGGGTAAGGCGCTGGCTGAATTTTGTGCCAGAATTGCTGAATCGGTACCTCAGTTGCCGGTTTATTTCTATCACATTCCGGTGCTGACAGGTTGTTATGTATCTATGTTCGATTTCTTACAAGAAGCGGATTCCATGATTCCCAACCTGGCCGGGATCAAATACACCCACGAGGATTTTATGGACTTTCTGAGCTGTTTGAGTTATAAAGAAGGCAAATACGACATGCTTTGGGGAAGGGATGAAAACCTGCTGTCGGCCCTTGTGTTGGGTGCCCGCGGCGGTGTGGGAAGTACGTTCAACTATGCCGCACCCTTGTATCATCAGTTGATTAAAGCTTACGATGAAGGTAACTTTGTTGAAGCGCGTAAGTTGCAGCAACAATCGATCGATATGATTCGTCTGCTGGGCAAATACGGAGGCATTGCTACCGGAAAGGCCTATATGCGGTACGTTGGCCTGGAATGCGGCGAATTCCGTTTGCCGGTTAAAAATATGACGGCCGAGGCTTACAAGGTATTTGAAGCCGATGTAAATTCGCTGAACATGGAAGATTTATTCTCTAAATTGTAGGAAGTGAAAAGTTTTGGATGGGGATTGGTTCTTAGCCTGTTTTTGTTGGCCTGCAATCAACCTAAAACCATAGAAAGTAAAATAATGAAAATTACCTGGGACACGTTGGCCGTCATTCCCCCGGCACAGGAGAAAACTGTTCAGCTAGGCCTGGCCGGGCCGGTTGCGGGGGCTTATCAAAACAACTTGATCGTGGCAGGCGGCTCTAACTTTGAAGATGCCATGCCCTGGCAGGGAGGAACAAAGCTGTATCACGACCGGATTTATGTGCTGACACAAAACGCAAACAACCAATACGATTGGTGGCAGCCAGATGAAAAGTTACCGGTGCCTTTGGCTTACAGCGCCTGTGTTTCAAACGGCAAAGGGGTGCTGAGTATCGGGGGCGAAACAGCTGAAGGCCCTGTTAAACGGGTTTTTATGATTTCGGTGGACGGCGAAAAGATCCGGATAACGGATTATCCGCATTTGCCCATCGGGCTGACCAGCGCGGGTGCCGCCCAGAAGGGTTCGGTGGTGTACCTCGCCGGCGGACTTGATTTGGCGGGCGCTACCAGCCACTTTTTTGCGCTCGACCTGGCAGCAGTTGATTCCGGTTGGAAAGCCTTGCCCGATTTGCCCGTGCCCCTTTCGCACGCCGTGGTAGCTTGCCAGTTCGACGGTCAGGAAGACTGTGTCTTCGTGTTGGGCGGTCGAAATAAATCGGGCATCACATCTACTTTTTTAAGCGATATCTGGAAATTTGTTCCTTCAAAAAACAAATGGCAGCAGGCTGGAAAATTGCAGGTGGAGGGAGATGAGGTATTTGGCTTTTCTGCGGGGACCGGACTGGCCGTTGGTGAGCATGGTATTTTACTTTTTGGCGGCGATAGAGGCAACATTTTCAACCAAACGGAACGATTGATTGATGCTGCTGCCAAAGCGGAAACGGCCGATGAGCGCGAAAAAATTCAGCAGCAGAAGGCGGAAAACCTGACCAATCATCCGGGTTTTTCCAGGGATGTTTATCTGTTCAATACCCTCACCGGTAAATTAAGCCGGATCGGCGCTTTGGACGGACTGGCTCAGGTAACCACAAACGCTTTCTGGTGGGACCAGCAAATTATCATTCCCGGCGGCGAAATCCGTCCGGGGGTACGATCGGCAGTTATCACACGGGGAATAATTTCGTTGGACGAGTAGTTCAGTTGCACGGGCACCGTTCATCACAAAAAAACAGGATAATGAGTTTGGATTTTAGTAAAACAGCATCAAAGTACCAAATGGAACTGCTTGAAAAGGTGGTTCCCTTTTGGGAAAAACATTCGAAAGACGAGCAGTTTGGCGGGTATTATACCTGTCTCGACCGGCAGGGAAACGTGTTTGATACCGACAAATTTGTGTGGCTTCAGGCCCGTGAGGTGTGGATGTTTTCGTCGCTGTACAACCGGGTGGAAAAGAAAGCGCAATGGCTGGAAATGGCCGAACACGGCGCCCGTTTTTTGCAGCAATACGGGCACGATGGAAGCCTGAACTGGTACTTTTCGCTGACCCGCGAAGGAAAACCGCTGGTGCAGCCGTACAATATTTTTTCGGATTGTTTTGCCACCATGGCTTTCGGCCAGCTTTACCAGGCTACCGGCAACGAAGAATATGGCCGTATGGCCAAACTGACCTTCGATAATATTTTAAAGCGACAGAACGATCCTAAGGGAAAGTACAATAAACTGGTTCAGGGAACCCGCCCGTTGAAAGGTTTTTCACTTCCCATGATTTTGTGCAACCTGGCCCTGGAAATTGAGCATCTTCTTCCCAAAGAGCTGGTTGATCAAACCATTGACAAGGCCATTCATGAAGTGATGGAGGTTTTCTACCATCCGGATTCCGGCCTCATCCTGGAAAACGTAACGCCCGAGGGTGGCTTTTCGGATTGTTTTGAAGGCCGCTTGTTAAATCCCGGACATGCCATCGAGGCCATGTGGTTTATCATGGATCTGGCCGAGCGAAAAAACGATCGGGCTTTGTTGGAAAAGGCGGTCAAGATTGTGCTGGATACCTTGAATTATGGCTGGGATAACGAATTTGGCGGTATTTTCTATTTTATGGATATCAAGGGAAATCCGCCGCAGCAACTCGAGTGGGACCAGAAGCTATGGTGGGTGCATATCGAAACGTTGATCAGCCTGATTAAAGGGTATTATCTAACCCAAAACGAAGAATGTTTGAGCTGGTTCGAAACGGTACACGAGTTCACCTGGTCGCATTTTGCCGATCCGGAATATGATGAATGGTTTGGTTATCTGAATCGCCGGGGAGAAGTGCTTTTGCCTCTGAAAGGGGGAAAATGGAAGGGCTGTTTCCACGTTCCGAGAGGTTTGTACCAATGCTATTCTACCTTGGAAAAGCTTCATGCAAAAAATCAAAAACATGAGTAAACAACTTTATAATCTCTCAGCAAGCTGTTGGGCCGACGTGAAACAGCAAACCTACGATGTAGCGGTTCTGCCATGGGGGGCCATTGAACCGCATAATTATCATTTGCCCTTCGCTACCGATGTCATTCAGGCGGAGGCTGTCGCGCTGGAAAGCGCCCGGCTTGCGTGGGAGGAAGGAGCAAGGGTAATCGTTCTCCCAACCGTACCCTGGGGTGTCAATACCGGACAACTGGATTTGAAATTGTGTTTGAACATGATGCCTTCGACCCAACTGGTCATTTTGAAAGACCTGGTTGAGAATCTGAAACGCCACGGTATTCAAAAGCTGATTCTGGTGAACGGGCACGGGGGGAATAATTTTATCCCGATGATCCGGGAATTGTCTGTTACACATCCCGAGGTATTTATTTGTTGTATCGACTGGTGGAAAGTTTGTAAAGCCGAAACGTATTTTGACGAACCGGGAGATCACGCCGGTGAACTTGAAACAAGTGTCATGATGCATTTGGTGCCGGGGTTGGTATTGCCCCTCGATATTGCCGGAGACGGGAGCGCTAAGAATTTTAAACCGGAAGGATTAAAGGCTCGTTGGGCGTGGGCCCAGCGCCAATGGACTTCCATAACGGAAAGCACAGGCGTTGGAAATCCCAAACAGGCAACTGCTGAAAAGGGAGCGCATTTTTTAAACGACGTAACACAGAAGATAGCGAAGTTTATTACGGAGCTTTCTTCCTGTAACATAAATGAGATCTATGAATAATTCGAATAAAGAAAAGGCATACAGTTGGGTTGTAGTTGCCCTTTTATGGGTTGTAGCCCTTTTAAATTACATGGACCGGCAAATGCTTTCGACCATGAAGGTAGCCATGATGGGCGATATTCAGGAGTTGGAAACTGCCGAGAATTTTGGCCGGCTGATGGCCGTCTTTCTGTGGATTTACGGGCTGATGAGCCCGATGGCCGGCCTGATTGCCGACCGGATCAACCGCAAGTGGTTGATTGTGGGCAGCTTGGGCGTGTGGTCGGGCGTTACGCTGGCGATGGGCTATGCCGCCAGTTTCGATCAATTATATGCGCTTCGCGCGCTGATGGGTGTGAGCGAGGCGTTGTACATCCCGGCCGGGCTGGCGCTGATTGCCGATTATCACCGCGGAAATACACGCTCACTGGCTGTGGGTATCCACATGACCGGTTTGTATTTCGGGCAGGCACTGGGTGGTTTTGGCGCTACGGTGGCCCATACCTGGACCTGGCAAACGGCCTTCCACAGTTTTGGATTGGTGGGCATCGTTTACAGTGTCGTCCTCTTACTGTTTTTGAAGGAAAAACGAACTCCCGAAATTAAGCCGAAAGAACCGGCAAGATTTGCTTCCGGTCTCAAATCGGTACGGCATAGTTTGGGTATGCTGCTGGGAACCATTAGTTTCTGGGTGATTCTGTTCTATTTTGCCGCTCCAAGTTTTCCGGGATGGGCCACCAAAAACTGGCTGCCCACCTTGTTCTCCGAAAGTCTGGGTATCGACATGTCGGTTGCCGGTCCGCTGAGTACCTTTACCATCGCGCTTTCTTCGTTTATTGGCGTTATTGGAGGCGGAATCCTGGCCGACCGATGGATCACCCGCAACCTGCGTGGCCGTATTTATACGGGCGCCATCGGGCTGACGCTGATGATCCCTTCCTTGATATTGCTCGGTTTCGGCCACAGCTTTGCGTATGTAGTGGGTGGCGGCATGTTGTTTGGAATTGGCTATGGCATGTTCGACGCGAATAATATGCCTATCCTGTGCCAGTTTGTTTCGCCGCGTCACCGTGCTGCCGGTTACGGGCTAATGAATATGACCGGCGTTTTTGCCGGTGCCTTTATTACCAGTTGGTTGGGAAAATCAACCGACGCCGGAAACCTGGGACACGATCTCGCGTTGTTGGCCATTCCCGTGGCGCTGGCTGTCGTCTTGCAACTGATCACCCTGAAACCCAACGTTGCCGATAAAACGGAGGATTAATCTCAGCAAAGGACTGAATGATAATTTTGGGTGGATAGCAGGCCGATTTATTCCGGCTGCAAAACACCCAGCGAACTCAAAATCTGTTTCAGGTTGCTGACATCCATGTTCTTGGCGATGATTTTTTTGTCCTTATCCAGCAGGAAGAGGGAAGGGGTGGTGCGTACCCCGTACAGATACCGGAAATTCGATGACTGATGCGGATCCCAAACGTTGAGCCAGTCCCGGATTTGGTGTTCTTCCACAAAACGGAGCCACGAATCTTTGTCGTTCATCGTGTAAACGGCATACACCGAAAGGTTGGATGGATTCGCTTTTAGAAATACTTCCTGATAAAGCCGGGGGATTTCGGTTTTGCAGTGTCCGCACTCAGGCTCCCAAAAGGCGACAACCGTATAGTTGGTTGCCTGTTGTTTCAGGCTGTGAAACTCGCCGTTGGCATCTTCCAACAGCAATTCACTGGCCGTGTTGCCCATCAGGTTGTTCTTGCGGATGGCAACCTCCTGCCGGATGTAGTCCAGCGTTTGGGCATCGACCCAAAAGGCTTGCCCCGACAAGTAATATTTTTCGGCCAGCCCGACAAACACATTTTCGATGCCCATGATCCGCGATTGGATGCTGTTGTTCAGGATGAAGGACGTCAGGTTTTGAAAGATAGCTTTGTTGTTTCTGTGCTTCTCGATCAGCCGGATGGCTGCCGGGAGCACGGTGTCCGGATGTTGAAGCAGCACCTTGTTCAGGAAATTGTTCAGGCGCTCTTTGATGTAGGGCGTGTGCCACATGCGCAGGTCGCTCAAATCGAAATAGTCCCAGTAATGTTTTGCCCGGTAGTTGTATTCATATACCCAGCGCAGCGAATCGTTTTTCAGGCTGGCCGCCGGCAATTGGTTTTCCTCGGGTTTGGGTACCTGGTTGGCAGTCATGAAATTCCCGTAAAAGCTATCCGCGAATTTCAGACCTTCCTCTAACCGGAAGCTCGTTAGATTCTCATTCATTTTCCGGAGTTGTTGGTTGTACCGGCTGACCGAATCAGGCTGATTCTTATACTGTTCTTTTTTTGCTGTAATAGTATCGTAGCGGGACTTTTGTTCAGCAACCCGGTTGAGGTATTCCTGGAATTTTTCGCTTTCCCAGGCTCCTTTGATTTGCGGGGATGAGGTTTTATTTTCCAGGCTAATTTCAAAATTCTGATCCTGGCCGACCAGAAAATCAACTTGTTTTTCCTGATCAAAGTACAGCTGGTAAATGCCTTGCTGAAGGGATTTTGAACCGAAAAAAAGCGCCAGCCCTTCCGGGTTGGTTTGCAGCGTGTCCTTCACGTAGATGTTCCCGAAATAGTAGTACGTTACCAATACTTGGGAGTTGGCGTGGCCGGACAGCGAAAGCCGGATGGAATAGCCCTGCCCGGAGGCGACAACAGGCAACACAAACAACAGGGACAGCTTAAAGGACAGCCATGATTTTTTGAGCGTTTTTTTCATTCGAGTAGAGGTTGTCGAGTTGTTCTTTGCGTTGATGAATTTCGGTGTTCATAAAGCTTTTCCCCAGGTATCTATTGATCAGGGCGATCATTTCCGGGGCCGAACCGGCTACATGACAAAGGTCGTTCAGCCCGGTGCCTTCCAGCATCTGTGGGGTGGTGATGCAATGCCTTCCGCCAAAAAGAGAAGCCAGTAGTTTCAGTTTTAAGCCGGTGGACTGAAATGTCGGAATAAGGCAAATGTGGGCTTCGCGGATTAAAACGTCCATCTTTTCGATGGAGGGATTTTCAACCAGCGTAACATGGGGGATGTCTTTTATTTTTGCAATCAGCCATCCCGGTGGGTTCTTTCCTGCAACAACAAATGAGCAGGTGATTTCGGAGAAGACTTCATCGAGCAGGAAACTTACGGCTTGCTGGTTCTCGCTGACGCTCAGGTTCCCGTGGTACAAAATGTAATCGCCTTTCCCTTCCTGCGAGCTGATCCGGGTAAACGGATGAAAGGCGGGGAGGTGCAGGCTGTGCCCGTACTTTTCCTGAAAGTAGTCCGTTTCGGTAGCAGAAATGCCCAGGATCAGCGAGGCTTCTTCCAGTTTCCGTTCGAAGTATTTTAACCGGAGGGCCTCAATCAGGTAGTAATATTTCCGGCAGGTGTTTTCCGACTTGCTCAGCGAATGATAATAGGTGTGCTCCAGATTGTGTGCCCTTACCAACTTGGGATAAGCGGCCAGCAGCGGATGGTCGAGAAAGTAACAGCTGTGCAGCCCTTCGAACAAAACGGGGGCAATGTCGGCCAGCAGGTTTTCCAGCAATGCCTGATGGTTCCGGCTGGTAACAATGTAGGGGAGCCACGACAGCTGCCGCCGGAGGCCCATCTTGCGCGGATAATAATGCACCTGGTCGCACAGTTTTTCAAGTTCGGGAGCGGGTGGGCGGTCGTACTCAAAACAATGCAGCCGGATATGCGCCCCGGCCTGGTGTAAAGCTTTTATTTTGAAATAAATATCGATGATGCCCCCGTAATCGGGCGGGTAGGGAACATTGAAGCTGACGATGTGAATCTTCTTGTTGAGCATCCGCAATACAATAGACAGGTTTTGTTTGGATATGGCCATTCGCATGCAGCGAGCTGCACCGGTATTTTCACCCGACTAAAGCTAAAAAAAAAACCGCAGGTATGGAACCCGCGGTCATAATTTCTATATGTCCTGATAACAGATTGCTATTCCGTCAGTTTGAGGCTACCATAGCGGCTGGTAACAGTCACCTGGCGGTTTGTGTCGCCGTTGCCTACTTGTCCCTGTACCTTCAGTCGCGTATTTTCTTTCAGACGGTTCCCCTGAAACTTGTCGGCCGGATATTGAATGTCGCAATAATCGCATTCGGCATTCAGTTGGTAAGTCGCTCTATCCAGCCCGAGGGTGATGCCGCCGTAGCTGTTGGTAATTTCAATCCGGTTGAAATCGGGTTTCACCTCGTCCACCCGTACCGACCCGTATTCGGTGTTCAGCTTCAACTCTTTGCTCAGGGCGCCGATCTTGTAATTGGTGTATTTCGAATTGGCCAAAATACTGCCGCCTTCTTCAATGCTGACCCCGTCGTATTTCGATTCCAATTGCAGATTTTCCAGCTTTTGCACGTTCAAACCGGAGTATTTGCTCTCCAGTTTCATCTTGCCGGCATGGCCGATGTAGATTTTTGAGTAGTTGATTTCGCCGGCCAGCTGGTTTACCGATTCGATATCGGCCTTCCCGTACGACAAGTCCAGCCAGAAATCGGTACCGGCCTGAACGTTCAGGGCGCCTGTGGTTAAGTTGCCGTAAGCAATCACGAAGTTGCCTTTCCCTTCCAGTTCGTTCAGCACCACATTGCCAAACTTGTTGCTGACTGTCAGGTTGCGGTCTTTGGGAATATTGATGCGGTAGTTGATTGAAAAGTTCTGCTTGGTTTTAAAATTTTCGGTTAGGATGGTCTTCACCGCTAGGAGTCCCCCGCTTCGGCGGATGTCAATGCGGATCTGATCGAGCAGTTGGTTGGCTTTGGCCTCGTTCATGCTTTCCACCGTGATCAGGGCATCCACGGTGACCGAGTCGCCGCCCAGGTCGTTTATTTCGATCATGCCGAACTTATTCGTGATATCCAGCGCGGTTATTTGCGATTTTACAAAGCCCTGGTGTACCTGTTTGGTGTAATCGGCTGCCTGCAAGGTCAGCGGCAACATGCCCATCAGCAGGACGAAAAGTTTAAATTTCCATTTCATGATTGGTGGTTTTTTGATGTTTAATTTCTTCCAGTTTATTAATGATCATCTTAATGATGCTGAGTTTTGCCTGATAGAGTTCGAGCATGGCATGGATGACCCGCTCGTCTTCGGGGTTGGCTGCCAGTTCTTCCTGTAAGCGGGCGTATGTTTCATCAAATTCGGCCATCTCAGTTTTCATCACTTCCTGTTCGTTGGCTGAAATGAATCCGTCGCGGCCCAGTTGTTCCCAGGCACGCATGCCCTGGTCGATCGACGAAGTGTAGTAAAATTCAGCCTCGGCATATTCGGGCGATACGGAAGACAGGCCAATCGGCTGCGGCTGTTGCTGCCGGTGACTGGCAACATACTCGGAAACCTGGTTGCCGGCCAGTAAAACCAGCAGGATGGCCGCGGCCAGTTGCAAGTACTGTTTCCAGCCCAAGCGTCTTTGTTTGCCAAACTGTTGGTCCAGCTTACGGGCAAACCGGTCGGCATGTCCATCCGGCGCTTCCACCTCAAAGGCTTCTTTGTTTTCCCGGATCATCTTTTCCAGTATATCAGTCATATCTTTCGGTTTTAAATCATAATAAAACAGGTCCGTGACCTTAGTTGAATGAAAAAACTTCATCTTTTCGCAACAGGTCGCGCAGTTTCTTTTTGGCCCGTAGCAGCTGTGTGCGCGACGACACGTTGGTGATGTGCAAAATCTCCGAGATTTCGTCGTGGTCGTACCCTTCCAGCAAATAAAGGCTGAGCACCACGCGGTAACCTTCGGGCAGTTGCCAGATGGCCTTCTTTATTTTTTCCACATCAATTTCGTGTGTTTCCATGAACGGATTTTCTTCCTCTTCCATCACCCGTTCGTTGATCTCTTCAAAAACTACCCGTCGTTTTTTCAGGTAGTCGAGCGAACGGTTCACCACGATCTTTTTCAGCCAGGCGCCAAAACTCACTTTCCCTTCGTAGCTTTCCATCTTGTTGAAAGCGCTTAAAAAGGCCTCTTGCATAACGTCCTCCGCGTCGGTTGGGTTGCCGACAATCCGCAGACTGGTGTTGTACATCGACTTGTAATAGAGTTTGTACAACTGAAACTGGGCCTCGCGGTTGCCTTCGCGGCAGCGGTCGATAATCTCCTGATGGATATTTCTGTACAACGCTTCCAAGGTTAATATTTAAGCTGTTTCTGATCGAAAGACGGCACCGGAATGCCGGATGTTGCATCATTCGGGATGATTCTTTTCAAAATATTTGTTGCAGATGGAGTGGAGCAGGTGAATGTCGCCTTCGCCCAGCAGGTTTAACCGTTCCAGGATGCGCGGGTAGATGGCCGAATCTTCGCGGAAATTAAGTTCGAGCAGGACGGAGGCGGTCTTTTCTTTCAGGGATCGAAAGCCGTTTTCGTTTCGTTCCCGCAGTTCCGGTGTTGCCGGAAGGTTGAGGGTCGACAGCTCGTAGGCGTACAGCATGACGGCTTGGGCCAGGTTGAGGGAAGGGTAGGTGGTTTGCAGGGGCACGGTGCTCACCAGGTCGCAGCGGCGAAGTTCCTCGTTGCGCAGGCCGCTGTCTTCGCGCCCAAACACGATGGCCGGACGTTTTACCGTGTCGCCTTTGTCGCGCAGCAAGCCGGCCAGCTCGCGGGTGGAAAGGTAATCTTCTTTCACCAGCCGTTGTTTGGCCGATGTGCCAATCAGAAAGTCGATGTCGCTGACGGCTTCCCCGAAGGTGGCAAAAACCTGTGCCTGTTCCAGAATGTCGTTGCTGGCGTGGGCCAGCCACCGTGCCGGTCCGCTCAGGTGGTCGCAGGGATTTACCAGCCGCAACTCATGAAAACCCATTGTTTTCATGGCGCGCGCCGTGGCGCCAACATTTTCGGGCGTGGCCGGTTCAACCAAAATAAAAACCATGTTCATAGCAGGAATTTTTACAAATATAAACGACAAAGCCCAAACGATCCGTCATTTGGGCTTCATTTCCGGAAAATCGCGTTTAAAATAAAGTTTACCGGTTCAATGTGCACATGCCTCAAAAACTCCAAATGCCTGTGGTGTTTCCGGCAGATACCGGATAGGTTTCCGGGGGCTTCCCAAAGGGTTATGGTGTGTTGGTCACGACGTGTCGCGACCTTACCTGGCTTTCCCGTTTTGGGGTGTTTTTGATTTTATCCGGCCTGTAAGGCCACGGTATGCCGTGGCCAGACGGACGGTAACGACTTTTAAAAGGCAGTTTTACATCTTTTGCGAGAAAGAACAGCATTTAATGCTTTAAAAGCGATTTTCCTGGCTTCATTTCCGGGAAAAGCATCCTTATTGGTTGCTGTATTGGACGAGCTGAATCAGGTCTTCTTCTTTTTTTAGGTTCAGTTTTTCTTCTTTCACCCAATTTGCTATTTCGGGTTTAACCGGTTGGAGCAGGTCAACCGCTTTCCGGGCATTGGTGATCTTTTCGGCCGGTTGCCCGTTTACCGAGATATACATGTCGGGTTGCATGTGCACAAATTTAGGCGGTTCCGGATCTTTGAACGGCTTGGCAGGTTCTGCCGGTCGGTAGCTGATCCGGTAGCGTTTCAGCAACAGGTTTTTTCCGCTCACCAATACGTGAAAGTAGCCCTTATCAACGTTGTTCCCATCCGCGAAGGGCAAGTGCATAAAGCTTTCTTCTCCAACCATAAACAACTGGTAACGGTCGGGATCAAGAATTTCCATTACCTCGCCGTTGCGGTTGGTAAATTCGATGTTGTCCGAGTAGATATTGTACCGCAGCGGCACCTCGCTGTACAGGCTGCTGTCCTGCGAAAGGATCCGGCTGGGAGCGAAATCGTCATGCAGGTACGGCGAACCTTTAATGTCGTCGTAGGTAAAATGATGACTGCCGTGGCTCAACGAGCGGATAATCCCGTTTTTGCCGAGCATGTCCAGTTCGTAGGCCGCCCGGGTGGGCTGCGCTTGGGGGGAAAGGTAACAGATGGTCAAAAAAACGGACAGTAACATGTTTTTCATAGTTGGTTGTTTTTGGGTTGCGTATCAATATCTGTATATGAATCGTTTTTAAAGTTACACTTCTCGTCAATCTTTTTTCCTGTGGCTTTGTTTTAAGAAGTACCGTAATTTTACTGAAATTATACCGATTATGTCGCACGAACATACACACAACCGACTGGGAATTACCATTGTGCTGAATGTGATGATTACAGTAGCTCAAATCATTGGCGGTCTCATTTCGGGCAGTTTGGCCCTGATTTCGGATGCTGTCCATAACCTGAGTGACGGCGTGGCCGTGCTGTTGGCTTACGTGGCCGATCGGCTGGGGCGCCGCGAACGAACAGCCAAAAGTACCTTTGGCTACAAGCGGGCCGAAATTCTGGCGGCCTTCCTGAATGCCCTGGTGTTGATTGCTATTTCGTTCTTTTTGATGATTGAAGCGATCGAGCGTTTTTTTTCACCGCAGGAAGTAGATTTTCGATGGATGCTGTGGCTGGGTGTGTTGGGCTTTGTGGCCAACAGCTTGTCGGTACTGTTGCTTCACCGCGACCATCACCATAGCCTGAACATCCGGGCGGCCTACCTGCACCTGCTGGGTGATGCGCTCACCTCGCTGGCCGTGATAGTGGGCGCGGTATTCATCTGGCTCTGGAATTGGCACTGGATTGACCCCCTGGTGACTTTGCTGATCAGCTTCTACTTGCTGTTCCACACGTTTAAGCTGCTGAAAGAGTCAACCGAAATTCTGATGCAGTTTGCGCCAACTGACATCCATACCGATGACGTGAAGCATAAGCTCGAAAGCCTGGCCGAAATTAGCCGCGTCTATCACATTCACCTTTGGCGGCTTACCGACCAGACCGTGCATTTTGAGGCGCACGTGGAGTTGACCGGCGACCTGCAGCTGTCGCAAACCCGCCGCATCAGCGAGCAAATTAATACGCTGCTGCAAACCGAATTTGGCATTGCCCATGTCACCCTGCAATTCGAATTTGCCGGTGCAGAGGGATACCGCGAATGTTAGTTCCATCGCCGTTTTCCACAGTCGTTACAGAAACCTCTTGCTGAAAGCTTGCGTTATTTCTTTGAGGGCGGGCTCAATTTAAGAGGGGCAAGCCGTCCGGTTATTCATCCGTTAAGCGAGTATGAACTTGGTTGGGACATATATCAACAAGCAATTGGACGTATTTAACCGGTACCTGGAACGGGTGTCGGCCAATACGAACATGGACGACGTGCATAAGTTGCGGGTGGCGATCCGTAAGCTGCGTACCTTGTTGTCCGTATTCGATCATGCGCAAATTACCACGGGGCGCAAAGAAGATTTCACGCTGCTGGCGGGTTCGCTTTTTGCGCTTGCGGGGCGCCTGCGCGATGCCCAGGTCAACCAACAGCTGCTGTCGAACCGGAAAGCCGGGTACTTGCTTCCGTATGTCAACTACCTGAAGGGCGCCCAGAAGCGGGCCATGCGCCTTCTGGTTAAAGAGATAGCCGCTTTTGAGCCTTCCCGCATGGAACGGCTGCTGAATGAGTGCTTGTTACAGGCACAGGCCCTGACCGATGAACAGTTGCTTGCTGCCATTTGGGATTACATTCGGTACAAGCTGGAGAAAATTAACCGCCTGGTGCAGGCCGGGACAAATGATCAGCAGCTGCATAAAATCCGCGTTCAGTTAAAACCGGTGAACGACAGTCTGAACTTTCTGAAAGCGGATGGACTGCCGGTGAAGCCGGGAATTCCTTTCGGGGAGATCAGTAAAATGACCGAACAGCTGGGCAACTGGCACGACGCGCTGGTGTTGCAGAAGTCACTGAAAGCTTATTCCCGTCGCCATGCGTCCGGACAGGGCAGAAGGTACTTCGAAAAACTGATTTTACGTCATCGGGCCGAATGTGATCATCGGCATGACGAAATTGTCAAAGGTCTGCAACGTTTCTGAAAAGTAGGGGGAAATCCGAAAAAAGCGGTATTCCAACGCAACCCAAGTTGTCCTTTCTTCATCCCTATGGTAACTTAAAACGAATGATCATGTCTTTCTGCTATTTGCGCTACTTGCTATTTTTGGTGTTTGTATTGCCGCTTTCGTGTACCAATCACGACGAACCGGTACGCGGCGATTGGGATACCCTGCCCGAGTTGCATGCTAACAACCAGGGAAAAATCACCCTGGAGCAGGGCTATGCCGGCACCCTGATCCTGAAGGAAGGAAACTGCATGCCCATGGTTGGCGTGGGGCAGTCCGGCAATACCTGCCGGTCGTATCCGGTGAAACGCACCATCCGCATTTACGATTATACCCTGCAGGAAGAAACCGAAGGCGACGGTCCTTTCTTCACGCTGGTGAATACCTTGCTGCGCGAGCGCGTAACTACCGACCACGAAGGCTTCTTTCAGGTGGAACTGCCTCCCGGTAATTATTCGGTATTTATTGAAGAAGCCGAAAAACTTTACGCTAACCTGTGGGACGGACAGGGCGGCATTCACCCCATTACCGTGGCTGCCGACAGCATCGGCTATGAGCAGCTTACCCTGGATTATGCGGTGTATTGATGAAAATGAATATCCTTACGTTTACCTAATGTCATTAAAAAGTCATTCAATTGTCATTAAGTTGTCTCGAAACGATCAATGACCATGAATGACAATAATTGACAATCACAACCGGACAAAGTAGGTAAGTAGGCGGGTATCATTTAATAAAAGACAAACAATGAGACGACAATTCTTTTGGATAACATTGATTGGGCTGGTTTTCGCTGGCTGCCAGGCGCACCGCACCCTCAGCCGGACTGAAACGGACGAAAGCGGCCTGGCCCTACACCATAGCCAAAACTCGCTCGATTGGGCAGGGGTTTACCGGGGCGTGGTTCCCTGTGCCGATTGCGAAGGAATACAAACCGAACTGGTCCTTTCAACCGACATGACCTATCAGCTGGCCACCCGTTACCGGGGCAAGGACCAAACTGTTTTCAGGTCGGAGGGGACGTTTAGCTGGGACGAAACCGGCAGCACGGTTATGCTGAAAGATGCCCGGCACCCCGACGAAACAACCCGCTACAAAGTGGGCGAACAGGTGCTGATCCAGCTCGATCGGCAGGGAGATGTCGTTCAGGGACCGTTGGCCAATCACTACCGGCTCACAAAAGAACAGCCGGTCATCACCGAAAAGTACTGGAAACTGGTGGAACTGAACGGGCAAAAAATTGGCCCCGGCGAAAATCAACGGCGGGAAGCCCACCTGATCCTGAAAGAAGTTGACAAGCATGTGGTTGGCAGCAGCGGTTGTAATTCTTTCCACGGAACCTACGAGCTTTCGGAGGGAAACCGGATCCGCTTTTCACAGCTGGCATCTACCAAGGTGGCTTGTCCGGATATGGATACCGAACGAGCGCTCTTTCAGGTGCTCGAGCTGGCCGACAACTACAGCCTGAACGGCGACACCCTGTTTCTTAACAAAGCCCGGATGGCGCCGCTGGCACGCTTCGAAGCCGTTTATTTTCAGTAGCGAAACCGCATCCGTTTCCCGACTGTCCCCGTTTCCAAAACGGTGCCATAGTCGAAAAAAAATGAAATCGGTTTGATGAATGGTCAGGGAAATCGCTTTTAAAATATAGTTTACCTTTTCAATGCCCATGTGCCTCAAAAGCTTCCAATACCTGAGGCATTTTCGGTAGGTGCAGGATGAGTTAATCTGGGCTTTCCACGTGGCTATGGCATGTTGAGGCTGTCCAAAAAGTCCTATGAGTTTTTTCAGAACTATCATATTGTAAGTCCAGCCCAAGTTCCTGACCCCTAAATCCCCTAAAGGGGACTTT
>NZ_JAPAAF010000025.1 GCF_025907915.1 Gaoshiqia sediminis
TCTGATGAGGATAACACAACCTGGAATTTGCTATCCGGGTTATCCAAACTTTCTACAGCATGACGGACATCCGTTTCCCGCGGCGCGCCTCCTTTATCACCAACACCATAATAACGGTAATCAAAGGCGTAGCCACATCGTTCTAAATTATCATTTAGTCGTTCAGAAAAAACTTCGCTTTTATCCAATCTCTTGTCAATATCACCGGTATATCTTGTTGCGTTTAATGCAGCAATAACTCCCTTCCCGTCAGGTCCATTCCAAACGCCTACATTAAACGGGATGCCAACAGCTGATCCCCAAGTTAATTTTTGGGTAGAAAACCCCAATAATCCACAATGATGCCAAACAGAAGGGACATTGGCCAGAAAACCAAAACAATCGGGCAACATATAATCAAAGCTTTCTTTCCCGAATTCCTTCCGGAAATAATCATTCCCATACAAAACCTGACGAATAAGTGATTCAGAGGAAGACGCATTAACCTCTCCTTCATCAACAGAAGAACCCGAGACATGCCACCTACCCTGTTTTACATACTCCTTTACTTTCCGGTATTCTGCCGGGTAATATTCTTTCATCATTTTATACCGGCGGGAACCCGTAAAATTAATGACATAATCAGGGTACTTTTCGAACAACAAAAAGTTCTCCTCCATGGTATTTTTAATGTATTCATCGATTGAAGCGGTATAATCCCATCTCCATTCCGTATCCAGGTGACTGTAACCAACCGTGTACAAGACCCTGTCCCTGGTTAGGTCAAATTCCTTTTGCTTTTCAAGCGGCTGGGCCATTAAATAAACCGGCAACAGAAACGCCAGCATTAAAATTGATTTGATCTTCATAGTAATAATTTTATCTTAATCCATATATATTGCATTCTTGCTCTACCTAAAACAACAAAACTTGTTTTTACCCTAGTTTGAATAAAAAAATGTGAAAAATTGAAGGATTGGCAAATAAAGACCAGAAAAGAACAATGCCACGGACATTAAAATCCCTGATACCTTTTGCTCCAATATTGAGGTTTACACCACATTTAAAATACAGGCAATACCGGACCAACTAGTTGACAACATCCAAATACTCATTTAAACTCACTATAAGAATCGCACAGGTACTAATACTCTTTGCCCAGTAGAGATTCCATATTCAAGTTGTCCGTTTGTATTACAAAATTGTTTTGGTATATCAACCTCAAACTTGACTTGAGATGTTTGCCTCGATTCTAAACCAACAGATTTACTAAACCTGAGATTTTTATCTAAGTCCTCTGAGATTATTGTCAACTGAAATTCTATCGTTTTTGATTCCTGACTTAAATTCTGCAATGTTGGTGTTAAAGTATTCTTGCTTCCTGCTATTAGCTCTACTTTTTCCATTGGGAAACTCTCCGGTGGTTCAATCAAAATCGAATTAGAATTTGCTTCTGCAAAAAGTTTATAGAAGGTCCGTGGAGCAACCACTTCAAACTCTTCGCCAAGATTTCCTACCACTTTTACCATATCTGTTATCGTTAGCTTATGGGCCGGGACATGTAATGGAACAAAAAGTGGCCTCTGCATTCTACATTTGGCAATTTCCTTCAAACCTGCTACCCAATTTTCAACAGATTTTTCTCCTTTGGGATTTGATGTTGGCAACCACACAGTCGATTTCCCTCCTTCGCAATCAAATAATCTTACAGCTTTTGCTTTTCTTCTTTCGTAGCCTTCCATCACTCCATTGAGCTGACCTCCTAAAACTTCACGATAAACATTTGATGTTTCATCAGTTACAGCCCCGGAAGGACTCATAACCGTGAGTTCAGATAAACCAGTCATTTTTATATATCTTCCAGTTTCATTGAGTACACCACGCAGCTTATCCTTTGGCATTTCTTCCGGGTAGAAATAACCAATACCGGAAACACCATTAACAAAAAAATCATTCTCAGTGGCTGTTGCCTGAAAATAATCAAGTATTCCTGGCGCTACATCAGCCAATAGTGGTTGGATTTCCCAACCAAAAGGAATCTTGCCCCTTTCCGGCAATTGCCACTGACCTCCTTGCCCCCTTCGCATCAGAAAGTTTAACGAATCTCCATCAGACAGCACAAACGTCAAGTAAATTTTATTTTCCAGCGGCTTAGTACTTGTTTTTATTGCTTTTTGCCTGAACCTTTCGACTGCACCTGGGATTCTAACCCGACTATGAAAAGAAAAGTTTGCAGCATAAGTCGAAGTTCCTAATGCCAATTGGCCATGTTTTGATAGATGACGAATATGATTTTCCTCACCAGCCCCCTGATGCCAGCCAAACACATATCCTCGGGGCTCCATCGCCTGAAGAATCCGATCTTTGAGCGTATATTCATTACCCTTACTTGCCAGTTCAAAAAAGAAACCTTGCTCAGCTACCGTAAAATCACGTGCCCGATTTGACGTATGAAAAGAATTGGTTGGTATATTCCCATTCGTCATGGGTGTGGGTGTTCCCAAGTTTGCAACCCTGGCATGGTTGGCCTGCGGCCACTGCTGTTCAAAGGCCCATTCATATATTTCAAGCTTGCTCATTCCCTGAAACTGCCCGCGAAGATCTCTTTTTACAGTTAAGTTCTGCAAATAGCCCTTATTGCTTTTTAATATTGTTTCGGTGACGGGCAGCAGGTTTTCAATGCTGGCATAATTTGCTCCAATATTGGCCGTTGCAGGCACTTCTGTATCCACGATTACACATCCATTAAGCTGAAAAGATTTGTTGGAATGAATTTTATCGAAAATCGTATACGGATTATCAATCTCCTCAAATTTTAAATGCTCATATTTTTTATACCAATTATAAAAAACACGTTCATCCTCAACTGGATATTTGGAATACCACCCCTCCCTGCTCTTCTCCGGATAATAAAAAAATACATTGGCCTCTGTCCTGTTCATAAGTCCCTGAAGACAACTGAACATCAACATTTCCCAATAGGTCATTCCATGCATATTGGGAACCAGTATCTGATTCCGGCTTCTTGCCGGATTTCCACATGCCTGCAAGCGGAACGTGCCCAGCAGCCCCATCGCAGTTCCACCAGTTAACAATCCAACCTTTTTTAGAAAGTCTCTTCGTTCCAGTTCATCATTCCTGGAAGAGTTGCTTCTCGTATGTGCTTCTTTAAATCCGGACATTTTATGTCTTTTATAGGTGAATATTTGAATACCGATTAAATGAATTTCACCGGTATTCTCATTGAGGACCTTCCATTCATGAAATATTCGAGTTGCCCTGCTTTATCTTTAAATTTTCCCGGAATTTCTACTTTTAATTCCAATTCAGTCTTCTCTTCCTTCTCTAACCGGACTAACTCTTCAATTTGGATCTCCAGGGTTGAATCAATTACAGTGACGGTTACGCCTAAGTTCACATTTTTGGGATTTCTGCTAAAGTTCTGTAGTTCCGGGGTTAAGATGTTTGTATTTCCTGCCTTTAAAATCATTTCCTCCGGCGGAAAACTCTCGGGAGGATTAACGACAACAGAATTTCTGTGAGCGCTTACAAACAACCTATAAAACATATCGGGAGACACGGCCTTAAAATCGTCCCCCAACTCTTCCAGCAACTTAACCATATCGGTTATTGTAAGTTTATGTGCAGGTATATGCAGCGGGACAAAAAGTGGCCGCCGTGTCCGGGATTGAGATAATTCTTTTATTTCCTGAATCCAATGATCCAAGGCTTTCCCTCCCCTCGGGTTGGAAGTTGGCAACCAGACCATATCATGCTGAGATTCCTTTTCTTTATAAAATAATCGTTGATCCTTCGCGGAACGCCTATCATAACCTTCAATAATACCGTTGATTTTATCGCCCAGGATTTCATGGTATAGTTCAACCCTTCCATCATCGGTAGGTCCCTTAGGCCCCATAACAACTCCGGAAGACAGTCCCGTCTTTTCCAGGTATACTCCAGTCTCCTGCAAGATACCCCGAAGTTTATCCTTTGGCACAGCACGGGGATAAAAGTCAGCTATCCCGGAAACACTTGCCACAAAAAAATCATTTTCAGTGGCTGTGGCCTGAAAATAGTCCAGGATTCCAGGTCCTTCTTTTGCCAACAGGGGTAAGATTTCCCAGCCAAAGGGGATTTTCCCTCTTTCGGGCAATTGCCACTGACCTCCTAATCCTCTTCGCGTAATAAAATTCAGGGAATTGCCATCAGAAAGAATAAAAGTTAAATATATTTTTTCTTCCAGCACCTCCTCTTTCCTCAAACCTGCGACCACCTTTTCCCTGAACCTTTCTACAGCCCCGGGAACTTCAACCCGGCTGTGAAAAGAAAAGTTGGCGGCATAAGTTGAACTGCCAAGCGCCAGTTGCCCATGTTTTGAAAGATGCCGAATATGATTTGTTTCACCAGCGCCCTGATGCCAGCCAAATACATATCCCTGGGGATCCATCGCCTGAAAAATCCGATCTTTAAGCTCATATTCACCTCCCCCGCTTGCCAAATCAAAAAAGAACCCCTTTTCGGCCACGGTAAAATCACGTGCCCGATTTGACGTGTGAAAGGAATTGGTCGGCATTTGTTCCGCAGGACCAGCCTGAGGGGTTCCCAGATTGGCCACCCGGGAGTGATTGGCCTGCGGCCACTGCTGTTCGAAGGCCCATTCATATATTTCAAGCTTGCTCATCCCCTGAAACTGACCGCGAAGGTCCCTTTTTACAGGTAAATTTGTTAAATACTCTTTATTGTTTTTCAATATTGTTTCGGTGACGGGCAGCAGGTTTTCAATGCTGGCATAATTTGCCCCAATATTGGCCGTTGCAGGAACTTCCGTATCCACAATTACACAACCATTAAGCTGAAAAGATTTGTTGGAATGAATTTTCTCGAAAATCCCATACGGATTATCAATCTCCTCAAATTGTAAATGGTCATATTTTTTATACCAATTATAAAAAACACGTTCATCATCAACCGGATACCTGGAATACCAACTCTCCCTGCTTTTCTCTGGGTAATATAAAAATACATTGGCTTGTGTCCGGTTCATAAGTCCTTGCAGACAACTGAACATCAACATTTCCCAATAGGTCATTCCATGCATATTGGGGACCAATATCCGATTCTGCCCTTTTCCCAGATTTCCACATGCATGTAACGGGAATAGACCCAGCAACCCCATGGCAGTTCCACCAGACATCAATCCTATCTTTTTTAGAAAGTCTCTTCGTTCATGTCTTTCTATAGATTGCTTCTTCTTTGATTGTTTAGAAAATTCCTTGTTCATAATAACCTCCAAGTTTATAACCGGATTAACCCAAACATCACTAATTATTAAATATTAACAAGCAAACCTTTTCTCAGTGTTACCACCCTGAGGATTGCTCCAGATTTTCATTTACAAACACTTCGTTTTGAGGAATTGGGTAAAAGTACATCCGATCGTCCCAAATCCGTTTTTCGACTAATTTCCGCGTGTAATTGAAAGTTCCATTTTCATTTTTTGTGATCTCCATCCCGTAAATATCTGTAGTTGATGGCCCGATTTTCCAACGCCGAATATCCCAGAAACGATGATCTTCAAAAGCCAATTCCACCCGACGCTCATTTCGTAATTTTTGACGGAAGCTCTCCTTTGTCATATCTGTAGGAAAATCAGGCATGTCTACCCTACTCCGAAGTTGATTCACAGCCTGTGATGCCGTCAATCCCAAATCTGCCGGGTTATATGGACCATAGGCCTCATTCATTGCCTCGGCATAATCAAGTAAAATACCACCATAACGAAAAAAAATCCAGGTATGAATAGCTTGAGTTGTATTGTTAGGATCTAAACTTACGTTTTCAATAACCTGTTTTTTTAAATAGTAACCTGTTACAGTCGCCCGTTCCTGAGGTGGACCATCACGCCCGTCCTTCCAGATTTCCACCGGACGTCCTTTCCACATCGAATTATTAATAATAACCGTTTCATACAATCTTGGATCGCGGCCTTCATATGGATTGAAAGGGTCATATCCGGAATCAGGGTCCTCAATACCTAATCCGGTTGCTTCCATTTCAAAGGCATCAATGAGATTTTGAGTCGGCGCCGTGCCCGGATTGGCACCTTCAAATCCAATTGGGAAATTGGAACGTTCAAAGAGATTTGAAGCGTCTAATCTCCTTTCAAAGATTACTTCGAGACTATTTCGGTTGTTTGCTATATTACTATATTTCGAAATGACTTTGTAAACCCCCAAATCAATTACATCCTTTGCTGCCCTTGCTGCTTTTATCCATGGTTCTATGATGCCGTCTGGATTATGCAATGGACTGGCGGCAAGCAAAAGAACGCGGGATTTAAGGGCCATAGCAGCTCCACGAGTTGTCCTGCCCCTTTCCTTATTTGGAACGGAGTCGTAAGACTCTGGTAATTCAGGAATAATTGCATCACATTCATTGACTATAAAATCAACAATTCCCTGAAAAGGAGTCTGTTCAACTAAATTGGTTTGATCAAGTGTTAAAACATTTGTGATCAAAGGAACATCTCCATAACGTCTTAACAAATCATAGTAAAAGAATGCGCGTAAAAAACGTGCCTGCAAGGGGAACAACCCTGCTTCTTTCATCAAGTTCTCATAATCGTCGTTAAATCGGAGATCCTCATAGTTTTCCAAATTGAAATGCTCAAGGAAAATGTTTGCCGCCCTTATCCCTTCATAAGATGCTCCCCACCTGGCATCGATCGAATTTATAGAACTCCAACTACCATCATTGAATTGTTGAACAGCCGATCCGGTGAAAATTTCTTCAGCATCGTCAGAAGCTGAAGCGCGCATTGCCCCTCCCACGCTATTAAAACCTTCCGGAAGCAAACTATAGATACCAGTAAGAAAATTTTTAGTGCGCTGAAAATCATTAAAAGTATCTTCTTGTGTATAATAGTCATTGTCGTTATAATCCAAATAATCACATCCGGCTAACAATATAATTAAACTAATAATTACATATAGTTTAGATAAATACATATTCATAATTTTCATAGATTAAAATTTTAATTCCAGACCTATCTGATAAGAACGTAAAAGAGGGTATGAGACATCAAGCTGCTCAGGGTCCATGACAGGGATATTGTCAATAGATAGTAAATTTCTGCCGCTTAAATACACACACAAACTTTCCATATTCAAGGAATTGATCAACTTGGGAGGGAAATTATACGAAACCTCCAGATTACGCAATTTGGCATATGAACGGCTTTTAAGCCATAAGCTGTTTGTTTGAAAATTATTGTTATTGTTAACTGTCGTCAAACGTGGGTAAATAGCCTCCCCAGATGTCTGCGCAGTCCACCGCCGATCATAATAATATTGAGAAATATTGGTGTTGTTCCTTAGGGGCCAATAAACGCTCGGAGTATTTAAGAAAGCGCTCTGATTTCCTGTCCCCTGGAAAAGTGCGGATAGCTTGAATCCTTTGTAGCTAAACCCGAGTGAAATGGAATAGTAGATTTCAGGGTACCCTTGAGCATAGCCCAAAGGAATCTCATCATACTCATTGATTATATTATCACCGTTTTGATCTTTGTACTTGATATCACCAGGTACTACGTCCCCAAAAGATTGAAAAGGACTGTTACTAATATCAGTCGGGTCTTCAAAAAAACCGATAGCTTCCAACCCAAAAGTTTGACCAACACTTCTTCCTGTACGCTGTAAATAATCAAATGGCCGGTATTGTTCGTTAATTTCAATAATTTTGTTACGGGTGAAAGAAAAATTCCCTGCTATGCTGTATCCTACATCCCCTATAAAATCTGACCAACACAAAGTTGCTTCCACTCCTTTGTTTTCAACAATGCCATTGGAAGTCATAGGGGGAGAAATGCCGAGTACTTGTGAGTACCCGCCTCCTGTATCTGTTAAGATATTCTCACGTCGCGAATAAAAAAGATCAGTTGACAAATCCAGTTTTCTGAAGAGTTTGGCATCAATTCCCAGATTGGAAGTGTAAGCGGTAGCATAAATGAAATCCGGTGATGCAAGTCGATCCTCTTCAAATCCACTTTGGTAATTATTGCCGCTTTGGAACCAATAGCCTGATCCTCCGCTGTAAGAAGACTCATAGATATTCGTATTGGGTAATTGGTCTGCTCCATCTCCGTTCATTCCCCAAGAAGCCCTGAACTTTAACCAATCGACAAAGTGAATCCTGCTCATAAATTCTTCATTTGAAATCACCCAGGCAACTGATGCCGCCGGGAATAAGCCAAAACGATTTTCAGGGGGAAGTACACTATAACCGTTATAGGAAGCTATAAGATCTACAAAGTATTTCTGAGCCATTCCGTAATGAAGATTTGTCGCAAAATTTTGTCCGTGAAAAGTGTTGTTCTTACCCTTCAGGCTTTTTGAATTCTGATGAAAAAAAACAGTCCCCTTGAATGTATTATTTCCAAAATCCCTTTGATAATTAAATTTTACCAATACATCCGATTGGGTTCGCTCCGAGTTAACGTTTCCAAAAAAATTCAAATCTGTATCCTGCCCATATTCAGTAACCAAAGTATCTATAATGCTACCATTGTTATCCCGAACAGGAACCAGATATTGGTAACTGTAATTTTTTGATTGCCCCTCATCAAATCGATTATAGGTATTATACCGAACTGTGGCATCAACACTCATTCCCGCTATTAACTGATCAAGATCCTGTTGTAATGTTCCTCCAACTGATATTTCACGCTCATTGGGATTACTTACACCCGTTGAGGAAAGAATAGCCAAAGGATTGTTGTCATAAATTGGCGTTCCGCCCCAACTTCCATCAGGCGTCTTCACGGGAAATGAGGCCGATGGAATTGAATAAATGGCATCAAAAATTTTATTTGAACTTACCCCCCGATTAGGTACATTATTCTCAACTAAATTTCCTGCTGCATCTATTTTAAGCAATAACTTCGAGGTTATATCAATGTCGAGGTTACTTCTAAAGTTGAATCTGCCATACTTTTTTTGCGCATCGTAATCTTCCGTGGGATTCGTGTTTGCATAAATACCAACATCACGTACATAATTGACCAACGTATAATAACGCGCAACGTTTCCGCCACCTTCGAAAGTGAGGTTTAGGTTTGATCGTGTTCCAAAATCGCGCAATGCTTCATCGGCCCAATTTACGTTTGGGAATAAGTAAGGAGAATTTCCTGTTTCATAAGCTTCAATATCAGCAGAGGTATATCTTGGGGACAAACCGTCATTTGTAAGCGCTTCATTCACGGCCTTTGCATAGTTCGGTGATTTCAAAAATCCTGGTTTTACAATAGGTTGCGTTAAACTTTGTTCAAAAGAGGCTTTTACTTCGAGCGATTTCTTTGTTCCTCTTTTCGTAGTTATCAATATGGCCCCGTTAGCTCCTTTCTGTCCATACATTGCCAGGGAAGCAGCATCCTTTAAAACAACGATGTTGTCTATTTCTTCAATAGACAATGCACTAAATGGCTGTTCAAAACCATCTACCAAGATTAGAGGCGAACTATCTCTAAAAGTCCCCCTTCCCCGAACAAAAAAAGTGGGTGAGACAGGAGGTTCGCCGGCATTCTGTAAAACCTGTAATCCAGCAGCTAATCCATACAGAGCATTTGCAGGATCGATTATGGTTTTACTTTTAGGAAAATCCGAAGCATTTATCACACTAACGGCAGCAGTTATTTCATTCTTGCTTCTTTTTAATCCGTAACCAATGTTAATATCAATACTATCAGCTTTGAATAAGCTCTTCTGATCACTATTTTTCTCCTGGGATATTGTACTGGTCCTTTCCCCATTAATTCGCTGAAAATACTGAAAATCATCACCTTCAATTTCGGACCTTTCGTTTTTATGGTTGTCTGTACGCTTATATTGATTCTCAACAATTTCTGCTAAGATGATGTCAGAAGACCCACCACAGGAATCAACAAATTCTGAAATTTTAGTTTTCTGACCTGTTACGTTGAAAGAATTAAGTGTACATATTATTATCCCTATCGGGAGTATGTTTTTTACTCTAAACTTCATAATAAAATATTTAGTTAAAATATTTGTCAAAAAATCACATTTCCCAACCTGGATTCTGAACTAGGCCATAATCTTTTAATATCTCATCAAGAGGAAGTGCACTCAAATACCACTTGGGAGACCAGCTATCTTGCCAATTGCGGGCAGGAAGTTCAAATTGCTCATACGCAAACAAGCCTTCGCCATTTTTAGATATATCCATTCCATAAAGCTTCTTCTGAAAATCTTCTTCTTTTTTCCACCGGATTAGGTCATACCATCTAACTTCTTCGAAACCGAGTTCCAAAACACGTTCCCTAAGCACAGCCTCTCTAAATTCTTCCTGAGAAAGACCACCTGGCAGGTTGCCTAAGTTGACCCTGTTACGTACTTTATTCACATAATCGTAAGCTTGAGCAGTTGGGCCTCCATTGATTTCGTTCAAGGCTTCGGCATAGGAAAGATAGATCTCCGGCAACCTCAACATGGGCCAATGGGCCGTGGTTCCCCTGGATTCAATTCCATCTAAAACAAATTTCCTAATGCGATATCCTGTAGCTATGCCCTGAGAACTTTTTGAGGGACGTTCACGACCTCCTATCCATGTTTCAGCAGTACGGCTTTGATATATATCACCATTGACCAAAACGGTCTCATATAACCGGGGATCACGGTTCTGATAAGGATTCTGAGGATCGTAACCGGAAGTTGGATCGGTTATTGGCTTCCCGTTTTCCATAGGGAACATACGCACATAATTATCGGTAACCGGACCTGCTCCACGTTCTTCCAAATCATAAAAATAATAACCATCACCACTGGTTTTATATCTAACCCTGGTCGATATCAGAACTTCCGGGCTATTCCTGTCATAATAAGCATCCTGAAAGTCCTGGCGAGGATTACCGGTATTCAATAAATAATAACTTCCCGACTGTTCAACCTTATCGATCAAGGCTTTGGCTGCATCGGCTGCTTGTTGCCATAGGCCTGGGTCATAACCTCCATACCAGACTAATTTAGTATCTGCAGCTTCTCCCTCCAGATATGGTTGCGAGGCATTGAATAACGGGCTGGCGGCAAACAGCAAGAGCCGGGCTTTGAGTCCCATTGCTGCTGCCTGTGTAAACCGGCCAGCTTCTGTCTCAGGATTTTCCAGACTAAAAGGGAGGTCAGGTATTGCCTTATCAATTACAGCAACTGTTGAATCGAGTGTAGCTTTAGCTGTTAATCTCGACAAGTGAAAATCTTCATTCGGATCATAGGCATGATTTACCCAAATCATCCCACCATAATTCCTGAACAAATCGACATAATGAACGGCGATAATCATCCTTGCTTCAGCCTTTAAACGTTTTTTGTCTTCAGTTGTCATGTCCGGCACACGGTCAACATTATTGATAAAAATATAAGCATTACGGATACCTGCCCAGGCTCCGGAATTTTTAAAATTATATTTTACAGAACCGGAGTTCTTTTCCTCAATATCTGCCCCGTATGTCCCTGTGTAATAAAACTTATTAGCTGCAGAAGTTGATATATAGGATTGATTGATATCTGTCAAACAAGCAAGCATGGCCATACCCAGTTTGTCTGAGTCATAAGGTCCATCAACACTTCCAGGCCCATATGGTAAAGAGCGATAGGTATTCCACAAAAAACGTTCGGCAAAATCAGCGTGATTAAAAATTGTATCTATTGTCACATCCTGGCTCGGGGGCTTTTCGAGAAAATCGTTGCCAACTGACGGGAATTCTGTACAGGCTTGCATTACCCCGAATAGAACAAATACCATCAAGAGATAGAATTTTATGCTCCATTCAATATGATTTTTTTTCATAGTTCAGAAATATTTGATTTTAAATTTTTTAAAAATCCACGTTCACACCAAGATTATATACTCTCATTAAAGGATATTCAGATTGACTTGACTTCCCTGATTGTTCCGGGTCAATAATATCTAAACTTGAAAAAGTCAGTAAATTATAACCACTGAGATATATTCGCATCCGGCTTAAACCAATATTTTTTAAAAGACGACTGTTAAAGCTATAGCCAATCTCCGCATTTTTTAATCTTAGGTAAGAAGCATCCCTCATCCAGTAATCAGAAGTATATGACTGCCTGCGCCCTCTCGCTGCGAGTGATAAACGAGGATAACCAGCATCTTGACCTTTTTCAGGTGTCCAACGTTCCTCCCACTGATATTTTATAATATTTAGCTGGCCATTACCGCCAAAAGGAACTCTAAAGGGGGCGGCTTCCAATACACGGGAAACATTGGTGGCACCCGCCCATTGCATCGATAAATCAAAAGATTTATACCGAATTCCGAAGTTTACACCAAACGTATATTCCGGATATTCCGGAAATCCAATTGCTCGTTGATCATTTGAATTTACGACTCTATCCCCGTTTAAATCCTTGTACTTTAAATCGCCAGGTTTAGCAGCATATGGAGGCGTTGGAATATCTGAATCCGGCGCAAGATCATCTTCCGTATAGTACCCTTCAAAAACATAGCCAAATGCCTGACTAACGGGATGTCCAGTTCTTTGCATATAGGGTTCCGGCTGTAAAACCTCATCCATAAATAGGATTTTATTGCGGGCAAACGCCATATTTCCGCCAAGTGAATAGAACAAATCGCCTGTTTGTTGTCTCCAATTAACCTGTACTTCATAACCACTATTTTTAACCTCCCCGATATTTACAGCAGGCAAATTAACAGTTATATAAGCAGGAATTGTATTTAATGTGGTAAGAATATTACTGCGATATTCATGAAAATAATCAAATGCCATATCCAATTTATCCTTGAATAGCCTAATATCAATACCGTAATTTTGCTTTTCAGATTTCTCCCAGGTAACCTGTGAATTCCCGACTCTCCCCTCTGAAGCCCCCGGCTTGTCTTGCGGCACCTCAATTCCAAAGTTATATCCACCGGAAGATGCATCGTATTGATCAGGCAAATAAAGAAACCTGCCAATCCCTGAATCATTACCGACGATACCATAGGAAGCCCGGATTTTCAAAAAATCCAAAAAGGAAAGATCAGGCATGAATTTTTCCCGGGTAAGTATCCATCCACCGGAAACAGCTGGGAAAAAGCCAAAGCGCCTTTCTCGGGCAAAATTCTCAGACCCATTATACCCCATGCTGAATTCAAGCAAATATTTACCACCATAATTGTAATTAACACGACCTAATGTACTTACTAAGCCACGTGGGATTCCAGGGAGTTCACCCGGGTAATAATTTTTGCTTTGGTTGTACATCAAAAGCCCTTTTACCTTGTGCGAACCAAAATCCCGACTATAATTTAGGCGCGCCTCCATGTACCAGTCCCGATCCCGGTCATAGCTTTCTGAATAATTCAGGATGTCATCTGACCCTACTTTTTGAAATACTATGGTAGAATCTCCCGGAGCAGCAGGATCAAGGTCGGTTCTGTAATATGGTTGGTAGATAGCCACTGATGAACTTCTCTCTCTATTCCTTGTACTATAGATATTATAGGCCCCTTTGACCTGTATTTCCAATCCTTTTGCAATTACATCAAGCTTTTGCTTTACTGAGAGATCAAGATTGAGGTCATTGTGGCTGTTATTATTATACCCACTGCCATAAACAGTTTGAAAGATATCTTCGGTAAAACCAGGAATGTATTTATTTGAACCATTTGTTCCTTTACCGCTATCAATTACCTTACCATCCACCAAGCCAGCACCGCCGTAAGGAGGGGATCTATATATCTGGTACCATAAATTTGGATTCCGGATTGTGGTCTTATAGTCAAGTCTTCCACCAGCCGTTAATGAAACTGTTGTTTTTGATGTAATATCTATATCAATATTCGAGCGAAAATTATACCGATCATAAGTAGGATTAAAATCATAATCTGTTTCAAAGGTTTTAAAAAAGCCATCTTGTTTTAGGTATCCCCCGGCTATGAAATAGCGAACATCTTCTGTCCCGCCGGAGATATTAATATTCGATCTGCTTTGAAAAGCTGATGGCTTAGTCATGTAATCGACCCAATCCATATCGGGATAGATAAGCGGGTCGGAGCCTGTTCGGAATGCCTCAATAGCTTCATCTGAAAACCGCAAGCGATCCGGGCTCACTCCATCATTCAACTGAGCCTCATTATATGCAAGCGCTGTTTCATAACTATTACAAAATTCCGGAATATATGTTGGCACCTGTAATCCTGCTGAAGCATTGAGGGATATCTTTGCGGGTCCTTTTTTCCCGCGTTTTGTCTCAACAACAATTGCACCATTGGCCCCTTGTACCCCATATACAGCAGTGGCCGATGCATCTTTCAAAACACTAATACTTTCAATAGTATTGGGATCAAGTTGCATAATGGAGCCAGATCCACTTTGGATTATCCCATCTAACACAAATATTGGGCTTGATCGGCCTAAGGACAAAGAAGCCACCCCTCTAAGATAAATCTCTGGAGCATCCCCGCCCGGTTGACCGGAACGCTGTATTGTCTGTAATCCTGGAATTTTGCCAGTCAAAGCATTTCCCACTGTGGCTGTGGGCGCTTTAGTAATTTCATCGCTCTTCACAGAACTGATTGCCCCAGTAATAGTCGTTTTTGTTTGTGTGCCATAGGCGACTGCAACCACTTCCTCAATCCCGATGGCATCTGCCTCCATAACAACATTTAATGAAGTTTTACCGCCAACAGGAATTTCTTGGGTTTTCATGCCTACAAAGGAGAAAACCAAAACGACATCACTTGAAATATTTGAAAGTGAATAATTCCCGTCAGCATTGGTAACTGTTCCTTTAGTGGAGCCCTTAATCACAACAGTGACGCCAGGTAGCGGAATACCGGAGGAGTCGATGACTTTCCCGAAAAAGGAATGGGGCTGTTGGATCTGAATTGAAGGTACATCATACAAAGGGATTGCACTTAAATCACTATCCTTTCTGTATAACAAAACCTGACGGTCATCAATACTGTAAGCTACATCCGTACCTTCCAATAAAATTGTTAAAATTTCATCGATGGTTTGGTCTTTTACAGATATGGTCTTTTTCAGGGACTTATCAATAGTACCACTCTCATAAATGAATATGAACCTACTGTTGTTTTCTATTTCCAGCAGCACTTGCTCAATTGTGACATTTTCAAGTGAAAAATTCAACTTCGTATTCTCAGAATAAGTTCCTGCAGAGACAGTCAGTGCTAGCAAGATTAGCAAAGTGGCTAATCTAAAAATTAACAAAAACCTCTGGATACCCCGCATTAAACAGGAGAGATCATTTTTCCGTTTTTTCTTCATAAATTTGAACCGTTAGTAAATTATAATGACCCGTTAAATGGGTTTGTTAACTTAAAGAGCTGGTTATGGTTGGCACTTTTAATCAGCTCTTTCCTTTATGTTTTGTTTCATCTCATAATGCTTACTTCAATCTAAAATATATTTTCCCGTTTTCTTTTGAATAAACTCCATTTGATATCAATGACAGAGCATTTAACACCTGCAAATAATTATCTTTCAGATCAAGTTTTCCTGAAATTTTCCTGTTTTCTGCATCATTCATCCACACAATTTCGATGTTGTAAAACTGCGACACCCTCTTTAATAGAGAAGCCAGAGATTCCTCATGGAATACAAACACCCCATCAATCCATGAAGTGTAATCACGTACATCAACTTTTGAAACGGTATATGAATGATCCCCATTTGGTACTGTTACGAGCTGTCCAGGTTCCATTATGAGTTTTTTCCCAAAGATTGTTTTACCCGGATTGAACCTTATGGAGCCTTCTGCCAAAACTGTTTCTTCAGCCATTTCGCCGGGATAGGCTCTCACATTGAAACTCGTACCCAACACTTCTATGCTCGAATTATTTGTCTCAACAATAAATGGCTTCGATTTGTCTTTATAAACCTTGAAGTATGCTTCTCCCTGCAACTTTACTTTCCGGTTCTTCCCCTCGAATGAGGCAGGATATATCAGGCGGGAACCTGCGTTAAGCCAGACTTCAGTAAGGTCAGACAACACAACTTTTGACTGCTTGCCAAATGGAACAGTCAATTCGTTCAACACCGGGTTGGTTGTATTTTTCTTTTTCTGTACGAGCTCATCATTTATTATTAATTGCTTACCACCATGGTCATATATAATTTCAGCCTGCTCTTCCTGGATATTTATTGTATCACCATTATCAAGTAAAAGCCTCATTTCAGTTAGTTCTTGTGGCCTATAGGATGAAAAAAAATCATCTTCGTCGGTTAATGAAACGAAATACCAGGTCAAGGATGCGAACGAAAACAGCAAGACAATAGCCGCGGCATAACGAAAAATCAATTTATAGTTTTTGGTAATTTTGTTATCTTGATGATATACCCTGTTTATCTTTCTCCAGATTTGCAATTTGCGATCCGGATGGGTTATAAGCTTTTCATCATCAAAGAGCCTGACTAATTCACCTGCCAGCTCAAAGACCTCCTTTTGTTCAGGATATTTGACTAACTGTTTACTATAGAAGCCATCCATTTCCGATCTTTCATATCTTGCCCAACTACAAAAATTGGCATCATCCAAAAAATCTTCTAGAGTGTATTTTTGAAATTCTTCGCCCATTATTAAAGTGTTACATTTCTAAGTAGCGGTAAAGTGAAATTTATAGACAAGGTTTTTCAAGAAAATACAGAAGAAATGCAACAAAAAGGCTTAAACCAATCAGTTGGCTTTTTGAAAAAATGACCGAAACAAACTGAATAAAATCAGGTCTGAATAACATTCTAACCCAAATGTCTCCTTGATCGATTTAAGGGTCCGGTAAATCATCGTGCGTGCCGATTCGACACTGATCTGCATCATTACGGCAATCTGAACATAATCAAATCCGCAATTGAATTTTAGGTATAGCGCTTCTTTTTGCCGGATAGTGAGTTTTTCTGTGACCATTTTCAGAAACATTGACCGGAGTTCATCTGTTTCGATCGCAATCAGGGAACTTTCAGCCGAATAGCTTATCCTGAATTCTGCTTCCCCTGGTTCGCCGACCGGCAACAATTTTTTTGTTTTCCTTCTTTCGGAAGCCATTTGGTTCCGCAGCGACTTCAGCAGGTAAAATTTGATATTCGTTACCGGTTTTTGTTTGTGCCTGTTTCTCAGAAGATCGACAAACAAATTCTGAATACAATCCTCAACAAGAAAACGATCGGATGAATATTTCATCCCAAAATTGAAAAGCACGTCGTAAAATTCAAAATATATAGATGAAAGAGCCTCTTCATCACCATCCATGAATCTTTGCCAAATACCATTATAAAGTTCAATTTGTTCGTTATTCAACATGCCAGATGTGAATTATTTAAGACAAAAAACCTTATTATCTCAGAACAAACTTCTTATTATCTTTAAAATTATCCGTCAGCGAATGCAGCAACTTAATGTCATCGGCCTCTTTTTGTGCAACAGTTACTGCAAAAACCTTAATCTTCTCGTTTTCTGGCAGGGTAAGTTCTGTAGAACCTTCAGGTAAATCGATTTCATATTTGTATATGTGCGAATATTGATAAGCTACATTTTTTGATGGATAGTGATTGTGATGATGCGATGCAAACCACGCAATATTGCTGTTTTTCACAAACGGATCATTTACCGCAAGGACTTCTTTTTCGTCAGCGCTAAGTATCCTCGTATAGGGTTGACCAATGAAACCTAACCAATTCTGGATATTTAAAGCGACCTTTTTTTCTCCAATAGAAAAATAATCTGTAACATCTCCAGTCGCAGCTGCTAAAATGTATAATTTATTATAGCTACCAGCCGGTAATTCAATGATCTGTCCCTTACAGCTTACCACATTGTTTTGCATATCTTCTTTGCTACCCATCCTAAAACGAATGCCTTCGCTAAGAATCGCATCAGGAACCAATTCTGCCGGATAACTTTTTTTCACATTCGACACCCTGTCAAATTCGACTTCACCTCTGACTTCACTCATCACACCATCGAACCTGTTACGATCAAAACTCATAACATCTTCATTATATGGCAACTGAACTACTGACTGTACATCTTTAAAACTTGAACCTGGAGCAAATTTTATAGCATAACTTCCAATCGTGTAATGGGAAAGGTCGAATCTTATCCTGTTTTCACTAAAATGAACATCTCCGATCCGTTGTTCCTGTCCGTTAACTTCATAGGCATCAACTATATTTGCCTGAAATAAAGCCTCAATATTTTTTTGATCCTTTCCGAACAATTCATTTACACGAAGAATATAATAATCACTGTTTTCGGCCTTTTTGAATGCCATCATCCCAACACTTGAATCATTAAATTCCAGAAATGAGACAGATTTTCCAAGTTTTCCCTGATGCTTTGGAGCTTCAAAGGCAACTAAAGGCTTATTAAAAAATTCAGCTTGCTTCGGAGTTTCAGATTCATTCCAATTCCCCTTGTGGCTATATATTCCGTATTTAATATCATGAATTCCAAAATCCTGAGTACCCTGATGAAAATATCTGATATCGTTGATCCCAGGCGTGTAAAGTAATGTGAGTCGTAAAGTATTTTTATCTGGTTTATCGGAACCATATTTACAATCTTCTAAAATCGATATTCCAAAATCACCTGTCTTATCTGTCAAATCAAACCATTGCCTTGTAGGAACTTCAAACTTCCTTGAATGATTGGTATTACGCTGAATTGTTCCAACTCCCATATTGTAAGTAGCATTTTCATTTTCTGCCACCAAAGGGAAGGAGGCTTTTAAACTTACTGACGTTGATTGCCAATCGATTTGGTTATTTATCTCAACTCTTTTTCCTGCACTCCCTGTACCCAAACTTATAATTTGAGCAATTTCTGTGTTTCTTTTATTCCGAATTACTTTTAAAGCTACCCTGACGGGGCCGTTTTCTAATACTTTTATTTCAGCAACTTCATCAAAATAATCAATCGGAGGATTTTGGCGATTTTCCCATGTCATATTCCAGGCCGGGGCACTATTGGGTTTTTCATAAAGAAATTCCAAACGAGCCGGTCTCAATAATAATTCTTTTTTTAGTTTTTTATCATAAATACTCGCAATATCACCATTTTCATTAACTTTAATATTATAGTATTCATTTTCGACTGAGTTAGAAGTTACCGTCAGTTTGGTGTTTTCTTCCCGTATTGCATTTGCTTCCTGAACATCAAATACGGCCAAACCCATTGACGGAACTTCTGCCAGGAAGATAAATTTCAGTTTATTCCCGTTTTTAGACAGAACCTGTGAAGGCACTTCTTCCCCGTTGGTATCAAAGACTTTAATATTGTGGGGCAGAGTCGAATATTCCAACTCTGCCGTTACGATATCATCCCTGTCAGCTGCAACCGGGTTGTAAACGATGACTGCTCTCCCTTCCACTTGGGTGTTGAGTTGTGAAGAAATTGTACTTAATGCATTTTTAAGGGTCTCGGAGAATCCATTTTCTGCAATAAATTCGTCATTATAAGCAAGTTCATTGGCGGAAGGGATCGCTGTTCCTGGCAAAATATCATGCATTTGGCTTCCCAAAACCAATTCCCAGGAACAGTTAAGTTTTGACTGGGGATATTCTGTTTTCATAAGAGAAGAAGCAACCGACGCCATTTGTTCTGCCGATTGAGCCAAATTCTCGTTTTTCCTGTTCATTCGCTTTAAAAACGCTTGTGAAGTGAGGGAACCGGCACTATGTTGAGTCAGTAACAGATCGCCGGAATATTCAGGTAAACTTTCTCGAATTTCCGGTGAAATATCCTTGAACATTTGGTCAGTTGAAGTCAGAACAACCTTAAATTTTCCATCTGAACTATTCGCATTTCGAACAGCATTTCGCACATCATTTTCGCGGGGGGCGCCACCTTTATCTCCAATACCGTAATAAACGTAATCAAAAGCGTACCCCGATTTCTTTAAATTCGATTCAATCCGTTCATTAAATAAATCGCTTTTATTTAAATCTTCTTCAACCCCCCGGGTATAACTCGTTCCGATTAATGATGCTATTATTCCTTTCCCATCCGGTCCGTTCCATACTCCAACATTAAAGGGAAGATCGATTGCAGCGCCTGATTTCAATTTTTGAGTTGAAAATCCCAATAGTCCACAGTGATGCCATGCAGAAGGAACGCTGCCGATGAAACCAAAACAATCAGGCAGCATATAATCGTAGCTTTCCTTTCCGAATTCTTTTCGAAAAAAATCATTGCCATACAAAACCTGGCGAATAATTGACTCTGATGACGATGCATTTACCTCCCCTTCTTCCACTGAAGAACCGGAAATATGCCATCTTCCTTTTTCAATATATTCTTTGACTTTCTGATACTTTTCAGGATAATATTCCTTCATCATTTTGTAACGGCGCGACCCCGTAAAGTTGAAAACGTATTCAGGATACTTTTCAAACAGGAGAAAATTCTCGTCCATCGTGTTTTTGATGTATTCATCGATTGATGCCGTATAATCCCATCTCCATTCTGTATCCAGATGACTGTAACCGATTGTATATAATACCCGGTCTTTCTTTAGATCAAATTTTTGTTGCATTTCAAGCGGTTGGGCAAATACGCTCAAAGGCATTAACAAAACAGATAGTAATAGTGATTCAATTTTCATATCAATAATTTTTATTTATAATTCAAGTATAAATCCTCCATTTTCCCCCTCCATTTTTGCATTAAAGCACTGTTAATATCCAGCGGAATTTTAGCATCTTCCGGAAGAAATGTTTTATATGGATGCTCTTTAGAATATGCCTCAAATTCAATTCGTATTTTTTTCAGCTCATCTGGCTTTGTCAGAAGATCAATAGCAGAAGCGGCCATTGCTTTGGCGCCTGCATTGAGTCCTTTCCAGGCCGTGGAGCCATAATTGCATGCCACAGAAGACCAGTGATGCGGAATTTTTCCGGGAACTCCGCCGGGAAAAACGATTGTCGCTGTCGGTGCAATCAGCGATACATCGCCGACATCGGTTGAACCTCCGCCAGTAAAAGGCCCTGAAAATGATTTGATCGGATCAACGTTTTCAGGCATTCCTTTCATTTCTGCTCCGAGATTTTCCTGAAGCTGTCGGGCAAATTCCTCTTCATCTTCCGTCCATTTAGGCATACCAACTAATTCTATATTTTTTTGATATAATTCTGCGGCAGCCTTGTTGGCATGTAGCTGATGGATAGCGGTCAGGCACCTGATCTCCATCTCCGTGTCGGTTGCCAGAGCTGCGGCCTTCGCGCAATTGACCACTCGCCTGTACATTTCCCCGATTCGTTCATCGCTGTTTCTGAGATAATACCACACCCGGGCTACGTTAGGGATCACATTGGGAAACTCCCCACCTTCCGTTATGACGTAATGCATTCTGTGCCCAAAGTGCAAATGCTCCCGCAAGTAGTTCGTGGCAACATTCATCAATTCAACGGCATCCAACGCACTTCTTCCCTTCCAGGCAGATGCTGCATGTGCTGTTTTTCCATGGAATGAAAAAATGACAGAATACATCGCGCTTCCTTTCACACCATATCCCGTTCCAAATTTGTAATCGCTGTGATTATCAATAACTGCGTCCACGCCGTCAAACAATCCGGCGCAGATCATATAAGGTCTACTAATGAGGTTCTCCTCGCCGGGAGATCCGAAAACTTTAATCGTTCCCCGGATATCATACTTGTCCATTGACTTTTTAATGGCGATAGCTGCTGCCGTTACTGCTGTCCCCATCGTGTTGTGTCCGCAACCATGTCCCGGCGCGCCTTCAATCAAAGCCTCCCGACTGGCAACGCGGCCTTTTTGTGAAAGCGCTGGCAGCGCGTCAAATTCAGCCAATATCCCGATTACCGGCTTACCGGACCCATAGGATGCCACAAAGCAGGTAGGCATGCCTGCCAAACCCGTTTCCACCGTAAAACCTTCCTTTTTCAGCGTCTCTTCCAGAAGTCGGGAGGATTTGTACTCTTGCAACCCTAATTCTGCATAAGACCAGATTGCATCGGAAATTTTCCCGAACTTTTCGACAGTTTCACCTCGGCTAAGGTACTTCAGCGCTTCTTTCTTTGCTGGATAGATATCTACAGTGTCCAGTTGTGCGTAGCCCAAGATGGAAATCTTTAAGATCCAGACTGTCAATAAAACCTTTTGCCATGAGTTTTTCGTTTTCATAAACTGTATTTTTGCGGTGAATTACTCAAAACCTTGCATTGAAGGCGGCGTTGATGGAGGTGCGGCAGTTGGATCGCTTCCCCAGTTTTTATTCGGTCTCGGCCCCATTAGCAACATGAGCTTTCCTCCTTTTACAACATCGGAATGTGAACCTCATGGTTATGAAGGCTTATTTACAGTTAAACGCTTATTGCCAAGGATATAAATTGTTCTTTCAGTTCCTTATTTAACTTAAGGCAACTAATAATTTTAGATCATCAATATTTCTAATTGAAGAGATAAGGCCCTCCAATTGATAATCTGGCATTGTCAAAACTCAAAGAGTAAAAAACACCACCATCAGCTTCTGTCAATGGAACACCATTTGTGCCTCCCGTTCCATAACTTCTTTGAACCTCAACACCAAACCGTTGCATTTGGCTCATTTCGAAAGTACCAATCTCAGCGTCGTCAATGAAAGAAGTCATAGGAATGTTCAAATTATACCACCCGTCTTCGTTTGGAGTGCCCCCCAATTTAGCTAAATCAGATACAGTTGGAATAAATTTGTAATCATCTCCATCAAATCTCACTTTTAAACCAAACAACTTACCATCATATCCCTGAGGTAAATCTCCAATATTCACCTGAATATTGAAATAGACATCCTGAAGTGAAACATCTGAGAAAAAATCGGCATATGTCCCCGGTGACATTAGGTCGCTGTTCCATGTTGTAGCAGCATAAGTTCCTGAAAGATCTGCACTACAATATCCTTCAAAATGGAAAAAATTGCCATCAATCGAGTTAGGCAAACCAACAGCATTAGCGATTACATCCTGGTCATCTGACGTTCCATATGCCGTTGATTCTTCTTTATCTGCTAATCCATTGTAAATGCCTGCATCGTTCCCATCAAACGTCATGATGAGCTCATTATTCGATTCAATAACATAGAATTTTAAAGTTTCATCAGATGTTGTATAAGTTTCGATGTCGTTCACACAAGTTAATGTATTCAATCCGAGTTGGGCTTGTTGTGGTATGGTAATTTCAATTATTGAATCTGACGTCGCATTAAAAGCAGCATCAAGGTCTCCAACCTTTATAGAAATTACTGAAAGCATATTTACTCCTTTGACAACTACGTTTTCCCCAACTTGAGCAGAGGCAGGCTCTATGCTGGTAATTTCAATATTTGCTGGTGCATCATCACTACTATCGTCGTCATTCTTATTGCAAGAAGCCAACAAAAAAATTAACATAATCGAACTGTACAACACTTCTGATTTTAGGAAAAAACTATTTTTCATAACTCTGCTTTTTTAATATTATTATATAAAACTTACTGGGATCTTAATTACGGAATTATTATTTACCAGATATTCCAGTTCCCCCTTGCCTCTGCCTTCTTTGTTTCGCAAATTGACCGTTAAGCCAATTTCTGCCTGATCTTTACCTTCAATTTCCAGCGTTTGCGACGATGTGGAAGGATCCGTCCAAGCCTCGCAGGTTAACTTTAGATGTACGCGAGCTTCCACTTTTTCATCGCCAAAATTTTGCAACCGAACGAAGATTTTATTGAACCGACCGTTGCGAAGCACAACAGACTCCGGCATAAAATATTCGGGAAGATTCAGGCCAATCTGGTTGGTACGTGCCGCGGCGAACCGGGCAAAGAAGCTGTTGCAATCTGTCGCTTCAAAGGTATTTTCATCCAGGCGGCCCATCAGTTTGACCATATCCGGATATTTGAAATAACTTCGTGGGATGTGAATGGGAACGAACAACGGCCGCTGCGTCCGCCTTTTTGCCAGCAGGTTCAAATATTCTTCCATGTCTTCTACCGTATCCGTATGAGCAATCGGCAAGGCGTTGGACAACCATACCATGTAATCGGAAATTTTGCCATCCTCTTTGGAGCTTCCATACATACGCTCCATTCCCGGCGCACGCGTGTACCCCTGCACAATCCCGGTAATATCCGGCCCCAAAGCTTCGTTGTAGATTGCCATTTTTTCTTCCGTAAGAGAACGATAACTGTTCAGTACGACCAACGAACTCAGACCGGTCTTTTGCAGATAAGGCTTGGTGGCATAAAGATGTGATTTAAGTTTATCTGCTGGCATGAAACCGGGAAAGGTGTATCCCATTCCCGATGCGGATGCTACGAAATGATCATTTTCGGTTGCCGTAGCCTGAAAGTAATCAAGGATTCCGGGACCTATGTCGGCGAGTTTCGTTTGCATTTCCCAGTTGAAAGGAATTTTTCCCCGTTCCTTGCTGAGCCATTGTCCACCATGTGCATTGCGCAGCAGATGGTTCAACGAGTCGCCATCTGATAAAATAAATGCCAGGTAGATTTTATCTTTCAGCGATTTGTCTATCTTTTTTTCAATATTCCTTTTTTTGAAGTTCTTCACGCCATTCTCAACCTTTACCCGGCTGTGAAAAGAAAAGTTCGGGACGACATTTGCACCTCCAACAGCAATTTTGCCATGCTTTGACATTTGACTAATGTGCTGGTGTTCTGAATCTCTCGCGCCATGCCAGCCCCAAACAGTGGCATGAGGATTCAGTTCCGAAAGAATCTTGTCTTTCAGCGCATACTCTTCTTTATGGGTAGGATTGCTGGAAAGATCAAAAAACAGCGCCCGTTCAGCTACCGGATAGTCGCGTGAATTGTTTGACGTATAAAAATTGGTTTCCAGCTTCCCGTTTTTGTATTCAGCACCACTCAGTATGGTTACCAGATCACGACTTGCGTCCGGCCATTGATTTTCATAAACCCATTGGTAGGTTTCCAATCTGTTCAAGTTCCTGAATTTTATCCCATTGACCGCTTCTCTCAAATCACGCCTGACTGCTAAACCGGGTAGTTTTTTGCCCTTCAGCAATTCTTCAGTCACCGGCAAAAGGTTTTCTAGACTGGCATAATTCGCAGCAATATTAATTGACTCGGGCGCCAGCGGATCAACGACAACGTAACCGTTCACACCCTCCCAGCCAAGTTCGTTCAATAATGCATAGGGATCGCCAAATTTCTTAAAATTCAGATGGCCATATTTTTTATACCAATCCAGGAAAATACCCCTTTCATACGTATTGAAATAGACCTTTGCCGAATGCCGGTTAACGATCCCTTGGTAACATCTGAACAACAAGGATTCCCAGTACGACAGTTCACTTTTAACCTCTTCGCCGATCATATCACAGTAAAAAATATCCTGTCGGCCATCCTTGGTCCCGGAAGAATTTATATTTGCAAGAAGCGGGGATGCGATTAAACTCCCCAGCATGCTTCCACCGGTCAACATCCCGGTGGATTTCAAAAAGTCTCTTCTGTTGGAAGAAGAACCTGTTTCCACTTTTTCGAGTCTATCAGAGTTTTTCATAATCAATTGCTTTACTTGATTTTAGTCTATTGGTTCAATTCATCGAAAACAGTATTATTCAGCAGGATTTGGGAAATCCCGAATAGGACTATATCTTTTATAAGAATCAAAAATTTCCTTGTCTGGTCCAACTATCCTTGGGTCTCCTGATCTTGTTAATTCTTTCATTAGGGCCCTTTTCATCTCTTCTTCTGTTTCCTCGTAATCAGGCTTTCCCGTAAGATTAGTCAGGCAAAAAGGATCATTTTGAACATTGAAGAGTTCAAACTCAGGACGCTTACCATGTGCCAATTCAAAGAATGGATTAATTTCCTCATCCTGCCAGTTTTCAATAATATATGACTTTGTCGGGGCTGCATCAATATCAGTAAAGGCCCAGTCCGAATGATGGATCCCCATGTCATCGAGGCCATACATAGGCCAGAGTTGGTCTGTTGTCCCTTTCACAATACGCTGAGGAGCACCGGCTGGCCAGCGTTCCGGTTTCAAATTCCAGATTAGCAGAAAATCCTGGGACCGGATTGCACGTTGCGGATATCCCCAGTTCAAATACCTGGATGAAGAGTGCCTTTCACGTCCAGTAAACACATACTTTTTGGATGGATCAACAATTCCAGTTTCTTTTGATTTTAGAATATGAAGGATACTTTCGCCGGAAACAGGAAGCATTCCCTCAGGGCTTGTGCCGGTCACTTCGAGTATCGTTGGTGCTAAATCGGCAAAACTTATCATATCATCCACAATCCTGCCTCCTGGAAATGACTTTGGATAGCGGACCGCAAATGGAACATGAATCCCATACTCATACGCATTAGCCTTTGCCCTTGGGAAGGGCATGCCATTATCAGCAGTTACAATAACAATGGTATTTTCCAATTCACCTATCTCTTCCAAATAGGTTAACATACGCTGTAAATGAAGGTCGAACCACTCAATTTCTACTGCATAGTCAAGCAAATCGCCTCTTACAATTTCACGATCGGGGAAAAATCCCGGTACTTTCACATTTTCCGTTTTCTTATCATTTCGCTTCCAGGAGTCCTGTTCATATGAGCGGTGAGGTTCGTGTGCACCAAACCAAAAGAAAAAAGGTTTTTCTCCACGCACATTCTCCATGAAATATTTGAAATTCTCAAAATAGTTTATTGTACTAATCCCTCCTGCTGTCCTCTCATCTCCCGGTGATCCTTTCTCATAACTTATATTGCTGTATGTTATGCCCCCCGCATCAGTAGCACGCCACAAAGAATCCTGCTCATTCCGGGCATACTGAAATGGAGCAACTCCTTTTCCGGTACGACCTGTTACGTAACCATTGGCATCCAGCAAATCAATGAAAGGAATATGTTTTTTCATCCAGGAAGAAGCATGTTGCCCCGATTGCTCATTTTGCCAGTGATAACGACCGGTAACGATAGTACTCCGCGATGGTGCGCACCCTGGCGAACCGGCAATGCAATTACTGAAATAAATTCCTTCCCGGGCAACTCTGTCAAATGCAGGGGTTTTTATATATTCAGATCCACCAAAACTGGTATGCCCAAATGATTGGTCATCTGATATGGCAAATAAAATATTGGGTTGTTTTCTGTCATCTAAGCCTTCTCTTTGTTTTCTCTGTTCTGCTTTATCATTCGAACAAGAATATAAAGCAAGAGCAAAAAGAGGTATGGTTTTGCTTATATACTTACTAAATAGTTTCATTTTCTTTATATTAACTAATGTGCAAAATAAATTATTAACATAGATGTCAGGCTAATCAATAGATCTACATAAACCTGTCATAAAATAACTTACCATTATCTATCACTCTGTCGAACCAGGAATAATCCATCAAGTTTTCCCAAAGTGACTTTCCCATTTTCCTCCTGCCCGTTATTTGTAACAGGATCCTGGTCGGGGGAACCTTTCAACCTGCGAAACTTTTCTCCTGGCCATATTTTTTCAAGATCAACAGTTACTTCATGCTCGGATGGATTAGCGATAACAAGCCCTCCCTCAAATTGCCGGACAATCACGTCTGGCGCGGCATAAATAGCGATATCGGATATTGTCACCGACTCATTCCCCTCAAAATTGAACGTCAACTCAGCCGGATTCTTAAACTCACGAAAATAGAACCCTGCAGTAAACGGTTTTTCATTCATCTGAGACATGTTCTTCAAAACCCGCTCGAAAGTTTTATCTTGAACAAGTGAGTAATTTGTAATTACCTCGCCGTCATATGAAGTTCTGGGCCCACCGGCAGCATCAACATACATTACTCTTGCAAATTCCATAGGATAATTAATCATGGGATCTGCTTTTACCGTAGCTGAGACAAACAAATCTTTCCCTTTACAACCAAAATCACCAATCCGAAAATACATAAACCCGAGGTCGCTTGATTTCCTATTTAATTTCATTGTTCCCCCATCAAAGTCTATTAAGCAGTTGGCTGATTTTATTTTTTCCTTTAAATCTACTCCTTCCAGTAGGTTTATTGATTCAGTAGCGAGTCTTTTTGCAGGCCCCAGTCCTTTCCCCAACCATCCAAGTTTATTTTCCTGGCCCTTACGGAGTTCATCCCAAATAAAAATTTCATTTCCAAGTTCTTTTCTTCCACTGGGTATGGTCATGGAAATCCCTGCATCGCAAATTACTGCTGCAGCAAATGCCAGTCTGATATCAGCGATGCGTTCGTCACTTGGTTTGGATTTAATATAATTGAAAACGGGTTTTCTCGAATTGACATTCCAGAACATGAGCCTGTTTATACCGCCGCCCCAATCTTCAAATGCTGCATCATCACCCCCCGTTGGAAATTTTTCATGTTCGATTCCGTTGAGAATTCCAACCGATCGTTGATGAAACCAGCGGTCATTGTCTGCCATGATCAACTTATCATCTCCCATCAGTTTTCGCAGTTTTCTCAAAAAATTGATTGCGCCAATCCCATAGCTTGGATAACCGTTCAATAAACCTCCGTCAGGGTGACCATCTGCATCATAGTCTAGTCCTCGACCATCCGAAACATTTGGAACAGGTACATGATGGAGCACGTCAAATTCTAGCCCATCGAATTTTTCAAGCAATCCGCCCTTTGTGAACCACCCTGCTAATTGCTCAGCAAAAACATCACTCGCCTGTTTCCCATTTTTGTCACGTGGGCTTACGGTTGCATGGTTATAATACCATCTAAGGTTATTTGACACAGCTCCTCCCGGCCCTTCATACACATGGGAGGCAGCGTATGAACTTCCTGCTTTGAAGGCTTTTGGACTGGTCCCGTAACAACCTCGTTCCACTTTGATAGTACCCTTTAGGTAATCTACCTCAATAAGCCTGATCTGTTCGCTATAATTCCAGTCTGGCTTTCCGTTTGCATCAAACCGGCAAAGACCAATGTCTTCAATCCTTTTTTCTTTCTTATTTCCAATATAGTTTTTAAACAGACTTATATCACTTACCCTGATTTCTGTTATGCCCTCTTCCGCTGGTAAATCCTTCTCAATAACTGCACCTTCATAGTAAAGCCAATGGCCCGCAAAAAAAGGATCAGTCTCAAATTGTGGATCTCTGGCCCTCCCGCAAATGTGAAGAATTACAGCTTGTTCCGGATGTAAGCCTTTTAAACTATTAAAATATTTGCGCACCTGCCCGAAATCACCCGTTGTGACTTCCTCGGGAAGCGCTTTGCCTTCGACTCCCATAAGACTGCTGTAAGCCGGATACCATTCTTCCCAGGTTGTAGAAGATTGTCTTCCTATTTGCTCAGAATCTCGAAAAAAATATACGATAGGATTTTGATCATTCCTGAGGATACGCAATTGGCTCAACTGGGAACTTTTATTCACCTGCGCACTAACAAAAAGATGAAAAAAGAAAAGAGCTAGAAAAGATATGATGCGATATTTTCTGCAGCCACAGGATAAACCTCTGAATTCATTCTGTAACAGATGTTTACACTCCTCTTTTAAATAATTTAAAATCATACTTTTATAATTTAATAAGTTTAGTATTTTTTTACATAAGTATTACTTCCCTATAACTAACTGTTGAGAAGTACTTGTCCCGTCTCTCCTTAAAGCTTTGATGAGATAAATTCCGGGAGTCATGGCTTCTGTACTAATGCGGATATGCTCTTGTTCCAAAGGAGTAATTTCCATGACTGTCCTTCCCGAATAATCGAATAAGTATAGCTGTTTAAATAACGATTGGAGCTCTATGGAAATAAAATCTTTTGCTGGATTAGGGTAAACCCAAAAACCGCTCTCCTCTTTTTTAGGTTCCACTATGCCTGTAGTATTTGTTTCGCGCACAAGGAACAGTCCGTCAAGTTTATCTATTTTTACTTTACCACTGACTTCTTGTCCATCATTAACAAAAGGATCTTGATCCCCGGAGCCTTTTAATCGCGTGAACCTTTCACCTGGCCATATTTCGTCAAGATCAATTTCCACCTCGTGTTTAGAAGGATTGGCAATGACAAGACCTCCTTCAAACTTACGAACCAAGACATCAGGAGCTGCATATATTTCGATATCGGAGATAGTGACCGGCTCGTTTCCTTCAAAATTAAATGTCAGGGTAGCGGGATTATTGAACTGACGAAAATAAAACCCTGCATTAAAAGCGTTTTCATGCATCATAGAGGTATTATCAATTACTCTTTCAAAAGAATCGTCAAGCACCAGATTTACATTATTCATGAAATTTCCATCATTAGATCCGTACACTCCCCCGGCAACAGCGACCTGCATTATTCTGGCGGTTTCACTTGGATAATTGGCCATGGGGTCAGCTTTGACTGTGGCCCGAATAAACAGATCCTGCCCCGGACAATTTAAATTACCGAGCTGAAACTGTAAAAATTCTTGAGCATCATAATTTTTTGTCAATATCAGTTCTCCGCCTTCATCGTTTATCTGACAGTTTGATGATACTATTTTTTCATTTATATCAACACCATCAAGAACATTTGTACTTTGAGTAGCGAGCCTTATAACAGTATCAACCGGATGGCCTAGCCATCCAAGTTCATTTTCTGTCCCTTTTTTTAGTTCATCCCAAACAAAAACATTTTCACTCAGTTCTGTCCGTCCACTCGGAATGGTCTCTGCAATGGTCGCATCGCAAATTACAGCGGCCGCAAAAGCAAGCCTGATATCAGCAATCCGGTCGTCGTCTTTTTTTGATTTGATATAATTGAACTGGGGTGATTGTGAGTTTTCTGCGGCAAACAAAAGCCGGTTAATCCCACCTCCCCAATCATTAAAATCATCATCATCATCACCTGTCGGGAAATTTTCATGTTCGGTTCCATTGAGTATACCGACAGAACGCTGATGAAACCACCGGTCATAATCGGCCATAATCAGCTTTTCGTTTCCCATCAACTCTCGAAGTTTTTTTAGAAATTTTATTGCTCCAACTCCATATGTTGGGTAACCATCAATTAATCCTCCGTCGGCAATTCCGTCTGCATCAAAGTCCATTCCGCGTGCAGCCGACAGGCCTGAAATCATAGGAACATGATGGAGAACATCAAATTCGACCCCATCAAAATTTTCAAAAAGACTATCTTTCTTAAACCAGCCGGCTAATTGTTCAGCATAAATATCTCCTGCCTGCTTTCCGTTTTTATCTTTAGGACTCAAGGTTGAATGATTATAGTACCATCTCCAATTATATGAATCTGAGCCTTCAGGCCCTTCAGAAACGTGGGCTGCAGCATAAGCTTCTCCACCGTTAAATTCCAACGGATTAGTTTCATAAGCTCCCCTCTCGACAGTAATCGTTTTATTTTGATAATCAATGTCAATAAGTTTTACCTGTTCACTATAACTCCAATCAGGTTTTCCGTCCGGTGCAAGTTTACAAAGTCCAATGTCTTCATTTATTTTATGATCAGTTAGCCCAACATTTTTCTTGAAAAGATTTGGGTTTGAAACTTTTATTACCGTTTCTCCCTCCTCGGCCGGTACACTCTCTTCTATTATTGCTCCGTTATAATAAACCCAATGACCTGCAAAAAAAGGTTGCCTCGCGAAATGAGGATCCCTCCCTCTTCCACATATATGGACTATTACAGCCTGTTCGGGATGTAATGCTTTTAATTCGTTGAAGTAATTGCGCACCTGTTCAAAATTATCCACAGTTACCTCTTCCTTCACCGCTTTACCAACAAATCCCATTAAACTGCAATATGCAGGATACCATTCGTTCCAATCTGTAGTTTCTTTTCGCCCATTTTGTTCAGGCTCACGAAAAAAAATAGCCTTTGGATTTTGGTTATCCTGAAATATTTGTAATTCCTGTAATCCGCTTAAACTACCATTTCCCTGGGCATTTACAGTATAACAATGATTAAAAAACACAAAGAACAAAATACCAACGCTACCATATCTGCTATTTGTCACAAATGAATATAGTAGTGAATTGAGATAATAGCAAAGATTCTGTACAAATTTTATAGCAATGTCATTTTTTATTAACATAATTTATGGGATGAGATTATTTCAATTCTGTTGTCAGATACCCCGGCCTTATTAACTGTGCAAAGAAAATTACAACTAAAGGGCCGGGGCAATTACTGACAATAAAAATTTACTACTTAGAATGGTGATCTTTAGTAACCAGGATTTTGTTCCAGAACAGCTTCCGTATTCTTTTCAATTTCACCAAATGGAATTGGCCAAAGATTCTGATGATCGTAAAAATCGAATTGAGGATTATATTTGTTGTTTCTTTCGACAAGTAAGCCTAATCTTAACAAGGTTTCCATGCGGTTTTCCTCACCATATAGTTCCCTGGCCCTTTCGTCCAGAATATAGTCCAGGTCAACGTCCGAAGCTTCAATCGCCGGAGCTTGTGCCCGGCTACGTATGACATTTATGTCAGCTGCTGCTTTTACCAGATCGTTTTTGCCCAAATAAGCTTCTGCCCTTACAAGGTAAGTTTCAGCTAATCTTATTTGATACTCATCATGATATGTCGTATTTGCCAACGGTCCCTGTGATATCATACTCCCCACAACTGTCTGATCCTCAAGCCATAAATCCTTGGGATGGTCTCCCATGCTACTTACTTTGGCAATTAGCGGGAAAACCACTCGATTTTGATTATTGATTTTAAGATTTAGGTTGTCTGCATATATCCATTTCCCATGATGATCTGAGGCTGGATTATTCACCTTAAAATCGCGGATAATGTTATGATCTGAATTTCTGATATCCTGATCAAAACCACTATCATTCCAAATTTGTGTTAAGAAATACTCACTACAATTGATGTGTCCGTTTCCTCTTCCTCCATAATAGGTATTTACACTTGGAATTAATTTTATCGCTTTACCATTATTATTAAGCACTTGTAGATTATATAACTGTGGATTTGCCCAGGTTTCCCACCTGGTACCGCCATTACTTCCTCCCTGAGCATAATAATCGAACTGAACTACCCAGAGGGCCTCTGTGTTACCAGCCGATCGGTTGAAGTTTCCATCCCGGAATAAATCCCAATAAACGTCTCCTCCATTTGCCCATGGTATCTCAGGTATAAACTCGTCATCCATACGAGCTCCAAATCTTTCGGTCATTAATGAAGTGTTTGGATCATCAATAACTACACTTGCAGCCTGGATAGCATTATCCCATTGTTTCAGACAGATATATGCTTCTGCCAGGGCATGATAAGCTACCAGGTTACTTATGCGATAACTGGCAACCTCACTTATTCCAGGCAAATTTTCAGCCGCAAACTTTAAATCAGCAACACTCTGCTCATAAACTTCTGCCCGGGATGCCCTGACATAGTCCCTTTTGGGTTCTTTTGTTTCTTCCAGAACAATGGGTACACCACCATAAAAATTTGCTAATAGTTTAAACATATACCCCCGAAAGAATCTTGCTTCAGCCTGAATCTCCAGTTTTTCCTGTTCAGTTAATTCTGCTTCTTCAGAATCGGAATATCCAACAATTACATTGGCTTGATATATAATTTTATAAGCAGGTTGCCAGTAAGAACTATAAACAAATCCACTTGTAGGCGTTAATTGATCCGGGTAATTGCCTGCATTTTGCGACCATCCCGTTAAATCCGTACCTTCTACTTTTGAACGGGGAGGAGTTGCGAAATCGTTATCTGTAGTATAAAGACCAAGACGAAATGAATGGTATAAATTATTAATTCCCGCTTCAAAATCCGAAGGTGTAATAAAAGAATTTTCAGGCGTATAAATACTTAATGGAACTTCTTCTAAGAATTCTTTATCATCGCATGAAAAAAGAACAGTAATAGCTAATATAAATAGAATTTTAATATTTTTCATTTTAGTAAGATTTAAAATTTAACATCAATACCAAATGTAAAACTTCTCGTAACTGGTCTTCCGGACCGTGTTATACCTTCTCCTGTTTCAGGATCCCACCCGGGCCACTTTGTCCAGGTATAAAGATTTTTTCCATGAAAATACAAGCGTAGGCTCTGAATATGGTATTTATTTAAAAAATTGGATTTAAAGTCGTATGCTAAATTTACATCCTGGAGCCGGATAAAACTCCTTGGAATATAGTGCCAGGCTTTTATGCCTCCTGCTATTTCAACCCCCAATCGTTCATACCTTGCATCCGGATTTTCCGGCAGCCAAAAATCCATATTCCGGGGAAAGAGGTCCCGATTCCAAGCGGTTGAATTTGGATAAATAAAATCAAACTCATCCTGACCTAAATAATATTTATCACTTCCCTGAACAGAATTGATAAAAATGGAGAGCTCCCAGTTTTTATAGGTAAAATCATTCCCAATACTAAATCGATATGATGGTTCATTATAACCAATGATCTTTCTGTCATCAGGGTCTATCACCCCATCCTCTTTAAAATCCTCAATTTTATAACTACCAACATCTGCGGTAGCAGGAATTTCATCACCAAATTGCCAAATATCCCCATTCGTATAGTAAGTGTAAATGGTCCCTAAAGATTCTCCGATGAACAGGCCCTCGGAAACCAAATCATCTTCTTTCCCGTCGCCATCGTTATCAAAACCAAGGAGTTCTTTTAGTTCATCGCGAACTCTTGAAAAATTAAATTGGGATGTCCATTTAAAATCCGACTTATTGATATTTACCGACGAAACTGCAAGTTCGATACCATTGTTGTGCAGTTTACCCAAATTGTCCGGGAAAGTTTGAAATCTTGAAATTCCGGGAATATCAACATTATATAGGAGATCCGTGGTATTATTACTATAATATTCTATTGAGCCGCTCAAACGGCTGTTCAATACGGAATAATCTAGTCCGAAATTAATCCCCGTAGTAGTTTCCCATTTTAGATTTGGACTTGCCAGGGTAGCAATATCCTTTGCATAAAGCGAGACACCATCAGCATCTACATACCTGTAACCGTCTCCCACTTTTGCTAGGGTTTGATAACGTCCAATAGTCCGGTTTCCATTTGCTCCGTATGATACTCTAATTTTAAACTGATCAAATTCTCGGAGCAAATTATCTTTTAAAAATGTTTCTTTTGAAGCATCCCAAGCTAAAGCAACGGAGGGAAATACTCCATATTTATGCTTTTCGCTAAAACCTGAAAAACCATCTCTCCGAATAGTGCCGGTGAATAGGTATTTATCATCATATCTGTAATGAATTCTCCCCATATAATAAAGAGATGATTCCAACCATGCATCTGAAGCTGCTGTTTGTAACTCAGCAGTTCCTGCCTGTAAATTATTATACCCTAGAACATGTGAATTAAAACCTGTTGCTGTAGCTGTAGTTGATGTGTATTCCCTTTTTTCACGACCATACCCCGCCATTATATTCACGTCATGTTTTTCATTGAAACTTCTTTTATAGGTAAGAATATTATCATTTGACCATTCTGTACGTCTTCCCTCACTCTTGGCTCCACGCCCAATAAAGCTATCCGCATAAGTTTGAAAAGTATAATCACTTGTCGTATAATAATTTGTTCCAAAGTTTGTTCTAAAAGATAGTCCCTTGATAAATGGGATGTTAATGTCCGCATAGATATTTCCAAAAAGATTAATATTTTTATCTAGATTGTCAGCTTCCATTACATACAATGGATTTATCGTTGTACTATTGGGTGATGTGACATAAGAGCCGTCCTCATTGTATGCAGGAGCAAAAGGAGCATGATTATAAATCTGGGAAGGAGCAATGTTTAAACCAGAATAATCGCTCGAAGTGAAAAAAGACTGGACACCAATTTTCATCCAATCAGTCAATGAATTATCAATATTAATCCTTGCATTCCATCTGTTATAATCGTCGTTTACCATGTAGCCCTGCTGCTCGGTATATCCCATTGAAATAAAATATCCGCTTGTTTCATTTCGGTTTGCCATCGATAAATTATGCGTAAATGCGAACATATTATCATTAGTGAGGAGATTGTACCAATCTGTCGGCTTATTGTTTGAATAAGCATCAAGCTGTTCCGGTGTCGGGAAAATAGTAGTTATGTCCCAGGTTCCATTCGGTTCAAGATAGCCCGATTCCTCTGTCCGACTATCAAAAAAATATGCAGCTTCAACCCGTTGAAGGAATTCTTCGGGGCTTTCCGTTTCAAAATTTTTGCTGGGTTCCTGAAAAGAATAACTACAAGTATAGTTTATTATTGGCTTTTTACTTGCTTTTGCTGTCTTCGTAGTAACAATAATAACGCCATTTGTAGCCTGCGAACCGTAAATAGCAGTCGAGCTTGCATCCTTTAAAACATCAATTGTACTGATATCATTCGGATTGATGTCTATTAATCTGCCCCGGAAGATAACGCCATCTAATACAATTAATGGATTTTGCACACCTGAAATGGAAGTTCTCCCCCGGATGGTGATTGACGGTTGCCCTCCAACTGTATTTACCTGACCAACATTCAATCCAGCCGACGCGCCTTGCAATGCATCTGTAAGCGAGGTTGTTGAACGCTGTATAACAGATGATTCCCCAATCTGTGAAACCGAACCTGTTAAATCACTTTTTCTCATCGTCCCATAGCCTATAGCAACCACCTCCTCAATTCCAATGGTTTCTGCCTCCAATATAACATTGAGCGTGTTTTTTCCTGCAACAGGAATTTCCTGGGCTTTCATTCCAACAAATGAAAAAACCAATGAAGCGTCACCACGAACATTTGAAAGAGTATAATTCCCATCAGCGTCAGTAATGGTTCCCTGGGTTGTACCTTTAACTAATACAGCGACACCAGGTATAGGAGCTCCGGAAGTGTCAGTGACTTTTCCCAGGACCTTTTGGATATCTATCTGTTGACTTCCGGTTGAATCAGTACTTGGGCTAATGACAATATACCTATCCACAATTTTATAACTCAGACCTGTATTATTCAATATTTGGGACAGAATTTTATCAATCGTTTCGTTCTGAAATTGAGCATTAACCTTCTGAACACCACTAATTTCATCGTTTTTGAAGAAAAAATAGAATTCGCTTTGCTGTTCAATCGCATTTAAGACATCAACTATTTGCGCATTTTTCATATCCAAATTAAGGCGCTGAGACTGCGAATAGCTTTCAGAGCTAAATGCCACTATTCCAATCATTAAGAAAATAATTGTCAGTTTCATAATTCGAATTAGTTTTCTGCATCCAAAATCAGGGATGCATTTCGTTAGGTTTTTTTTCATAAATTTGAAATTTAGATGTTAATAATGACCTGGGATTACCAGGTTGTTATCAAATTTCCCATGTTGGGTTAGCGCTTTATCATGGGGACAAAATCAACCGGTATTAGTTGGTGCTAATGCCGGTCTTTTTTGGGAGTCAGTCTTTCCATAAGCAATTAGGTTTTGTTTAGCTAGTCAATTTTGGTTAATATAATTTCATTTCTATCTTCCGGATTCACATTAATCTTATAGTCAATTAGAGAAGAGAGTTTAACAACCTGTAATATTTGATCTATTGGCTTATATTTAAGGATTGTGCCGGAAAAACGGTACGATTTTATTTCTTCACTGGCAAATGTAATTTTCACATTGTACCACCGTTCTAATTTCATCGCTATCATCACCAAAGGCTCATTGAAGAATGTCATCTTTCCTTCTTTCCAGGAGGAGAAAAAACGGGTATCCACTTCAGAGAAATGAATTTTCTTATTATTTCGATCGTACCTTGCTAATTGCCCGGGAAACATCTCAGTAATCCTTGTCCCTGATTTATTTTGCAATTCTACTTTTCCTTCTACCAATGTGATTTTTTCAATTTGATCTTTTTCATAAGCATCAACATTAAAGCTGGTACCCAATACCTTGATATTTATCGATCGTGTTTTTACAAGAAACGGCCTTTCTGCATCTTTCTTTACCTCAAAAAAAGCTTCCCCAGTCAATTGAACCGAGCGTTGTTTCGTGTTAAAATGGGATGGGTAAGAAATCCGGGATTCAGCATTTAACCATACTTTGGAACCATCGGACAGAACGAGTTCGGTAATCTGTCCTGCGGGACAGATCACTTCATTCATCTGCATTGATTCAGCATGCTGACCATTAAAATAATTCTTCTGAATGCTCCAGGTAATACCAAAAGTTAAAATTATAACAGCGGCATATTTGAAGATTTCAGTGATCAGCCGTCTGGTGCGGAAAGGAACTTTGCTCTGTAACTTCAAATACTCCTCTTCGACATCGGTTATTCCGCTGCTTTTCCTGGTTAAAGCGTACGCATTCTTTAACTGGATAAACATCTGCTTATTGGCATTGCTCTCATTTATCCAACGGCGAACCTCCGCTTTTTCTTTCTGATCGGTGATTTGGCCAGTAATGTATGATATTATTTTATCCTTTTCCATATTTTTTACTTCCTAAAACTAAAACAACGAAACTTGTTTTTACCCTAGTTCAAATTTTAAAAAAAAAGAATTTCCAAATCATAAATTATCACTAAAAGTGTCATAATACAACAAATCCGGTTTCGACGAACCCGGATTTGTTGTATTCTCTATTATATTTTTGGTTCCCATCCAGGTTCGTATGTTCTTGACCAGTATTCCATTGCCTGAGCATCATTGAGTATATGACCATTGTTTTGATCAATATTTAATATCCGCCCTGTTCGTTGCGCGATATTGCCCAACTGGCAAAGAAGAACACTCTTATGTCCGGTTTCAATCTCAGCATTTAGCCTGGCACCTGTACGTATAGCATCAAGAAAGTTGTATAAATGCCCTTCATCCAAATTTCCCGAAGGGCTGGTCGTATCTAACACATTAATGTCTTCACCTTCTTTAATTTCGTCAACCAGCTTATGGTTTTTATCGAAAATCTGGAATTTATTGCCTCCATCTGTAAACATGGATCCATCTGTTCCATAAAACACTACGCCTCTTCCGCTTCCCTCAACAGGTCGACCATTACAACTGCGGCCTTCCCACATGGCCGATTTATCATCTCCAAATTCAAAATTGATAATTTGGGTATCCGGCGTTTCCCAGTCGTCATTATAATGGTACCGTCCCCCAGTAGAACTTACTTTGGTAGCATAGTCGGCATTAAAGCCCCAACGGACCAAATCCAACTCATGAGTCCCGTTATTCAGCGCCTCACCCGTTCCCCAATGCCAGTGCCAATGCCAATTGTAAGGAATAAGATTGTCCTTGTATGGGACTCGTGGTGCAGGCCCCTGCCATAATTCATAGTTCAGGCTGTCCGGCACAGGGATCACCTTTCCAATTCCAATAGGTTCACGATCGTTGGCATACCAGGCTTTGGCAAAATATACCTTCCCAATACGTCCACTGTGCAACATATCCATCGCCTCCCGGATTACACGCCAAGAACGCCTTTGCGTACCCATCTGAACAAGGCGGTTGTACTTTTTTGCAACCTGGATCATCAGTTCACCTTCCCTTGGGTTATGGCTGCAGGGTTTCTCAACATAGACATGCTTACCTGCATTACATGCCAATATGGTCGCCGGTGCATGCCAATGGTCAGGTGCTGCGATCACCAGGGCATCAATCGTTTTATCATCAAGCACTTTCCTAAAATCTTCCACCCCAACTGGTGCCTTTCCTGTAATTTTTTGAACGGTGTTGATGCCATCTTTCAAGGCATTTTGCTCAACATCACACATATAAACAATTTCGGCATTTTTCAAGCCTGACAAAGTTCTCGCCAGGGACTTCCCCCTACTCCTCACCCCCATAACAGCAACTCGTACCCGCTCATTCGCACCGATTATATTGCCTGTTGAAATCAGAGGAGATCCTACGATTACTCCGGTTGTCCCTATTGCCATTTTTTTCATAAAGTCTCTACGATTGTTACTCATAATTATTTCGTTTAAAGGTTAATTTACCTTGTTCTGATTCTAATTGAGCGAAAAGATACCTCATCTTTATGCCCCTGGAGAAGGATATGTCCTTCATTCAATTCACCGAAATTCTTATAATTTTTATATTTACTTAACGCAACCAATTGCCTGTAAGAATCGCTAAACCTATCGAACTCCAATACTTTTTGACCATTCAACCAATGTTCAACCTTCGCACCGTCGACCACAATCCGGACTTTATTCCATGTTCCGGGAGAATTAACTTCTTTGCTCTTTGAAGCCGGAATTAAATCGTACAGAGATGCCATGGTCCGGTTTCCCTCCTGCCCTAATTTGGCATCATCATGCCTCTCATCATCTATCAATTGATACTCAAGCCCCAGGTATTTCCCCTTTGAATCCGGATATTGATCGGATACAAAATATTTGATGCCACTGTTTGCGCCTTCTGTTAATTTAATTTCCAGTTCCAATTCGAAATTGGAGTATTTCTCTCTGGAAATTATGTCATGCCCGGCTGGAGTGGAATCCGTTTCAGCCAAAACCGTCAGTTCATTGTCACTGACTTTCCATCCCTCAGCCGGAAACATTCCCGATTGAGTGTCCTGCCAGGCATCTGTTGAGGTGCCGTGAAATAACCATACCCAATCTGATTTATCTGGTTCTGTTTTTTGATCATTTTTATCAAAATGACATTGCCAATTTCCTAATGCTGCTAAAATTAAAACAATAGGATAGATGAAATTTTTACTCTTCATAATAATTAAGATTTGATAACCAGCCATGGATAAATGCCAACCATTGCCGTTTGATTTAATCGTACTTATTTAATAGCTATTATTTTTTACATGCCAGAGTAACCCTCGTGATTGGTTAAGTTACCTGTAACATATACCATAATCCTACCTTTGTTCATTTTTATCTTACTACTGCTAAAACAACAAAACTTGTTTTTACCCTAGTTCACGAAATGAAAAAACAGATAAGACTGGTGGTTAGAAATGCATACTATAAATATCTTTCCCTTGCTAATAAAAAAAGTATTATCCCTGAAGAGTAATGTGTTTTCAGTTGGTCTTTTAATTGCCTTAAGGCTTTGGAGATATGCCCTTCAACTGCTTTAACTGAAATATTTAACATTTCTGCGATTTCGCGATTTTTCATTCCTTCATAACGACTAAGCTCAAAAACTTCCCTGCACTTTTCAGGTAACTGGTTTATTGCTTTGTTCAGTGTTTCCAATAATTCGTCGTAAGACAATGTATCAAGATTAAGTTGAGAAAGTGCTTCATAGTTAAGGAGCAAATCATTATAATTGTCGACTGTCCGCTTTTCAAACTTCGCTTGTACCTTTAACCTCTTTAAGTAATTAAGGCACGTGTTTCTTGTTGCCTGATATAAATATGCTTTGAGATATATTTTATCTGGAAGGGTAGTTCTTTTGCCCCATAAGTTAGTAAATACATCCTGCACCATATCTTTTGCAATCTCATCATCACCCACGTAAGCTTTAGCAAAAACCTCCAAAGACTCGAAGTAAGTATTAAAGACCGAGCGGAATGCTTTTTCCTTTCCCTGCCTTAACCTGTTTATTAGCTCAATATTTAAATGCTTTTCGTTCAATCAGATTATTTTTTAATTTCGAAGCAAATTGTACGAACTATTTTTTGTCTATATGCCTGTTCATTTGTAACAAATCTATCGATCGGAATTAGTTTCTGAACTAGGTGTGAATATATAAAATGGTTCTCACAGTCATTTAAACCAAACCGAAAAAAATACCTCCAAATCTTAACGGTTATCCGATAAAAATGCATCATCCAGGGCTCTATCAAATTTTGGGTTCTCAACTTGGCAATTTTGTATGATTAACTTGATATCGACCCAAAAATAAAAGCGAATTAGCCGAAACAGGGTCGTTCTTATTTCAATATTGGTCTTTTTCGTTTCAATCAATTATCTTCACATCATTAAATTCAGATCTGTCATAAATTGTGAGGATATGAAGGTGTCTCAAATCACATTTGTTCTTGTTTGGACATTAATTGCATGTATATCGAATTCGCTTGCTCAAAATTCCAGGTTTGATCATTTCGACACCAGAAAAGGACTTTCCCAAAATAATGTATATAGCCTCATAGTTGACTCAACGGGCTACATTTGGGTTGGTACGCTGGAAGGGCTTACCCGCTTTGATGGGAAAGAATTTAAAATCGTACATTCCTCACCTGTAAACACCAATAGTCTCCAAGAAAGTCATATCGATGAGATATCAGCATGTCCCAATGGTAATATTTGGATCCTTACCAGACAAGGAGAGATGAGATTGTATGACGCCTCTACCGAAAAGTTTATTTTTTTCCCGGACTCATGCTTTTCCCCAGCCAGAACCAATTTAATCACAAGCATGGTATCTGCATCCAATTCAAGCCTTTGGTTTACGGACAATAAGGGACTTTACCGGTTTAATTTACCTAATCTTAAAACAACCAAATACAATGTACCTTTTTCTGGTGGGTTTATTCAAACATTTGGGAAAGATGATCTCTTATATTGGGGACAAGGAGGAATTTTTCAATTAGCACCTGCCCTGTCAGAAGGCAGAAATCTGCAACAGCTTTATAGTAATCCGGTACAAACGATCTCCCGGGTATTTAATGATTCGTTGTTGATCGTTTGTTCTGATTCCGTTTTGATTTTTAATCTCAAGCAAAAAAAGAACGATGTATTGACAACGAATAACCGGCTAAAAGAGGCCCTGAAAAATACACGAATTATATCTGCTGCTGGCTATAAGGATGAAATCTGGCTGGGACTGTCTGACGGTTTGGTTCTGATACATTATCAAAATGGCGTGCAGGATGTCTCCAAATTCACTTACGATCCATACAATAATCATTCGTTTCATGGGAAAGATGCCAAAAGCCTTGCCTTTGACCGGGCTGGAAACTTATGGATTGGAACTTCAAAATATGGAATAAGTCTCTATGGCAGGGAGAAAAATCTATTTAAGCACCATCAAATATCTGTTTTGTCGAAAGCAGACCAGGAAATAGATCCGGTCAGATCCCTATGTAAAACCAGAGATGGTTCTGTATGGGTGGGATTCGACCGTTCTGGACTGGTACGTACCTCTCCAGATAACCAACAGATATTGTACAATGACATTCATTTTCCCAACGGAAAAACAAGCCCCATCGCGCGAGTCCGCTCTTTACATGAAGACTCCAGAGGAAATTTATGGATTGGAACAAACCAGGGACTTTGCATTTATAATTCGGATCACAACGTCGTGGAAGCTGTTTCCTTAGCCTTTGGTTGGGAATGGCCATCTGTGTGTTATTTTATGAAAGAATTTGATTCCGGTAAATTGACAATTACCAATAATCAAGGAATTGGAATTGTTGATCTTCAAAAAAAGACGCTTCGTGAATTACCATTTCCAGATAACCAATTGTCTCCGATTCGAAGCATGGTTAGGGATAAGAACAATAACTATTGGATAATTCTGGACAATATAGGCTTGTTTAAGCTAAGCCCGGACTATAAAATCACAAATTTCAATAGTGAGCCAAACTATCTAACAAACAGCAAACTATACACACTTGAAATTACAGCTGATATTTTATGGATCGCAAGTAGCTCAGGATTATTGGCTTTTGATCTGAATACAGAAAAAGTCGTTTCGACCTACCACGAAAGTGACGGTTTGTCAAACAATCTTGTTTACGGGATCATTGCTGATGCCAATTATTTGTGGCTTAGCACAAATAGAGGACTCAGTAGAATGATTCTTACCAATAAACATTTTGAAAGCTTTTTACCCGATGATTTATTCATGGATGACGCTTATTACAAGGACAACAAAGGAGTTATTTACTTTGGAGGTTACGATGGTTACATCGATTTCAATCCACAAACATTCCAGCGGGAGCAAATTACACCAAAGCCCATACTCACCCAACTATCACTCAATAATCAACGGATAAGTGTGGGTGATCAAGTTAACGACAAGACAATTCTCCCGGTTTCACTTCAAAAAATGAATTTGCTTCAAATGGATTACGGACCAAATTCTTTCGCCCTGGCCTTTGACGCCTTTCCTTTCAATTATCCGGACAGGACATATTTCCGATATCGACTGAACGGGTTATCGCCAGAATGGATGTATGCTGCGAACAACGAAAACAGGGCTGTTTTTGCCAACTTAGACCCAGGCAATTACGACTTCGAAGTTGAGGCAAGCCTGAACGGTAAAAACTGGAGCAAGCCGACAACCCTTAGCGTAGAGATCATTCCTCCTTTCTGGCAAGAGCCATGGTTTGAAATAATGCTTGTGGTGACCTTGCTGATATTAGGAATTGCACTTTTTCAGATGCGTGTTTATGCCATAAAACGCTGGAACAACCAGTTGAAGAGCAAGGTAGCTGAACAAACACAATCCATTGAAAAACAAAAAAAATAAGATTATCGCACAAAAGGAAAAAATGGTTGAGCTAAGCAACAGGCTACATGAAGCAGACCAAGCAAAACTAAATTTTTACACCAATGTTTCCCATGAGTTTCGCACACCCTTGACCATTATCATGGGCAATCTTGAAACCCTGAAAGACCAGGGAGTAAGTCAATTATTACTCAGAAATGTAAAACGAAGTACCGAACGGTTATTTCGGCTTGTAAACCAATTCATTGATCTCAGGAAATACGACAAAGGAGAATTAAAACTGGCAATCAGTCGGCTTGATATTGTCTCATTCACCCGTGATATTTTGGAATCCTTTCAGGAACTGGCTAACCGCCAAAACATCCATTTAAGCTTGGAGAAAAGTGAAGAAAAAATCTTCCTATGGCTGGATCAAGACAAAACGGATAAAATACTGTACAACCTATTATCGAACGCAATCAAATACACCGACAGTGAAGGATCTGTCCATGTGAGCTTTTTTCAAAAGGAAAAGGGTCTTGAGCTACGCATTACCGATACAGGTCGCGGAATTTCCGAAGAGGATCAATTGAATATTTTCAATGGCTTTTTTCGCGGGAAAGAGACTTCATATTTAACCGACGGCCACGGAATCGGACTTTCTTTGGTAAAAGCCCTAGTTGATATCCAAAAGGCCGAAATCGGCTGTACAAGTAAGATCGGATCAGGAACTTCCTTTCATATACTCTTTAAATGGGGGAACCTGCATTTTAATGAAGAAGATATTGCTGAAAATGAAGAGATCCCTTTTCTTCATGAAACAGAAACTTTACCAATACATGAAATTATATCCACTAATCTTTTAGGAGAAGAAATCTTACTGGTTGAAGATAACCCGGAATTACTTGACTTTCTCTCAACACTGCTCGGGAAATACTATAATATTAAAACCGCAGCAAATGGGAAAGATGCACTAATGAAAATTGCTAATAACACTCCGGATTTAATTATTACTGATTTGATGATGCCACGGATGGATGGCATTGAATTTTGTAAGGCTGTCAGGGAACGGTTGGAAACGAGATTCGTTCCCATCATCATCCTTAGTGCCAAAACCGATGTATCTTCAAAAATGGAAGGTTACCAGATCAACATTGATGATTACATCGAAAAACCATTTCATCCAAGTCTTCTACTGACCAGAATAAGCAGCGTGCTAAACAAACGTCAGGAAATCAGAAAAAACATAGACAACTTAATCCTAATTCCGCAGGATAAGCGTCCACTACAAAAAACAGATAAAATTTTTCTGGAAAAAGTTTTGGATATTTTGGAACTTCACTATTCTGATCAGGATTTTTCCATCGATAATTTAAGTAGCGAAATGGGTATGAGTCGTGTGACTTTTTACCGGAAAATTAAAAAAATTAGCGGTGAAGGACCGGGAGAATTTATTCGAAAATTCCGAATGCAAAAAGCGGCAACTCTGTTAAGGGAAAATAGCAAAACGATTGAGGAAGTTTGTTCTGACGTGGGTTTTCAAAGCCTCCCGCATTTCAGAAAAAATTTTAAACAAGAATTTGGAGTGCTTCCATCAAAATATCGATGAACACGTTTACTTCTGTCTCTATTGCAATCTAATTAGCAACTTACCCCTTGATTCACATAATTCAAATCTTGGTATCCCATTATTGAAATCACAAAACATCTTTCAGCTTTTCCTCCAGCTTATCCATATCTTCTGCGATTTTTTTGTCCAAAATTCTGGCATAAATCTGAGTGGTCTTCAATGATGAATGTCCAAGTAACTTTGACACTGTTTCGATTGGAACACCGTTCCCAAGAGTAACGGTAGTGGCAAAAGTGTGGCGAGAAATATGCATCGTGATACTTTTATTAATACCACAAATGTCAGCAAGCTCCTTCAAATAACTGTTCATCTTTTGATTGGTCAAAACAGGCAACAGAACTTCCTTACTTTGTATTTTCGGGTACGACTCATACTTATTCAGAATCTCCTTCGCTTTTGGTAAAACAGGGATGCGGCATCGATTATTGGTCTTTGAACGGTCAATGATAATCCACTCTTTACCTTCATCTCCCTTACGAAGGTGCGTGTGCTTTAACTTGGCAATATCTGAAAATGATAATCCGGTATAACAAGCAAACACGAAAATATCCCGAACTGCCCCCAGTCGCTCTATCTGAATTTCCTTGTTTTCAATTCGCCGGAGCTCTTCCATCGTAAGTATCTCACGATGTGTTTCTTCTAAACCAACTTTAAATCTTGCGTATGGATTCTTATCCAAATAATCCATTGAAACCGCCAGATTCAATACACGGCGAAGATGCTTGTGGTAGTTCCAGGCTGTATTTTGGTGGTTTTGGAAACTTTTTTTGATGAACACATCAAAACCATCCAAAAATTTATAATCGATTGTCCCGACAGGTATATCCGATTTCTTTAAACGCTTGTTGATAAACTCAGCCAATCGCTTTCTGGAAGACTTATAATGCTTGTAAGTTTCCATGGAATACCCCCTGTTCAGTTTCTTCTGAATGGCATCCAAATAATAGTCAAAAACAGAAAGAACTCCTTTGGAATCTTCCCTATTCAACATTTTGCACTTGATATCATTAACATCAAAATCCTCTCCTGTCGACCGTAAAAGATTGAAAATATCCTGAATTTCGGTTTTCATTCTGTCCAAACGCTCATTTGAAACCTTCGAACCCGGCACCTTGTCTCTTATCCTTTGCTTGTTTTCATCCCAGTAATCCTGCGGAATAAATATTCCGGTAGATAATTCGACACGTTTTCCCTTGTAGGTAAACCGGATATAAACAGGAAGTGTCCCTTCTGTTGTTTCCCTGTTTTTTCGCAATAAAAAAGAAATAATAATTCTCATAGCTCATAACTTTACAATAATCCCTTAATGGTCGCGCGAACGGCTTTAAAATTACTCGTTTGGGGGCTTTTCAGAAAGCCCAAAACAGGTCAAAGTGAATCAAATAAAATGTTTACAGTCAATAAATTACAAGGATTGCCGCGACCATAAAAGTCCGTCAAAGTTGTGGCCTCGATTTTGCCCCTTTTTGTAGCGTTTTGGATGGAAATTTTGGGTATTTCCCCAAAAACAAAAAGCACTTAAATCATTGAATTTAAGTGCTTTTTATTGTTTTTGATATGAGCTGTTGTGCCCAGGACGGGACTCGAACCTGCACGCCGAAACCGGCACCAGCCCCTCAAGCTGGCGTGTCTACCAATTTCACCACCTGGGCAATTTCATTTGCGTTTGCAAAACTATAAAAAATCTCAACATAGCAATAACCACAATCCAAAAATATTCTCCCTGCCGGAAGTATGCCAGGATAAAAGTAGCATCCCCGATACTTATTCGCTGATAATAAATACATTCACAACAATATAGCTGATTTTATAGGCAAACCAACTATTTTGGGTTATTAAGCATGTAGGTTCTGTTTGCATTTTTTTGTGGGAATGAGTAATTATGAAGTCAATGAATTTATCCCGAAAGATTGGGAGAACCAATCACACTAAAGTTCTTGAATATGACAAATGACCAACTTTTTAAGGTAGCCAGCCAATTCATGCCCCAAAATGAAATCGGGCAGGTCGTCCCGCTGGGCGAAGGTTTTATAAACGATACGTTTCTCGTTCATCCGATAAACCCAACTCACGCTAAATATTTATTGCAACGAAAAAATAAAGCCATCTTTCCGGACATCCCGGCTATGATGGACAATATTTTAAAAATAACCAATCATTTAAAGCAAAAAATTAGAGCGAAGGGTGGAGACCCGCAACGCGAAAGCATGACCCTAATTGCCGCCAGCGATGGACAATATTATTATCTGGATGAGAACCAGGATTTCTGGACCGCCTGTTTGTTTATTGAGGACCATCTGGTTTACGATAAGGTTGACTCTCCCCGAATTGCCTATTCCGGAGGGAAAGGGATCGGACGTTTTCAGGCCATGCTGTCCGATTTCCACGAAAAACTGGCCGATACCTTACCGGGTTTCCATAACATGCGGCACCGATTCGGGCAATGGGATGAGGTATTGAAAAACGACCCCGCTGGGCGAAAGCACCTGGTTTTAGAAGAAATCGACTGGATTGAGGGTCGCAGGGAGGAAATGATGGTGTTTTGGACATTGGTAGAGAATGGAACCATCCCCAAACGGGTAACCCACAACGACACTAAAATCAGTAACATCCTGTTCGACCAGCAGGGGGAAGTACTGTGTATGATCGACCTGGACACCGTTTTGCAGAGTCCGGTACTAAACGATTTTGGGGATGCCATTCGCTCGTATGCCAATACTGCTGCGGAAGATGAACCCAGGCTGGATCTCGTTTCTCTTGACTTACAATTGTACCGTGAATTTACCAGGGGATATCTCGAGGAAGCCAGTCCGTTCCTAACTCAAACCGAAGCTAATTACCTGGCTTTCTCGGCCCGTTTTATCACCTTCGAACAAGTTCTGCGTTTCTTGATGGACTATCTGGATGGTGACCGCTATTACAAGATCAAATACCCGGACCACAATTTGGTACGCACACATGCACAGTTCCGGTTACTGCAAAGCATGGAAGATCAGTTTGATGAAATGAACAATATCGTATTGAAAATATTCACGAATGATTTGGTCTCACTGAATGACAAAGAACATTCAGGTTAAATAACCTGCATCGTTCTAATCAATTGAAACTCATTTTCGAATCATCACAGAATGGTTATATTTGTCTTAATGTTCTTATTACAATTAATATGACAGCAAATTTCTTTTGACACCCAAAAAGCATGATATTGAATTAATCAGAGATTTTAAAAGCGGAAATGCCGGGGCATTCGAGAAACTTTTTGAAATCTACCACAAACGTCTTTACGGGTTCATTTTTGGACTGACCAAATCAAAACCCGACAGTGAAGAAATTGTGCAGGAGGCTTTTGTCAAAGTATGGGAAAACCGCAACCACTACAACGAAGTTTATCCATTTGAAGCCTACCTGTTTAAGATAGCTAAAAATGCTTTTATCAATCACAACCGGAAACAAATCAACCGGCGCATCTTTGAGAAAAACTTCGAAATATTTACAGAAATGACCAGTAACAGTGCCGACGGGCAAATCCTGTTCAAAGAAACTCAACTGATTGTCGAAGCTATCATCAATACTATGCCGCCAAAACGAAAAGAAATATTCAGGCTGCAAAAACTGGAAGGCTTGTCAAGAAAAGAAATCAGTCAAAAACTAAGCATTTCACTGGTAACGATTGACAGTCATCTGATGAAGGCAAACCAGCAGTTCATCGCCGGCTTGAAGAAATCCGGGGTGTTGGTTACGTTTATACTGTTTGTGAACATTTAGTTGTTTTAAGCCTGGACGAAAAAAATTAAAATTTTTCGACAATCAGGCTCATAGTTTTTTTTAGTTGAAGTGTATTGCTTCTATAAAACTTGAGTATGAACCAAAACAACGACCCCTTTATCCCATTGCAAAACTTACTTCAGGGAAAAGAACTTGAACCGGACGATATAAGAAACTTGTTCAAACAATACAATAGCGCGGACGGGCAGGCTGAGGTTAGCGATTTGCTGGATCAAAAATGGGAAAAATCTTCTGTCGCCCCCTCCTTAGAAATTGATTCGAAAAAAATACAAACCAATATAGCAAGGATGACCAAACCAGGCCGGAAAGATTCCGGAATTATCAAAACCTTGAGCCCCTGGTTGGCCGGTGCAGCGGCTGCGGTTATTATTACCCTGCTGATTTCTGCCGGTTTCTTTTTCGACATTCGGCTAAAAAACACAGACTTTGCCTATCTCCAGGAAGTAACAGCACCACAAGGAAAAATCAAACGACTGGAACTCCCCGACGGGACTTTGGTATGGCTCAATCCCGGCTCGTCTGTTACCTTTTCGGAAAACATGACCAAAGACGAAATACGCGACGTCAGGCTTTGGGGACAAGCCTATTTTAAAGTGGCCAAAAATCCAGGCAAACCATTCATCTTACAACTGGGCGACATTGGCTTGCGCGTTACCGGCACCAGTTTCAACGCCTCCAATTACAAAGACGACACGATTATTGAAGTAGTTTTGGAAGAAGGACAGGTGAAACTTTTTGAAGGGATGCACGAAAATGCTACACAATTTATCCCTCTCAACCCCGGGCAAATGGGCACTTACAACAAAGGGCGCAAAGGATTTAACATCACCTCTGTAGATATAAACCAATATACTTCCTGGATGGATGGCGTACTCATCTTTCGCGATGAGTTAATGTCAAACGTTTTCCGAAAACTGGAAAGATGGTACGATGTAAAAATCGTTGTGGACGATCCCAAAATAAACAACTATACCTATACAGCCACCATAAAAAACGAGAGCCTCGGGCAAATTCTGCAATTGCTTGAATTCACCTCTCAACTATCTTGCGAACAGATTACAACAACTGGCCCTCAGGCCCATAAACCCACCATCTTAATCAAATCAAAAAACTAACTAACAAAACAAAATGCCCATGAATTAAACCTATTTCAGTAAAAAAGGAGATGCGCCAACACCTCCTTTTCGTTACCGGCCCGAACATTAGCAGTGTGCAACGGACCGCAATTAACTTGAACGTTACATTCAAATTTTTACGAAATTATGAAAAAAAACTATTTAATGACGATTTCCATATGGAATAAGATATGGAAGTTAAAACTAATGAGAACTATGAGGATAACACTAGCTATCTGTCTGTTATGGGTGTCCCAGGTTTTTGCCGTCAACACCTACTCTCAGAACACTCGCTTATCGGTTAACCACTCGAATACCACGATTCGAAAGGTACTTCAGGATATTGAAGACAAAACCGATTTCTATTTCATGTACAATGGGCAGTTTGTCAACGTGGAAAGAAACGTCACCATCAACATGAATGACAAATTAATCTCCGATGTGCTGGATCAACTTTTCAACGGAACGGGAATCCGGTATAAAATTGATGAACGGCAAATTGCCCTGACCGAAGGAATGGCCAGTGTCAACCTGCAACAACCGCGCAACGTTACCGGGAAAATTACCGGGGCAAACGGTGAACCTGTCCCCGGGGCTACAGTAGTGGTAAAAGGCACTACCACAGGCACAATTACCGATTTCGACGGAAACTACAACCTGCCCAATGTGCCGGGCGACGCGGTGCTGGTCATTTCGTTTGTTGGAATGAAAACCATTGAAGTACCCGTGGCCAACCAAAGCGTCATCAATGCGAAACTGGAAGACGAAACCATTGGCTTGGAAGAAGTAGTGGCCATCGGATACGGCGTGCAGAAAAAGAAACTAACAACCGGTGCTACCGTCCAGGTAGGCGGCGAAGCTCTTCAGAAATTAAGCACCGTAAGTGCACTGGGTGCCCTGCAAAGCCAGACCCCGGGGGTAAACATCACCCAAAGTTCTGGCCAGCCTGGTGAAGGATTTAAAGTTACCATCCGCGGTCTGGGGACTACCGGTAACGCATCTCCGCTGTATGTAATTGATGGAGTTGCCGGTGGCGATATCAATGCACTAAACCCATCCGACATCGAATCCGTGGATGTACTGAAGGATGCAGCTTCGGCTGCCATCTACGGTGCCCGTGCTGCCAATGGCGTAGTGCTGGTAACCACCAAACGAGGGAAAGCCGGAAAACTCCAGCTGACTTATGATGGTTTTTATGGCTCGCAATATTTAGCAAAAGTACCGCCACTTCTGAATGCCCGTGAATATATGGCCATTCAGGATGAAGTTCGGTTTAATGAAGGGAACCCTGCGTATGATTGGGCAAACCTGCTCCCTGAAGAATTGTACAATTCCATTATGGATGGTTCGTGGCAAGGAACTAACTGGCTGAATGAATCATACAACGAGGCGGCTCCCACGCAAAACCATGCTTTCAATCTAATAGGGGGTAATAACCAGTCCAGCTTTTCATTAGGGTTCTCATATGCGTCACAGGAAGGTATTTTAGGGAAACCCGTTCAATCCGATTACGAACGTTACACTGCCCGCATTAACTCCGACCATGTTGTGTTGAAAGAAAATGGCATGGACATTATAAAAATTGGCCAAACCTTGAACTACAGCACGAACACCAAATCAGGTATTGCCATCGGTAACATCTATTGGAACTCGGTACACAACTTGTTAGTTGCAAATCCCCTGCTTCCCAACTACGATGCCGAGGGAAATTTCTATGACTACGACGATAAAATTGAAAATGGATGGGATTTTGACGGAAATACCGGAAACCCCATTGCAGGCATGGCCTTGTCAAGCATGGGGCTAAACCTTTCGCAAAACTATGCCCTCCAAACGAGTGCCTATCTTGAAATTCAACCGATTAAAAACCTGATATTCAGATCACAATTTGGTTACAAGTTCAATGCAAGTGCCTATCGTTCATACGATGGTATCCGCCATCTTTCGAACAACGCCAATGTAACGATTGATGAAGTCAGCCAAAGTGCCAGCTCCGGGTACAGCAAAACCCTTGACAATACGCTGTCCTACCGGTTTTCGGTAGCCAACCAACACAACTTTGACGCTGTTATCGGTCAATCAGTTGAAAAATGGGGAATGGGCTCAAATATCAGTGCGAGCGGTAAAAACTCCATTTTTCCCGGTTCATTCAGCAATGCCTGGGTTGACAATACCAAACCAACCGAATTATCGCAGCGCGGTGCCGGTGGTTCTCCTTGGGGCGAAGGCGCACTGGCCTCCTTCTTTGGCCGTGTCAACTACAACCTGGATGAAACATACATGGCTTCGATCATTATGCGTGCTGATGGTTCGACAAACTTTGCCCGCGGAAAACGCTGGGGATATTTCCCTTCGGTATCTGCTGGCTGGGTAATGACTAACGAGTCTTTTTTAGAGGGCACAAAAAACTGGATGGACTTCCTGAAATTACGCGCCAGCTGGGGCCAAAACGGTAATGCTTCAATCAGTGCTTTCCAATACCTTTCAACGTTTGCTTTTGATACCAGCAACGGTTACTACTTCGCATCCGACAAAAAAACACAGACTGTTGGCGGATATGCCGACATCCTGGCAAACCCGGATGTTACCTGGGAAACCTCAGAACAGCTAAACATCGGATTAGACTCTCGTTTCCTGAATTCCAGGTTGGGTGTAACCTTAGACGTTTATAAGAAAACAACCAAGGACTGGCTGGTAACTGCACCAATTCCAGCTGTTTGGGGGTTGAACGCTCCGGCAATTAATGGTGGAGATGTGGAAAACAAAGGTATCGAGTTGGCCTTGAACTGGAACGACAGAGCCGGTGATTTTCATTATGGAGCAACCTTAAACTTGTCGCACAACACGAATGAAGTTACCCGAATCGCGAATGCCGAAGGTATTATCCATGGCGACGGAAACGTTTTAAGCCAGGGAACAACTGAAATGTACCGCGCGCAAGTTGGCTATCCGATTGGCTATTTCTATGGGTATAAAACGGCTGGTGTATTCCAAAACTGGGAACAGGTAAACAGCACTACCGCCAAATATGCCGGAGCACAGCCTGGTGACCTGATTTTTGTTGACACAAACGGCGATGAAAAAATCACAGAAGAGGACCGCACCATGATCGGTAATCCGAATCCGGATTTTATCGTAGGTATCAACCTCAATTTCTCGTATAAAGGGTTTGACTTCAATCTGACCGGGACAGGTGCTTTTGGACAGCAAATTGCCAAATCTTACCGTTCATTTGCCGATTCACCACTTCAAAATTATACAACCGATATTTTTGGCCGTTGGACTGGCGAAGGAACTTCCAACAAGCTACCTCGCTTGACATCGGGAAGCCACACCAACTGGCAAAACATTTCGGACATCTACATTGAAGACGGCGATTATCTGAAAATCCAAAACGTAACCTTAGGCTACGATTTCAAAAAATTGTTCAGAAATATTCCACTCGGTCAAGCCCGCTTGTATGTAACTGCTCAAAATCTTTACACGTTTACCGGGTACTCAGGAATGGATCCGGAAGTCGGCTACGGATATGATCAAAGTTGGGTTTCCGGAATTGACTTAGGTTATTATCCAAGCCCAAGAACTTATTTGGTAGGTGTAAATCTTAAATTTTAAACGATAGTATGCATATGAAAAACATATTATATATTGCCACAGCTGCTCTTCTTTTTACAGGTTGCGAAAGCTACCTCGATTCAGAGAGCTACGTTAAGAAAAACGAAGGAAACTATCCGGCTACAGCTGACGATGCCATCCAACTGGTTACCGGTGTTTACGCAACATTGAACAAACCGATCGCCAATGTTCAGAACACTTACTTTTATGCTGCCGAATTAGCCTCAGACGACCGCTTCGGCGGAGGAGGGGAAAACGATAAAGACATGCAGGTACTCGACCACTTGCTATACACCAACATGGACCGTTTTAAATCCTTCTGGTCGGACCGTTATTCTGGCATCAGCCGGGCCAACATGGCCGTTGCCAACCTGGATAAGGTGGAAGATGAGGACCTGCGAAATCAATTAATGGGAGAAGCATTATTTCTTCGCGCCTTCTTCTACAACGAACTGGTTGAGTTGTTCGGCAATATTCCACTGATCACAGGCGTTCCCCAAAATGTAGCAGAAGCACAGCTCTATCCGGCACAGGCTTCTCCCGAAGAGGTTTATGCCTTTATTGCTGCTGACCTGAAAAAAGCAATCGAAATCATGCCTGCCAGAGCCTGGAACCAAACCGTTTCCGGTGAAGGGCATGCAACCAAGTGGGCAGCCGAAGCGCTTCTTGCCCGTGTATTCCTGTTTTACACCGGATTCTACAACAAAGAAGCTCTTCCCCTGATGGATGAAGAAGGCGCTATTTCCGGTTCCGTAACAAAAGATGAAGTAATTACTGCCCTGGAAGACTGTATCGCCAATAGCGGACACGAATTGGTTGACGACTTCCGCAGTTTATGGCCATACTCCAACAAACTTTCAAAAAAGGATTATCCCTACGTCCAGGACGCTCCCGATTGGGTTAAAGACGGCGAAAATCCGGAACAGGTTTTCGTGGTTAAATGCTCGCATATGGCTAGCTGGGGGACTACGATCGGTTACTCAAACCAATACATGCTTCACTTTGCTATCCGAAGCCATGGTGGTTCTGATCAGTATAAAAACCTTTTCCCGTTTGGTCAGGGCTGGGGTGCCGGACCGGTAAGCCCAAAACTTTGGAACGAATGGGAAACGGCCGAACCAACCGACCCGCGACGTGAAGCCTCAATTTTGGATGGATCGGCAACCCAAGACTATGTGTATGGCGCCGACAAACAAATGGAAGAATCCGGTTTCTGGCAAAAGAAAATTATTGCCACAACTGCTGCGAAAGAATACAATTCGGATGGCTCCATCAAATCGCTGTACAACAGTTTTACTTCATCTCAAGATTACTATGGCGACGGTGAAAGTGACGACTTCCAGTTGTCCCACGAAATCGACCTGAACGTCATACGTTATTCAGATGTGTTGCTGATGCACTCCGAACTTACAGGCACAGCAACCCGGATGAATGAAGTACGGGCACGTGTGGGGCTACCTGATGTAAGCTACTCCGAAACAGCCCTTCGCAACGAACGGCGTTGGGAATTAGCTTTCGAAGGCACCCGATGGAGCGATATCCGTCGTTGGGGAATTGCTGGCGATGCCTTATCGCAACAACTTGGCTCTGATATTTATAACCGAGGTGTAGCAACCACCATGAAAGACCAGGGAGCCGGCTATGCCGCTCGCTACCAAGCCACAAAAGGTTTCATGCCTATCCCCCAATCCGAAATCGATTTATCGAATGGCGTTTTATCACAAAACCCGGGATGGGATGCTTCAGCCGTATTTGTAAGCTGGAATGAATAGGAAGAATTTTAATCTAAATTTTAACTTAAAAATTATGAATAAAAAGTTAATATACTCAATGTTGGTTGCAGCAACAATTTTGGTTGCTTGTGATCCGGCTGAGGATCGGGATGTCATGTCGGGCGCGATCACAGCTGCCGACCTGGATATCTCTGCAACACCACAATTAGTAGAAGGAAAAAATTCGAACTACGTTGAACTGAATAGTGATGGCGTAGGCTGTCTTACCTCTTGGGATTATGGAAACGGGATTACAACCAAGACCAAATCCACCGTTCAACTGGTACTGAAAGGCGCCAATGAAATCATTTTCACCGGCTTGAACGGCGATGGTACAACAATCACCAAAACGCTGACCGTGCAGGTTGACACACTGATTAATGTTCCCGAAGAATGGGGACTGCTGTGTGGTAGCGGAGAGAAAAAATGGGTATGGGACGAAACAGCCAATGCCGTTTGGGGCAATGGCGGTTATATGGGATGTGATTCCCCCTGCTGGTGGACCAATGACAAAGCCTCGATGGATGAAAACGATCCGGATTATGGTGCCAATGGTTTCATGTTGTTCTCGGTAAAAGGTGCCAAGCTGACCAAATCAAATGAAACTGGCAGCAACACCATGAGTGGTAGCTTTACCTTCGATATGACACAAAAAACCATGGCTGGAGATGCTGTTTGGGCTAAAGGTAAGCTTTTCACCAAAAATGTGACCGTCCTGGCCGGTAAGCAGCCCAACCATGGCAATGCCCCGGTTTATGAATACGACATTCTGAAACTCACCGAAGACAAGATGTCGCTGGCATGGCCCGAACCGGGTTCCGGTTCGTGGGGAACTGCCTGGTTCTGGATGTTCAGAAGCGCCGATTAAGCCTAATCCCTTCACAACACAAAGAGGCCGTCTCAAAACAAAATTTGGGACGGTCTTTCTTTTTCTGGATTTTGGAGATTTTAGATTTTGTAGTTGGTTTGTTTATGGTTCCATA
>NZ_JAPAAF010000026.1 GCF_025907915.1 Gaoshiqia sediminis
AAAAAACCATTGCCCCGTTTTTGTTGCTCATATAATCTCAAAAGGCAAGGTAAAAATCTTTGGTCAACTCACGATATTGGATCGTGTAGTTGCCCGTTGCTGATTCGCGGATGAATATTTCCGGGCTTTCTTCCAGCATGGGGGAGAAGGACATTTCGGCCAGAATCCGGTGTGGAGGACGTGTTTCGTCGGGCGACACCCGGCTGAGGCGGTTCACAAAAAGACCATTTTGGCGTGCCAAAGACCGCAGCTTCTCTTCTTTTTCAGCAGGCAGGATTAAGCTGATCCGACCTTGTTCGGTCAATAAACCGGCTGATTTGCCGAGCAATTCTTCCAGACTTAAACTATCCGAATGCCGGGCCCTGGCACGTTTGTGGTCGGACGATTTGGGCGAGTTCTCGAAAAACGGCGGGTTCGACAAGATGTGGTCGTATTTCTGCTCAGTTTCAAAATCCTGGAAAGCTGCGGTAAACAGATGGAGTCTGTTGTTCCAGGGTGAGGCTTCAAAGTTGTGCCGGGCATCATCGGCCGCTTCCCGTTCCAGTTCCACGGCATCAACAATTGCATCCGAGCGTTGGGCTGCCATCAGCGCCAGCAATCCGGTACCGGCGCCAATGTCGAGCACCCGCGAGGCCTTTTCAAGCCGGGCCCAGGCACCCAGCATTACTCCGTCGATGCCTACCTTCATGGCGGCTTTTTCCTGTACTATGCGGAACTGCTTAAACTGAAAAAAATGATTGCGGCCCATTTGTTTTCCGGATTTCTTCGCAAAATAACAAGGAAAAACAATTCAATAAAGGCTGCCGGTATAATATTACCAAAGTATTAAGAAATCGAACAATGGTGATTCGTGGGAATTTCGTTTAAGGGTATTTTTTACTTTTGCCCCGCTTTTTAATAAGCAGATGAAGTTAGAACCCAAAAGTTGAAGACTGAGATGAAGAAAAGGGATTATTACATGTTGGGCTTACTGGCTTGTCTGGTTGTTTTTGCGGCCTTCAACCGAAAAACCGAAAAGACACAAGCAAGTCCCGTAGAGCTGGCCACCCCACGCATGAGTTCGGAAACGAAAGCGGCACCGCCAGACTCAATCCAATTGGTTAAAGAGAAAGTGATAAAAGCAGGAGTTTAGTTAAACTTCTGCTTTTTTTACTTTTATCACTTCTTTTTTTGGCAGGCCTGGATTCAAAAAAAGCATGGTGTAATCATTCTGAAACAAAAAATTAAGGTTCAGTTGATCACAAATCTCAAATCCGATAGCTTTCTAACGAATTGACAGATAGCGCTTAGTTGTATCGTATTAACGATGTGATAATATTTCACTCCCGCAAGATCATATTTGGTTAAACCATTCTTTTATTCGTAATTGTCAGTATTTCTGTTTGTTGTGTGATTCCTTTTCTCTTGATGGATTAACTATTCATTAATGGCCGTTTAATATAATCGTGGAGCGCTGGTTCTACATTTGCCTAATCAAAAATCAGAACCAAATCTCTAAAAATGAAAACAACAAAATTTTTATTGACGATCTTAAGTATCATCTTCTTTCATAATTTCTTACATGCGGATGTGGATCCTGCTGACGATTCAAAAAGTAATAAAGGCATCATCGCAGGACGCATCATTGATGAGCAAAATTTACCATTACCCGGTGCTACCGTATTGATTAAAAGTTTGAACGAAGCAACCGTGTCCGATGTGAACGGATATTACCGCTTGGTAAAAATTGAACCGGGACACTATGAGCTCACGGTTACTTATATCGGCTTTAAAGCACAATCGCAGCAAGTAAGGGTTGCAGCAGGCGAAACTACCATTGCCGATTTCCGCATGGAGGCGGGGATTGAGCTGAATGAAGTTGTTGTAACCGGCGGTCTGCAAGGGCAGTCGAAAGCTTTGAACCAGCAGAAAAACACCGTAAATATTACGAATATCATCTCCTCCGATCAGGTTGGGCGCTTCCCCGATGCCAACATTGGTGATGCACTGAAACGAATTCCCGGCATCAATGTACAATACGACCAGGGTGAGGCTCGTTTTGGCCACATTCGCGGTACTTCGCCCGAGTATAACTCAGTCACAATCGATGGCGACCGTATCCCTTCGGCCGAGGCCGAGATCAGAGCGGTACAGCTCGATCTGGTGCCGGCCGATATGATTCAAAGCATGGAGGTTAATAAGGTGGTTACCGCCGATATGGATGCCGATGCTATTGGGGGATCTGTAAACCTGGTTACCAGGTCGAATCCCTACAGACAACGCTTGTCTGGCACTGTTGGAACTACTTATAATCTGTTGAGTGAAAAACCAACGGAGAATATATCACTCCTGTATGCCGACCGTTTTTTGAATAATAAGCTGGGCATGACCCTTGCCGGATCGTATCAGAACCATCAATTGGGATCGGATAATATTGAGGCCGAATGGGATGAGGCCGACAATGGTATGATCATGAAAGAATTTCAGGTTCGTACGTATCATGTGCAACGCCTGCGCCAAAGTTACTCGGCAGCTTTTGACTATGCCTTCAATCCTTCCCATAAAATTGATGCAAAAGTGATGTATAATCACCGGAACGACTGGGAAAACAGATACCGGGTGGTATATGCCGATTTGGACGAACCGGGAGAATCGACCATTGAACGGCAGTTAAAAGCCGGCAAAGATAAAGATGCCCGCCTGGAAGACCAACGCACATTTCATGTATCGCTGAAAGGTGAGCACCAGCTGGGTATGTTGGGGATCAAATGGAAAGGGGCCTATGCCAAAGCCAGCGAAGAGAGGCCAAACGAGCGTTATTTGCAATATGTGTACGAAGATGTGACCATCAACCAGGATCTGAGTGACACCGAAAAACCACATCTCATCGTTACTGAGCCGGATGCGGTTGATTTTAATGGCAACTGGGAGCTTGACGAGTTGACCGAACAATACCAATACACCGAAGATATTGACAAAGTAGTTGGAGTTGATTTCAAACTTCCACTTTCACCGCAAGGAGCAAATAGTATATTGCGGGTTGGCGCTAAATATAAAAGCAAGAGTAAAAACCGCGAAAACGATTTCTACGAATACTCGCCGGAGGACGAAACTGCCTTTAATAGCGATGCTTTCAGTCAGACCAAGGTGCAGACAAAAGATAATTTTCTGGCTGGCGATTATGTAGCAGGAACGTTTGTCAAAAAGGAATTTTTAGGCAATCTCGATCTTGAAAATGTTGCAAACTTTGAGAAAGAACAAGACCCGGAAGAATTGGCGGGTAACTTCGATGCCAAAGAAGATGTTTTGGCAGGCTATATTCGTTTCGACCAAAAAATCGGTAAGTTGGATGTTCTGGCTGGTTTGCGTATTGAAGATACCAAGCTGGAATATTCTGGTTATGAGATTGTACTGGATGAAGACGGCGATTTTGAAAGCCTGAATAAAACCCAAACACAGGAAAGCGGCTATACCAATGTGCTTCCCTCTTTACTCTTGAAATATGCCCTCAGTAACAATACCCAACTCAAAGCAGGTTGGACCAATACCATTGCCCGGCCGCGCTATTATGATCTGGTTCCCCACGTGGAAACCAATCGCGAGGACAATGAGCTTACCATTGGAAATCCCGGCCTGGAACCAACAACCTCAATGAATTTCGACCTGATGCTGGAACATTATTTCAAATCGGTGGGGTTGATTTCTGGTGGTGTTTTCTATAAGGATATCAACGATTTTATTGTGGAAGAAGTCAAAGACGATTACTCGTTTATGAACAATACCTGGGACGAATTCTCACAACCCATCAATGCCGGAAACGCAACCTTGTATGGTTTTGAGGTTGCCTTTCAGCGTCAGCTTGATTTTCTGCCCGGTTTCCTGCGTCAGTTTGGCATCTACGCCAACTATACTTACACTAAATCTGAGGTGAGCGACTTTAAAATTGAAGATCGCGAAAACGAAGAATTGTCGCTGCCGGGAACCCCTGAGAATAATTTCAACGCCTCCTTGTATTACGAAGGCAAAAAGCTTTCCGCCCGGCTTTCATTCAATTATGCCAGCGATTTTATAGATGAAGTGGGTGGTGAAGCATTCGAAGATCGTTATTACGACAAGGTAACTTACATGGACTTTAACACCAGCTATGCCTTCAGTAACAAACTTCGTGTGTTTGCCGAAGTCAACAACTTACTGAACACCCCCTTGCGCTATTATCAGGGTGAATCGAAATACACTATGCAGGCTGAATATTACAATGCAAAAATTAATTTCGGGCTGAAGTTTGATCTGTAGCCGTCTGATGAATCCCTGCCTCCGGGCAGGGATTCTTTCAATTAATAGTATCTTCGGATTTAATTAGGAATCCGAAGGATAATCCTTTAAAACTTATTAGCATGAAAAAGCGAGATTTATACATAGCCATCTTTTTATTGACTATGATTGGCTATGCCGCTTGCCAGCGCGGCAGTGAAGGCTCGAAAAAGGCATCCGAAAAAATTAAACGCTTTACTACTGCCCGGTTCGAAACCGATCCGATGTCGCAAGCCACAGATGAAGATGCTGCCGACGATCCGGTTATTTGGGTTAACTGGCAGAACCCGGACGACAGTAAAATTATCGGTACCGACAAAAAAGGAGGGCTGGCTATTTACAACCTGGAAGGTGAGCAACTTTTTTACTATCCCGACGGAAATATGAACAATGTGGATCTGCGTTACGGTTTTGTGCTTGGCAATGATACCGTCGATCTCGTTTGCGCCAGCAACCGCTCCAGTCAAAGTATTTCGGTATATAAGATCAACCAAGACGGATCGCTGGAAAATATTGCCGGCGATCCAATGCAGTCGGCTATGCAGGACGAAGTGTATGGCTTTTGCATGTACCAGAGTCCGGTGAGTGGCAAATATTATGCTTTTGTGAATAGCAAGGCCGGCGAAGTGGAACAGTGGGAATTGCTGGCCGTTGACGGAAAAATGGAAGGCAGTCGGGTGCGTACCTTTTCGCTGGGTACGCAGGTAGAAGGCATGGTGGCCGACGACGAAAACCAAACCCTGTTTATTGGTGAAGAAGTGGCCGGGATTTGGAAGTTCGATGCGGAACCCGATGGTAGCACAGATGGCACAAAGCTGGCGATGTCCACCGAGGAAGAGAATGAAAACATCCGTTACGATCTGGAAGGATTGGCGCTTTATTATTTGCCCGAGGGCGAAGGTTATTTGGTGGCATCCAGCCAGGGGAACTATTCGTATGCGGTTTTCAACCGCCAGTCACCGCACGTTTATTTGGGCAGTTTCCGTATTGATGGTGGGGTGGTGGATGGTGCAGAAGAAACCGACGGGCTTGAAATCTGCAGTTTCCCCTTGAACGATGACTTTCAGCATGGGCTGTTGGTGGTGCAGGACGGTTTCAATAAAGATAAAAAGGGGAAAGACGAGCCGCAAAATTTTAAGCTGGTGGCCTGGGAAGATGTGGCAAGCCTGTTTCAGTCAGCGTTAAAAATGAATTAACCGAAGTAAAATATTTTGGTTTAGAAGGGGGAGATGAGTTTCCCTCTTTTTTTCTGAAAGTTTCTTCATTTATAACCTATCAAAGGCGGTTTTTGCTGTATTGCCCTAACTCTATTCTCACAAGTAATGTCTTATCAGACGGATTTTACTCTTTGTCTTGAAACAAAGAGTAAACAGAAAATTCAAGGCTGATTTTTATCTGCAACCTACATCTTCCTAAAAGCTAAGTTCAACGGGTGATTTCCTCCTTACGTCGGAACTTCCCGTTTGCACTAAGCTTTTAGTTTGATTCCGGCTTTGATAAAAATAGGCCGGTCCGTTCCACCAACGATCAATTCAACTTGACAAGTCTTCTTTTAACCCACTTTCATTCCTGTTGGTGATTCCCGGGAATCATTTTTGTTTTTTTAGTTTCGGTTTAGACCCATTTCTCTACTTTGCAATTTTTTCTTCCATCTGTATTCCATGCCTAGGATTTCTTCAATGTTTGCTGATGTTCCAGCCACTTCCAAAATGGAAACCTGATAATCGCTTGTGTCTCTGTTTTTCAGCGCGACATTACCACCGTCACCTGTTTGGATATAATCCTGCCATCTGCCCCAAAATCCATCTTTACCACTTGCCGATCCCACATATTGTTCTTTTGTTTTTGGGCAAGTTAGTAGATATATCCCGCGTGAATTTTTAAGGACTGAAATCCAGCTTGCCGGTAACTTTTTTAGTTGAGAGAGCGGCTCAATGAAATTCATAAAGCCAGGAAATTCTGGTTCTGTAAAGGAATGGCGAAGTTCAGTTATGGTTTTTTCATTACGCTCAGCATACTGGATCCATGCTAGCGCTCCTGGTCCCCAGTCAATAAAGAGCCGTCCAATTAGATCCGTCAGCTTGTCTTGAAGTGTAAGGTCAAAAACATCACAACTTCCCGCTTTTTCAATTCCATCATCGTGAGGCATAGGTAGATCTTGCTCTAAAAGACCACGATATTTAACTGAATACAGACCTGTAAACATGGTTTTTTCTTCGTGATTTACAACAAAAACAGCCCAGAATGGGGCAGTTAGTTTTTTTCTGTTTCCAAAACTTTGGGTGGATTGATACAGTTCGAACTTTGGGCGATCATCCCTCCATAATTCGTAAGGTGATCGGCCTTTTTTTGCCCTATTATCTTTGTGACGGATTAAACGGATATCTTTTGGATCTAATCCAGCCTCACGCAAAATAGTGTTTAACATGATTGGCATGGCATTCGGTTTTTATATTGAACGGTTAAAAATTTCTCGGGATACTAACCGGAAACGGTCACCGGTTCCTCGCTCAACCCGAACAATTCCAGTGCATGGGCAATCTGCTCTTTGCGCCCCATGATGTAAACCGTATCGCCGGCTTCGAGGCAGATTGAAGCCTCGGGATGTTCAATTAGTTTCTCGTTTCGTAAAATAGCCACCAGGGTAACGCCGAAGGTTTTGCGGAACTTAATTTCTTTCAGAGTTTTACCAATGACAAATGATCCATCCTGTATTTTTGTGGCCGATATATCCACATTGGGCAGCTCTTTAAATATCTGGCTCGAATCGTCGGTCCCTTCCCGGAAGATGCCGTAATGGTCGTTCCGTATCTTGGCGATCACCAGGTTGATTTCGCGTTGAGGCACCAACCTTTTCTGAAGTACGCGTTCAAATAAGTCGATAGCAGTTTCAAATTCTTCGGGAATGACCTCGTTGGCGCCAATGCGGTAGAGTTCTTCCACATCAAAAACGTACTTGGTCCTGACAATAATGAAGATCCCCGGGTTCATTCGCCGCACCCGTTCGGTAATTGACATGGCCGTAATTAAATTTCCAACCGAGATGACCGCAATATCTGCCAGGTCGATGTGGGCCTTTTCCAGGATGGGGTCGTTGGTCGCATCGCCATAAATGACAGTTTCACCTCGCTCCTGCATCTTTTTTACAGTGGACGGGTCGAAAATTATGGAAATGTAGGGCAATTTCAGGTACTTGGCCATGACCGACAGGTTGAGCGAGCGCGAGTCTTTTCCGATAAATACCACATGGTTTTTATACTCCGGAATTTCGATTTGGGGCAGGGGAAACAAGCCGTTGACCAATGCTGGTGGCAGGGGAAGTTTCAGTAAGGCGTTGGCCACCGTTCGCGACGACATGATCAGCAACGGTGTAACTGACATGCTTATGACAGCTACGGCCAGGAACAGCTGGTAATAATAGGGCGGGATGATTTCATACTTCATCCCCGACTGGGCCAGGATGAAGGAAAACTCACCCACCTGGCAGAGGGCAAAGCCTACCATAATGGTGCCGCGGAAGGTATGCCCCAAGGCAAAAGCAGTACCCCCGGCCAGCAACATTTTAACAAACAGGACCAGCATCACGGTCGAAAAAACCAGAACGGGATGAGCCGCGACAAAGCTCAGGTCGAGCAACATGCCGATACTTACGAAGAAAAAACTGGTAAACGTGTCTTTAAACGGAATGAGTTGTCCAAAAGCATTGTGGCTGTATTCCGATTCGGAGATCATCAAGCCCGCCAGGAACGCGCCAAAGGCAAGCGAAATGCCCATCTCGGAAGTGAGCAGGGCCACCGACAGGCAGATCACGAAAATGCTCATCATAAACAGTTCCTGGTTTTTGGTGTAGGCGATCCATCGTAATACTTTGGGCATCAGCCAGCGGTTGCCCACATAAACCAACCCCACAAGTATGATTGTTTTGCCGGTGAGCAATAAAAGTTCGTTGCCTTGTCCGCCAGACTGCCCAGCCAGCATGGGCGTAAACAACAATAACGGGATCAGGATGACATCCTGAAAGATAAGGATACCAACCACGGTGCGCCCAAAGTTGGAAGTGATTTCCGAACGCTCCTGCATCAGTTTCAGTACCACGGCCGTACTGCTCAGCGCTGTGAGGAAGCCTACAAACAGAGCGCCGTTCCAGCTCAGATCGTACAGGCGGGCAATAAGCATGGTAATGCCTGTGGTGAGGATTAGCTGCATAAACCCGCCAACAAAGACGATCTTTCGTATTTTGAACAAGTGCTGCACCGAAAATTCGAGGCCAATGGTGAACATCAGCAGCACCACGCCAATTTCGGCCATCAGCTCAATCTGGTGAGGCGAGCTGATTAGCCCCAGGAAATAGGGACCGGTTATAACTCCGGTCAGCAAATAACCGATGATGGTGGGTACCTTTATCTTGGTAAACAGGAAGTTCACAAAGGTAGATAAGGCAAAAATGAGGAGAATATCTTTTAAAAAACTAAATTCCATAGCTCATATTTTAATGAATCAACCGGAGAGAGGATCGGCATTGCCTGCTACAAAAATACGCAATAAGGTAATACATTTCCCGCAGAATTTCTTTTACCGGATGAGGGAAGGTTCAAAAAACTTCGCCTTAATTTTTTAGTCAGGAAAATTGTTCAATAAAAAATCCGGCACTTTCGGGTACCGGATTTCCTGTAATGTGATGTATGTTGAGTGTCTCTTTAATCAAGTTTCAGTACAGCCAGGAAGGCCTTCTGTGGAACTTCCACGTTGCCTACCTGCTTCATGCGTTTTTTTCCTTTTTTCTGCTTCTCGAGCAGTTTTCGTTTTCGGGTGATGTCGCCACCATAACATTTGGCGGTCACATCTTTGCGCACGGCCTTGATGGTTTCTCGGGCGATGATTTTGGCGCCAATAGCGGCCTGGATGGCAATATCGAATTGCTGGCGCGGGATCAGTTCTCTCAGCTTCTCGCACATGCGGCGGCCCAGGTTATAGGCATTGTCGAAGTGGATAAGCGATGACAGGGCATCCACCATCTCGCCGTTCAGCAATATATCCAAACGAACCAGTTTGGCCGGCTGGTAGCCAATCATGTGATAGTCGAACGAGGCATAACCTTTTGAGATCGATTTCAGCTTGTCGTAAAAGTCGAAAACAATCTCGCCAAGCGGCATGTCGAAGGTCAGCTCGGCCCGTTCGGCGGTGAGGTAGTCCTGCTTTTTCAGCACGCCGCGTTTGTCGAGGCAAAGGGTCATTACCTGCCCGATAAAGTCGGATTTGGTGATTATCTGTGCCCGGATGAACGGCTCTTCAATTTCTTCAATTTTGGTGGTTGCAGGCATCCCGCTGGGGTTGTACACCTGAATGGTTTCGCCGTCGGTGGTTTTTACCAGGTACGAAACGTTGGGAACGGTGGTGATTACGTTCATGTCGAACTCGCGGTCGAGCCGTTCCTGGATGATTTCCATGTGTAACATGCCCAGGAAACCGCAACGGAAACCAAAGCCCAACGCGGCAGATGATTCCGGTTCGTAGGTGAGCGAAGCATCGTTGAGTTGAAGTTTTTCCATGGCAGCGCGAAGGTCTTCGTAATCCTCGGCATCAATGGGATAAACCCCTGCAAAAACCATGGGCTTTACTTCTTCAAAACCTTCAATGGCCTTGTCGCAGGGCTTGGCTTTGTGGGTGATGGTATCGCCCACTTTTACCTCTTTGGCCATTTTAATACCGGAAATGATATAGCCCACATCGCCGGCGCTCAGGCTGGCGCGTGGTTCCAATCCCAGACGCAATACACCGATCTCGTCGGCATTATATTCTTTCCTGGTGTTGACAAACTTAACCAAATCGCCTTTTCTGATCGTACCGTTTAAGATTTTAAAATAGGCAATCACTCCGCGGAACGAGTTGAAAACCGAGTCGAAAATCAAGGCCTGCAGCGGTGCTTCGGGTTCGCCTTTGGGGGCGGGGATCACTTCAACGATGCGGCGCAAAATTTCTTCCACACCTTCGCCTGTTTTGCCGCTGGCCCGGATGATGTCGGAGCGTTTGCAGCCAATCAGGTCGATAATCTGGTCTTCCACCACTTCGGGCATGGCATTGGGCAGATCCATTTTATTGAGGATCGGGATAATTTCCAGGTCGTGCTCCAAGGCCAGGTACAAGTTGGAAATGGTTTGGGCCTGAATCCCCTGCGTTGAATCGATAATCAGCAAAGCGCCTTCGCAGGCTGCTATGGAGCGTGATACTTCGTACGAGAAGTCCACGTGTCCCGGCGTATCAATCAGGTTGAGCACATATTTTTGGCCTTCCTGCTCGTAATCCATCTGGATGGCGTGGCTCTTGATGGTAATGCCCCGTTCCTTTTCCAGGTCCATGTTGTCGAGTACTTGCTCGTGCATGTCGCGCTCGCTCACCGTTTTGGTGATTTCCAGCAATCTGTCGGCTAAGGTACTCTTTCCGTGGTCGATATGTGCAATGATGCAAAAGTTGCGTATTCTGTTCATCTGATCGGTCTTCAATATACTATAAGTCAATTACTCCGCTTTCGGATTGCCGCAAAGATATTTAATTTTTGGGAACATTTGCAGGCCCGCCCGGCCGTTAAAAAACTTTAATAATTCGCTAACAGTGGGGTATTTGGCCCTGATTTTACGATCAACCGCGAGATTTGCATTATCTTTGTCATGCCGAAAACAATTCTACATGGAGCATTATCTTGTTTATACGATTGGTTTTATCGCCCAGATCCTCTTTTTCGCGCGAACCATTGTGCAATGGTTCAAATCGGAACACGAAGGAAAAGTATTGTCGCCCACCTTGTTTTGGAAGATCAGTTTGCTGGCTTCGGTATTAATGCTGGTGTACGGCATTTTGCGAGATGACGCTGCGATTCTGATCGGGCAAATCCTGGTGTATTTTATTTACATCCGCAATATTCAGCTGAAAGATGACTGGAAACCCATGTCTGTGTTTACGCGAGGAATTGTCCTGCTGGCGCCGGTGGCTATTCTCGGTTACCTTTTCTTCGGCACTTCTTATTCGCTGGCCACCTTCTTTAAAAATGAAGAAAACCCGCTGCCTTTGCTGATTTGGGGCATTGCGGCTCAGTTGATATTTATCTCGCGTTTCTTTTACCAGTGGTTGTATTCCGAGAACAAAAAAGAATCGGTGTTGCCGGTTGGTTTCTGGGTGATCAGCATTTGCGGCTCGGCCATGATCTTCCTTTACGGTCTTCTGCGTTTCGATTTGGTGTTGCTTGCCGCACATAGTTTCGGCATGTTCATTTATCTTCGGAATATTTTGCTGCACTACAACCAGAAAAGCCTTTTCAGCCGACTGGAAATTCCTGCACTTGATAAACTTATTGCCTTTGTTTCGGGCAAAATCAAATAAAATACGATGGCAAACATCCTGGTGACCGGTTGCGCCGGTTTTATTGGTTCTCACTTATGTGAAAAACTGCTGGCAGAAGGCCACTTGGTTTTGGGGATCGACAACTTTGATCCGTTTTACGACCGGTCGGTGAAAGAACGCAACTTGTCGGGCTTCATCGCTCACCCCAATTTTGAATTCCTCGAGCTTGACCTGGCCGATGTTGACCTGTTGCAAAAGAGCCTGAAAAACAAGGCCATTGATGTCGTCGTTCATTTGGCGGGGAAAGCTGGTGTGCGCCCCTCCATCGAAGATCCGCAGGGCTACATCCGTGCCAACATTGTGGCCACGCAAAACATCCTGGATGTGATGAAAGAGAAAGGCATCCGTAAAATGGCTTTTGCATCCTCGTCGTCGGTTTACGGAAATACTAAAGAAACGCCTTTTCACGAAGAACAGGACGTGAGCAACCCGATTTCGCCGTATGCCTTCACCAAAAAAGCCTGCGAGCTGATCAATTATACGTACCATGCCTTGCACGGGCTGGACATCATCAACATGCGTTTCTTTACGGTTTTCGGCCCCCGCCAGCGCCCCGACCTGGCCATTCACAAGTTCACCAAGCTGATTATGAACGGCGCCGAAATCCCCATGTTTGGCGACGGAAGTACTTCGCGCGATTACACGTATTACGAAGATACGGTTGACGGCATTTACCGCGCCGTTAACTATCTTTTCGAAAACGAAAAGGTGTACGAAACCGTGAACCTGGGCAACAACCAGCCGGTAAGACTGACCGACATGATTGGCGCCATCGAAGCAGCGACCGGCAAAAAGGCCAACATCAAACAACTGCCTATGCAGCCCGGCGATGTGGACATCACCTTTGCCAACATTGAAAAGGCAAAAGCGCTTTTCGGTTATCAGCCGAAATATTCATTTGACGAAGGCGTGAAGGATTTCGTGGATTGGTACCGGGAAATCAATTCGTAACGAAGCTTAGAAATGACGGTGAGCGCATGAATCGCGTCAACCCGGATTTATTCCGGCTTCAGCCCCGGATAATAGACAGACCCTGAAATGAATTCAGGGGATCTGTCCAATTTTGAATCTATGCTTCCGTTTTGCGGATCAATATTTCGCGCAATACGCCCCAGACAATCAGTGAAAAAATAAAGATTATAGTCCCGTAAAGCGGAGTGATCATGCTTACTTTCAGCCCTCCGGCAATTAAAGCAGGTGAAATATCCCCGGCTGCTTCGATTGCATCAAAGGCCATCAGCATGCCAATTGCCTGCCCGAGAAACCCGGTGACAATGGCCAGACTTCCAAAAAGCAAAATCAAACCAAGGCTGTTTTGGGTAAACTTTTGCTGCACAAAAAAATGGATTATTTTCTGTACCGAAAAGACCAGCATGCCAATTCCCCATATGGTGATAATCGACATAAACAATGGTCCGCCTTCATAAAATAAATCAATCAGTTTCATCGCGTATAAATTTAAGTTTAAAAATCTGTAACAAGGTTACGGCAAGCTTGTCTTTTTTGCAGTTTTTGTCGATAAACTGTTTCTATCTAATCGGATACAACCAATTTCGACATGGGCCATGCTTCCAATGGCTTTATTGGCGAAACTGCCCGTTTTGATGTAATTCATCGATAAAATTTCACTGTCAAACGATAATTTCAGTAATTTGAACTGTCTAACAGCTTGACCAAGATGAATTCAGTTCGAATGGCACATCAGGGGATCTCTTCCGGCAGAAACTTAATGAAAGCCGGTCAGCACTTTGCCTTTTGGCTGGCTGCCTACTTATTCTTTATTCTTTTTTTCGGACGAGCCAACCGCGATTATCAAACCACGATCATATTTGCGTCCATGCTTTTTCCGCTGGCAATTTTCACCAGTTATTTTCTGAACTATTTTCTGATCCCCCGCTACCTTTATAAAGCGGAGTACTGGCGTTTTTTGCTGTTTCTTTTCTACACGTTGGTTTTTACGCTGTGGTCCGAAGTGATGATCAGCCTGTTTGTTTTTATTATTGTCAGCGATTTTCAGGTTTCCAGGCTTGATCCAACCTCGTTCGACGTGGTCTTTCTGCTGGTTGGCTTGTATTTTATTATTATTGGTTTTGTTGCCATTGAACAAATCAAGCGGGCATTTGAAATGAAACAGGAAAATACCCGCCTGGAAAAACATCAGATGGAAACAGAACTGAAACTTCGGGAATCGGAACTGAAGCTGCTGCGGGCACAGGTCCATCCGCATTTCCTGTTCAACACCCTGAACAACTTGTACGGATTGACCCTTGAGAAATCCGACCTTGCGCCCGAACTGGTACTGAAACTTTCCGACCTGATGGATTATATGCTTTACAAATGCAACAAACCGCGGGTGAGTTTAAAAAGTGAACTGGAACACCTGAAAAATTATATGGAAATTGAGCGCATTAGGTATGGCGAGAAATTACATGTCGATTTTAAAACAGAAGGAAGCGTTGATCAACTGGAAATAGCCCCTATGCTGCTACTGGCCTTTTTTGAAAACGCCTTTAAACACGGCGTTAGCAAATCGATCAGCAATCCTTTTGTTCGCATCCGGATTTGGATTGATGGAAACAACTTCCGGCTGAACATGGTGAACCGCTGCACCCCGGATACGCAAAATGAAGAGGATTACACTAAGGGTATCGGGTTGAAAAATGTCAAAAAGAGGTTGGAGCTGTTGTACCCGGAACACCGGTTGCAGGTTATTTCCCAACCGGATATCTTTGAAATAGATTTGCAGTTAATCCTCGATAAGGGTTCAAACCAAAACAAGGAAAATCAATGGACGAATTAAAATATAACTGTCTGATTGTTGACGATGAACCCATTGCCATCCGGGTAATTAAAAACCACCTGGCGGAATTCAAAAATCTGCACCTGGCGGGTGAATGCAGTAATGCAATCGAGGCCATCGAAATGTTGTCAAAAACAAAGATTGATCTGATTTTTTTGGACATCCAAATGCCGCAAATCACCGGTGTTGAGTTTTTGAAAAACCTGAACCAGCAGCCAAAGGTAATTTTCACCACGGCTTATCGTGACTATGCCATTGAAGCTTTTGAACTGGATGTTGTGGATTACCTGCTGAAACCAATCTCGCTGGTTCGTTTTTCAAAAGCCATCAACCGGTTTTATCAGCGCATGAATGATTCACCACAGAGAATGATTCAACCGGAAACAAGTCCGGCTATTCCGGACCACATCTTTTTGAAAGTTGATAAAAAGCTGCACAGGGTATTATTGTCCGACATGCTCTTTGCCGAAAGTTTTGGCGATTACCTGCATGTTTATACTGAAAAGGAGAAATTTACGGTAAAGGAACGGATCAGTCACCTGGAAGACCAACTCCCCCGTCCTCAGTTCCTGCGCGTGCACCGGGGCTACTTGGTTGCGCTGTCAAAAATTACTGCTTTGCTACCCGGGCTGATTGAAATCGGGAAACACAAAATTCCAATCGGCCGGAATTACAAAGCGGAAGTTGATCGGGTAATTAAATAGCTTTATCGCACGCCGAACCTGTTTCTTTTCTGTATTATCTCCCGATTTTTATATTTTTACCCCGAAAATCTTCGGCATGAAGCCAAACAACCAAAAATACATCATTCAGGAAGGGTGGGTTTCCATTGTAGTGAATACCCTGCTGTTTGGCCTGAAGTACTGGGCCGGGATCGTTTCCGGCTCCATTGCCCTGATTGCCGATGCCTGGCACACGCTTACCGATTCCATTTCTTCGGTGATCGTATTGATTGGCGGGAAAATATCCAGTAAACCGGCCGATGAGGAGCATCCATTTGGTCATGGTCGGGCCGAGCATATTGCCGCCATCATCATTGGCGTTTTGCTGGCCATCGTTGCTTTCGATTTTGTGCTGAGCGCCTGGGAGAAACTACAACTGCGCGAACCGGGCAATTTTGGCACCGTGGCCATTGTGGTTACCATTATTTCCATCGTGCTGAAAGAAGCTTTGGCGCAATATGCCTTTTGGGGCTTTCGCAAAACCAATTCATCCATCTTAAAAGCGGATGGCTGGCACCACCGCACCGACTCGCTTTCGTCCATCATCATTTTGGTCGGTATTTTTATCGGCAGGTATTTCTGGTGGATCGATGCTGTGCTGGCCTTTATCGTGGCGCTGATGATTGCCTATGCCAGTTACGAGATCCTGTCGAAAGAAATCAAATCGCTGCTGGGCGAAGAGGTGGCTCCCGAGTTGGTACTGACAATTAAAGAAGAAGTGGCCCTTTTGCTGAACAGGGAAGTTTATATCCACCACTTTCACCTCCACCAGTATGGCCACCACAACGAGCTGAGCTGCCACATCAAATTGCCACCCGAAATGCCCCTGCACGAGGCACACCACATCTGTACCCAAATCGAAAGGATGATCCTGCTGAAGTTTGACATGGTGGCCACCATTCACCCCGAACCGCTCGGGCGCCAGCTTACCTGAAAGCGCAGAAAGTTTTTTGCGGGGGTTTGATTCCTTGTGAATATGTGTAAATTAGTGATCTGGATGATCAAGCTTATGAAACAGATCAAAATCATGTTGCTGCTGCTGATGGCTTTTGCCGCCTGCAAGGAAGTGTTCGAAACCCCGCCCCAATCGCTGGTTGAAGTTGCCGTTGCTTATTCCGACGGCAAACAAACCGGATCTCCGGCCATTTCGGTTCAGGGCGTTGATCGCGACAGTATCTGGATTTATCAGCTGCAAACAAAACAATTCAGGCTTCCGCTGACCAAGTACGACAGCTCCTCGTTTGTCGTCCTTTTCGACTCCATCCCCGACACGCTGACCATTTACCACGATACCAAACTGAGTTACGAATCGATGGAATCGGGCTTTTTTACCGAACATTTTATTACCGGCATCAAGCACAGCTGGAACCGGATCGACTCGTTGATGGTAGTTGACAGCACCGTAAACCAATTCTGGCATGAAAATATTCGGCTTTATATTGCTAATCTGCCTGCTGACACAGAATAGCTTCGGACAGGAGCAGGAACTGAAGAAAATGCCCAAACGGACCGATAAGTTTATCCGTATGCAGGGCATCCGTCTGGGTATGGATGTTACCCGCCCGTTTCAGGATTTTTGGAACAAGGGCAGCCGTTACGGCACCGAGTTTAGTGCTGATGTGGAGCTGCTGCCCAATTTTTTTCCGGTGGTTGAAACGGGTTGGGAAAAGTTTAAAATGAACCACGATTACGTTTCGTACAGCGGTTCGGGTTCATACACCCGATTGGGCTGCGATTACAACTTCCTGCCGGCCGAGCACAAATTGGATAAAGATATGCTGTACGTGGGGCTTCGCTACGGTTTTAGTCTGGCCAAACAGCGGGTGTCGTCGTATTCGTTTGAAAACTATTGGGAACAAACCACCGGATCATTTCCTTCGCAGAACTACCATTCGCACTGGCTTGAATTTGTGTTGGGCATGAAGGGCGAAATTTTTGAGAATTTCTTCATGGGCTGGTCTATCCGGGGAAAAGTGATGCTGGCCCAGAAGGAGTTTGAAATGCCGCCGGTTTATTTTACGCCCGGCTATGGGAATGCTACCAACAGCTTCAATTTCGATTTTACCTACAGCGTATATTACACCCTTCCTTTTGGGCAGAAGTAAGCAACATGTGATAAGAAAACAAACATGATCCCCGAGAATCACATACAGAAAGTAATAATAGTAGATTAAACGAAGGCTTGTCAAGTTGGCTTGACACGGAAATCGCTTTTAGGAATTAAATGTCATTCTTTCTATTAGAAGATGTTGAACTGCTCTTTTAAGGTTGTCACCATCCGTCCGGCCACGGCATACCGTGGCTTTACACGCCGGATAAAATCTGAAACGCCCTAAAACGGGAAAGCCAAGTATGGTCACAATACGTCGTGACCGAAATGCCATAGCCACGTGGAAAGCCCATATTAACTTATCCTGCCCCTACTGGAAATGCCTCAGCCATTGGACGTTTTTGAGGTACATGCGTATTGAAAGAGTAAAATCCGTCTGATAAGAGATTCTTTATGAGAATTTAGTTCGTTTGAAATAGTAAAGACGGTCTTTAATCGGCTTAAATGAGGAGGCTTATAGAGAAAAAAGCGGCATAACCCAAGGCTACACCGCTTTTACTGTATAGAATTTTTTTGAAGAATACTTCTTCAGGCTTTGGCCGACGATTACATCATGCCGCCCATACCACCACCCATTGGAGGCATAGCAGGAGCGCCTTTTTCTTCTTTTTCCTCAACCAAAACACACTCCGTTGTCAGGAACATACCGGCAATAGAAGCGGCATTTTCCAGGGCAACGCGGGTTACTTTGGCCGGGTCGATTACTCCGGTTTCCAGCAGGTTTTGGTATTCGTCAACGCGGGCGTTGAAGCCGAAGTCGCCTGAACCTTCTTTTACTTTCTGTACCACCACGGCGCCTTCTTTTCCGGCGTTGGCAATAATCTGGCGAAGCGGTTCTTCAATTGCGCGTTTCACGATTTCGATACCTGTTGTTTCATCGTCGTTGTCGCCTGTCATGCCTTCCAGAGAATCAATAGCGCGGATGTAGGCTACACCGCCGCCGGGAACGATACCTTCGGCAACAGCCGCACGGGTAGCGTGCAAAGCGTCGTCAACACGGTCTTTTTTCTCTTTCATTTCCACTTCCGAAGCAGCGCCAACGTACAATACAGCAACACCACCGGCCAGTTTAGCCAAACGTTCCTGCAGTTTTTCACGATCGTAATCCGAAGTTGTCGCTTCAATCTGACGTTTGATCATGGCCACGCGTGCATTGATAGCTTCCTGGTCGCCGGCGCCGGCAACAACCGTAGTAGTTTCTTTGTCAACGGTAATTTTCTCAGCTTCACCCAGCATGTCCAGCGAAGTATCTTCCAGTTTCATGCCTTTTTCTTCGGTAATAACGGTACCACCGGTCAACACAGCCAGGTCTTCCAGCATTTCTTTGCGACGGTCGCCAAAGCCCGGGGCTTTCACAGCGCAAACTTTCAACGAACCACGCAGACGGTTAACCACCAAGGTAGCCAGTGCTTCGCCGTCAACATCTTCGGCAACAATCATCAACGGACGGCCGGTTTGAGCAGTTTGTTCCAATACCGGAAGCAGGTCTTTCATGGTGCTGATTTTTTTGTCGTGGATCAGGATGAAAGGATGATCCAGCTCAGCAGCCATTTTTTCGGTGTTGGTGATGAAGTACGGAGAAATGTAACCACGGTCGAATTGCATACCTTCCACCACGTCAACGTAAGTTTCAGTTCCTTTGGCTTCTTCAACGGTGATAACGCCTTCGGTGTGAACTTTTTGCATGGCTTCGGCAATCAGGGCGCCAATGGACTCGTCGCCGTTGGCCGAAACTTTAGCTACCGATTTAATTTTGTTGAAGTCGTCGCCAATGTTTTGCGATTGGGCTTTGATGCTTTCCACCACTTTGGCAACAGCTTTGTCAATACCGCGTTTCAGGTCCATCGGGTTGGCGCCGGCAGTCACGTTTTTCAAGCCAACGTTGATGATTGACTGGGCCAATACAGTGGCAGTAGTTGTACCGTCACCGGCATCGTCACCCGTTTTGCTGGCTACTTCTTTCACCATTTGGGCGCCGATGTTTTCGTAAGCATCAGCCAACTCAATTTCTTTGGCTACGGTTACCCCGTCCTTGGTAATTTGAGGTGCGCCGAATTTCTTTTCGATCACCACGTTGCGGCCTTTCGGTCCCAGGGTTACTTTTACGGCATCAGCCAATTTGTCAACCCCTTTTTTCAATTGATCTCTAGCTTCGATATTGAATTTAATTTCTTTAGCCATTTTTATTCTCTTTTTAAATTGTTACCAAATAATTTATGCGATATACAACACATCGGTTTGTGACATCAGCAGATAATCGTGACCGTCGATGTTCAGTTCGGTACCCGAATACTTGCCATAGAAAACAGTATCGCCAACGTTGATTTCCATTGGCTCATCTTTTTTTGCAGCTCCAACTAAAACCACTTTTCCTGCATGTGGTTTTTCTTTTGCCGAATCAGGAATAATGATTCCACTTGCTGTTTTAGTTTCTGCTTCCTGCGGTTGAACAAGAATCTTACCTGCAAGGATTTTACCTTTTAAATCTGCCATTTTACAAATTATTTTAGTTAGACATATTTTTAAATTGACACCCTTCCTTATCGAATTTTGTGCCAAAGGATATGGGCTTGAAAACCGGATGAAAGAAAGACAAATTTACATCTATTTTTTGCGACGGTTGTACTCATTAACGGTCTAAATGTCTTGAAATTTGACATTTAATGCGCTGTCATTTTATCTGACAGGCTGACAGGAAATACTGAGTCCGGCTTGATCGCGGAGGGTTCTGCCGCTGGAAAGGGATCCCGGAATGCCTGTTCTATCTTCCTGCCTCGCTTGCCTGAGCCCAAGAAGTACATCGTTAGGGTGGAACCTGCCGGTGGTATTTGTTTGTGGCAAAAGCCCTGGCGTTCATTTTTTTGGGCGCTGGAATATTCAATCAGTAGAATTCGGGTATTCACTTTTGTATTAGTGACTGGTCAACTCCATTTATTCGGATTTGTTTCTGTGTTTTTACACTGTTTCTTATGTATTTTTCAATATAGAATATACAGAGAAGATACGCAGAAGATATACAGAAGATCTGGATTTGACAGGAGGAAAGGAAGCGTTTGTTCCGGGCCAAAAACCGGTTGGCTGAAGTGGGGGAATACCGTTACGAAAGCTTTGTCAACGGGACATTGCCTGCATGCGCCATTTTTGACCGAACGGAGAGCATGCCGGGGCAATCTCCCGTGTCGATCGGGCGGTTATTAAATGACCAAACACGGGATTGGCGTGTTTCAAGTATTATTAAACCAATGGTTTAGGTGTTTTTTGTTTCCGGAGGGTATGCCAATAGTTACATGGGTAAATTGAACTGAAGTGGACAGTTTTACGTAAAGAAGTAAAGTGGATAATTTTTCTAAATTTGCTGATCCAAAACGAAACGGAAAAGAAATGTATCTCAATCAGGCCAATAGCTTTAATGAGATTTATACTGCCTATTACAGGAAGTCGTACCTGTACGTGAAATCGTATGTTCATGACGATATGGCTGCCGAGGATATTGTTTCTGATGCCCTTATTAAATTATGGGAACGGATGAAACGGGAAGCGGTAGATCCGGTCAGGCCTTTTTTATTTTCGATCTTAAAAAACAGCTCGCTCGACTATTTAAAACATCAAACCATTAAACGGGATGTTCACGGTACAATCGGAAAAGCATTGACCAGGGAGCTGGAAATCAGAAAGACATCGCTTGAGTCCAGCGACCCAAATGAAATTTTTTCCAAAGAGATACAGCATATTATTCACGCTACGCTCCAAACACTTCCTGAAAGGACACGGGAAATATTTCTGATGAGTCGTTTTGAGAATAAATCGCATAAAGAAATTGCAGAATTATTTGAGATTTCACAGAAGGGGGTTGAGTATCATATTGCTCAATCAATAAGAGAGTTAAGAGTAGCTCTGAATGATTACCTTCCACTCGTTGGATTCTTTTCTTTCCTGAATTATTAAAAAAGTTTAAAAATCGACTAGGGATACTCCATCTTCAATCGTTTTCTTGTCAGTTAGGGGAAATGTGGAAATGCCTCTACTGAAAACTAAACGTTTCAAGCATGGAAGAGCTTCTTTTAAAATACATCAACGGGGACTGCACTGATGCGGAAAAGGTGACGGTAATCACTTGGTTGGATGCTGACCCTAAAAATATGAAGGAATACCTCGCTCTTCGGAAATTAAACGACATCATGATCTGGCAAGCAGATGCTGCTATTGCCCCTCAGAAAAAATCCAACGAAAAAGCAGCCATCAGGCGAGGAAATAGATACGTTATCGAAGCCCTGAAAATAGCGGCCATATTCGTTGTCGCGTTCTTCGTATCTCATTACTTTTTGCCTGAAAATATGATGTCGGAAGGGGAAACCGCCATGCAAACCTTGCATGTTCCTGCCGGGCAGCGTGCCGAAATCACTTTGGGTGATGGTACTAAAGTCTGGCTAAACGCAAAAACGACTTTGACCTTCCCTAACCAATTTTCGGGAGATACCCGCGAAGTACAACTCGACGGGGAAGGCTTTTTTGAGGTGACTACTGATAAATCGAAGCCATTTATCGTAACGGCAGGCGAGTACAATGTTAAAGTCTGGGGTACAAAGTTCAACCTGATGGCTTATGCTGGCACTGAGGTTTTTGAGACTTCGCTTTTGGAAGGTGCTGTTGAAGTATTGAAGCAAGGCAATTCCAGCGGAATCATGCTTAAGCCGGATGAACAGGCATCTCTCAGGGAAGATAAAATAGTTGTTGCACCAATCCGGAATATGGACCATTTTGTGTGGAGGGAGGGCATTCTGAGTTTTGATAACGCCACTTTCACTGAATTGGTTAATCAGTTGGAGCTTTATTTTGACCTGACCATCGAAGTTAAAAGCCGTCGGGCTTTGAATTACCACTGCACCGGAAAATTCAGAACAAAAGACGGAGTGGAACACATCCTGAAAGTGCTTCAATTGGAGAACAAATTCTCGTACACCATAGATGATAAACGAAATAAAATCACCATTGAATAAACGAATAACCGAACCAAGGAAAATGAAAATGCTTATGACTTAACTAAAAAGAAGAAAACCGGAAGGCGCTTGCAACACCTGCCGGTTAAAGGTCGATACCTGACCTGCTCACTAAAACAATTCAAGTATTTACAACCTAAAAACAAATGTATGAAAAATTATTTGTCAGAGGAATTCTTTGACTTAACCAAGCAACTTCTACGAAAAATGAGGACAACATGTCTATTGATTATCGTGTTTGCATCGTCACTTTTTGCAACCAATGTTAATTCTCAGGTTGCCAAAGTGAATATTGCACTGAAAAACGCCTCTGTTATTCAGGTAATCAGGGCTATTGAAAATCAGACCGATTACCTGTTCGTGTATGATAAAAATGAGATCGACCTGACCCGCCCGGTAGATGTCAATGCCGAAAATCAGTCGGTTGCCGAGGTGCTCAATCAGCTGTTCGGTGATTCTAATGTGGAATATGGCGTGGTGGGCTCGAACATCGTTTTAATGCCTAAGAAAACAATACAGCAACAATCCCCAACTGTTTCCGGGCGTGTGACTGACTTATCGAACCAACCACTTCCCGGAGTAACCGTGTTGGTTAAAGGGACGACAACCGGAACAATCACCGATTTTGATGGAAATTATACGATTGCAGATATTCCCGCTAATGGCACCTTGGTGTTTTCGTTTATCGGCATGAAATCGCAGGAATTTGTTGTTGGAAACAAAACTAGTGTGAATGTGACCATGGAAGAAGAGACTGTTGGCATTGAAGAGGTTGTTGCTATTGGGTACGGAACCATGAAAAAAAGTAATTTGACTGGGGCAATTTCAAAAGTAGGAAACGAGGCTTTGGAAAACCGGTCAATCACCCGTGCGGAACAAGCTTTACAAGGTAAAACTGCCGGAGTTCAAATTATACAAACTTCCGGCGCTCCGGGAGCGAGTCCGGCGATACGAGTTCGTGGATTTAGTTCAAATGTGGCCACTCCTCCTTTATTCATTGTTGATGGGCTAAGAACTAATGATATAGGACTAATCGATCCCAATAACATCGAATCGATCGAAGTCCTAAAAGATGCATCATCAGCCGCGATCTACGGAGCTGAAGCTGGTAATGGAGTTGTCCTTATAACTACGAAAAAGGGGAAAAAAGGAGAAGGTCGTATTTCTTATAGTTACCAAATGGTAACAAACGAACTTGCAAATATTCCAAAACTAATGGATGCCAGTCAGTATATTAACTATATGACTGAAGGCGATTTGATTACTTCCGATCAAGTTAATTCTCTTTGGGATGGAAAAACTGATACAGATTGGGCAGATGCAGCATTTGAGACCTCAATGATGAAGAAGCATAATCTTGCTTTTGAGGGTGGAAATGAGCGTGGATCTTATAATTTGTCACTCTCTTACCTCGATTACGATGGTATTGTTAAAGGGAATGATGACTATCTACAAAAAGTTTCAGGAATGTTGAATGCCGACTATAAGATCAAAGATTGGCTTAAAGTTGGAACAAATAACATGTTCGAAAGATGGAAAGGCAAGTCAGTAGCCGAGAGTAATGAATACGGAAGTTTACTTGGGGCTGTTTTAGCAATGGATCCTTTAACTCCAGTGGTTTATACTCCAGATAATTTACCTGTGTTCATGAGAAATCTGATTACTTCAGGAAATACTTTATTAACTGATGAGTCAGGGAATTATTACGGGTTATCGCAGTTTTTTGAATCAGATCATATCAATCCTTTAATTATAAGAGATCGGGTTGATTCAGAAGGGCAAGGGGTTAATTTAATTGGAACAATTTATGCCGAACTAAATCCCCTTAAAGATCTGACTTTTACTTCGAAACTGGGGTACAGAGTTTCATCGAACGGAAGTTATAGCTTTTCCAACTTATTTTATGCCAATAACGTTGTTCATAACGATAAAATCAATGTTAGCCGCACGAATTCGAATAGTGTGTACTATCAATGGGAAAACTATGCCAATTATAGCAAGAGCATTGGAGAACATACATTTGCTGGAATGGCGGGGATTTCATATTCCGAACCTTATTCAACATCTGTTACTGGTAGCGGAAACGAGATAACGAAAAATAATCCTTTATTCAGAGATCTGAATTACCTGACGCCAAGTGCTACCAAAGGTGTATCTGGTGGTTACTCAAATACTGGCAGACAGTTCTCGTACTTTGGTCGTTTAAGTTACAACTTTAAAGAAAAATATTTATTTCAAACTTCTTTAAGGAGGGATGCCAGTGACCTTTCTGTTTTACCAGAAGGCAATAGGTGGGGGACATTTCCTGCGGCATCTCTTGGTTATGTTATCTCAAAAGAGAATTTTTTCCCAAAATCTACACCCATTGATCATTTAAAAATCAGAGCAAGTTGGGGGCAGAATGGTAGTATCGGTCCGCTTGGAGGATATAGATACGCTGCAACCATCTCGTCACCTGGAGTCTATCCTTATGGACCAGAAATTAGGTATCAGGTCGGTTCCTATCCCAATAAACTTGAAAATCCGGAGTTAAAATGGGAAACCTCTGAACAACTTGATCTTGGCTTCGACTTATTGGCATTTGACAGCCGTCTTGTATTTGCATTCGATTATTTCAATAAAAAAACACGTGATCTACTCGTAGATGTTGTCCCTCCTTATGAAACAGGTGTTGGTTCGGTAACAGTCAATGCTGGTAATGTTTTGAATAAAGGATTGGAGTTTGAAATGAGTTGGAGGGATAAAATCAAGGATTTTAACTACTCATTAAGTGCAAATATCTCTACGCTACACAATGAGGTAACTTATTTAGATCCAAGTATATCAAGAATATCTGGCGCCAATTTCCATACCAATCAAGGCATTACTGTTTTCGAAGAAGGTTACCCGATTTGGTATATGAGAGGCTATAAGTTACTTGATGTTGATGATGAGACAGGTGATCCGATATATGAAGACCAGTTGACCATTGATACAGACAATGATGGAGTAAAAGATCAAAAAGATGGAATTATCAATGATAATGATAAAGTAATGATTGGTAGTGCTATTCCTGATTTTACCTATGGATTGACTTTCAATGCGAGTTGGAAAGGACTTGATCTGACCTTATTTGGGGCAGGATCTCAAGGTAATGACATCTTTCTGGCGATGACTAGAAATGACCGTCCCCGTAGTAACGGATTAACTTTGTACTATGATGAGCGTTGGACCCCGACAAACACAACGGCTAGTAAACCAAGACCCAATAGTAATGGCGTAGATAAATATTGGATAAGTGATGATGTTGTTTTTGATGGTTCTTATTTCCGAATTAAACAAATTCAATTGGGTTATAATCTTCCTCAAAGGATTGTAAATAGATTAGCTATGAAAAATTTAAGAGTTTATCTTTCTCTGGATGACTGGTTCACATTTACCGATTATCCTGGCTTCGATCCTGAATCATCGGCAGGTGCAACGTCTTCTCTTGGTGTCGATAAGGGAGCTTATCCGATTTCTCGTAAAACAACGGTTGGGGTTAATCTTACATTTTAGTAAAACGAAAATTTAAATGAAAATGAAAAATTTATTTCCAATTATATTCATCTGTTGCTTATTTTTAGTAACAGCATGTGAAGAAAAACTTGATATTCCGCAACAAGGTGTTGTCGCAATTGATAATTTTTATGAAACCGATGAAGACGCTGAAGAAGCTATTACTGCGGTATATCTTCAGTGGCGTAGTATGATAGGCTCCGATTTCTTTCTTTTGAACGGACTATCGGATGAAATACATTCAGGAGGGGGAGCTCGTGGTGATAATCCTTTTCTTGAACAACTTTGCGAATATAGTTTTTCCTCTGCAAATTCATGGGTTAACGACTATTTTAGAGGCTTATATACCATGATTTATCGCTGTAATCTTGTAACTGAAAGAATTGAAAGTGATACAGATGTAAAAGCCAGAGTGATAGCCGAAGCGAAAGTAGCAAGAGCTTGGGCTTATTCTAAATTGGTAACATTGTGGGGGAAAGTGCCATTGGTAACTACAGAACTTGCTCCGAGTGAGTACCAACAACCTAATGCTGAAATTTCTGCGGTCTGGGCGCAAATTGAAAAGGATTTTACCGAAGCCATTTCATCAGGGGCACTATCGGAGAAAAGTTCGCCAGATGACAAGTCTATTGGTGCAAAAATTACGAAACAGGCAGCCCAAGCTTTTTTAGGTAAAGCACAACTTTTTCAGGAGAAGCACAGTGAAGCTGCAACCACGTTAAAAGCTGTTATAAATTCAGAAAATTATCGTCTAATAGCAGATTACGAAAATGTTTTAAGGGCAGTTCAGGATTTTGGTCCTGAAAATATTTTTGAGGTGAATTCGCTTCCTGATCCCGATAATCCCTGGGAGCAAGGTACATCGTGGTTCAGTCCGGCTTTTGGTTGGAATTCATCATTAATGGATTTGTCAACAGGGTACAACGAGGGTCATCATGATTTGATTCCGACTGGCTGGGGTTTTTGTAACCCTACTAAAGAGCTTTATGATGCGTTTGTTGCCATGGAAGGTGCTGACGGTTACCGGTTAAATGCTACTATTAAGACGTACGAGCAGGTGATGGCAATCTCTCCTGAAGCACCAATCACCATCCGACCGGGTTCAAAACTATATGGACATGAGGGATACTTCAACTGGAAATTGAGATATTTAGGTTCAGAAGTTATTCCCAATACTTGGGGATTTGCCGGCTCAAATAATTATCGGTTTATGAGGTATGCAGAAGTTCTCCTTCTCGCATCAGAAGCTTGCTTATTATCTGGTGATAAAGCCAGTGCCCTAAATTATATCAATCAAATTCGGGAAAGAGCACAATTACCGAATTTGGCAAACGTAACCTTGGATGATATTAAAAACGAAAAACGTCTGGAGTTATGCTTGGAACAAGTAAGATTTGAGGATCTTGTGAGATGGGGGGATGCTGGAAATGTGCTAGCTGGTAGAGGAGCTAAAATTCCGACGTTTGCCGGATTGAAAGATGATGGCACTTATGAAGTAACCTATCCATTTGAAAATACAAATTACGGGTTCAAACCAGGGAAAAATGAATTACTTCCGTTCCCGGAACATGAGATGAATGTTAATAAAAATCTGATTCAAAACACAGGTTACTAAAAGTTAGCTTTGATTAAATCCGGGCGAGTTTATCCTATGGATTCTAAAGGGAGTATGGAGATTATTTTGTTTTCAGATTCTTCAATACTTGATAGCGAATTCTATTAAACTCGTCTGGATTCTATTAAATCTTTTCTTTCACTTTTCTTTCAACATATTAAACTTTGAAACATCAGTTATTATGGACATAGTATCAAAACTAATTTATACTGTTTCTTTTATTCTCCTCTTAGCGTCAACCACATTTTCGCAACTACCATACCTGCAAAAAAACAATGGTACTGTAAAATTGATTGTTGATGACAAACCATTTATCATGTTAGCTGGAGAACTACACAATAGCACAGGTTCCAGTATTGAGTATATGGATGGACTTTGGTCGAAAATGGCCGATCTAAATTTAAATACAGTTCTTCCTACTGCATCTTGGGAACTTATTGAACCGGAAGAAGGTAAATTTGATTTTAGTTTGGTCGATGCCATCATTGAAGGTGCCCGAAGAGAAAATATAAAAATTGTATTGGTCTGGTTCGGAAGTTGGAAAAACGGGGAATCAACTTATGCTCCACGTTGGGTGAAGAAAGATCCAAAAAGATTTCTCCGTGCAAAGGATGCCAATGGAAAAACGCTTGAAATATTATCTCCATTTTCCGAAGAAAATTTGAAGGCTGACCGAAAAGCCTATACTACACTATTGGAGCATATTAAAGCAGTAGATTATGATCATACTGTCATTATGGTACAGTGTGAAAATGAAGTGGGTGTTTTTCGAACTGCACGGGATCATTCGTCTTTAGCTGAGAAAAAATGGACAAGTGATGTTCCCGCTGATTTAATTCAATATCTTCAAAATAACAAAGAAAATCTTCACGGTGAATTAAAGAAAGTGTGGGTTGAGAATGGGGAAAAAACTCGTGGTAATTGGGACGAAGTGTTTGGGAAAAGTCGGGAAAAAGGGGATTATCCGTTTTACACCGAACAGCTTTTTATGTCGTACTATTACGCAAAGTACATTAATGAAATTGCCGAAGCAGGAAAGAAAGTTTTAAATCTTCCGGTTTTTTGCAATGCATGGCTTAGATATGCTACAAAACAACTACCAGGTTCATTCCCCAGTGGTGGCCCAAATGCTGAAGCATTTGATACATGGAAGGCCGCAGGGAAAAGTATTGACTTTTTAGCTCCGGATATCTATGTTGATCAGTTTGATAGTGTATGTAATGTATATACCAGGAAAGACAATCCGCTTTTTATTCCTGAAAGTGGTTTCGGAGCTGTTCGTGCTATGTATGCAGTTGGAGAATATGACGCCCTTGGTTTTTCTCCGTTTGGTATTGACGGCGATGCAGTTGAACACTCTTCAGAAACTGAGGTGAAACAGTCTATTGATGCGTATCAGCAGATGGCGAACATGGATAGCCTGATTACATCCAACTATGGATCGGATAAAATGCGGGGCGTTTATTTAAATCAGTACAATCCAATACAGACATTGGTAATGGGTAACTACGAGTTTAAATTGTTTCCCACAGCTTTTCGTCCACAATTCGATTTTGTCGATGATCCTCCATCTCAACTACCAAAAAAGCCTTTCAACGCTGGCGGATTAATCATTCAAATTAGCGAGAATGAATTCTATATTCTGGGTTGTGGATTTAAGTTTGAAGTGAAAACAAAAGAAGGAGTAAAAAGTGAATTTGCCGGTGTGCTTTCGATCGATGAGGGTGCATTTAATGATAACCGGTTTATTCCTGGAAGACGCAGAAACGGAGATTCTATGACTGGCCTATACCCGCTAATGGAAAAGGAAAAGGTAAAGAGTTTTAAAGTTGAATTATATCATTTTTAACAACATAAAGCGAGACTGAATTTAAACCATCAGTTCTCCGCTTTTATTTCGCGATCATTCTGCCAGCTTTTTGTATAAATTATATGAGTCATGTAATCAAATATCAATTTTAGATCAATGAAAAGAGTCAAACTTATATTCTTATTGGTTATTATTTATTCTTCTTTCTCTTCCTCTGCTCAAACCTGGGTTTGGTTTCCAGGCGATTATGAAAATTGGCTTGGAAACCAAATGAACAATCGCCGCACGGAAAGAGGTATTGATGTCCCTGTGCAATGGAAGCTGGATAACCATGAACCTCTTATGATTTTTACAAAAGAAGTTAATTTGGAGAAACCGGAAGAAATTGAAGTTTATGCTGAAGGCGAATATGTTATTCGGGCCGGTTGGAGATTGAGAGTTAACGGGAACAAGAATAGACCAACGAGAATTACGCTGCCAGTTGGTAAAAACGTGATCGAAATCAAAGTTGTCAATTATGCCACTGTCCCTGCCATATACGTAAAAGGTAATACAATAAAAACAGATACTTCTTGGATGGCAAGTCCTTTGGAAAATCAAAGGATAACTGTAAATATGAAACATCCCGATTCGCCATCCGGATATTATATGAATGCCGGTTCGGGAAACCTAAATGATCCAAACGTGAAGCCTTCTAAATTTAAACTTCCAACTACTCCCATGGGATATGTTGAACTGAAAGAAATGGCAGGAGGCAAACTTTATGATTTTGGAAAGGAAACTTTTGGATTTGTAAAATTTCATAACCTCATCGGTACCGGCAAAATAAAACTTCAATATGGAGAAACTGCGGAAGAAGCGCTGGATAGTGAACATTGTGAGACTTTTCGAACCTATGATGTTCCAAAAGGGAAAGCTGATTATATAGTTGCACACTCAAATTCTTTGAGGTATGTTTTCATAGTAGCTGAAAACGCTCAATTTGATGATGTTTCCCTGCTTTATGAATATTCTCCCGTTGAATACCGTGCATCATTTAAGTGTAACGATGACGAATTAAATAAAATTTGGGAGGTGGGCAGATACACCCTTCAACTAACCACCCGGGAGGTTTTTATCGACGGAATAAAACGCGACCGTTGGGCATGGTCAGGAGATGCACTACAAAGCTACCTGATGAACTATTATATGTTCTTTGACAAGGAAACAACCAAAAGGACCATGTACACCTTGCGTGGAAACGACCCTGTCATATGCCATCTGAATAACATTTTGGATTACTCTTTCTATTGGTTTATTGGCGTTTATGACTATTACCTTTACACAGGAGATAAACATTTTTTAAGGCAAATATATCCTAAAATGGAATCGCTGATGGATTTCATTCTCGAACGCAGAAATGAGCGTGGATTGGTTGAAGGATTGAAGGGAGACTGGGTTTATATTGACTGGTTTGATCACGATGTTGACATAACTGGTGAAGTAAGCTTTGAACAGATTGTTTTTTGCAAAAGTCTTGAAACCATGGCTACGTGTGCAGATATACTTGGAATCGACCGTGAAGCCGAAAAATATGAAAAACTGGTTAATGATGTAAAATCAAAATTAGGTGATTTCTGGGACGAAGAAAAACATGCCATCGTCTTTAACCGCAAAAATGGGGAAAACAGCGAACAGATCACCAAGCATGCCAATATGTTTGCAGTATTTTACGATTATGTCTCTGAAAAACAAAAGGAACAAATAAAAAACGCCGTCATTTTAAACCCTAAAATTCCCGCTATCTCAACCCCCTACATGCGGTTCTATGAACTGGAAGCCATGTGCAGTTTAGGTGAACAAGACTATGTTTTAAATGAAATGAAAGACTACTGGGGCGGAATGCTCAAATTGGGAGCTACATCATTCTGGGAAAAATATAACCCTGAACAAACCGGACTTGAGCATTATACCATGTACGGTCGTCCTTATGGGAAAAGCCTTTGCCACGCATGGGGAGCAAGTCCCGTTTATCTTTTGGGAAAATATTTTGTAGGGGTAAAACCAACAAAACCAGGTTACGAAGAATTTGAAATCCGACCGGTTTTGGGTGGATTGGAATGGTTTGAAAGCAGAGTACCTACTCCCAATGGGAATATAGACGTTTATGCAGCTAAAAAAGAAATTAGGGTGACTGCAACTGAAGGTGAAGGATACATTATTTTTAACAGTACGAGTTTGCCTAAAGTTAATATTGGAAAAATTGAAAAGATCGGTGAACATGAGTTCAAAGTGAAGATAATTGGAGATGGGCTGGAAGTGAAAATTGAGTACGAAACTATATAAAAACAGGTATGAAAGTAAAGGATATTTGTCAATATGCAATGGACTTTTAAAGCAAATCACTAAAGATGAAAAAGCAAATCAAATATTATCAAAATCAGGGAAGGCTTGCAATGTTGCTTGTTATCCTATCTGTAGGTCTCCTTTCATTCAAGGGATTTTTCAAACAATCAATTACTATTGACAATCTCACTGTAGAATATACCAGTACACCTTTGGGAATTGATGAAACTCAACCTCGTTTTGCATGGCAAATGCAAGTCGCTGACAATGTTCGGGGAGTATATCAGACTGCTTATCAGATAGAAGTGAAAAATCCGGAAGGTGAATTAGTTTGGAACACCGGGAAAGTGGGAAAAAGCACCTCTCTGGCTATCAAATATGAAGGTTCCGCGCTTCAACCTGCTATACGGTATGAGTGGACGGTCACAGTTTGGGATCAAAAAAACGAACAACATTTGGCTAGTTCGTGGTTCGAAACCGGTTTGATGAATACCGAAATTTCAGCTTGGGAGGGTGCGCAATGGATAGGCGGAGGTGACAATAATCTGGTCTTTTATTCACACTACCAGCTTCTTTTTATATTGAAATATTCGTTGGCCATTACCGAGGGCAGTTCCAAAGCAGCATTGGTTTATGGGGCCAATGATATGCGGCTGATGGATAAATACAAAAATATTTATCAGCTTGAAAATAAAAGAAACGAAAGCTACATAAAACTGGAATTGGATATATCTGATGTTGATGGTTCATCAAATGGACTGGCTAAATTGAAAGTGTACAGGGTAGGCTATTCGCCTACTGATAGATCAGATACCCCATTTGAAACTTTCACGATACAATCATCGGTGATTAATAATAAAAACAAACACGATAAGCATGATTTTCTGGTAAGAAGTGCTTTTGGTAAAATCACCATAGTTGTAGATGACAATCCTGATTTTAATGCAAAAGATAAAGCATCGGGCGATCCAATGCCACCATGGTTACAAGCTGAATTTAAAGGGGCTTCGGTAAATCTCAATCCGGTTGGCGATGGGGCAAACTACATTCCCTTTGGAATGCTATGTGATATAGGATTTGCGATGGAAACCGGTCAAAAAGCAACTTTTTCAAACCTGAGAATATTCAACGACCGAAAGCCTAATATTACGCTTTTTAAAGAGGAACTATCTGGCTCCAACAAGAGTATATTTTCCCCTCATGTTTCGATATCCAACGGTGCATACCTGCTTGATGGAGGACAAAGCGGTTTGTTTATCGTAACCGATCCAAGTCAAAATGCTGTACCAATGTTGAGGACAGAATTTAGCCTGGATAAAAAAGTTGAATCTGCAAGATTATATGTTACTGCACGGGGGATATATGAAGTACAAATCAATGGCGAAAAGGTAGGCAAGGATTTTTATAATCCAGGTCTAACACAATACAATAAATCACATTTCTACCAAACATACGATGTAACCGATATGTTGGAAGAAGGCTCTAATGCGATCGGGGCTATGATGGCAGAAGGCTGGTGGAGTGGACTGTTGAGTTTTGGGTCTGTTTGGAATCATTTTGGTGATCGTCAGTCACTGCTTGCAAAACTGGTTGTAGCGTTTAGCGATGGTTCGCAGGAAGTTATCGTTACAAATGAAGACTGGAAGTTTTATAACGATGGTCCGATTAGATACAGCAGCCTCAATTTAGGGGAAATATTTGACGCCACTAAAGAGGAAGAAATAGCAGGATGGGCCAAGGGCGGATTTGATGATTCATCTTGGAAACAAGTCGAAATTGTTCCGTTGGCAGAAACTACCTTCTCCGGAGAAGAAAGAGAGTTTATGGGTAATGTTACTCAGTTCGATTTCAATAATGTAAAATTAATCGGTCAGATAGGAAATAACGCTGGCGTTTTTAAAACATTGAGGGCACAAAGCATAAGTGAGGTGCGCCCGGGAGTTTATGTGTACGATATGGGTCAGAATTTTGTGGGAGTTCCGCAGATTTCGATTGCCAACGGAACAGCCGGTGATACGCTGGTTCTTAGGTATGCCGAGATTCTTTATCCCGATCTGGAGGAATCAGGTGACAATGTGGGGATGATTATGACCGAGAATTACCGGGCAGCAATTAGTCAGGATATTTATATCATGAAAAATGGAGAACAGGTTTTTCAGCCTAAATTCACTTCACACGGATACCAATATATTGAAATTACCGGCGTTGACAAACCATTGCAACTGGAGTCTGTCCAAGGCATTGTCATCAGTTCAGTACTTGATCTTACTGCTGATTATAAAACCTCTAATTCAAAAGTCAATCAACTGTGGTCAAATTTAGTCTGGTCAAATGTCGATAACTTCCTGACACTTCCTACCGATTGTCCGCAGAGGAATGAACGTATGGGATGGTCGGGTGATATTTCGGTATTTTCACGTACAGCGACTTATATTTCCAACAGCGATCAGTTTTTGAGACGGCACATGTTTTCCATGCGTGATCTACAAAAGGAAAGTGGCAAGTTTACTGATATTGCTCCCATTGGGGGTGGTTTTGGTGGTGTCCTGTGGGGAAGCGCAGGAATAACTGTTCCCTGGGAAGTTTATCAGCAATACAACGACCTTGCCTTGCTGGAAGAGCATTACGATGCCATGATTGATTACATCGATTATCTGGCAACCACCATCAACCCGGAAACCGGCATCACCAGCGACGGACAGCTGGGCGACTGGCTCGGCCCGCAAAATAATATCCTGGGAACACCTTTCCTGACAACAGCTTACCATGTTTTCGATTTATGGATCATGAAAAACGTGGCGAATGCGCTCGGAAAAGAAGCTGATGCAGCACGTTTTGAAAAGATGCATAACGAACGAAAAGCATTCTTCAATAAAACCTTTATCAATGAAGAAGGAAAAACCATGGGACTGATTGGCGGCGCTCGTGGATTTGGTCCAGTTGGTCCGGAAAAACCAGAATTCAGACTTGCCGACACGCAAACTTCATATGCGGTTGGTGTGGCTCTTGGGGCTTTTGATGATGACCTTGTTTCTCAAATAGCTAAAAATCTGGCAACCGCAATCGAAAGAAAAAATACAGACGATGAGGGTGTCCTTCACCCCGAATATTCCCTGATGACTGGTTTTATTGGCACTGCATGGGTTAGCAAGGCACTATCCGATCATGGGTATAATGAGCAAGCATACAGGCTATTGCAAAACAACCAATACCCATCGTGGTTATATTCCATCGATCAGGGAGCAACTACCATTTGGGAACGACTAAATGGTTATACAGTTGAAAACGGTTTTGGCGGGAATAACAGCATGAACTCATTCAATCATTATTCGTTTGGCGCCGTAGGGCAATGGATGATGGCTTACTCACTGGGAATTCAGCGGGATGAACCTGGGTTCCAAAGGTTCATACTTCAGCCAACTCCCGATCCGACAGGAGAAATGACTTGGGCCGAAGGGTACTACGATTCCATGTATGGACGCATTGAAAGTGCGTGGAAAATAGAAAACGGAAATCTTATTTACACCGCAACTGTTCCGGCAAATACAACCGCGACCTTACACCTGCCGGCAAAAACTTTAAATGCAGTCAAAGAAGGTAGCAATCCGGTAACTAAAACCAACGGAATCTCTAATGTAAAATTTGAGTCAGGCAAAGTTGTCGCCGAATTGAAGTCAGGTACCTATACATTCGTTTCCGAGTTTTAATCGACCACCTAAACATGGCGTTTAAGAAAGCGGATTTAGCCTCGTTTAATATACCAGAACAAGCCTGGATTGTAGATGCAGGGAGTAATGACGTTTTAGTAGGGGCTTCTTCGCAAGAACTGAAAGCAAAACCTTCTTTAGAAATTCCCAAAACAGAGTGGGTAGAAAAGGTTACAAAAACATTTTGATTAAATAAAAAAAGTAAAGGAATGAAACTAACGCAAATACTATTTTTATTGACATTTCTAGGTTGTGGAAATTTAGGTATTGCCCAACAAAATAACCTTGATGAGGATTATTCATCTTACCTATCGGAAATTCGGTCGTTTTATGCAGTGCAGCCGCCATTTCCAAAAATTACACTGACACCGGAGAGTATAAAAATGGCTAGAAAACTCTTTGATAAACCTCAATCTACTGTTCTTACTCCAACAGAAAAAGAAATAGATGGTCCTTATGGAACAATAGGACTAAGGATTTTTCAACCTGAAATGGTTGATGCAGTTTATTTACATATTCATGGCGGTGGAAATTTATGGGGATCTTCATGTTCTGACGATTCAATAAATGATGTATTGGCAAGAACTTGTCAAGTAGCTGTTGTAAGTATTGAATATCATCTAGCTCCTGAGTATCCCTATCCCGCACAAATCGAAGAATGCAGCATTGCCGCAAAATGGTTATTAGAAAATTCGAAACAGCTTTTTGGTACCGAAAAGATTTTGATTGGCGGAGGTTCCGCGGGAGCACAAAATGCAGCTGCAACGATGCTCTATGTTCGTGATACCTTGAATGCTGCAAGCAAAGTTTTAGGATTATGCCTTCATTATGGAATTTATGATTTGAGTAAAACTCCCTCTCATAGACTAGCGACAAATGACACACCAGGTTTAAATAAACTTTTTTTGGAAGAAATCATGCGAGTTGCTTATGGTCAATTTTCACTCGCACGACTTCAAAGTCCAGGTTTTTCTCCCTTGTATGCCGATTTGGAAGGATTACCTCCCACTTTCTTTCTATGTGGTACAGCAGATGCTTTTATTGATGACACCAATTTCATGGAATCTCGTTGGCGGATGGCAGGAAATGAGACCTACCTCGCATTATTCCCAGAATGTGCACATGGCTTCAATAACTTAAACCTGAAAATAGCAGAAGTTGCGAATAAGCTTTGGTTTGATTGGGTTGTAACGGTAATTAACAAATCGGAGTAGAATTAATTTAGGCTTTATGAGCAAATTCGAGGGAATAATTTAATAATTCTAGATTCTATATGTTACGATTGAAAGTTCTCTTGTAGCTTATCTAAATTTGGAGATACACCTCCTGTCCTTCGTTTATAACGGAGGGCAGGAGGTACGGCACTTGCAGTGCCACATTGAATTGATTTATATGTTGGATCCCCTCGTTCGAAAATCGTTTCAATTAGAACCCTCGGTTTCATCTGCAGGTTTTTACCCGAAACCAGATCCCAATGAAAATACCAATATTGCCAAACAGTATGGATGGAGATGTGGTGTAACAATTTTTTCCTCTTATGGAGCAAGTAAATTTTGGGATAACCCAATTATTAATAATTTTATTAATAACTAGTCGTCCCTTAAAAATATGCGAATATGTTGATTATTAACACGATTTTGTTGATTTCGCACTTGGGAAGTATGGAATTATTTGCAAGGATTTTAGCAATTTAGTGGAAAACCTTGCAGAAATATGATTGGGAAAAACAAACAATCCGGGCAAATGAATTTCTTGTTCCAAACGTTAAAAGATCAGTTGAACCCCCAACACCCGCTGTACCAGCTAAGTGCCAAAATTGACTGGAAAGCGGTTGATTCGGACTTTGCGGAGTATTACACCAATTTTGGACGTCCGGCCAAACCGGTCAGGCTGATGGTTTCACTGTTGATTTTAAGGCAGTTGTACAACCTGAGCGATGAGTCGGTCGTGGAAAGGTGGGTTGAAAATCCGTACTTCCAGTATTTTAGCGGCGAAACCCACTTTCAATGGTCGATTCCCTGCGACCCGAGCGACCTGGTCCATTTCCGTCACCGGGTTGGGAAGGAAGGCATTGAAAAGATTTTCCGTTTGTCTGTTCAGTTGCAAGGCAAGGATGCACAACAGAAATCAGTATCGTTAGATACTACCGTTCAGGAAAAAATATTACCTTCCCAGTTGACATGAAACTTCAAAAGAAGATAATAGAAGAGTGTTGGAAAATCTCAATGAATGAAAGCATCATACTTAGGCAGCTCTATAAATCGAATTGAAGCAACTGATGATCGACCAGCGTTTACCTTCGTCACAGGCAGCTGGGCTAATGGATTTTACCGATTGCCGGTATCCGGCGAAAGGGGTTGGCCCTGGTTGGCTTTGTGAAATTGGCTGCGGTAATGTACCGGTGCAAAGCCGGTTTTCTTTTTAAAACAACGGTTGAAATTGGACAGGTTGTTAAACCCGCTTTCGAAACAGATCTGTGAAACATTTTGACGCCCCTCCAGTAATAGTTTGCAGGCATAGCCGATTCGCATATCGTTGACAAAACCAATGAAGGGTTTCCCGGTTTTTTCTTTGAAATACCGGCAAAATGCGGTTGGGTTCATCCCGATATGACTGGCAACCTGTTCCAGTTTCAGGGGCTGCCTGTAGCTTGAATTAATAAGGTGCATCACTTTTTCGAGCCGGTTGCTTGACCAGTCGTGCAAATCGGGGCAATAAGTTTCACTTGCCAATAATTTATAATTCTTTGTCCGGGCTAACTTATCCAGGATTCTTAATAATTGGAGGATCTTTTCAACTCCTTTTAACCGCAATAGTTTGCGCAATTCTTTACCGATCGAGTTGCTGACCTGTTCGTGAAAGCAGACCCCCCTTAATGCTCGTTTTAACAGTTCATTAATAGGCAAAAATTCAGTGTAATTTTTTAATTGGTGCTCAAAAAAATCGGGTGGAAAATGAATGACAATGGCATTGACTTTATATCTGGGGTCATGGTTGAAAAACGCTTCGTCATTTTTCCAAAAATGGGGCAGGTTAGGGCCTAAAAGAACCAAGTCGCCATCCGAAAAGGCCTCAACATGATCGGCAACAAATCGTTTCCCATAACTTTTTATTACATATACCAATTCATACCCGGCATGGAAATGCCACGGGAACGTAAAGTGAGGGAACTCGTCCCATTTTATATTGAATGAGTTGGCCCCTTTAAAATTTACCTGCTCATGCATGATTTTCATAGCAGCATCTTTGAAAACTTTGTAAATATAGTATAATTTCACGCAAGGATAGTACTGGAGGAAGTTCCCGGTTTCCTGTATTTTTGAAACGCTATGTCTTGTTAATTAAAAGAAAGGAACTATGAATAATTTTAGTATTGAAGGACAAGTAGCCATTGTTACCGGAGGTGGCGGTGTGCTGGGAGGCAGCATTTCGCAAAGTTTGCTGGAAGCAGGAGCGAAAGTGGTCATTCTGGGCCGCAATGAGGAACGGCTGATGAAAAAGGTGGCCGAGCTGGAACATCTTGGCGACATTGTTGCCTATCCCTGCGATGTGATCGATGAGGAACGGTTGCATGAAGTACGGCAACTCATTCTCGACCAGTTTGGGAAAATTGATATCCTGCTCAATGTGGCGGGAGGAAATATACCCGGCGCCACCCTGACGGAAGACCAGACCATCTTCGACATGAAAATTGAAGACTACAAAAAGGTAACCGATGTGAACCTGCACGGTACCGTTTTGCCGAGCCTCATTTTTGGCGAGGTGATGGCTAAGGCCGGACGGGGAAATATCATCAATATTTCGTCGATGGCGACTTATTCGGCCATCACACGTGTGATGGGCTACTCGATAGCCAAAACCGGCATCAACATATTCACGCAGTGGATGGCGATGGAGATGGCCCTGAAGTTTGGCGAAAAGGTACGCGTAAATGCCATTGCGCCAGGGTTTTTTATTGGCGACCAAAACCGCGCTGTGTTGATTAACCCGGATGGTTCATATACCGAACGAAGCAAGAAAGTGCTGGCCCGTACCCCGATGAAACGCTTTGGCGATATCAAAGAACTGAACGGCATCGTGCAGTTTTTGTGCTCCGATGCAGCCAGCTTTATCACCGGAACCATCATCCCCGTTGACGGAGGGTTCAGTTCGTTTAGCGGCGTGTAGGGATTTGGGAATGATGAATGATGATTGACGATTAAAGATCAACGATTAATGATTTGAAACCCGTATTACCGCAAAGGCATAGAGACACAGAGAGGGATTTGTGGTTAGCGATTGGCGGTTGGTGATTTACAATGGACAACCTGGAATTTGTAACTTGAATCCGGCAGTGGCCGGAGTAAACACTTGGAATTTGTAACTCGAAACTTCTTATGGGATTGGAAAAAACATGGCGTTGGTTTGGCGCCAACGATCAGGTGAGCCTGGCCGATTTGCGGCAGATGGGCATCGAGGGGGTGGTGACAGCCTTGCACCACATCCCGAACGGGGAGGTTTGGCCGGTGGACGAAATTATGCGCGTGAAAACACAGATTGAAGCACACGGCATGCGCTGGTCGGTAGTGGAGAGCCTGCCGGTATCCGAAGGCATTAAAACGCACAACGCCGACTATGGCCGCCTGGTGGCTAATTACCAGGAATCGCTGCGCAACCTGGGCAAGTGCGGGATCGACCGGGTGTGCTACAACTTTATGCCGGTGCTCGACTGGGTGCGAACCGACCTGCATTACAAGCTCGACAGCGGGGGAGAGGTCATGTTTTTCGACTTTCCGACTTTTGTGGCTTTCGATGCTTTCATCCTGAAACGGCCGGGGGCCGAACAGGATTATCCGCCTGACATTATAGAGAAAGCCCGGAAGCTGGCGCAAACGATGAGCGTTGAAGAGCAGGAACGGCTGGCGTACAACATCATTGTGGTTACCCAAGGTTTTATCGACGGGGTGGTGGATGGCTCGGCGCCCGACTACAAAAAGCTGTTCCTCGAATTTATTGATACCTACAAAGAGATTGACGCCGACCGCTTGCGGCAGCACCTGGCGATGTTTTTGAACGATGTGGTCCCGGTAGCCGAAGAATATGGCATGAAATTGTGCATTCATGCCGACGACCCGCCCTTCCCGGTGTTGGGGCTGCCGCGCATTGTGAGCACGCAAAGCGACCTGGAATGGATTTGCGATCAGGTGGATTCTGTGTCGAACGGGATTACCTTTTGCACAGGATCGTTGTCGGTGAATCGTGAGAACGATCTGCCCGGCATCGTAAAAAAGCTGGGACACCGCATCCATTTCACCCATCTGCGCAACAATGTGTTTTTGCCCGATGGCTGTTTCCACGAGTCGGGACACATTTACGGCGATGTGGACATGTTCCCGATCATGAAGGCTTTGCTCGAAGAGCAACAGCGGCGTGCCGAAGAAGGCCGCCCCGATGTACGCATCCCGGTGCGTCCCGACCACGGTATCAAAATGCTCGACGATTACAGCAAAGCGGCCAATCCCGGCTATCCGCTCATCGGACGGCTCAAAGGCCTGGCCGAGCTGTCGGGCCTGGAGATGGGCATCGAACGGATGCTGGCCAATTCGTAGTGGAATAAACTTGGAAGAAACAACAAAAGCCTGGCGGATAGACAGGCTTTTGTGTTTGCTGGCTGAAAAAGTTTATTTTTGTAAATACGAGCAAACTAATCTTTTATAATCGATACAAATGAAAAACCTATCCCACTATTCCCTGATCCTTTTGGTGACTGTTACGGCAGCTTGCGCCGGCAGCGGACAAAAAGCGACCGAAACGGAAAAAACCCAATCCACTTTTACCGGCGCTAAAGGCGAAGTGAAACTGATGACCCTTGATCCGGGGCATTTTCATGCTGCGCTGGTTCAAAAAACGATGTACGAACAGGTGGATCCCACTGTATTTGTTTATGCTCCAGAAGGTTCGGATCTGCAGGACCACCTGGCCCGGATTGACGGGTTTAATACACGGGAGATGGATCCAACCAGTTGGGTAGAAAAAGTATATACCGGCGCTGATTACCTGGACAAGATGCTGGCCGAAAAGCCGGGAAACGTCATGATGGTTTCGGGCAATAACGCCAAAAAGACAGAATACATTAAGGCGGCGGCCGATGCCGGCATTCATATTTTTGCTGACAAACCCATGGCCATTAATACCGGCGATTTTGCTTTGCTGGAGCAGGCTTTTCAGTCGGCGGCGGCGAACGGCGTGTTGCTGTACGACATCATGACCGAGCGCCATGAGATCACCACCATCATTCAGCGGGAGCTGTCGAAAGTGCCCGAGGTGTTTGGCGTGCTACAGGAAGGAACGCCTGATGAACCGGCCATCACCAAGGAAAGTGTACACCATATCTTCAAATACGTGGCCGGCAATCCGCTGAAACGTCCCGACTGGTTTTTCGATACCGAACAGCAAGGCGAAGGGATTGTTGACGTGACCACCCACCTGGTTGACCTGATCCAATGGGAAGCCTTCCCGGAGCAGCCACTGCAGAAATCGGACGTTGAAATGCTGAAAGCCAGTCGTTGGCCCACCGAAATGACCTTGGACCAATTTAAAAAGGTTACCCAGCTGGATGATTTTCCGACTTTCCTTCAAAAAGACATTGTGGATGGCAAATTGCATTATTTCTGTAACGGTGAGTTTACGTATAAACTGAAAGGAAAATATGCCAAGGTGTCGGTAATCTGGAACTTTGAAGCTCCGGAAGGTACCGGCGATACCCATTACAGCATTATGCGCGGGTCGTTGTGCGATGTGGTTATCAAACAAGGAGCCGAAGAAAATTATCTGCCCACTGTTTACATTCGTGCCACGATTGACGAAGGGCTGGAAACTTTTGAAGGAGGTTTGTCGAAAGCCATCAACCAGGATATTGCTACCATGTACCCCGGACTTAAACTGGTGAAACTGGAAGATAAACTGTGGACGGTTGAAATTCCGAACCAGTATAAAGTGGGGCATGAGGCCCATTTCGGACAGGTTACCGAAAAATACCTGCGCTACCTGAAATGGGGAAAACTGCCCGAATGGGAAGTGCCAAACATGATCACCAAGTACTATACCACCACCAAAGCGCTGGAAGTGGCAAAACAATAGCTAGCTGTTCTGTGGGATCACGAAGGCTGACTGAGAAGATGTTGTCAGGTTTCCTGAAAGCAATAGTCCCCAATCCGGTAATTTGCGGATTGGGGGCTCTTGCTTGCGTGAACAAATCCGGAAACAAGTTCATAATGAGGTTGTTGTAAGCGCTTAAGTCGGCTGCTGCGGATTGTTGATGGTTGTGAATCAGGCTTCTTTTCGTTTGAAATATTCGATGGTGCCTTCCAGCGCTTTTGTTTTTACTTTTTCGATTAGCGCCTGTTTTTGTCCATCGGATAAGGAGCCGAAGTTGCGTGCCAACTCAATTTTTTCACGCATATAAGTAGCATTTTCACAACCTGCGATCAGTACGGAGACCGGTAGCGACCAAACAAAGTACATGGCCTCTTTGATGCTCAGGTAATTGGGGATGACCGGATCGTCAGTGGTCCAGTTGGCTTGTTTTTTTCGGAGAAGAAACGACCGTCAGCCAATGATTTAATAGCCAAAATGCCCAGGTTACGGGCCAGGGCCTTAGGCATCACATTTTCAATGAAACTAAAATACGACTGGTCGAGTACGTTGACAGGCATCAGTACGGTATCGAATACTTCCAGGTTGTTGGTCTGTTCCAACATTCGCAGGTGGGCAAAGGGATTTTGGTGTCCCGTAAAGCCGATATGCCTGATTTTCCCTTCTTTCTTGGCTTTCTGCATTTCTTCCAGAACACCCTGGCTGATGCGGTTGTCCACATCATCCGGCGTGCTGATGGCATGCACCTGGTACAAATCAAGCTGATCGGTCCGCAGGCGGCGGAGCGTGCCTTCCAGATGGTCGCGGACGGTTTTGGCGTCTTTGCCGGTTGTTTTGCTCATCAGGAAAATCAGGTCTCGGTACTTGGGGGTCAGGTATTTACCATACCGTGTTTCGCTGAGGCCGGCCGAGTAGCTTTCAGCCGTATCAAAAAATCGGACGCCGCCTTCCAGGGCCGCTTCAATCACTTCCTGGGCATCGCGTTCGGTGGTCCAGCCAATGTGGTAGCCGCCTGTACCGAGCATGGTCACTTGTTCGTTTGTCCTTCCCAGTTTTCGTTTTGGCAGTATGCTGCCCAACCGGTCAGACTCGCTGTTCTGCGGGTTGGATGAAATTCCCGGAGTCGCGGAAAGACCGGCAGTCAGTGCTGCGATTGATTTGATAAAGAAACGTCGGTTTGCCATTTGTGCTGTTTTTGTTTCAAGATGAATACGTTACAAAGGGCAATTTGTTCAGGTTCGAATATGCAAAGTCTTGCCGTGGATCTTACAAGCCTAAAAATGCTTTTGCCTGTTCCAGGTCTTCCGGCGTATCAATACCGATGCTCTCAAATTCGGTTTCGGCAATTTTAATTTTGTAGCCATTTTCGAGCCAACGCAATTGTTCGAGCGATTCAGCCAGTTCCAGGGACGAGGGACTGAGCCGGGTGATCTCGTCTAAAACCCCGGCACGATAGGCGTACATGCCCAGGTGTGCATAAAACGGATGGGCGTGCAGCCAGCCGTGTGGTTCCTTTCCGCGAATGTACGGAATGGTTGATCGACTGAACAGTAACGCATACTGGTTTGCATCGAAAACTACCTTGGGGCGGTTGGGATTAAAAAGAACCTCTTCGCTGTCGATCTTTTTTACCAGGGTGGCAATATCGGTGGCCGGGTCGGCGAAACAATCTCTCAGCGCCTGGAGTTGTTCTGCCCGGACAAAGGGTTCATCGCCCTGGATGTTGATGATCACATCCACGGGGCACTCCTTCGAAATAGAGGCTGCCGCTTCGGCACAGCGGTCGGTGCCGCTTGGATGGTCTGCACGGGTCATCACCACCTGCCCGCCAAAATTGTTCACTACGCTGGCAATCCGATCATCATCGGTTGCTACGTAAACAGCATCGATGGCCGATGATGCATTTTCGTAAACGTGCTGGATGATGGGTTTCTCACCCAGCATGGCCAGCGGTTTGCCTGGGAAACGGGTGGACTGGTAACGGGCCGGAATGATGGCAACAAATTTCATGTGCGTACTTTTTTGTTTTGCAAAAATAGAAAAGACCAGCTTTTTTGGCAGGTTGACACCTAAAATATATTCTTCCGGCGGGGTGAAATGCTCAATTCTTTAGCGATAGATTAATTTCTTCATTGGCAGGGATATATGCAAGGCTTTCATTCGACGCAGGGACGTAGGTCTGTTCATTAGGTAATAAAAAGTCGAATTGAGCTGAACAATCGATCTGGCGGGGTAGTTAATGAGAATAAATTTTTCAGACTGTATTGGTAATTTCGTTCATTAATTATAATTTGGCACAATTATGATCTAAATTGTTTATAATCATTACCTATATAATATATTTGCTGGAATTATCGGAATTGCTTAACCAAAAATCACTTTCATGAAAAAGATCCTTGTCGCGGAAGATAATAAACTTATCCTGGAGACGATCAATCATAAACTTTTACGGGATGGCTATGAAGTCATCAAAGCGCAGGATGGTAAAGAATGCCTGAGTTACCTGGAGAACAACGAGGTGGACCTGTTGATCACCGATCTGTACATGCCGTATGTGAACGGGCACGAAGTAATCAATACACTGCGCAACGAATGGCAAAACAAAACCCCAATCCTGGTTTTATCGGCCGACGGCGCCGAAGACACCGTTCTGAAAGCCTTTGAGCTTGGGGCCGACGATTATGTAGTCAAGCCATTCAGCCTTAGTGAACTCACTATACGAATCCGAAAACTTCTTCAGTAAATGAGACTATTTCTACTTTCCGTTTTCACGCTATTATTTGTTGTTCCGGCTATTTCCCAGGAGGAGATAAGTTTAAATGCTGACTCCTTATTCCAGGTGGCCCGCCAGAAATCGGTGGACGGTAATTATCAGGAGGCAATTGAGCTGACACAAAAAATACTGGAGGCCTATCCCACCTATACCGATGCCCGGATCCTGATGGCCCGTTCGTATGCCTGGCAAAAGGATTATCCTGCTGCCCGCGAAAATATTCAGCCGGTGCTGGACAGCGATCCCAAAAACTACGAAGCCAACAGTGCATTGGTGGATTTTTATTTGTGGGACGAGAATTTGAAATCAGCCTTGGATCAGGTGAATAAGGCGTTAATCTTGTTCCCCGACGACGTGCCCCTGCTGGTGAAAAAAGCCCGAATACAAACGGCTGACAGTGATTTTAAAGCGGCCAGGCAAACCCTGGGTGCGATAGAAGTGCTTGACCCCGGGTTGGAAGACCTGCCGCAGTTAAAGAAAGCCGCCGGAGCTGATTACCAGCACATCATCCGGCTGGAGCATTATTTCGATACGTTTGATGATCCGTATAAACGTCGTTGGCACATGAGCTCATTGGGCTACGGGCGGCGTACTACCTTTGGCGACTTTTACGCGAAAGTATATTGGGGCGATATGGTTCAATCCGGCGAAAGCCTTTTTTCCAACCAGGTTTCCACGCAATATGCGCTGGAACTGTATCCAAAGATCGATGAGCACAATAACATGTTCCTGAACTATGCCTGGTCGGGCGACGATTATTTCCCGCAAAACCGCTTTGGCATTGAGTATTGGCATGTGTTTAAGTACGAAATTGAAGCCTCGCTCGGCTATCGGTTTATGAATTTTCCGTTAGCCGGGGCCGATGACCTGAATATCCACATTTATACTGGTTCGCTGGCCAAATACCTGGGTAAGTTCTGGTTCTCGTTCCGCCCGTATTTCATTTACGACGGAACCGATACCTCTTCGCGCTACATGCTTTCGGCCCGGAACTACCTGAAAAAGGATGAGAGTTACCTGGAACTGGTGCTGGGAACAGGAATATCACCCGATAATCCGTATTTCTATACCAGCGGACAGGCGATTCCCGATCTGAGCTCGTGGCGGGTAGAGCTGGAGTGGAAACAAAAAATTTCGAACTTTTTGCTTTTCGAAATCGAAGGGGGTTACGAAAATGCCGAATATCAGCATAATCTCAGACGCGACCAATTTAGTTTCAGAACCGCCCTTTCATTTTTGTTTTAGCGTATGAAGAAGAAAATTTTAAACCTATTTGCCATTTTCCTGATCAGTCAGCTGTCAGTTTGGGCACAAGCTGCTCAGGAGCCTGTTCCTGAAACAGCCGTGGCCGGCCATGTCCAGGAAGCCGAAACTACCAACGTTGGCGAAACAACGACTTCGGAAAGTCAGGGGACGGCCATGTCAATTGTTGAAAAATACGTTGAGCAAAAAGCCGATAAAATTCCTCACCGCTCCTTCTGGTCGGAACGTTGCAATGAGTTGCACCAGCTGTTACTGGCAACCAGCGAGCGTATTTTCTCTCCGAAAACCCATGAATTTTTAGCATATGTACTGGGGGTGGTGTTCGATATACCCGTGTTAATTCTGTTGATTTTTCTGAGTCTGACCTTTATCCTGAATATCATCCTGGTGGCGTTATTCCTGTTAATTACCACTTTCTACAAAAGTGGCCGTGAGCTTTACCGGAAAAAATTGAATGAGCAATTAGAGCAGTTGCTTACGGATTACCTGTTCTACGATGTGGATGAAGAAGAAACCCTGAGAAAATTGAGAAAGGTGAATAGTCCATTGGGCAGAAATGTGCTGATTGATATGCTGTTCAATTATCAGCGAAACCTTTCGGGCGAATACCGCGACCGGATACTGAACCTATACAAACGACTGGATTTGCAGAAGGTTTCGGAAAAACGCATCTCCTCATTTTATACCCATCGCCGGGTGCGTGGCATCCGCGAGCTTTCCAATATGTATCCGTCGGGTGCGCGTGAGCTAATCATTAAATACGTTCGCGACAAGAACGACCTTGTCCGCAGCGAAGCCCAAATCGCATATGCTTATCTGGATAAAGAGGCCTCTTTTGATTTTCTGGACGATTTGAAAAGCCCGTTGTCAAAGTGGGTTCAGCTGAATATTTTGAACTATGTGAAATTGCATGAAAAGGAAGTCCCTTCGTTTGGAGCCTGGCTTCATTCGCCCAACAAGGACGTGCAGGATTTTTCGGTGAGGATGATCAACTATTTTCAACAAAACGAAAATGAGGAGCAACTAATAAAAATGTTGGACCACCCGAATGCTGAAACCCGTGCCTATGTCTATCAGACCATCCGTAGTTTGAATTTGTTTGAGGCAAAGGCGGAAATTAAAAAACGGTACGGACAGGAAGATTATCAAAATAAAATTGAGATTCTGCAGGTCCTGGATGTTTTGGGCGATAAGTCAGACATTGATTTTTTGGCCGAAGTGGTTTCCGGCGATGATGTTCGGCTGAAAACTGAGGCCACGCGGGTCCTCTATCGTATGGGAGAAGCAGGAAAAGCCTTTCTGAAAGAATATAGCGAAGCAGAAGACATAAGTCTGAATAAATTTGTTGAACACATCAAAGACACAAGAAACTAATGGATATCATCGCTAAAATCATATCGTTTTGGGTGGAGAGTTTCATTTTCTATTATGCGATTGCTATCTTTTTCGCATACACCATCCTGGCCGTAATTTCTGCTTTCGTACTTCGTCGTTATTACTTATCTGCCAAGGTTGCCGGGCAGGATGAGGTGCTTTCGTCGCCATTTGCCCCTTCTATTACCATTCTGGCGCCTGCTTTTAATGAGGGGTTGAATATTGTTGAAAACATCAAAGCGCTGTTGGCCCTGTATTACACAAACTTTGAGGTGGTGGTAATTAATGACGGAAGCACCGATGATACGCTGCTGAAAACCATCGAAGCTTTCGACCTGGAAAAGGTACCCTACGTGATTGATGAGCGGATATTCTGTACGGAGATCAGGGGGGTTTATAAATCGAAAAAGCGGGCTTTAAACAACCTGACGGTTATCGATAAGGTGAACGGTGGAAAGGCCGATGCCTTAAACGCCGGTTTAAATGTGGCCCGTGGAAAATATTTCATTTCCATTGATGCTGACTCGATCATCGATCCGTATGCTTTGCAAAAAATGGTGAAGCCCTTCCTGGAAGAAACAGATACCAAGGTAATTGCAACAGGCGGGGTAATCCGGATTGCCAATTCGTGTGAAATTCAGGACGGGCATTTGGTGAAAATAAACCTGCCCAAAAAGCCCTTGCCGCTGTTTCAGGTACTGGAGTACAACCGCGCTTTTTTGATGGGGCGCCTGGCTTGGAGCCGTCTAAACGGTTTGTTGATTATCTCCGGAGCATTGGGCCTCTTCGATAAGGAAATTGTTATTGCTTGCGGCGGATATCACCGGTTTACAGTGGGCGAAGACATGGAGCTGGTGGTGCGCATGCGTAAGTACATGGCCGAAAATAAAAAAGATTACCGGGTGGAATATATTCCCGACCCGCTTTGCTGGACCGAAGCTCCCGGTAAATTGAAGGTGCTGGTGCGCCAGCGAAACCGCTGGACCCGCGGAACCATCGAAACCTTATTTTCGCACTGGAATATTTTCCTCAACCCGAAATACAAAACCATGGGCTTGGTGTCCCATCCTTTCTGGGTTTTGTTTGAATGGATGGCCCCGATTGTTGAAATATTTGGTATTGTATATTTTATTACCATTGCCCTGTTGGGGTATGCAAACTGGCCTTACTTTTTTATAACCCTCTTTTTTGTTTATTTCTTTTCGGTGTTTTTTACCAGCTATGCCATTCTTTTCGACCATATCGCTTTTTACCGGTACAAGAAGAAAAGTATGGTACTGCGGCAGTTAGTTGCAGCTTTGTTTGAGCCGCTCCTGTTTCACCCCATTGTGCTTTACTCGGCCATCCGGGGGAACTTCGATTATTTTGTGCTGAGGAAGAGGAGCTGGGGAAATATGGCGCGCGTTGGATTGCGGAATATGGAGGAACGTAATAATCGGCCCAAATAACATGTAATATCATTCAAACTGACAGCCCCATCCGAAAGATAACCGGATGGGGCTGTTGTATTTTGAGGCGATGGCAGGTTTCTTACAGCTTGATCAATTGTTTGGTTACCCGCCTGTTGTTCAGCCCGAAGTTGAGGAAGAAGATCCCGGGTTGTTGGTCACTCAAATCGATGGTTTCGTTGTTGGACAAGGTGTTGATCTTCCGTACCAACATGCCGGTTGAATTGGTGATGGTGATATCGGAAATCTGTTGGTTGTCCGAAAAGTTAACCAGATATCTCCCGGATGAAGGGTTGGGATACACAGAAACCTTATTGTCGGCAATTGGTGTATTGGCCGAAGTGCCATTCGTATTGATCTGGATAGTTGCCGTAACCAAGCGGCTGTATTTATCGCCGTCGGTTACATAGTACATAAATTGGTCGGTACCGCTGGCCGTTTCGTAAGGCTCGTAGGCAAACGACCCGTCGGGGTGTACAAACAGGTTTCCTTGCATGGTGGTGTAGCCATTGGGAATCACCACCTCCAGTGTTCCCCGGTCGTAGTCAAAGTCGTTGGCCAGCAGGCCGTTTACATCGGTTGTTTCCAAGTATTCGCCAACATTCACCTGGTAGGTTTCGCAGTTGGCAATGGGGGCGTTGTTGAATTGGCCAAGTTGTTCTTTCAGGTAGTGTACCGACTGTTTTTCCCGTTCATATTGCGGGTTTTGGATGATGTCGATCGCATCCCAGTTGTCCCAGCTGTAGCGGCTGGTCTGAAGTTTCTCCGTCTGGTGCAGCACGGTTGCGGCAATTCCCGTGGATGTTTCATCACGGGTAAGGATGGTCAGTACGTCGCCCACTTTCTCGGAAGTATAGTGAGTGACTTTTTTCTGCGACGGATCGCGGAAATTGATCAGGGTCCAGGGCAGCTTGATGCTGATGCTGTCAGAGTTCCAGCTTACAGGCGACAGGAAACTGTACGGATCGCTGGCCGGGCTGATTTTTAGCTGGCCAATGTATTGAATGTCGTTTTTGGAATAGTTTACCTTCCAGCGTACCTCGTTCCAGGGCTCACCATCTGTCACCGTCGAGATGATGGTGTCGTACCGGTCGAGCAGTTTGATGCCGTAAGTGTCATAGGCCTTGGTCACATAAAGTTGCGCCATCGAGTCAGCCAGGTTTATTCTCAGTGCAAATTCGGCACGGAGTGTTTCGCCGTTGTTCGTAATGCTTTCTCCGTTTGGCAAAATCGATTCACCCATGTCCGGCCCGTAAGTATCCAGCGCAACCCAATAGTCTTCGCCAAAGGATTTATGCGTTTTAGTGAGTATGTCCAGGTTGAAGTAGGTTGGATCGGCTGATGCTTTGATCTCCGTAATGGCGGATGAGGCATATTTCCCGATAGACGTTTTGGCTTTGGGAGCCGGTGAGAAGGTAATGATCCCGAAGTTTTGTTCCGGGTTGGTCAGGTTGTGCCAAACAAATCTCCGTTCGCTGTCCGACAACGGGTTGGTAATCCAGGCCTGCTTGAACCATTCATCCAGCCACGAAAACTGCATGCCCCCGGCAAGCCCGGCGGTTTCCATATTTTCGAACATACGAATCGTGTAGGTCCCCTGTTGTTTTTCCGTCACCCCTCCGTGGTGCATCTTGCTTTGCGCCAGATGGGCTATCCCCCAACTGGTAGGAACTCCAAACTCGGCAATTACCAGGGGGATATTGTGGTAATGATCTTTCAAATCGTACAAATAGCCCAGGTAACTGTTGGGACCGTAATCGTCGGAATAGGGGATATAATCGGGCTGGTCGGAAATAAATTCCGGGTAATATGGGTAGGCATGGTACGAAACAAAAAAGCCTGCCTCTGCCTTCGACCCGTCCACTTTGGAAAGGTCGATCGACTCGCGGTCTTCCACGCCGTCGTATCGGTTGGTTTCGGTGGGGTGGGTGAGTGGGTCTAGGGTTGGCCAGCTGGAAAAACAAACCGGTCGTTGGGTGGCATACTGCGCATATTCGTAAGCAACTGTTTTGTCCATCCGCGCACAAACCCAGGCCTCGGCTGGAGTGCTGTTGCTGATTGACAAAAAATCGCCTGCGAATGAATTGACACCGCTGTTGTTCGCGTTGGTCACGGTAAGTTCGCCCGGAAAAACTTCGCGCCCGATGATGTAGCCAATTACCCAGGGTGATACATCAGCAGTATAAGTGCCATATGCCTTTCCGTAACGGAACCCGATCGATCTGTTGCCATGTACGCAATCAATCACTTCCTCAATTTCGGTGTTGAAAGCATCGGTTTGGTGGTACAAATCCAGGTCGGTTTCCTGTTCGTCGAGCCAGATTCCCTGAAACAGCAACAAGGGGCTCTCCGGATGGGCTTCGTTATACTTGGCCAGTTCTTCGTAAAACCGTGGGAAGTGCAGCGTGTAAATACGCAAGTTGTTATACCCTATTGCTTTCATCTGGGCAAACCAGCGGGCATATTGTTCGCTGGATGCAGCCAGTTCTCCCGGCAAGGTTCCTGGCACGGCAATCCCCAGGTTCATTCCTTTCAGAAAAAGCCGGGTGTAATCTTTTCCGTCCCACACCGAAAAATAGTCCCCTTTGGCTTTAAACGGGATGAGGGTGTTTTCGGTACACGTGCTTAGTTCGGCCAGGTCTGCTTCTTTGTGGTCAGGTGTGGCCGCAAATGAGGGAAAGCCTGATAAAAGCAGGAATGTGAATTGGATAAGTAGAATTTTTCCCATGTTCAATTGTTTTTAAGTTTCTCTGTTTCGAAGAGTGTCACGGCGCTGGTAATTTAGCAACCAATATTGAAATCAGCAATTTACTCCTGTCAAAAAATGATTAATATGCATGACGGATGAGTATATTTATTTCTGAAAGGTTTTCTTAAGCAATGTTAAACACGTTGGTTTTATTCGTATGCCGCTTGATGCGGCAACCAAAGTTAGCCTTAAAATTGTAACTTTGCTGAATTAATTAGGATACCGAAATATGGACGTTCAGGAAATAAAACAACGGTTTGGTATTATTGGAAACGCTTTGGGGCTGAATCGGGCTATCGAAGTGGCCGTTCAGGTAGCGCCTACCGATTTGTCGGTTCTGATTACCGGTGAAAGTGGTACCGGGAAAGAAGTTTTTCCGCAAATCATCCATCAGTTTTCGACCCGGAAACACGGCAAATATATTGCTGTAAACTGTGGTGCCATTCCCGAGGGGACAATCGATTCGGAACTGTTTGGCCATGAGAAGGGCGCTTTTACAGGCGCTCTAGCCGACCGGAAAGGATACTTTGAGGAAGCTGATGGCGGTACCATCTTTTTGGACGAAATTGGCGAGTTGCCTCTTTCTACCCAGGTGCGTTTGCTCCGCGTTTTGGAGGCCGGCGAATTTATCAAGGTGGGTTCGTCGAAGGTGATGAAAACCAATGTGCGGGTGGTGGCCGCTACTAATGTGGACATTCCTCTTGCCATCGAAAACGGAAAGTTTCGCGAAGACTTGTATTACCGGCTCAACACGGTGCCCATCCGGGTGTTGCCGCTTAGGGACCGTCCCGAAGACATCTTTCTGCTATTCCGTAAGTTTGCCATGGATTTTGCCGAGCGCTATCGTATGCCCCCGGTGCGCCTGGACGAGGAGGCCCGTCAGGTACTCGAACATTTTGGTTGGCCAGGCAATGTGCGGCAGTTGAAAAACATTACCGAGCAAATCTCGATCATCGAACAGGAACGCAACATTACCGGGCCTGCCATGCGCAGTTACCTGCCCTCAGGTGGCAAGCCGCAGCTGCCCGCTTTATACCGGGGCGTGGATGAAAAAACCTTTTCCAACGAACGGGAGATCCTGTACCAGGTTTTGTTCGACATGAAAAAGGATATGAACGACCTGAAAAAGTTGGTGCTCGACCTGATGCATGAAGGAGCCAGTCCCTCTGAGTTTCATGCCGAAAATGCCCAGATCATCCGGAACCTGTATAGCAAAGAGCCAGCTCATTTTGTAGCCGAGCCTGCTCCGCAAAACCCGGTGCAGTTCGAATCTGTTGACCGCGATGATATCCAGGATACCGAAGAGTTTGTGGAGGAGTCGCTTTCGCTGGAAGACAAAGAGATTGAATTAATTAAGAAAGCCTTGGAAAAACACAAGGGAAAACGGAAATATGCCGCTCAGGAGCTGGGCATCTCGGAACGTACCCTTTACCGGAAAATTAAAGAATATGATATCGACTAAATCATTCAGGAAAATTCTCTTTTATGTTATGCTGGCGCTGTGCTCGTTCCCGCTGATACAGGGATGCCGGGTTTCGTATTCGTTTACAGGGGCAGCCATTTCCCCGGAGGTGGCGACATTTACCGTATATTACTTTCCCAATAGGGCTCGGTTGGTAAACCCCAATCTGAGCCAGCAATTAACCGAGGCGTTGCAGGACAAGCTAACCCGCCAAACCTCGTTGGACATGCTTTCTGAAAGTGGAGACCTGGAGTTTGAAGGGCAAATTACCGGCTACGAAACCCGCCCGATGAATATCAAGGAAGGGGATGTAGCTGCCCAAAACCGGTTGACTGTCACTATAAAAGTAAAGTACACCAACAATAAGAATCACGACGATGACTGGGAGAAATCATTCTCGGCTTATGAAGATTACAACAGCACCCAATCGTTGAACGAAGTAGAGGATGCCCTGATGGAGGAAATACTGGTGAAGCTTACTGAAGATATTTTCAACGCGTCAATTGCAAACTGGTAATGTTGTTTTCCGATTTTCATAATTACCTGCAACATCCCGAAACGTTGGATGAAAACAGTTTACCGCTGTTGAAGTCGTTGGTGCAGCAGTATCCGGCATTTCAAGCGGCCTGGATGTTGCTGCTGAAAAACCTGAAAACGCTGAACGATCCGGAGTTTGACAACTACCTGAAATTAGGGGCGATCCGGGTGGCAGACCGCCGCCGCTTGTACTATTTCCTGATGGAGGAAGGGCAATCCGGGGATACAGCTCAATCTGCGGATGAACTGGATTTACTTTCAAAGGAATATCTGGCGACCGGAGCTTATCAGCTGAACCGCCATGAAGAACAGGAAGAATCATTGGCCGACTTGGTGAAATCGTTCCGCAAAAAGCAGGTTGAAAAAGAAGCGTTGGTGCCGGAGGCAAGCGAGGACGCGAATTCTGCAAAAAAGGCTGAAAGCGAATTTGTTACTGAAACGTTGGCCAAGATCTATGCCCGGCAAGGACTGTACAAGCAGGCAATTTTGGCCTACGAAAAATTAAGTTTGAAATATCCGGAAAAAAATACTTACTTTGCCGGTCAAATTGAAGAAATAAAAAGATTAATGAACTAAATAAACGTAAATCATGTACACGCTGATCACGGTTTTAATTTTCATCACTTGCATCCTTTTGATCCTGATTGTTTTGGTACAAAATTCAAAAGGTGGCGGTTTAGCCAGCAACTTCCAATCATCCAACCAGATTATGGGGGTTCGTAAAACCACCGATTTCCTGGAAAAAGCAACTTGGTTTTTGGCTGGGGCCTTATTGTTCCTGTCGGTTGCCGGAAGCGCTTTTATCCCGCGTACCGCCGAGCAGATCAATCAATCGTCGATGAAAAACCAGATTGAGAATGCAGTTGATCCGAATGCTGTTCCTAACTTCCCGACTACAGTGCCGGAAACTCAGGATGCTGCCCAGGATGCAGCTCAGGAAGAAACGCCTGCTGAATAAGCATAAACAAAGCTTAATATATAAAAGGCTTGTTTCCACGTGGGAACAAGCTTTTTTTTATACCCCAAAGTGCCGGTTTCCGACAGCGATTCATTTGGGCGAAAGCCTGCCACACATAATCCCAGCCATTCTAAATACACCCCGACTGAAAACATTCAACCCAAGTCCGTGTTACATTCTGCACAGGGGTAATTTTTTCCCTTTTTACTCAGATTATTAGAAGAATGAATGAAACTATTTTAACGGACACCCTCACCTTGGAGACCCAATTTCATACAACAGAACCGATCCAACAATTTCTGGAAAAGCTAAAAGCCAAAATGAGACTGGTATATCACCAGCGTGGCGATATTAACCAATATGCGCAGCAGCGTGGATTACCCCCCTTTGTATTGCGTGAGATCATGGAAAGCAATCCGCTTTCGATAGGCATCCCCACGGAGTACGGCGGGCGCGGTGCTCTGATGCACGAAAATTTGGCGCTGCTCGAAGCGGCTTCCTACGAGTCGCTGGCGCTTTCACTTACATTTGGGATCAACTCGGCCCTGTTTCTGCAGCCGGTTGGCAAGTATGCCTCGCATAAGGCCAAAGCCGAAGTTTTTAAACGCTTTCTGGAACAGAAAAACATGGGCGGACTGATGATTACCGAACCCGATTACGGAAGCGATGCCTTGAATATGCAAACTTCGTTTACCGAAGAAGAAGACCATTTTCAATTGAACGGCAAGAAACACTGGGCCGGCCTCACCGGTTGGGCCGAATTCTGGCTGCTCACCGCCCGGCAAAAAACTCCGGCAGGCGACCTGCAACGCGACATCGACTTTTTTATTTGCGATGTCACCCAACCCGATCAGGGCATCAAAGTGGAAGAGTTTTACGACAACCTCGGGCTGTATCAAATTCCTTACGGACGCAACCATATTGATGTAAAAATCCCGAAAACGCACAAATTACAGCCCCAAAGTACCGGGGTGAAGATGATGCTCGACCTGCTTCACCGCAGCCGGATGCAATTTCCGGGCATGGGCATGGGCTTTATCCACCGCATGCTGGATGAAGGGCTGAACCACTGCAAACAGCGTTTGGTGGGTGGTAAAAGCCTCTTCAGCTACGACCAGGTGCAGCAACGCCTGTCGAAATTGCAGGCATCGTTTACGGTTTGTTCGGCCATGTGCGCCAACAGCGCCAAGAATGCAGGGCTCGATAAAGACCTGACGGGCATTGGCATCGAAGCCAACGCCGTAAAATCGGTCGTGACCGATTTGATGCAGCAGGCAGCCCAGTCGGTTACCCAGCTGGTGGGAGCGAAAGCTTACCGCAACAGCCACATTGCCGGGCGCGGGATTACCGACAGCCGTCCGTTCCAGATTTTCGAGGGTTCGAACGATATTTTGTATGCGCAAATTTCGGAAGGACTGGTAAAACAAATGAAACGGGTGAAGGAAACCAACCTGTTCCGCTTTCTGAAAGACTATGAACTGACCAGCCGCTCTGCCGACCAACTGAAAGACTTGTTCAACTTCAACCTGAACCTGCAATTGCCGCAGCGCAAACTGGTGGAGTTGGGGCAGGTGATGGGCCGCGTTATTTCGATGGACCTGGTGCATAAACTGGCCGACGAGGGATTCCGTAGTGATCTGATTGATGGCGGCATCAATATGCTCCAGCAGGAAATCCGCCAGCTGATGGGCACTTTCAACCTAACGGCCAACGAACAGGTGGTGGAAGAGTACCACGAAAACAGTTCGTGGTTGCAATTCGCTGTTCGGTAAACGCAAGAAGGCAGTTTCTGAATTTTTCAGCAAGCGAAGTAAAAACGCTTTGGTACACAATAATGAAAAGCTCCGCGCATGGCGGAGTTTTTTATTACCTGAAAAAGAGGGGAACTTGCATTTTTTGTGGAATGTGGGGGTGAAACGTCGCCAAAGTATTCAATCAGCGTGAACCGATTGCAGGGAAATCGCTTTTAGGAATTAAATGCCATTCTTTCTATTAGAAGATGTTAAACTGTTCTTTTAAGGTCGTCACCACCCGTCCGAGGCCGTCTCAAAACAAAATTTGGGACGGTCTTTCTTTTTCTGGATTTTGGAGATTTTAGATTTTGTAGTTGGTTTGTTTATGGTTCCATATGG
>NZ_JAPAAF010000027.1 GCF_025907915.1 Gaoshiqia sediminis
CAGGCGTCATTGCGAATGAAGCGCAGCGGAATGAAGCAATCTGCAATGAGGAAGGAAATTAGGACACAGACATTTGGAAGGATGAATGATGAATGTCGAATGATGAATGGGGCGCGTTGCACCGAAGAATGGGACGCAGATGACACGGATTTATTTTAATCATTATGATTTAAAACTGGCCACTGGCAATTGGCAACTGGCGACTGAAAACTGAAAACTGAATACTCCCGTTGAAGCCTGATCCCCAAGGGTATTGAACCATTCATCACCCCCAATCGAATTGGGGGACGGCGTAAAATGAGAGCGCTTTCCCCAACCCCGAAGCGGGTTGAACTGATCGGAAATCGTTGATCGGCAATCAATAACCGGAAATATTTCCGCCAGAAACACATGATGGGGCTTTGCCCCAAATTATTTCTTCCGTACACTTTGCCGGAAACAGCGGAAATACCAGGGGCTTTGCCCCTTAAACCCCATTTCATTTCTTTTCCTGGATGAAAAGAAACGAAACAAAGAAAAATCAAGAAAATTTAATCCTTCCTCCCGCAAGGCCTTCGCCGGCCCGGGCCAAATTTTCGGGCCCGCCCACTTTTCGCCTCACGGCAAATTGGGGGGAAGTGACTTTGCACAGCCAACAACAACAATCCGGATCCACTTGACAATTAGCACCTTCCCTTACCGCCAGTACCACTGACGGTGATGAACGTGTAACTCCTTCGGAGTAGGTTAATGGTCACGACATGTCGTAACTGTACGGGCCGCTGCGATTCGGAAATCGGAAATCCGCGATTAAAAATCGCGGCGCCCGAGCTAAAATTCGCCGTTGATCAGCACGGAGGGGCACACGTAGTTGGGGATGATGCCCGAACTGGTGATGCGCACCTTGGCCATTTCGGGAAGGGTATTCCCCGAAAGTACCAGGGCGGTATCCATGCCAAACTTGTTACCGCCGATGATGTCGGTGAACAAGGTGTCGCCCACCATCAGGATCTCGTCGCGGCGCAGTGGTTTTACCTCGCAGGCTTTTTCGTAGGCAAACATAAACATCTGAGCATCAGGCTTCCCAAAGCGGATGAAATATTTGCCCAGGATTTCTTCCACCATATCGGAGAGTCCTCCCACAGCCACAGCAATATCGTTTTTGCTGACGGGATAGTTGATGTCGGTGTTGGCCACCACGACGGGCATGTTTCGCTTTCGCAACAGGTTGATCACCTTGTTGATATCATGGTTCCAGTCGAAACCTTCATCATCCAGGAACACGAGGCACTTGATGTGTTCCACGTCATCCAGGTTGATCTGGCTGATAGGCAAGGTATCCAGTCCGGCCGTTTCGATGTAGTGGGCTGATTGGCGGGTGCCCAGGTAGGCCACGGTGCCTTCCTTGATTTTCAAGGCCAGCCAGTCGCGCGCCAACATGCCCGAGGAAATAATCTTATCGGGGGTGATGCTTTTGATGCCGCGACTCCGGTATCCCTCGGCCAGGGCTTCCGGCCCGCGCGAAGCATCGTTGGTCAGCACAAAATAGTTGATCCCGTGATCATCCAGAAAGTCGAAGGTTTTATCAATACCGGGAATAATTCCTTTGTGGTTTTTCAAGACCCCGAAGGCATCAAAAAATACGGTTTTGTATTTGGTGACGATGTTTTTAAATTCTTTGGTTCTCATATCAGAGTTTTAAGGCTTTTAAAATTTTTTCGACCTGGTAGTTGGTATCGATGGTTGGCAGATAAGCTTCGTAGGCTTCCTTTTGCAGTTTCCGCGCATAGGCCTGCCTGAAGAAATATTGTCCGTCTTTGATGACATAGTTCAGGATAAAGAAACGGTATGCCTCCTGGATCAGGCGCACTTCGGGCTCGGTGAGCGGGTAAATACGGTGGTACTCTTTCAGGAACATCAGAAAGCGATCTTCCATCAGGTTATCAATCAGGTAACTAAATACGGTGCGGTCGCCAATATCCGACACCACGCGGCTAAAAAAGTAAAAATCCATCACCCGGGTTGACTCGCGGAACCAGTCGTAGTCCCAACGCGAATAAAACTTACCGTCGGCGGTCACCGAAAAATTGCCGATATTCCAGTCCACGAAAACGGGGATGGTTTCAATATCGGTCATGTAGTTTATCTTGTCGGCATTGTTCAGAAAGGTATCGCACTGTCGCAAAATCAGGTCGCGTTGCTCTTGGGTGGCGCAAAACTTTCCGGTCTGCATGGTCTTCATCAAGGAATGAATATCAGTCACCACACTTTTGGAGGCCCGGGGCAGCTGGTTGCTCACATTGGAACAAGCTCTATGAAAGCGGGCCAGCTCGCGCCCCATCTTCTTGATGTGCTTTTCTTCAAGCCGACGGGGCAGCTTGTGCTTCACCTTGATGGGGTTATAAAAAATGACCCAGGCGCAATGTTTTTGCTCGTAATAGCGGTAAATAAACAGCTCGTTCCGTTTCACCAGCGAGCGGGCCAGGAAGTTTTCGTAAGGCCATTCCAGGTTGTTGGCCAGGTTATTAATGATGATGTGGTCTTCCTTGAAGTCGTCAAACTTGCCGTAATCCGACAGTTTGGCAAAAACGGGCTCCCGATCGTAAAACGATACCTTGTACACCTGGTTGGTCGAAACATGGGCACTCACATCAAATATCCCTTTGATTTTATGCCGGTCGTCAAACTCCTCCCAGGCTTGTCTGATTATCTGAAAATAATCCAGCGTGTGCATAGCATTCAAATTAAGTCTGTAGTTTGCCAAAAATATCAAATGATCTCGAAGTAGCGTTTGGTTTCCCAGTCGGTGACTGCGCGGGCAAATTCGCGCCACTCCCATTCGCGGGTTTGGGTGAAGTGCCGGGTAAACGCTTCTCCGAACAGTTCGTTGGCAATTTCCGAGTTGGCCATCACACGGGTGGCATCCAGCAGGTTGGCCGGTAATTTCTGCACATCGGCCGAAGTATAGGCATTGCCAATCACCGGCGGGATATCCAGTTTCAGCTTGTTACGGATGCCGTACAGACCCGATGCCAGCGAAGCCGCCATGGCCAGGTAAGGGTTCGAGTCTGCCCCGGGCACACGCATCTCCAGGCGGGTCGATTTCTCGTCGCGGCTGATCATGCGGATGGCAGTGGTGCGGTTGTCCTTTCCCCAAGTGACGGTGGTAGGCGCCCAGGCCCCGTCGCGCAGGCGTTTGTAGCTGTTAATGGTAGGCGCGTACATGGGCAGGATTTCCGGCAGGCAGCGCAGTTGTCCGGCCAGGTAGCTTTCCATCAGTTCGCTCATCGGTTCCTCCGGGCTGCCCGAGAAGAACAGGTTCTTGCCCCCGTCGCTGCTCCAGATGCTTTGGTGGATATGGCCGCTGCTGCCCGGCAGCTGTTCGTTCCATTTGGCCATGAACGTGGCCACAAAACCATGTCGGTAGGCAATCTCCTTCACGGCGCTTTTAAATAAGACAGCCTTGTCGGCAGCCGACAGGATTTCGTCGTAAAAGATGCAGGCCTCGTACACCCCGGGGCCAGTTTCGGTGTGCATCGATTCGAGTGGAATGTTGAACTGCGCCAACAGGTCGAACAGTTCGTTGTAATAATCGGCATGCTGACTGGGGCGCAATTGTGAGTAGCCAAACATGCCGGGCGTGATGGGCTGCGGGTTGCGATAGCCGGTTTCGGCCAGCTGGTTGGGCGTTCCGCAGAAGTTGAACCACTCAAACTCTTCGGAGAAGATGGCTTTGTAGCCCATATCCGCGCCCTGCTTCCTGATTTTCTTGAGCAGACTACGCGGGCAGGCGGCCACTTCCTGGCCAGGCACATCAAAATCGGCCAAAAAGTAGGGAATGCCATTGTCCCAGGGGACCGTGCGGAAGGTGTTCAGATCGAGCGCAGCCTTTTTATCGGGATAACCGGTATGCCATCCGGTAAGTTCCACGTTGTCGTAACAACGGTCGTTGGAGTCCCAGCCAAAAACTACATCGCAGTAGCCCACCGTGTTGCCGGCCACCTCCAGGAACTTATCCACATGTATATTTTTTGCCCTTAAGATACCGTCGATGTCACAAATGGCGAACCTGACTTTCCGGTGGCCTGATTTTTCTATCTTTTTTATAATTTCTTGTTTTTCCATCACTTTCAATGCTAACGTTGCTTCTATTCAAACGGAATCCTCAAATTACGGATATTAAGCGATTTTTACCAAGTCATTTTAAAATATTGATGTAAAGAAAAATTGGAGCCCGGTGATCGCGGATCAACGATTAACGATTGCAGATTAACGAATAAGGATTTTAGATGTAGGGGTTGGCGCATTCAGCCAGTCGGGTGCCGTAATCTTATAATCGCGGATGAACGATCTCCGGCTCATACCGCCCCGTATGGTCACGGCATGCCGTGACTTTCCATCTGAAAGAGAAAAGGCACGCCCATTAAATTGCGATTCGGAACCTGCTGATCAATGATGAATCCAAAAACCTAATTGCCATATTCATGTAAACACAGTTTAAATAAGGGAATAAGGTTGGCAGGAGGTCGGGTATAGTGCTTTTTCTACTAAGGTTGGCCAGATCGATAAGGTTTTTATTAGTCGCAATCCTCCAATCCGATTGGGGGTGATGAATGGTTCTATCCCCTCGGGATCCGAGGCTGCTCGGTATGGCGTTGAGTCGTTGAAAGCTTGCCCGGCTTTGACGGAAGTTCTCTATGCACAAAAGATTGCTTCATTCCGCTGCGCTGCTTTCGCAATGACGCCTGCCTGCAGCGCCCCATTCGACATTCAACATTCATCATTTATCCTTCCAAAGGACCTCAACACCCGGGAGCGAAATTTATTCCGGATACCAAGACCATCCCCTGAAACAAGGCCATCATTTCGCCGTAGAACCAGTTGTTCCGACGAGGCCGGAAACCCGTTGCCCCCTTTACGTGCATGGTACCGATTTCATGTATTGCCAGGTATTCCTGCGACCACACTAAAACGAAAAAGGATGAAACGGACTTACATTACCGGAGAGGATGATAACACAATCAGTTTAGGAGTTAAGGTCCAGACCGCTGGTATTGCCTGTACTACGGTATATTCGGCACGGAGTGGCGGCCAGCAACTGAAGATCAATGATTCGGCCGATGACAGCGGGGCCATCCGGGAAGCGGTCATTGGGAAAGCCTCGGAGCTGAGAAACAGCTATCTGCTAATAATCACCATGATCGACCGGGCAGTGATCGACCCAACAGAATGGGACAACCTGCTGATCCGCTATCATATCAACGGTGGATATTCCGGCAGTCAGGTTTTCAACCACGATATTGATGACACCAAGCTGTTGCCCAACGGAAAGATGCTCATCATTAAGCCGATCGAGATGAAGTAGTGCCGGGCGGCCATAAAAAAAACCCCGGCTGCATGGCCAGGGTCTTTATGTTTTTAACTATCCGGTTACTTTCCTATGTGTGAATTTGTTACGGTCATTGATTGTCATTTGATTGTCATTCATTGTCTTCTGCCACTAAATGATCAAGAATGACAGCTTCCTCCTTCAACCAGGTAACATACCGTAACTCCACTAACACTTCATATACCTCTTTCCGGTAATTAATCCAGTTTCTTGATCCGTTCCATGGCTTCGATCACGTTGGCACGATCGGCAAATGCAGAGAAACGGAAATAGCCTTCACCGGCAGGGCCAAACCCGGAGCCGGGTGTTCCCACCACGTTGGCTTCGTTCAGCACCTTGTCGAAAAAGTCCCACGATTTCATGTTGTTTTTGGTTTTCACCCAAATATAGGGGGCATTTACCCCGCCAAAAACAGTGTATCCGGCAGCAGACAGGCTTTCGCGCATGATGCGGGCATTTTCCATGTAATAAGCTACCACGTCACTCACTTCTTTCTGACCTTGCGCGGTGTAAACGGCAGCAGCTGCTTTTTGTACCGGGTACGACACGCCATTGAACTTGGTGGTGTGACGGCGCAGCCACAATTTTTTCACCGAATGGGCATTGCCATTGCTATCGTAGGCTTTCAGTTCCTCGGGAATGACCGTAAAGGCGCAACGAGTACCGGTAAAACCAGCTGTTTTGGAAAAACTGCGGAATTCGATGGCCACTTCCTTGGCGCCTTCAATTTCGTAAATCGAACGCGGAATGCCGGGTTCGGTGATAAATGCCTCGTAGGCAGCATCAAACAGGATGATGCTCTTGTTATCGCGGGCGTATTTTACCCACTTGGCCAACTCTTCTTTGCTGGCCACGGTCCCGGTAGGATTGTTCGGGTAGCAAAGAAAAATCAAGTCGGGGCGCTCGGCCGGCAATTCGGGGATAAAGCCATTTTCGTCGGTACAAGGCATGTAAATGATGCCGGCATAATAGCCGTTGGCAGCACATTCGCCGGTTTTTCCGCTCATCACGGTGGTGTCGGCATAAACAGGGTACACCGGGTCGCAGATGGCAATCTTATTCTCACTGCCGAAGATTTCCTGAATGTTGCCGGTGTCGCATTTCGAGCCGTCGGACACGATGATATCGTCAGCCGAAATATCGATCCCATTTGCCTGATAAGCGTTTACGGCAATAGCCTGGCGCAAAAATTCGTACCCTTGCTCGGGGCCATACCCTTTAAAACTTTCGGCTTTGCCCATTTCGTCAACGCCATCGTGAAAGGCCTTTAAAACCGAGGGAGCCAGGGGTTGTGTCACATCGCCAATCCCCATGCGGATAATATTCTTTCCGGGGTTGGCATCGGCAAATTCCTTTACCCTGCGGCCAATCTCGGGAAACAGGTATCCCGCTTTCAACTTCAAATAATGCTCGTTAATTAATGCCATGTATTGTTTTTTTATGAATGAATATTCCTTTAAAACCGTAATTTACAGGGACCACAAAGTTAAAAAATTGCCCGGATTTGCCTAAATTCAAACCGTCAGAACATCCAATTTAATACAACTGCTTATGAAAACAATTAATCGACTTTTTATCTTGCTGACTGTACTTTTTCTAAGCTCCTGTGAAGGAGAACAGGGGCCACCCGGGATTCCCGGGCAAGACGGGATAAACCTGTTGGGCAGCGTGATCGAAATTGAGGGAACTTTCAGCGCTCAGAACGATTATTCGCTGTATTACGAATTTCCGAATAACCTGGAGATTTACGACAGCGATCTGGTGCTGGTATATATCCTGTGGGACCAGACAGATGACGGAAACGGGAATGTCCTGGATATATGGCGCTTGCTGCCGCAAACAGTGGTGCTTCCTGAGGGCGTGCTGCAATACAATTTTGACTATACCGTGGCCGATGTGGAGATTTTCCTGAACTACACGTCGGATTACAGCGAGCTGTTACCGGCTGAAACCGATAACCAGGTATTTCGGATCGCTGTACTGCCGGCAGCCTACGCAGCCAACAAATCCATTGACCTGGCGGATATGAATGCGGTGATGAAGTCGTTGAAAAAGGATATCTCATCCGTTAAAAGATACGGGCTGCAATAGCCGGTAACCGGATATTTACTGCCCCGGGCCACCGAGCTTTTTCACCGTCAGGTGGTCCGAGCAGTTTTCCAGCAACTCGATAATGCTCAGTTTAAAAACGGGGTGAACCTTGTCGGCTGCCACCTCGGCCAGGGGTTCCAGCACAAAACGCCGGTCGATCATGCGGGGGTGCGGAAGCTCCAGGTTGGGTTCGTGATACACCAGGTCATCATAAAAAAGCAAGTCGATATCGATCAGGCGGGAACTGTACCGTTCGGCCTTTCGTTCGCGCCCCAGCTCCAGTTCCACACGCTTGGTAACGGCCAAAACCGCTTCGGGGTCCATCTCCGTTTCGAGTACAACTACCTGGTTCCAAAACAAATCGTCGGACTGAAAGCCCCAGGGCTCTGTTTCGTACATGGATGACAGCTGAACAATTTCGCCCAATTCTTCTGCCAACCGGGTACGTGCATGCCGAAAAATTTGTGCCTTGTCGCCCAGGTTTCCACCCAACAATAAAAAAAGCCTCGCCATCTTTTGAACAAAATTGTAATCAAATAAGTAAATTCGTACAAATAAAAAATTGAAGCTACAAAGCTAAAAACACAAAACAATAAATCACTACTATGAAAGACTTTTTAAAATTTACGCTGGCATCGGTCATAGGCGTTCTGTTGGCAGGTTTCGTGGGCATGTTGTTGCTCATTGTCACCTTCTCGGCCATCCTGTCCTTATCGGAACAGCCGGTAGATGTGAAAGATAAAACGTTGCTGATGTTGAAACTCGACCATAAGATTGTGGAGCGATCGGATAAAAATCCGCTGAACGACTTGGAACTGCCCGGCATTTCCGGTCCCCGGCAAACCGGCCTGGACGATATCCTGGCCTGTATTGAAAAAGCAAAAACCGACGACCGCATCCGGGGCATCTACCTGAACCCATCCGAAATTGATGCCGGCCTGGCGACCCTGGAAGAAATCCGCCATGCACTTGCCGACTTTAAAGAATCGGGCAAGTTTGTGTATGCCTATGGGGAAGCGTGGTCGCAAAAAGCCTTTTACCTGGTGTCGGTAGCCGACAAGGTGGTACTTAACCCCAAGGGAATGATCGACTTCAAAGGACTCAGCGCCCAACGTAGTTTTTTCAAAAAAGCCCTGGAAAAAGTTGGCGTGGAGGTGCAGGTCATCCGCCACGGAAAGTTTAAGGCAGCGGTGGAGCCCTTCATGCTCGAAAAGATGAGCCCGGAAAACCGGCTGCAAACCGAAACCTATATGGGCAGCATCTGGAACCAATTGCTGGCCGACATCTCGGCATCGCGCCAGCTGAGCATAGATGAGCTGAACGATCTGGCCGATGGCGTGACTACTTTCCAACGAGCTGACTACCTGATGGCGCAAGGGCTGGTGGACACCCTGCTATACAAGGATGAAGTGATCAACGACCTGAAAGAGCTGACCAGCATCCGAGAAAACAGCGACCTGCGGGTGATTGACGTGAAGAAATACGCGCAGGCACCCGTGAAAACAGACGGGAAAGGGCTGGCACGCGATAAAATTGCCGTGATTTATGCCAACGGCGACATTGGCATGGGCACCGATGGAAGCGGCACGGGCATCGATCCCGAAGAAATTTCGCGCACCATCCGCGAAGCCCGCCGCGATTCATCCATCAAGGCCATCGTGCTGCGTATCAATTCGCCGGGAGGCAGCGCTTACGGTTCGGAAGTGATTTGGCGCGAAGTGAAACTGGCGGCAGAAACCAAACCGGTCATCGCCTCCATGAGCGATGTGGCGGCCTCGGGCGGTTACTACATTGCCGCCGCCGCCCATACCATCATGGCCGACCGCACCACCATCACCGGCTCCATCGGTATTTTCGGGCTCATCCCCAATGCCGGGGAACTGCTCAACGATAAACTCGGGATCACGCAGGATGTGGTGAACACGAACGAACATTCCGACATCCTCTCGCTGACCCGCAAACTGACCGATTTTGAGCTGGAACTGCTCCAAAATTATATCGAGGACGGCTACGACACGTTTATCGGGCGCGTGGCTGAAGGACGGAAAATGACCAAGGAAGAGGTGGACGCCATTGGCCAGGGCCGCGTTTGGTCGGCCGAAAACGCGTTGGACAACCGGCTGATTGACTTGTACGGCGGTGTGAACGACGCCATCAAACTGGCCGCCGACATGAGCGAAACGGAACGCTACCGCGTGATTCAACTGCCCAAAATAAAAGACCCGCTCGAAGAATGGCTGAAAGAACTTTCGGGAACAGCACGTATGCGCTTGCTGAAGTCTGAGCTGGGCGACCACTACCCGATCTACAAACAATTAAAGTCCCTGACCCGGACGCGCGGCATCCTCACCCGGCTTCCGTATGATATTCAGATCAACTAAGGTCACGGACCTATTTAAATCGCTTTAATACCCTAAAAAGAAGTTGTCTTTCCCGGACAGCTTCTTTTTTTATGGTCGATTTTTGGTAACTTCGTATCTCAATTCCACTTTATGCTGAAACCATTTTTATACCTGCTTTCGCTTGGTTACGGGCTGGCAGTTTATCTGCGAAACGCCTTTTACGACTACAACCTGCTGAAATCAACCGAATTTGAGATACCGGTAATTTCAATTGGCAACATTACCGTTGGCGGAACCGGAAAAACCCCCCATACCGAATATCTGGTGGAGCTGCTGAAAAAGCATGTGCGGGTGGCCACCCTGAGCCGCGGGTACAAACGGAAAACGAAGGGGTTTCTGCTGGTGCAACCGGAATCGGATGTGGCCAGCGTGGGCGACGAACCGCTGCAAATAAAACGGAAGTTTCCGGAAGTAACCGTGGCCGTGGATGAAAAACGGGTGCATGGCATACAAACCTTACTGAACGATGAAAACCAAACCCCCGATGTTATTTTGCTGGACGACGCCTTTCAGCACCGCAGCGTCACTCCTGGCATCAACATTCTATTAATTGACTACAACCGCCCGATCGATAAGGACCACTTGCTCCCCTGGGGGCGCCTTCGCGAGCGGAAATACCAGCGACGACGGGCCAACGTAATCATCTACACCAAATGCCCCGATGAGATCACACCCATTACCCGGCGCATCATCATGAAAGATGTGAACCTTCGCCCGTATCAATCGCTGTATTTCACGACGATGATATATGGCACACCCCAGCCGGTATTTCCCGCCCTGGCCAGGCCCATGCCCGATTTTCACGAAAAACGGGTTTCCACGCTGATGCTTTCGGGTATCGCCAATCCGGACCAGTTCCGCAATTACCTGTCGTCCAAGACAAATTTGCTGGATGAACTGGTTTTTGAAGACCATCATGAATTTACCGCAAAAGACTTTGGCCTGATTGCTCAAAAATATGATCAGCTGAAAAACCGCGAAGCCTTTGTTTTGACCACGGAGAAAGACGCGGTGCGGCTGCAAAACGAGAACGCTTTGCCCGACGAGCTGAAAGCGAGCCTGTATTTTGTGCCGGTGAAGATTAAATTTTTGGACAGTGAAGGAAAAAGTTTTGACAAAAAAATAGTAGGCTATGTTAAAGACAATCGAAGCAACCGCGCGCTATATCACCGAAAAGATCAAGCAACAACCTAAGGTTGGCATTATCCTCGGTTCCGGGCTGGGTGGCCTGGTCAACGAAATTAAAATTGAACAGGAAATTCCCTACAGCACGATACCTAACTTTCCGGTTTCGACAGTTGACGGGCACAACGGCCACCTGATATTTGGCGAATTGGGCGGCAAGAAAATCCTGGCCATGCAAGGCCGGTTTCATTATTACGAAGGATATACGATGAAAGAAGTCACCTTCCCGGTGCGGGTCATGAAAATGATTGGGATCAACCACCTGTTTGTATCGAATGCGACCGGCGGGCTCAACCCCGACTTCAAAATCGGCGACCTGATGATCATCAGCGACCACATCAACATGTTCCCGGAACACCCCCTCCACGGAACCAACCAGGACGCCTTGGGGCCACGTTTCCCCGATATGAGCCAGGCTTACAATAAAGAATTGCGGCAAAAAGCCAAGTTTATTGCCCTGAAAAACAAGATCGAAATCAAGGAAGGCGTGTATGTCGGCGTGCAGGGGCCTACCTTCGAGACACCCGCCGAATACAAAATGTTCCGCATTCTGGGCGGCGATGTCGTGGGCATGTCCACCGTGCCCGAAGTGATCGTGGCCCGCCATATGGACATGAAGGTGTTTGGTATTTCCATTGTTACCGATAGCGGTGTGCCCGGCGAAATCGTTGAAATTTCGCACGAGGAAGTGCAGGAAGTGGCCATGAAATCGGAACCCCAAATGACCCTGATCCTAAAAAATTTGATTGCCGAAATTTAACCGACCATGAAACTACCGGAGTTTACCGACATTGAAAAAGCGCATGAGCTGATCAAACCGTTTATCCACCGCACCCCGGTGCTCACCTCGATTTCCATCAACGAAATGACGGGTGGTGATTTGTACTTCAAATGCGAAAACCTACAAAAGGTGGGCGCTTTCAAGTTTCGAGGGGCGTGCAATGCCGTGTTTTCGTTAACCGATGAGCAGGCGGCCCACGGAGTGTGTACCCATTCGTCGGGGAACCACGCGGCGGCGCTGGCATTGGCGGCCCGTATGCGCGGCATTCCGGCTTATATTGTGATGCCCGAAACAGCCCCCGAAATTAAGAAGAAGGCGGTGGAAGGCTACGGGGCAGAAATCACTTTTTGCCAGCCTACGTTGGAAGCCCGTGAGACTACTTTGGCCCGGGTGGCCGAAAAGACCGGCGCCATCGAGATTCACCCGTACAACAATATCCAGGTGATTTGCGGACAAGGTACAGCAGCCAAAGAGTTGATCGAAGATGCAGGCCGGTTCGACATCCTCCTGTGCCCCATTGGCGGCGGCGGCTTGCTCAGCGGGACTGCCATCACCGGACGCGCAATGAACCCGAAAGGGTTGGTGATTGCCGCCGAACCCGAAGGGGCCGACGATGCCTGCCGATCGTTTCATGCCAACAAACTGATCCCTTCTATCAACCCGAAAACCATTGCCGACGGTCTACTGACCTCGGTGGGCGAAATTAATTTCCGCATCATCCGTCGCAAGACCGACGAAATTGTCACCGTGTCGGAACGAGGCATCGTGCGAGCCATGCGACTGGTTTGGGAACGCATGAAAATCATCATCGAACCTTCATCGGCTGTCCCGCTGGCTGCCATTCTTGAAAATAAAGTGGACGTGCGCGGCAAAAAGGTAGGTATCATCCTCAGCGGCGGCAATGTGGATTTGGAGAAGCTGCCGTTTCACGAGCTGCTGTAATCTGTAAAACAAGTTGTTGCCATACCGGGCCTCCCAGTTTAATTTCGGGCCTTGACATCCGGGTGCTGGCCTCCCCGGGTATTTTTGCGGTCATTTACGGTCGTTTGATCGCCATTCCTTTCTTTTTATGCCACCCAATGACCCTGGATGACTTAATGATACATTCTACCTTCGGTTTAGTAATACACAGGGTATTCATTTTCGGTTTTTTTCAGAAAAGTCACCCTACCTTTTTCCGCATCAGCAGGGCCTTGCTGCCATTTTTATAGTAGGCGGGGCGTTCGCCAAAAACTTCAAAACCCTGCTGTTTATACAAACAAACTGCCGGTTCGTTAAACGCACTTACTTCCAACGTCAGGTAGCTAATTCCGTAGGTCTGGGCACGTTTCCCGGCTTCGGCCAATAGCAGGCGGGCCAGTCCTTTTCCCCGGTGGCGTGGCGAAACAGCCAGTGAGTAAATGCGCAAGCCGGAGCTGTTTTTTCGTTTCAGCAAAACAATAAAGGCAGTGATTTCGCCGGCTTCTTCCGTGAGCAAAAAATCAGCCTTGGCCCGGGTGGACAAATAGCGAAGTTGTTGCCGGGAAAAGCTTTCTTCGTTGAAACACAATTCTTCCAAGTGGAGAAGCTGCTCCAAATCCTGGCTGCGTGCCTGCCGTATTTGTGTTGCCCCTTCCATTACTTCCGTCCTTTCTGTTCCATGCGGGTGGCGAATTCGCGTAAAATGCGGCGGTACAGTTCATCGCCCAAAATATCATCTTCCACCCCCTGATCGATGGATGGATTATCGTTTACCTCGATGACCACCGACCGGCCGTTCACCTCTTTCAGATCAACACCATAAAGCCCTTTACCAATCAACGATGCGGCTTTTACAGCATTGCGAACCACATGTTTGGGCACCTTGCTGATCGGGACCGATTCGTACGCCCCGGATTTCGGCTTGCCGGGATCCTGATGATTATAAATCTGCCAGTGTCCGCGTGCCATATAATATTTGCAGGCATACAACGGTTCGCCATTGATGATACCGATGCGCCAATCGAAACTGGTGGGCACAAACTCCTGCGCCAGGAAAACCGAGGTTTTTTCGGAAAGCAGTTCGAGCGCCCGGACATATTCCTGTTCGTTGCCCACCTTGTGCATCCCGATGGAAAAAGAGCCATCCGGGACTTTCAGTATGATAGGCGTTCCCAGAAACCCGCTGATCTCGGCAAAGGAAGCCAGGTTATTTTTAAAAATGAGCTTCGACTTGGGCGTGGGAATTCCTTCCCGCTCCAGCAATTCTTTCAGATAAACCTTATTGGTGCAGCGGATAATCGACAGCGGATCGTCGATCACAACCATGTCGGCCTGCCAGGCCTTTTGCGAAAGGTGGTAGGTAATATGATTCAGTGCGGTGGTTTGCCTGATGAAAAGTCCATCGAACTCCAGCAGGCGCGTGGTGTCCTCTTCCGTAATCAGCTCGGCGTTGATGTTCAGCTTTTTGGCCTGGCTGATGAATTTATTGAGAGCAGCCTTGTTACTTGGCGGCAGTTGTTCGGCAGGATCGTGCAAAATAGCCAGATCGAAACGGCTGGCTTTATGATGGCGGGGTTGCCGCCAAATTTTCTGGCTGAAGTTGTCCAGCGCCTGGGCAAACAAATCCTGCCGGGCATCGTCCAGCTCGTTCAGGCTAAGTAAACGCACCGAATCAATCTGGTTGCGGGAGCGGTTGGCAAAAGTTACCCGCAGCAACGGACAGGGAAACTGCTCGAAAATAAAGCGGGCAATCTTGTTCAGTTCCGGTTCTTTGGTGGTCCCGAAATAGATGTCAACCTCATAAAAGTCGCGGTCGTTGGATTCGCGGCCTTGCATCCATTTGTAACAGATTTTTTGCAGCGAGTCGTCCATCCGGGTCAGGGCGCCACTTTCCAGCCGGTTCAGGATATCTACATCCGGCAACACCTTATGACCACGGGCCTGCGCCAGTAGTGAACAATAATAACCTTCGGAATGATAATCAAGCTTGCTGCACAAATTGATGACCAGCAGCGGGTGTTTACTCAGATGTTCATTCTGCAGGTAGTCAGCGGCAGTTGCCAGCGATTCCGTTTCGTAGTATGGTTTCCACTGTGCGAATGAATCCAGGAGGATCAGAGTTGATTGCATTACAAATTTTCGTCAAAAAAAAATAATTGATGCTCTATTTACATGATTTTCTTATTTCCGGCAGATCGCCTCCCCGTATTTCCCGGGAACAGCAATACCCGCACAGAATACTAAATTACAGCAACTTACAAAAGAACAAAACCTTGTATTTCTGCCGTACAATTGTACGCAATTTATTGAAAGGTTGTCCTGTTGCAGCATTTTTTTTCCAATAAAATGATGTATCAAAGATTCTCTGAAATTACTCCCTGAATTATTTGGTTTGCATTGCAAACCTTATTAAGTTTGTAGTACAAACCAAATAAAACCAACTTGTCATGAATACAAATCAACACACCGAGGAGAGCTTTGATGAGAAGCAATCCCTTCTCCTGATCCGGGAGATGATCCAGGTTTCTCAAAACAAACTGAAAAATGACGGTATCCTGTTTATTCTGTGGGGCTGGCTTTTGTTTTCCATCAGTTTCTTGACATTTCTGCAATCAAAAATCGACATACCATACCCGGCAAAGCAGATAATGAGTTATGTGATGGCAGCCATTTTCTTCCTGATTGTCATTTACAGCGTTTATTACATCCTGAGGCAACGTAAAAAAGTCCAGACTTACATCGGGATTTCCTTACGCTATGTATGGATAAGCCTGGTGGTTTGCCTGGTACTGATCAATGTCATCCTGTTCAACGTCCTGGGCACGTTCAATGTCAGGCTGCAACACGCGGTGTTTATGGTTTTCATGGCTTTTGCCGTGTTGGTTACCGGGGGTATCCTTCGCTACGACCCGTTGATTTTTGGCGGGGTCATCTTCGGGTTCCTGGCATTTTTTTCGTCCTACCTGAGCATAGAAAACCAACTGCTCATGGAGTCCATTGCCTGGCTTATCGCTTTTATAATCCCCGGACATGTTCTGTATTCAAAACGAAACAAAACTCCAAATCATGTTTGACGAATTGGATCCGGTATTGCATTCACAGGTCAGGCTGGCGATCATGTCGGTGTTGATCCATGTTGAATCAGCTGAATTTGCTTATCTTCTGGAAAACATCAACACGACAAAGGGGAATTTAAGTTTTCAGCTTGGCAAGCTAAAAGATGCCGGATATATTGAGGTGATAAAATCGCTCAAAGGAAACTATCCGCTCACGACCTGCAAAATCACCCAGGCAGGTGTTGATGCCTATGAAACATACGTAAGCGCCATTACTTCTTATTTTGAGAAGTTTAACCCAAAAACTGAAAATGATTAAAGCACCGGGCTGAGCAGGCGGGCAAACGATTCTTTGGCCTTGGCCGACCAGTGCCGTTTTCGCCAGTCGTCGAGCAGGATTTCCCGGCTTTGTCCCAAATCCTGAAAAAACTGTCGCTCAAGTTCGGTGGCAACCACTTCGTCATAAATCATGGCATTCACTTCGAAATTTGTTTCCAGGCTTCGGAAATCGAAGTTGGCCGTTCCTACCGACGAGAAAACGCCATCCACCACAATCAGCTTGCTGTGCATAAACCCCGGCTGGTAAAGATAGATTTTTACGCCTGCTTCCAACAGTTCGCCCACGTACGAGTCGGTGCTCCATTTGGGGGTGATGGCATCGGATTTTTGGGGCAGCAGGATACGGACATCAATGCCGCCCAGCGCAGCTACTTTCATCGCATTGGCAATTTCAGTAGTGGGGATCAGGTAAGGCGTAGCAATAAACACCCGTTCGCGGGCGGAGGCGATTGCCGAAAAATAAGCCTGTCCGATGCTTTCCCAGTCCGAATCGGGGCCACTGGCCACGATCTGTACCAATTTTCCCTCCCCGTGCGTCAGGTAGCGGAAGTATTTTCGGCCTTTCAAAATCTCCTTGGAAACAAAAAACCAGTCGGCCATAAAAATTACCTGCAAGCCGGTAGCAGCACCCCCTTTAAGCATCAGGTGGGTATCACGCCAGCTGCCCAGTTTTCTGGCGCCATGCAGGTAGCGGTCGGCAATATTGAGGCCGCCCACAAAAGCCACTTCCCCATCCACCACAATAATCTTCCGGTGATTACGGTAATTGACGCGCGAGGTCAGCATCGGGAAACGCACTTTCATGAAACAGTCGATACGGACACCCGCTTGCTCCAGCGAACGGATATATTTTTTCGGGAGCTGCCAGCTGCCCACATCATCAAAAATCACCCGCACCTCCACCCCTTCCCGGGCTTTGCGGATCAGCAAATCGCGCAACTGGTTACCAACCGTATCGTTTTCAATGATATAAAATTCGACATGGATATGATGGCGGGCCTTCTCCATGGCCTGAAACATGGCGGGGAAAGCCTGCTCCCCGTTTTTCAGGATTTTCACCTCATTGTCGTCGGTAAGCAAGGCATTGGAGTTGGACAACATCAGCTTGATCAAGTGACGCTTCCGGTAAACCGCATCGCTAAAACCCTCGTAATTTCGGGGCAACAAGTCCAGTTGATCCTGGGTAAGCTTACGGAGTTTCTCCAAGTCACCCAAGCCCTTCCTCGAGAACATTTTCTTTTTCCGGTATTCCTGCCCGAAAAACAGATAAAAGATCATCCCGGCAACAGGCAGCAGCACCAATACCAACACCCAACTAATGGTTTTTAGCGGACTGCGGTTCTCCAAGACAATCAGGACAGCAATAAAAATAACGGTCAGCAGGTACAACAAAAAAAACACCGAAGGCAGATGTTCGAGTAATTGAGGAAAAAATCCTGTCATAGCAACCAGTTAAGTTCGTTTTATTAAAATTCGCCAATTTATGGGTGATTAACAAACCAAAATGAATTTCGTAGAAAAATAAAAAATAAAAGCCATGAAGAGCTGGATCGTATGTATTTTTTATGTGTTGATTGGACTGGGTTGCAGCACGCAACAAGCAGTAACCATTCAGGAAAAAACAGCAGAAGCAGAAGAGGACAGCGTAAGCTATGAATTAGTGGTTTTTGACACTGGCTTTGAAACCTGGTTTATCACCCGAGCCAAACCGGCCAATTTCCACGAACAGCGCTACTATGAATTTTGGAACCAGCGCTATGTTCAGGCATGGAACTACCATGAAATGGGCTACCGTCACGCCCGGCTGATTGACGGGAACATCAACTATGACGCTAACACGGACTATGGGCTGGAAATCAACCACAAGCTTTTTTATTATTTCATGTATGTTGAAAACGTCCTGCGCATCCCGCTGATCCCTGACGGACCAAAGAGCTGGTAACATGAAGAATAAGAAACAAAGAGATCAAACGAGAAGATGAGGATTCATCAATTCTGCCGGTAAAAAACCTGGAGGATGGTATCGTGTAGCTGCTCGCATTTACGGGGCAGCTTTGCCAAATGAGGGGCCGGCACCCCATTGCCAAACCAGCTGTGCCCAACATAAACATGGGCTTCGTCCCACAAATCCTGATCGATGAACGATTGCAGCAACAGTTTGCCACCTTCTACCACCACCGATTGCAGCTCGCGGGCGTACAAAAAGTCCAGAAGCTGGGGAAGGATATTCCGGCTGAAATCCAGCGGAACAAATTCCAAGTTTCGCCTGTTTTCGCCTTTATTATCAGTGAACACGATTGTTGGCATAGTGCCGTCTTTCAGGTGCAGCGAATCTGGCAGGAGGTTTTGTCGGTCGATGACTAACCGGACCGGCTGTCGCCCGCTCCAGTCGCGCACGGTTAACGACGGGTTGTCCTTCATGGCCGTGTTGGTTCCGATCAGTATGGCTGCTTCTTCGGTGCGTTGGCGGTGTACCAGCCTTCGCGAAAGCTCGTTACTGATCCAAGTGGGCTGGCCGAATTCAGGCTGTGAGCGGTCGATATCCAGAAAACCGTCGAGGGTTTGCGCCCACTTCAGAATCACATAAGGACGCTGTTGCTGATGAAAAGTGAAGAAACGCCGGTTGAGCTCCAAACATTCATCTTCCAGCACACCAACCTCCACCTGGATGCCTGCCCGGCGCATTTTCTCGATTCCTTTGCCGGCCACCTTGGCAAACGGATCCACCGAACCAACCACCACACGCGGAATTCTGTGAGAAATAATCAGGTCGGAACAAGGCGGTGTTTTCCCGAAATGGGCACAGGGTTCGAGGCTGACGTAGATGGTCGATTCTTTCAGCAGTGATTTGTCCTTCACTGAGTTGATGGCATTTACTTCGGCATGCGGGCCGCCATATTGCCGGTGAAAACCTTCGCCAATAATTAAGTCGTTACAAACGATTACCGAGCCTACCATCGGGTTGGGGGCCACTTCCCCACTTCCCAGACGGGCCAGCGAGATGCACCGTTCCATATATTTTTCAGCTATCTTCACCCGGAAAAATTTACCTTTGCCAAAAATACAAATAAATGCAGGCAAGCATTGCATATATCCGCAAAGAATTGAAGGACCTTTATCCGGATCAGGAAATCGAAGGGCTGGTCCGGTTGATTTTTTCAGCCCTAAGAAATTACACGCCGACCGATCTGTTACTGAAAAAAAACGAGCGGCTCACCCCTGACGAACAGCTTCATCTGAATGAAATCGTCAGGCGTTTGAAGAAGCACGAACCTATTCAATATATTTTGGGGGAAACTGAATTTTACAGTCTTCCTTTTCAGGTAACGGAAGATGTGCTGATTCCGCGGCCCGAGACCGAAGAGTTGGTTGACTGGATATTGAAAGACCTTACCATCGCCTCGCCAGTCATCCTGGATGTGGGCACCGGAAGCGGCTGCATTCCTGTCAGCCTGAAAAAATTCCTGCCCGCTGCCAAAGTAATGGGCTGCGACATCTCCGAAAAAGCGCTGAAGGTGGCCCGCGCCAACGCAGGGATCAATCAAACCGAAGTGGCTTTTTTCCACCTCGACATCTTAAACCCCTTGCTGCCGGCTACCTTCCCCGGTCTCGATATCCTCGTCAGTAACCCACCGTACGTCACCGAAAAAGAAAAACAACTGATGCAGCCCAATGTACTCGCCCACGAACCCCACAGCGCCCTGTTTGTTCCGGACGAAGACCCGCTGGTGTTTTATGCGGCCCTGGTGCGGTTTGGCCGCCAGCACCTGAAAAAAGGCGGCAAGCTTTTTTGGGAAATCAACGAAGCGTTTGGCCCGGCATGTGTGCATCTGCTGGAGGAAAACGGCTTTGATAACGTTCAGCTGAAAAAAGACATCAACGGAAAAAACCGCATGATTGCAGCCCGGTACGTTTAAATCCCTGAAAAATATCCGTCAGTAATACTGAAAAGAAATTTCAACAAATTAATCAAAGCCATTCAGTGTGTATTTTTAAATTTGTGTAAGTTTCCAACGACATACAATTCATCAAATACCGTGAGAAAATTTTTCAGGAATATCGTTCTGCTGTTCAACCTGGCCGCGGGTTTTGCTTTACTGATTGTTTACCTGTCGGCTTATGTCAGCCCCGAAAAGTTCTGGATGCCGGCCATCATTGGTTTAGCCTACCCCTATATACTCTTTATCAATCTGTTGTTCATCCTGTACTGGTTGTTTGGCACCAGCAAATACGCACTGGTTTCGCTGGCCTTCATCCTGCTGGGGTTCAACCACCTGCAAAATTACTTCTCCTTCAGCGCAAAAAAGACAGAGGAACCCGGATTGGTGGTGGTCAGCTACAACATCAAACAATTTGAGGGGAAGCCGGATTTATCGAAATCAGAAACGGCAAATGCCATCCTGGATTTGGTGCGGAGCAAAGAGCCTGATATTGTTTGTTTTCAGGAAATGGCTTTTATGCACCGACGTGGCTTTGACGGTTTCAAAAAGGAGTTTTCACTGAAAGGATTCCCCAAGTATAGTCACCCGGCCAAGCGTGGCGGACCGGTTACTTTTTCGGCGTTCCCGATCATTAACACCGCTGAAATTCATTTCGAAGAAAGCGGCAACATGTTTATTTATACCGATGTGGTGGCAGGACAAGATACCCTGCGCATCTTTAATTGCCATCTGCAAAGCTATCAGTTCTCGCCCAAGGATATCAGCACGCTCGATTCGCTGTCGCTAAACGATCAGGAAAAAAACATGAAAGGGGCCCGGCTGTTTGGGGGCAAACTGAAAAGGGGATTTATTCAACGGGCTAAACAAGCAGAAATACTGCGCAGCGAAATTGACCAATCGCCCTACCCGGTCATTGTTTGCGGCGACTTTAACGATACCCCTATCTCATACACCTACAAGCTCGTGCGGAACAAGCTGAAGGATGCCTTCGTGGAGTCGGGCGCAGGCATTGGCAACACCTACCTGGGGCGGCTGCCCTCTTTCCGGATCGATTACATCCTGCACAGCGACCTGTTTGACGGGTATAACTTCGCTATCGATAAGGTGGACTATTCTGACCATTATCCGGTGAGCTGCAAGTTGGTGAGAAAGACGGCGAAAAAAGAGGAATAAGACGCTCCCCTTCCTTTATCAAAACAACCGCTTCCGCTTTAACAAGAAGTTCATCAGCACTTGGGTGAAATCTTGGTTGATGTCGGCCTCCACCAAATCGATGTGGTATTGCCCGCACTTCACTTTCAAATCTTCAACCGATTGGCGGATGGCTTTCCGGTAACTTTCCTTCAGCTCGTGCGGCGAAAAACGCAGGTGTTGTCCGGTTTCCAGATCGACAAAGCGGTACGGACGGTTCAGAAAATCAAAATCACGTTCCTGCTGATGGTCGGTTACATGAAAGAGGATCACCTCGTGTTTGTTGTACCGAAGATGCTGCAGCGCCGAAAATAGTTCATCATCCTTCCCATCGTCCATCATATCGCTAAAAATAATGACCAGTGAGCGTTTATGCAATTGCTCGGCAATTTGATGAAGAGCATCGGTGGCGTTGGTGGTTTTTCGCAAGTCATCCTTCCCGGCAGCAAGCAAGCCAGCGAGTTTGCCATACAGCAACTCGGCATGTACCGGCGAAAGCCGGTTCTCCGAGTGAAACTCAATGTGGTCGGAAAATAAAGTCAGACCCACCGAGTCGCGCTGGCGACGCATCAGATAGATGAGGGCCGCCGCCGAGTAAACCGAAAAAGCCAGCTTGTTGAACAATTGTCTTTTACCCTCCTCAAAAGGAAACAGCATGGACGAGGACGTATCGATGACCAACTGGCAGCGCAGGTTGGTTTCTTCCTCGTATTGTTTCACATACAAACGGTCGGAGCGGCCAAACAATTTCCAGTCGATGTGTTTGGTTGATTCCCCCTGGTTGTATTGGCGATGTTCGGCAAACTCAACCGAAAAGCCATGAAACGGACTGCGGTGCAAGCCGGTAATGAAACCTTCGACCACCTCGCGGGCAATCAATTCCAGATTATCGAATTGTTGAAATTGTTGTATGTCGAACAGGTTTTTCATCGTTTTTCGAAAAGGCAACTATTACTATTTTTAAGAAGTGCTGAAACAATCCCAGCACGACACGGTGACCGTGAAAAAATATTATTCTTCCAATAATCGATATTTCTTTAGGATGACGCCGGACGAATAACTGCTTACTTCGGCCAAATGCAGCTGCCGCTCTGCCAGCTGATCGGTAAACAAGGGGATGCCCTCACCCAGGGTGACGGGCATGGTAAACAGGTAGATTTCATCAATCAGGCCTTCGTTAAACAGCAGGGTGTTGATCTCACTGCCGCCAACCAGCCAAATATTTTTACCTTCCTCTTTCTTGATTACCCGGACAAACGAAACCAGATCGTCGCCAATAAATTTGACAAACTTGGTGTCCTGCTTGCCCTTTTGTTGCGTAAACACGTAATTTTCCTTATCGGCATACGGAAAATCAATTCCAAACGAAAGGATTTTTTCATAGGTTCGGTTTCCCATCAAGGTTACGTCAACCGACGCGTAAAAACTGGCATAGCCGTAATCTTCATCTTCCGGATTGGGGAAACGTTCCAGCCAATCTACGTCGCCATTCAGCCGGGCAATTTTGCCATCCAGGCTTTGCGCGATATACAGAATAATTTTGCGCATGGTCATCCAATTTTAGCCAAAAAAAGGGCATAACCGAAATCCTGCCCTTCTATCTGTTTTTTCAAACCTAAATTTACAAAATTGCATCCACTTTTGCAGCCAACGCTGATTTTGGTGCAGCGCCGACGTGTTTATCAACAATCTCGCCGCCCTTAAAAAACAGGATGGTGGGAATATTGCGGATACCAAATTTAACGGCCGTATCCGGATTGCTGTCCACGTCCAATTTGGTCACCAGCAGTTTTCCGTCATAATCGTGCGAAAGCTCTTCCACCACCGGAGCCACCATGCGGCAGGGGCCGCACCATTCTGCCCAAAAGTCAACCAACACCGGTTTATCTGATTTGAGGACCAGTTCCTCAAAATTTGCATCTGTTACTTCTATTGCCATAATTTCAATATTTTTTTTGGTTAATGATTCTGTATGAACTTTACAAAACTAATTAATTTTAAACGTCAGATTTTCGTGATTTCGCAGAAAACGTTCAATTTCGTGGTTCATCTCAATACGTGTGTTCCTTGAAAACAGATTGACAACCGTTTTTGTTTCCGAATCCCACAGATTAAACTTCAGCAAAGCCGTGCCCCTGTTTCTTCGGCTGATATCCTCAATTTCCTGCACCAGTTCGGGGGTTACCGCCTGAATCGCTAACTGAACCGTAACACTTTTCACCTGGTTTTTGCGCACCTCTTCGAGCATTTCGATGTAGCGCACTTTAAATTCCAGCCCTCCGCGGAAGCTTTCCTGTACGACTCCTTTTACCAGGAGAAACAGGTTTGGTTTGCAAAACTTGGCGAACTCCACATAATCTTTTCCAAAGAAGGCGATCTGGTAGGAATCGCCGTAATCGGCCAGGGTCATTTTGCAGTAGGGTTTTCCATTTTTCGACATGGCTTCGAAAGCCTCGGTTACCATGCCGGCAAAGGTAATTTCGCGGCCTCTCAGCGCTTCGATATTGTTGTTCAGGTCCTTCAGCGAATGCTCTTTGCTGACGAAATTCTCAATCTCCAACTTGTATTCATCCAGTGGGTGCGAGGATAGGTAGATGCCGATCAGCGATTTCTCTTTCTCCAGCAATACAATTTTGGGCCATTCGGGAACATTAGGAATATCGGGCGTCTTCACTACCTGGGCCGACATCACCGCCCCAAAAAGGGACTGTTGCGTGTTGTTATTGTCGAGCTGGATTTGATGTCCGTATTTTATCAGTTTTTCAATAAAGCTGGCGTCGTTCAGGTCGCTGCCGGCAAAAAACTGGCTGCGTTTGAAACCGAAACTATCGAACGCTCCGGCCATAGCCAGCGCTTCGATGTTCTTTTTATTGACCGATTGCAGGTTCACCCGTTCCACAAAATTGAAAACATCCGAGAACAGGCCTTTCTTGCGGGCTTCAATGATATCGCCAACGGCACCGGCTCCAACACCTTTGATGGCAGCCATTCCGAAACGCACATCTCCCTTTTTGTTTACTGTAAATTTCAGGAAACTCTCATTCACGTCAGGGCCCAGCACATTGATTCCCATCCGCTGCGATTCTTCCATCAATTTGGTGATCTCGGCAATGTTGGTCATGTTCCGGCTCATGTTGGCCGCCATAAACTCGCCCGGAAAATGAGCCTTCAGGTAGCCGGTTTGATAGGCAATGTAGGCATAACAAACCGAGTGCGATTTGTTAAAGGCGTAACTGGCAAAGGCTTCCCAGTCTTTCCAGATTTTATCAATCAGTTTGTCTGCTTCTTTTTCTTTGCCAATCTGCTTGCAACCTTCCATAAAATCAGGATTGGCCTTACAGCCTTCCACGAATTTCACCTTCAGCTTGTCCATCATGGCTTTTATTTTTTTACCCATCGCCTTACGAAGCGAATCGGAGTCGCCGCGGGTAAAATTTCCCAGGTGGCGCGACAATAGCATCACCTGTTCCTGAAAGACCGTGATCCCGTACGTATCGCTCAGGTATTTCTCCATCATCGGATGGTCGTACTCCACCTTCTTGCGTCCATGCTTCCGGTCAATATAGTCCGGGATGTATTCCATTGGTCCCGGGCGATAGAGGGCGTTCATGGCCACCAAGTCTTCAAAACGGTTGGGTTTCAGGCTACGGAGGTGCTTTTTCATACCCGGCGATTCAAACTGAAAGATGGCAGTGGTGTCGCCGCGGCTGAACAGCTCGAATGTTTTCTCATCATCCATCGGAATTTTATCAATGTCGATTTCAATTCCTTTGGAAAGACGGACATTTTCCAGCGTTTCTTTTATGATGGAAAGGGTTTTCAGGCCCAGGAAGTCCATTTTCAGCAAACCGATAGCTTCCACAAAGCGACCGTCGTACTGGGTGGTGTAAAGCGACTCTTCCTTGGTAGGCATGATGGGGATATGATCCGAAAGCGGATCGCGACTGATCAGGATTCCGCAGGCATGCACACCGGTCTGGCGCACCGAACCTTCGAGGGTTTGCGCAAATTTCAGGGTACTGGCGATCAGCGGATCGTCGGAGTTTTTTTCGCGCAGCAATTCAGGACTTTCTTTGTACGCCTTCTCAAAGCTCATTTTGGGAGCTTCGGGCACCAATTTTGCCAGACGATCGGCTTCAGAGAGCGGCAACTTCAACACACGGGACACATCACGAATGGCCAGCTTGGTCGCCATTGTTCCAAACGTACAGATGTGGGCCACTTTGTCCTGACCGTACTTTTCGGTCACCCAGTCGAGCACCATCTGACGGCCATCATCATCGAAGTCGATATCGACATCGGGCATGGAGATCCGGTCGGGATTCAGGAAGCGCTCGAACAGCAAGTCGTATTTTATCGGGTCGATGTTGGTAATTCCCACACAATACGAAACGGCAGCCCCGGCAGCTGACCCTCGGCCCGGACCTACCAATACGCCCATCTCTCGGGCGGCATTGATAAAATCCTGGGTAATGAGGAAGTATCCGGGAAAACCCATCGTTTTGATGGTGTTCAACTCAAAATCAATCCGTTCGAGCACATCATCCGGAATAGGATCGCCATAGCGTTCTTTTGCGCCAATGTAAGTCAGGTGCTGCAAGTAGTCGGCTTCCAGCTTGATGCGGAGTACTTTGTCGTATCCCCCGAGGCGTTTGAAGGCATTTTCGCCAAATTCTTCCAGCAGTCCGGCTTCCGAAAATTTTTGCAGGTATTCCGCCTCCGTACCAAATTCCTCAGGAATGGGAAACGGGGGCATAATCGGATCGGAGTTAAGCTCAAACTCTTCCACCTTATCCACAATCTCCTGGGTGTTGGCCAAGGCCTCCGGCACGTCGGCAAACAACTCATTCATTTCGGCGGTGGTTTTAAACCACTCCTGTTTGGTGTATCGCATCCGGTTCGGATCGTCCACATCTTTGCCGGTATTCAAGCAGATCAGCAAGTCGTGCGCATCAGCATCTTCGGCATTGGTAAAGTGAACGTCGTTAGTGGCAATCACTTTCACCCGGTGCTTTTTCGCCAGGTCAAGAATCACTTCATTCACCAATACCTGGTTGTTATACACCTGCTCATTCAGTTGCGGCATCTCTGAATTGTGCCTCATCAGCTCCAGGTAATAATCATCGCCAAAAACATCCTTATACCAACGGATGGCCTCCTCCGCCTCGTCGATCGCATTGCGCATGATGCACTGGGGGATTTCTCCGCCCAAACAGGCCGATGAAACAATTAAGCCTTCGCTGTGCTTTTTCAGCAACTCCTTGTCGATACGGGGTTTGTAATAGAATCCATCCGTATTGGCTGCCGAAATTAGCTTGATGAGATTAACATAGCCGGTGCGGTTTTTGGACAGCAAGATGAGGTGGTCGCCCGAGCGGTCGATTTTGTCGTTTTTATCGTAAATGGAACGCGTGGCCACGTAAGTTTCGCAGCCCAGGATCGGCTTAATGCCTTCCCGCTTGCAGGTGTCCCAAAATTCTTTCACCCCGAACATCATCCCGTGGTCGGTTAGCGCCAGGGCGGTCATGCCATCGCCTTTGGCTTTTCCCACCAGCCCTTTTATGCTGGCTGCGCCATCCAAAATGGAATATTGCGAGTGTACGTGTAAATGCGTAAACGGAATCATTTTCAGGTGTTTTAATCGATCTTCAACTTATCCAACAGCAGGCTGTATTGGAAGCCTAAAATTAAGGTTTTCAATCAGCTTGTGAAACGGATGTTGATAAAACATGAAAAATGGAGAAATGGTTAATCCCGCTCCAGCTCATCAAAAGCAGCATAGATCAGATCCGCCTCAAATCCCCGGCTTTGGGCAAACCGGAAAAGCTTGGCTTTTCGGTCGTATTGATTCGCCGCCCGGGTGTTTTTGTTCTTCTCTTCCAGCAACCGGGCCAGGGTTTCGCGATAATTATCATCTTCAATTTCGCCCAATGCCTGCTCAATAATTGCCGGTGAAACTTTCTCTGCCCGCAAGTGATGGGCAATTTTAACCCGCCCCCACTTGTTGAAACGAAATTTGTCGCGCACATAGCTTCGGGCAAAGCGATCGTCATCCTGAAATTTCTCAGCAACCAGCCGCTCCAGGACCATTTCGGCCTCGTCCACCATCAGCCCCCAGTCGTGGAGTTTCTGCAGGATGCTCCCGGAACTTCTTTCCGAGCGGCTGCAAAGCGCTGCCGCCCGCTGATAGGCTTCTCGTTGTTTTTCGTTTAACTCTGCCATCGTTCTTTTAGTGTACCGGCAAAGGTAGGACTCTTTTACGAACCGATGAACCAAATTTTGGCAGTGGAAGACAATTACGTATAAAAAAAGGATGTTGCCACAGAAAAGCGACAACATCCTTAATACCAAACACAAAATCTTTTATTACCACTCTATAGCCTGATCTTCATCGGGTATTTGAGTGTTAATCCTACGTTCCATGGCTATCTGGCCTCGTACCGTAAAATCATAGTCCACAACATCTGAGGTTGAATAATCCCTAAAACTAAAGTCAATTCCCTCAATAATCGTCGTACGCTTCAACAGATACGGACGTGTAACATCCATTTGCTCGTCCACAGTAAACGTTGGCGTACTGTATGACTGAAACTGCATCTCCGGGTTGTCCGAGTAAAGTCTCACCTCGTTTGTCTCTTCGTCAAGCTCAGCATAAACTTTATAATTATGACGATCCATACGATTCTCATCGACCATCCCTGCGTAAAAGAAAACAGTATGATCATCAACAACATAGAGCTGAATATTGCTTTTTACGATTGGGGCGCCATTTTCGCTGCCTTTGATGTAGGTTTTGAGGTTAGCAGCACCATATTTTCCGGAGTAATCGTTGAATGGCATTACACGGAGTAAAGCTTTCTTGTAATGTTTCCGCGGGTGTGGTGTGTAAGTTCCATTTTCCGTATCGGGTACAATCGTCAACGGTAGTATCCATTTGTCAGCCAAATCAATATCCTTGAAGTTAAAATCGATATTCAGCAGGCCAACATCCTCTCCAGCTTTAATATCCACAGTTCCGGGCATCGTAAAGTATGTGTCACTTAGCTGTTCATAATACAGGTCAACTCTACTCTGAAATCTCTCATAATTAAGAACTTCTAAAGTATCCGGATCAAGAGCCACCTTAACTGTCAGATTTTGCGGATTCGTTGTCGAACCGCTGACTACTACAGGTAGTTTGTAGTTCGAAACCTCATCCGCCTTATAGCTGACATAAATTTCGGTTACACCCAGGTCATTTAACGGAGCTTTAAAGGAAACGTAATGCTCATATTGCTCCTCTTTCCACTCTTCATTGCAGGCACTGAAAAAAAACAGCGCAACCGCCAGAAACAATAATATGTGATATATCTTTTTCATACGTTTTTTTGTTTAATTTTTCGGACAGACAGAACGCCGAAATGTTTCAAATAACATCTATCTGTATGTCCTTAATTCTTCTTTGCCTTGTCTTTAGTCGTTAGAAGTCCATCCCGGGTTTTGGGTGAGGCGTTTATTACGCTTTAGCTCACTATGGCTGATTGGCCAAAACCACATTTTATCAGAAAAGGTTGATTGAAGTCCCCATGAATTCACAGGCGTATGGAATAATTCCCTGTTTGCTTCATCCATCAGAACATTGCAGCCATAAATGGGAAGCGACTCTTCAGCGGGGGCATCCTTCCAGCGACGCAAGTCGTAGTAACGTTTCCCTTCGCCCATCAATTCAATTTGACGTTCGCGCTTCAACGTAGCACGAAACAAATCCTTATCACCATATACATCCTCCGTGTAATCCGGTACTCCTGCACGGATGCGAACCGGACGAATACCCTTTTTCATTTCGTTGACGTCACGACTAATCGTATAGGTCGTGCTTCCATCCCACGATGGGATCTGATAGGTGCCGTCCAATTCATTCAAGGCCTCCGCATACATCAACAAAATATCGGCATAACGTATAGCCGGTTCCAGCTTACGAACAACCAATGGTCCACCACCAGGAACACCTCCTTCATTAGTATCTCCCGGATGTACAAATTTTTTCATCCCAATGCCGGTGCGAAGCCATGCCAGCGTATTGGTGTACCCATTACCACCTCCCCGGTAATAAAACACCTGTTTTTCACGGTCTTGTGGCAGAGTTGCATTTTGCATATGCCAAATGCTGCCACTATAAGCCACCGAGGCATAAAAGCGTGGCTCCCGATTCGCATACTGTAACGAAACGCCTGTGGGCAGTGGTTTATACATCCCAGCATCCACATCGGCCTGGGTAACAAAACCTGTTAGCCTGTTACTACCGTCCCCCCTGCCTATTTCACGATCTTTACCAGGGCTGTCCGTTCCATCGTTCATATAATAGGCATCAACTTGCTTTTGGGTTACACCATTATTCGACCAACCATCAGCTATAATGGGTAGCTGATTTGCTACCATACCCGCAACTTGCTCATCTCCATTATCTCCACGCGTAAAAATTAACTCGGGGTTATCACCTGTAGCGGTGCCATTGAACAACGAACGGTAAGATTCGAAACAATCGATATTTTTCCAACCATTGGGCCAATCCTTATCCGAGAACTCGGGATCATACGGAGGATCAATCGTTGCCGGGTAAGCAATATTACCGGATGTTTTGTAATTCACTGTGAATAACTCATATACGCCGAGCTCCATCACGTCTCTGGCGGCAGCTGCAGCTTTGGCCCACTTCTCTTCGTCATAGGTTGTTGATAACAACTGGTTTCCTTCATCGTCCACCAATGCCATGGCATAGTCATCCGTATTTCCGTTCATCAACGGACTGGCGGCAAATAAAAGCGCTTTTGCCCGGGCGGCCAGAGCTGCCCCCTTTGTAGGACGTGCCACCTCCGAATAAGGATCACGAGTCAATTTTAAATCCTTCGCGGCCAATAGCATTTCACTACTGATGTAGTCGGCACATTTTTCATACGAACTGCGGGGAGTGGCGATATCATCGTAGCTGTCGTTATAATCAATACCTTCTTCCGGTAATAAAGGAATAGGACCGTATTTGCGCAACAGAATCCAATAGTAATAAGCTCTTGCAAAACGCGCCTGCGCCCGGTAATCAGCAATTTCCGTTTCTGTCAACTCCGTATTCATATGAATGTTCTGAATGAAAGTTGTCGCATTACGGATTCCCCGGTAAGCCTGCGTCCAGGTTGCTTGTTTGGCGTTTTCGGAGTAGGAGCCGGTGTGAAATATATTATAGGAGAAAGTTGCTCCGGATCCGGTAACACCAAAGTCGGCATCATCGCCACCGTAGTACATATCATCGGCAAAACAGTGGGGTGTATTACGCTTATTGGCTACGTCAGCACACTGTCCCGTCATATCTGAGTAAACATGGGCTAACCATTCTTCGGAATAGGGTTTGCTCGCGAATACCTTTTCAATGGTCATACGGTCTTTAAAATACTGGTCAGATTCCAGATAATCCGAACAGGAGGAGAGAATACCCGTTCCGAATACCAAGCCTAACAGAAGATATATTGTTCTTCTCATGTTGCTTTTCATTTCAATTAGATTTTACAGATTAATGGTTAGTCCAAGTGTAACAGATTTTGTCAAAGGATACTGTTCCCCGTTTCTGGAGCCCAGTTCAGGATCCCAAAGTTTAAAATTCGACCAAGTCAGCAAATTTGTCCCCATTAAATAGATGCGAAGATTGTTGAAATGGTATTTATTGACGATTTTTTTAGGAAGCGTATAACCAATGTCAATCGTTTTAAGACGCAGATAAGCCCCATTTCTCAACCAGAACGTAGAACTTCTGTAGTTATTCGCATTTCCGCCATAACTCAACCGGGGATAGGAGGCATTGGGATTTTCGGTTGCGGGATCACCAGATATATCTGCTGAAATCCACCGATCGGATTCCATCATCGCTTTCAACGGAACTCCCCATTCCCCTTCGCTGAAGGCAAACGCAGTTTTACCGGTGAGCGTAAAGGTAGATTTTCCTGCTCCCTGAAATAGAACATTAATATCAAGACCTTTCCAACCTGCAGAAGCTCCAGCGCCATAAATCAGATTCGGCCGGCGGGTTGCACCAATTGCCACCACGTCACCATCATTTATAACTCCGTCGCCATTAACATCTTTATATTTGATGTCGCCCGGCTGATATTCGCCAAAGGTTTGTTCAGGACTGTTACGAATATCATCATAATCTTCAAATAATCCCAGCGCAATCAATCCACGGGATTGGTCAACCCGGTAACCTCTTTCCATTTGATAGGGATAGACATTATTCTCTTCATCTCTCTCCAGAATCTCGTTTTTACTGTAAGTTAAGTTACCCCGAACTGTCATATTTACCGATCCAACCTTTTCTTTGTATGCAAAACGGCCATCAAAGCCTTCCGAACTAACCGCTCCGACATTCGCCTTGGGAACACTCTCAAGGCCAACCATGGCCGGAAGATAGTTTCGGGCCATGTAGATCCCCTCGCGCTTTTCTTCAAAGTAGTCCAGGTTAGCACTAAATTTATTATTAAACAGTGATAAGTCCAGCCCAAGGTCGTTTTTGGTCGCCACCTCCCAAGTTACATATGTCGAAGCTACCTGCGAAAACCGCATACCGTCAAACGATCTGTCGAAATTGTAGTCAGCCCACTGGTATCCCGCAACTCCACTCTCTATTGTATAAAGGTATGGAAAACGTTCTCCCATATTATCGTTACCTACTTTACCGTGCGAATAACGAATTTTAAACATGTTTACCCACTTCATGCTAGATTTGACCAAACCTTCTTCCGCCAGGTTCCAGGCCAAAGAATATGCGGGAAAATACCCGAATTGATGGCCAATAGCAAAGTTTTCTGAACCCGTATATCCGAAGTTGAAGTCTGCAAAGTACTTAAGCTTCCAGTTGTAAGCCACGCGACCTGCAAGTCCCTGGTTTCTTTTGGAGACTCCGTTCTTGATGTCACCACCCAGGTTTTGTGTTTGGATGTAGGCATCCTGCGTATATTTTACCGTTCCACTGAAGTGATGTTCCTTCAATGTTCGATCGTAGTTGAACATCAAATCAAGAAATTCCCTGCGATCACCGGATGAACTGCTTTCCTGGTGCATTTCCGAAGGGTCCGATATGTGTGTGAATACAAGATCTCCATCGGCATTGCGGGCTCTTTCGGCTTTCCATTGTTCAGGCCATTTTAACCGCCGTATGTCATTGTTATTATTGGTATCGTATCCAAAACGCCCTGTAAACTGAAGTCCTTTTGCAATAAAATCTAAATTTTGCTCTAACGAAACATTGGTTTGGATTCGGTTAGTCCAGTTCTCATTATAGCCGGTTTGTGTAGCCGACACCCACGGGTTTGTCTGATTACCGGTTCCTAAGGCAGGAATATAGCCGTTGGAGTATATAATTGGAGTGCTAATGGGCGAATATCCAAAAATCTGTCCCCAAACATCTCCATCTCCCAGACCAGGACTGTTGCGTCTGCCCAACGTTCCCGAAACCCCTACTTTCAGCACAGTTGTTTTGGTAATGTCCATGTCCGTATTCAAACGGTAAGTCCAGCGGCTGTAGTTTGCATTCGTGTTGTAATCGTCACGCAGCGATTGATCAGTATTATACATCCCTTGCTCCTCCAGATAACTGGCCGAAACATAATAACGTGCTGTCGATCCTCCGCCACTAATGTTTAAGTTGGCGCGATAGTTTGATGCGCCGTCTTTTAACAGCAGGTTTTTCCAATCTACATTCGGATATAAATCCGGATCGAGTCCCAAACGCAGAATCTCGAGCTCTTCAGGCTGGTAAACCGGCTCCTGATTTCTTGTAATGCGAGACTCATTTAGTAAATTGGCATAAGTAAAGCCATCAACAAATTCAGGGGTAATGGTCCGCGTGTTGTAAGAAGTCTCCACTTTAGCATCAATATTGACTTTACCAGCCTTACCTCTTTTTGTTGTAATTAGGATAACACCGTTGGCCCCTTTCGAACCGTAAATAGCAGTTGCCGAAGCATCTTTCAGCACAGTAAACGATTCAATGTCCTCGATATTCAGGTCATTCAAATCGCGTTCAAATCCATCGACCAACACATATGCGCTGGAACCGGCTCCAAAAGTTGAAATACCGCGAATCCAGAATTCTGACCTGTTTTTACCAGGCTGTCCGGATGTTGTCCAAGCCATAACTCCTGGCACATTTCCTGCCAGAGCATTTGAAACATTGGAAGCAGAGGTTGCTTGGAGTTCTTTTACATCTACGGTTGTGATGGCTCCGGTAACCGAAACTTTTTTCTGGGTACCGGTACCAGTTACTACAACCTCATCCAGCAAACTATTTTCTGATTCATTCAACGTGACGTTAACAACACGTTGTTCCTTGATTAACACTTCAACTTTATCGTACCCGATGTATGAGAAGGTCAATCGTTGATATTTGGGAACTTTAATTTTATATTTCCCTTCCCCGTCGGTAATGGTACCCAGCCCCGCAATTTCCGCGACATAGATGCTGACACCTACCAGGGTTTCCTTGTTTTGATCGGTTACGATACCCGTTATTTCAACAGTCTCTTTATCCTCCTGAGCCAATACACTCAATGAGAAGCCGAAGAATAACAGACATACGATTATAATCTTAGTCATAATATTCAGTGTGTGTTTAGTTATTGCTTAAAATTACTCTGCTTCAATTTTCCGGATACAGCGGTTCTGTAAATCAGCGATATAAAATGCACCTTCAGACTCATTGTAGGCGATCCCGGTCGGTTGGTTGAAACGGGCTTCCAGACGTACGTCCCCTTCAACATAGCCGTAGGGATTTGAATCAAGACTTGAGCTGCCTCGTCCGGCAAAGGTGTCAACCCTTCCATCGGGTTTTAGCACACGAACCGCATGATTATGTCGATCGGCAATATAGAAATCGTATTCGTCCTCTCTACCTGCATAATCAGGATTCTTAACAAACACACCACCATAAGGGGTATTAAAACGGGCACTTGTTCCTACACCGTCAGCATATGCGGCTACCCTCGGCTCACCAGCAACACGATAGGGGGTCTTGAACCTTTTATTTTCCCAGTCGTAATCAGTTCTAAGGATATAATGCTGGTTGAGAACCATGATATAGGCGTAGTTCCCTGTTGGATGACAGACCAGGTAAAATTCCCAGTTGATATCTTGAATTGAGAACAGGTCCTCATAATCTGTTACGCCAAGTGTACCGCCCAACCTTTGGGAATTCTCGATATCATAGCGCCGAAGAGTACCTGTCTGGAATTCGCAGAAATACAATTGTCCATCCTGGGGATGTATTGCTACCCCCTGGTTACCCCTGGCCCGGATGAGAACTTGGGGATCGGTAAAACCGTTAGCTCTTGACATAATCGAAACGGCAGGATTATTCACATTTCCCTGAGAGTGACCCACAACCATGTATTGCCCATCTCTGGTGAAACTCACACCTCGCAGACGCGATTGATTACTTACAGCCGATCCGTCTATAACCTTATTGACTGTACTGTCGCTAAAATCAATAGTGTATATTCCTGGCCCGTTATCGTAGCTAATAAAAAGACGTTTAGGATCCAAGGGATCGTAATTCATAATACAGGCTTGTGCAAAACCGGTAGCTTCGTCAAATTTCCCCGGATTCCAACCTTGGTCATCTCTTTCGTTCTTGTATCCAACCAGCGTACTAACAATTGTTTTTCGCTGATATTTAAACAGCTTTTCAGACGAGGCTAAGGGTTCCTGGTCGGGCTGCTTTTTTCCCATGTATATTTCAACGGCGCCACTAAATGCCTTTCTTGGCACAAGACAATAGATGCTTTCTCCTTGAACACCAATAACTTTAGCCTTCTGCCCTCCAATATACACTTGAATAGAATCTGGATTGTTCCCAAAATTTTTTCCATAGATCACCATACGCTGGCCTAAGCCCCCGGAGTCGGGTGTAAAATTCGTTATTTCAATAGGCTGTGACGGGTCATAAGGTGCCGCGTTTATTAAAATCGCGCTTGGTGAGATACCATCGTCACTACAGCTCATATAGAAAAGAGCCAAAAACAACGACGTCATCCAATAAATGGTCCTGCGACCTTTAATATTGAAATTTTTCATATTCAAACAATAATTTAGATTTAATACTTCCGGAAACTCATAATTGTCGAAGTGCCCGATAAGCCCCAATTCAAGTGGCGACACCTGACAATCAACTGGTTATCTACCAGACAAAATACAGCATTCCTTTCAACCGTTTTAGTTGAAATACTACACATCTCATTTTTCCTCATAGCTTTTTTTTAGGTTTTTAGTTAAACTTAGTATTCATATTTTCAAATACATCCTTCATCCGCTTTGGCATAAATACAATCTGCTTGTACCAATTACTCACCAATTCTTTTTAAATAGTTCCATTTTTTTTTGGAACAAGCATGAGCACCATGCTTACAATTCTATTATCCTGATAGTTGAACACCATTTCCTGCAAATAAAATCAACCACGCTCTTAACCGAACTATTAAATCTATTTGAGATTGTTTATCGGGATATATTCAAAATTAACTCGCAAAGTCCTACTCCTTTAGATTTTTGCTTATATTGCGACCTCATATTTTGGATTTTGATTTCCCGGAGCAGCCCCGTAACAAGAACACGATATCATGTCGCAAAAGGCAGCACCACAAACAGATAACGAAATACAAATCAAGATCTGAAATACATCAAAGTCTTTCCTTCCGCTCATAACACATTACCAATCAAAGTCAAAATTGCTACGAAAGGCGACTATCTGTGATATAATCGCCGAGGTTAGCTCAATTAATTAATTTTATGAAACGAATAGTAGTTCTGCTATTTTTTTATACCTTCTTGTGTCCTCTTTTTGCCGGAGAGAAGGAGAGCGATAAAAGAGCAAAGAATTTTACCTCAAAGGATGCGACAGTTTCGATCGATGCCTTCAATCAGTCTTTTTACAACAAGGATACCGGGGTGTACAATGCAACTTCAGAAAATCCTGGTCGGGCTGCAATCTGGACACAAGCAATCTACTGGGACATGATCATGAACGCTTACTTGCGAACCAATGATCCGGAATATCATCAGTTAATACAAGAAATCTATCTGGGTGCATGTGGCCAGTATGACAATTTTAACTGGAACAATACAACAGAATGGTTTATCTATGACGATATCATGTGGTGGATCATTTCTCTGTGCCGGGCACATAACATCACTGGTAATGAGCATTATCTGGAACTGGCCATTTCGGGCTTTGACCGGGTTTGGTATGGTTCCGAGGGGATCGACGAGCGTGGATCGTACGATGCGGAAAAAGGTGGGATGCGCTGGGGTTGGAAGCGCGATGAATGGAAAGGCAAAATGGCCTGCATCAATTACCCCACGGTAATAGCGTCGGCACTTTTGTACCAGATTACCCGGAATGAGGACTACCTCAACAAATCAAAAGAGATTTACAATTGGGCTAGTAACAATTTATTCAATCAATCAACAGGGGCCGTCGCCGACTCTAAACATGGTGACGGCGAACCTCACTGGCGCATGCATTTATACAATCAGGCAACCTGCATTGGATCTGGGGTTATTTTGTATAAAATTACCGGGGAAGGCAGGTATTTGCAAGACGCTATCCAGACAGCAGACTATATAAAAAACGAAATGTGCGACGAAAACGGTCTTCTGCCCTATCGAAACGGAATTGAACAGGGTGTATATGCCGCAATTTTCGCACAATACATCGCGGAACTGATTGAATGCAACCAGCCTCAATACCTGGACTGGATACGGAACAATATCAATCACGCCTGGAAAAACCGGGACAAAAAAAGGAACCTGACCTTCAAGGATTTTGCCAGTCCATGCCCAACCGGAACATTGGAAGTCTATGATGCAAGCGGCTGTCCGGCCTTGATGCAGGTTATCCCTCCGGCAAAATAAATCAAGCAAAACAATAGTATTGCACTCTCTTCGCCTGAAACACGAAAACAGAAATCAGCCTGAAGAGTGCAAACAGCAAAAAAACGACACAAAAAACCAGAAAATACAAACAAACATGCTAAAAAAAACACTTTTCCTTTTATGTATATACGCCAGCTATATTTCGACACTATTCGCTCAAAGCTGGCAACCAAAGCAAGCCCGGATTATGAGCCCCTGGGCAGATCAGGTTAATCCTGAACATCCACTACCCGAATACCCCAGGCCGCAAATGACCAGAAACAACTGGATGAACCTGAACGGTATATGGGATTTCACAAAAGTGGATTTTATGGCCCATAATGCAACTCAAAGTTTCGACAAAAAAATCCTTGTCCCTTTCCCGATGGAGTCGGCCATTTCGGGAATTATGGACACAAATCACGAAGAAAATAAAGGCAAGATATTTCTCTATCGCCGCACCTTTATACTACCCGATGCCATGACCGGCAAAAAGGTTTTATTGCACTTTGGCGCGGTAGATTGGAAATGCATAGTTTACATCAACGGAATGCCGGTTGGTGAACACAAAGGCGGTTTCGATCCCTTTTACCTGAATATCAGCAAAGCACTGGACAGCACGAAAAAAGAACAGGAAATCCAAGTGTTCGTCCAGGATTATCAGGAATTTGGCGGCTACCCTCACGGAAAGCAAAAAATCGGTGAGAAGGTCATCTGGTACACTCCCGTTACCGGGATCTGGCAGACAGTTTGGTTGGAAGCTGTATCACCGATCCATATCGACAAGCTCGTCATCAATCCGGATATCGACCAAAAGAAGGTAAACATCAACGTAGTTGCTGAACTTGCAAACGCTGGCTCCAAAGCGAATATCAAAATTTTTGATGGCAAGAAACTCATTGCATCAAAAACCGATGTAATCCTTAACAAAGGTGTGGACATCGAAATTCCCAACCCAAAATTGTGGAGTCCTGAATCACCATTTCTGTATGACCTGAAGGTTGAATTATCAGACAACCGTCAAGCGGTTGACACGGTTGGCAGCTATTTCGGCATGCGTAAAATAAGCATGGGCATGCAAAACGGATATCCATGCATGATGCTCAATAACAAGTATTACTTCCACTACGGATTCCTCGATCAAGGCTATTGGCCCGATGGCATCTACACGGCACCGACCGATGAAGCGCTTCAATTCGACATTATCAAATCGAAACAGTTTGATATGAATATGGCCCGCAAGCACATCAAAGTAGAGCCGGCACGCTGGTACTATCATTGCGACAAAATGGGCATTTTGGTTTGGCAAGATATTCCAAATCCCGGATTTGGCAAAAACGGAAACATACTGGGAGAGCACACGAGTATTCGGGACAACTTTCACGACGAAATGGTCCGGATTATGGAATCGCTGCACAACCACCCTTCCGTTGTATTATGGACGGTGTACAACGAAAGCTGGGGCCAGCCAAATGAAGAAACTTCGCAACAAGGTGTCGACATCGCCCGAAAACAGGACCCTTCACGACTAATCAGCATTGCCAGCGGCTGGAACGACTCAGAATATGGTGATATAAAGGACACACATTGGTATCCCGAGCCAAACATGCTACCCAATAAAATGAACAAAAGAGCATCGGTTTGCGGCGAATACGGTGGCATCACCCTGCTGGTTGATAACCACCGGTGGATTGGAGGCAGCAACATGAAATACACACAAGTATATAGCTCCGAAGAACTGACAGAACGATTTATAAAATATATAGATATGGTAAAAGAGCTCCAGGCAACCGGGCTTTGCGCAGCCGTTTACACCCAACTAACTGATGTTGAAGACGAAGAAAACGGAATGATGACTTATGATCGGAAAGTGATCAAAGTTAATGACAAGCAGTTGGCTAAAATTCGGAACACCATCGAACAAACCAGGGAAACGGCATCACAGATCAAACCGGTAATGAAAATATCTCAAACCATCGATGTTAACAACGAATGGAAATATCTGATGAAAAACAGCCCCTTGGAATCGGACTCCTGGAAAGAACCGGCGTTTTCGGATTCATCCTGGAAAACGGGTGAAGCTGGCTTTGGGCAAGGTATCCACAAAGAATATCTGATTAATACCGAGTGGAATACATCCTATATCTATCTCCGAAAAGAAGTTGAATTTGAGAATATTACTGCCGGTGAGTTGAAAAACCTGAAACTACATCTCTTTTATGACGAAGACTGCGACATCTATATCAACGGAATTTTAGCATCATCGCTTACAGGCTATTCAACACGTTACACATATGCAGATCTGAATAACGAAGCGCTAAAGTCTATTCAACCTGGCAAAAAGAATCTGGTTGCCGTCAGATGCAAGCAAACAGCAGGCAGCCAATTTATCGATATCGGATTCTCGGTAAAAAAATAGACCATAATGGTTATCTGAAACATCGCTCAGAACCGCAACCACAAAAATTCGCGATTGCCCGCGCTGGGCAAACCAAACAAAAAAAGCCACCGATTATCAGTGGCTTTTTTTGTTGTCCTGTTAGGGCTCGAACCTAAACTCTTCTGATCCAGAATCAGACGTGTTGCCAATTACACCACAGGACAGTTATCGGAGGACAAATGTAAGCACTTTTCAGATTGATCCAAAATTTGCCGCTAGGATCAATTTATTCCCCACAAGTTTTTATAGTGATCCGATCAGAAAGCAAAACGGGGAAAAACTTTCGCTTTTCCCCGCTTGTGGTGCCACTCGGAATCGAACCAAGGACACATGGATTTTCAGTCCATTGCTCTACCAACTGAGCTATGGCACCATAGCTGCTTTGTGTTTGCGGTGGCAAATATAGCGCAAAAAAATTAACCACAAAACAAAAATCAACGCTCATCGCGTATTTTTTTGACCTCTGTAAGCAAACCAATTCTTTTTCATTTATTTATCGGTTGATAATTTCCTGTGGTTTCCTACTTTTGCACTCCAATTATGCAACACGTGAAGATAGATACACGCACATTGAACAATGGTATCCGGATCATCCATCAACAAGTAGATTCGCCTGCCGCCCATTTTGGCATCATCCTGAATACCGGTTCGCGCGATGAATTACCCGAAGAGCAGGGAATTGCCCATTTTATTGAACACGTCATCTTTAAGGGCACCAAAAATCGCAAAGCCTACCATATCATCAGCCGCATTGAGGACGTTGGCGGCGAGCTGAATGCCTATACCTCTAAAGAAGAAACTGCTGTTTACGCTACCTTCCTAAATGAGCATTACGACCGCAGCATGGAGCTCATCAGCGATATTATTTCGAACAGCACCTTCCCTGAAAGGGAGTTGGAGCGCGAAAAAGAAGTAGTAATCGAAGAAATCAACTCGTATAAGGACAGCCCCTCGGAACTGATTTTTGATGATTTTGACGAGTTACTGTTTGACGGCCACCCGATCGCCCGAAATATTTTGGGAACGCCACAGCTGGTAAAATCGTTCAACAAAAAAAGTATTCTCAATTTTATTGAAAAGAACTACCACACCAATGAAATGGTGCTCAGTTCGGTTGGAAACATTCCGTTTGAACGATTCTTGTTTCTTGCTGAAAAGTATTTTGGCAACCTTGCAGAAAAACCCCGCACGCGGCAACGGCAAATCTTCAATAATTACAAACCGGGCTTCCTGCGTGTAAAAAAGGACACGTTTCAAACGCATTGTGTGATTGGGAACATTGCCTACAATGCAAACGATGAGAAGCGCATGGGCATGGTATTGCTGAACAATATTCTGGGCGGACAATCGATGAACTCGCGGCTCAACCTGAGCCTCCGCGAACGTAATGGCATGGCCTACAATGTGGAATCAAACTATACGGCTTTTTCAGATACGGGTCAGTTTAACGTGTATTTTGGTACCGATCGCGAAAACCTCGAACGGGCCATCAAGTTGGTTAACAAAGAATTTCTGTTGCTGAAAGAAAAAAAGCTGGGCGGGCTGCAACTCAGCAAGGCAAAAAAGCAGCTGATAGGTCAAATTGCGATATCGAGCGAAAACCGAGACGATTTGATGCTCACCCTGGGTAAAAGTTTTCTCTTATATAACAAGGTGGACAGTCTTCCCGAAATCTATGAGAAAATCGAACGCATTTCCAGTGAAATACTCCTGGAAATTGCCAACGAAATCCTGGATGAAAAATCGTTGAGTACCTTAATTTACGAGTAATGACAGGAAACGATCTTGAAAAATACATCCTGGATCATACGGAAGATGAAGATCCGGTACTAAAGGAACTGGATCGGGAAACCCACCTGAACGTTCTTCGTCCCCGGATGCTTTCCGGTCATTTACAGGGAAAAATCCTGGAGATGTTCAGCCACATGATCCGGCCCGACCGCATTCTGGAAATAGGCACCTTTACCGGTTATTCGGCCATTTGCCTGGCCAAAGGATTAAATAACGGCGGCATATTGCACACCATTGAGTTAAACGACGAGCTGGAAGCCATTGCCCGCAAATACATCGGGAAAGCAGGACTGACCAATCGGATTGTTTGCCATATGGGTGATGCCTGCGAAATCATCCCGACACTCAACGAAACTTTTGACCTGGTTTTCCTGGACGGCGACAAACGGGAGTACAGCCATTATTTTGACCTGGTTTTCGACAAAGTCAGACCCGGCGGTTTTATTTTTGCGGACAACATCCTCTGGAGCGGAAAGGTAACTGAAGCGGTTGATCCTCGCGACGAACAAACCATCGGCATTTTGCAATTCAATAACAAAATGAAAAATGACCCACGAGTAAGCCAAGTCATTCTTCCGTTGAGAGATGGGTTGATGCTGATCCGGAAAATTTAAAATTTTTGCTGAATAATTCCAATTGAAGAAAAAAGGCGCGGATAAGGCGCCTTTTTTATCGTTTTGCATTTCCTTTTATTTCTGATGAACTAACATACCGCTGACTACCTCTCCTTCCATCGTCAATTTATATATATAAACCTTGTTCACCTGGCTGACCGGGCTAAAAACTTCCCGATACGAAGTACTGGCTTTTGTCATTCCGTTGAAAACGGTTTTTATCAAGCGTCCGGATTCATCAAAAATATCGATGCGTGTATGAGTGTCCATTGGTGGCACAAACTCAAATACCACCTGATCTTCAAACGGATTGGGATAAACCAATACAACTTCGCACTCTTCCTCAACCGCCAATATTTCTGCTGATTTTTTCTTGTTATTAGTATGAATTACAATAGATCCCCCTCCAATAGCTGTACTTGGATCTTCGTTATCGTCAAGCCCTAAATTGCTATCGTAAACAACTAAGTCCTCGTCATTTTTATCCCAGATTTTTATCCTGAACAGATCAACATCTGTACTGGGAGCCAGATCTGCATCAATAGCGCTTAGTAAAAACCCGTAATTACCGAAACCGTTAATTGTTCCCGCACCTTTGAATATTCCTTTTGAACCGGCTATAACCAACCAATCGTAAGCCGTACTTTTAAAGTTCATGTTCGCTGTGTGGAACTGAAATTCGGTATTTCCTGTTGGTATGGTTTTACCTTTCTGGTATTTCGATACAAACCCGAAGTTTGCTTTGCCGGTTAATGACGAATCTGAAGTATAAGCTCCTGCGGGAGAATTAATCCAACCGCCACCTGTTACAAAACCAGCACTGGGATCATAAATAACGACATAGTTATATACTGCAGTATCGGTCAATCCACAGACATCTGATACAGTTACCAAAATTGAATATACTCCAGGATCGATGTAGGTATACTCTGCGATAACTACACCTCCCGAAGCACTATAATCATTGTTAACTCCATCACCCCAATCTACCTTGAGTGTTGTGGCGTTTATATCCATATAACTTACATTGAGCGAAACGGTGGAGCCAAGCTGAACGGGATCAACCGGTCCAGATACGTTGGTTATTTCAGGAAGGCCGTTAACAACAGTTACTGTAGCTGTACACATATCCGTTTCCTGACCGTCACTTACTGTTAACGTAACTGTATTTTCTCCTGCATCAGCACAAGTAAAGCTAGTTTTATCAATGCTCCGGGTTATATTATCGCCGTCAGGGTCATAAGAACCTCCGTCCACTTGTGAGGCAGAAAGTATAGCCTCACCGATTGCATCAAGAGTAATGATTACACTTTGGCACACTGCTGTTGGCGGGTTATTGGGTAAGCCTAAAGCACCAATATATATACCTCCTTCACCAGCACCCAAACAGGGCGATCCCGGCTGTAAATAGTAATTTTGGTTCAGATAATCGACCATTAGGGGTTCGGCATGAATTGAATGAGGCCCAATAGGTTGCCCCCCCGCTATATCAATCATTTGAGGAGGGTAGTTAGAATAAAAACAGTTGTAATCATGATCAAAATAAGTAACATCTGGGCCTGGCCCCTCAATCCCTTCTTGACGATGATAGGCAATAATGTTATTTTTTATAACAATATGATCTCCTCTCCCTCCAACTAATATACCATCGTAAGTATATGTTCTAAGAATTGTATTATTGACAACATTGATATTACTATTTTTATATGGAAGATTAATATCACCAGTAATAGAAATTTGATGAAACTCATTATGGTCAACTATGTTATGCGCAATATCAATATTATCGCAATATAGAATAAATATTCCAAGTCCGTGAAAAGAGCTCGCCTGGTCGTTATCATGAATATAGTTTTTTATGATATCGCAATTTGAACAATGCTCCATCGTTATTCCGTGAACGAAATTTTTTATTTCAAAACCAGCGATCAAACATCCTGAAACGCTTGAAAAATGAATTCCATAATATTGACCATTTACTGTAGGTACTAAAATAGACGCATTACTACCATCCTCTTCCCGTGAGCCAATCAACGAAAGATTATTAACCGAATTATTGGTAATCGCACTACTAATATAGTAAGTGCCAGGCGCCACCTTGATAATATCTCCGTCGTTGGCTGCATTAATTGCATCCTGGATGTTGGAATAATCGGCAGGAACATGGATTTCAATAGCACTACAAATACTAATCCATCCGGAACACAAAAAGACAATTAATGTGTAGATCAATCTCGCCATGCATGATTTAGATGCTATTTGCGGATATGCTTTAAAGTATTTATTAGTCATAGTTTCCTCCCGGCATTGAAAATGCCTCATCAATAAAATCAATTCATAGTTTTACAATTTGTAGAATTAGTCTAATCCTTCTATTAAAGAATGTTTTAAAAAGATCAAACACAAATCAGAGTACTTAAAACGTACAGGCTAAAAGAGACTCAGTCCATTATGGAACAGAAGTAAGTTTTTTTCATTTGCCTCCTTTCAATAAATTATTCATCGTTACCATCGCATAAAAAGATAAAACGAACAGCACTATTTTCAGTTTGTCCACAATCTATCTTATAAAAAAAATTAATTTAATACTATCCAGAATCACATCCTATGAAAAAGCAGATAGGGGCTTATGGAGTTTTTTGCATCAAATCCCGAATCAATCAGGATAAACTTACGTCCAAAGAAACAGCACCTAAACACCACAAAACCTCAGAACCATTTGACTACCATAACGTAATAACAAATATGAATTTCCAAAAAGCTAAATTAATAGAACAAGCACTGGAAAAACTCCAAACTTCCGGGTACAGTGAAAAAACTAAGGATTTTTACTTGGATTGGATTTACCGTTTTCTCTTTTCCCTTGAAGAAGATGCTACAGAAACTTTTTGTGATGAGGAAATTGACAAATTCATTACCTTCCTCGAAACAGATTGTCTGATTGCAAAATCAACCATAAACCAAGCTAAAACGGCTATTCATTTCTTTTACAAAGAAGTTTTACAAACACCTTTTACAATATCCCACCGCCGTTCATCTAAAAAGAATACTCAATCGCCGGTTATTTTATCCAGAGAAGAAGTAAAAAATGTATTGAACCAACTACATGGCGATAAAGGACTGATGGCTGGCTTAATGTACGGTTGCGGGCTTCGGTTAACGGAATGCCTGCATCTACGGGTTAAAGACCTCAATAAAAAAAAACAAAAAATCAATGTTTGTGATGTTCGCGATGGTAGCTCGCGAAACCTCGATTTACCCAGATCATTGATTGACCCAATACACCATCAGCTAAATAAAGTTAAGCTATTGTATGACGAAAATTTATCAACCAATAACTTTATAGGTGCATTGCTGCCAGAAACTGCCCAAACAAAAGGCAACTGTCAGGCCACATCAAAAGATCTAAGTTGGCAATTTATTTTCCCTTCAAAATATCTGTATCGCATAGAGAACGAAAAACTAGTTCAACAGCCCGTTAGCGAAAGCTACCTGCAAAAAGGCATAAAAGAAGCACTGACAATATGTGGGGTTAATAAAACGGCTGGCTGCCATACTTTTCGGCACAGTTTCGCTACCCATCTGATAGAAGATGGATACGACATTCATCTGGTACAAAAAATCCTTGGGCTTAAATGTATTCAGTCAACCTTAATATACAAGAAACTGGCGAGACAGGACAAAGCTTCCATTATTTCCCCTCTTGACAAATTGTTTGGACCGAACAAATAGGTTTAAAAACAATCTGTTCGAAATGTAAACCGAAGATATAATCCCAATCCGCCGATTTTCATCCTTGTGTGACCCAGGTCACTTTACACTTCATCCGTGTCTGTTTTCTTTGCTGAAAATTTAATTGACCATGAAACAATTTCTTCTGAGACATAAATGGCGATTGGTAGGTATTGCCATTGGCGCTTTTGCCGGGTTTCTGTATTGGTTCTACATTGGCTGTAACTCGGGCACCTGCCCTATCCAGTCAAACTGGCATACCAGCTCATTGTATGGCGGTGTGATGGGCTATTTAGTGAGCGACCTCAAAAAAACGAAAAAAGATAAACCGGAAGAAAATGGAGAAGTTTGATCAGATCATCCAGGGGCAAACCCCCGTTGTGGTTGACTTCTACGCCACCTGGTGTGCCCCGTGCAACATGATGGCCCCCATTCTGCAGCAAGTAAAAGGGAGCTTGGGCGAACACGTTCGGATACTGAAAATTGATGTGGACAAAAACCCGGAGATTGCCATGAAATATCAAATCCGCGGAGTGCCCACACTGATGATTTTTCAGCACGGTCAACGAAAATGGACGGGCAGTGGAGTAATACAGGCCGATCAGCTGACATCGGTCATCCGGTCGGCAACGAGCTCTTCCCAACAGGAACGTTGAGAGGACCCCGAAGAAACAATAACCTTCTTGTTCGAACACAGCAAATAATAATCAACGATGAAGAAAGTGAAGATTGTGGCAAAACATTGCCCGCAAAACCATTTTTGCCCGGTAATGAATATTTGTCCCACTAAGGCCATCACCCAGAGATCGCCGTTCGAGGCCCCGGTTATCGATGAGTCGAAATGCACCAACTGCGGACGCTGCACTCGCTTTTGCGGTTACGGAGCTTTTCAGATAACCCCATAATCCTACCTCAACATCACAATCAGTTTCTTCAGCGCAGCAACAAATACATCAATTTCGTCAATGGTGTTGTAAACAGCAAACGATACCCGGACAGATCCGGTAATTCCGTAATGCTGCATCACGGGGTCAGCACAAAGCCTTCCGGTACGCACGGCAATACCCATTTTATCAAGCATGGTCCCCAGATCAAACGAATGGATCCCATCGATATTAAAGGTAATCACACCCGACTTTTCTGGCTGTGCGCCATAGATGATCATTCCTGGAATTTCGAGCAGCTTTTGTGTGGCATATTCCAGCAGCTGATGTTCGTAAGCAGCTACCTCAGCGACACCCAGTTGTTGCAAGTAATGGATGGCTTCCCCAAAGGCCACAACACCGGTAATGTGCGGCGTTCCCGCTTCAAATTTATAGGGAAGTTCATTAAAAGTGGTTTTTTGAAAGGTTACTTCCGAAATCATTTCACCACCACCCTGATAGGGCGGCATCTGCTCCAGCAGTTCCTTTTTGCCAAACAGAACCCCTACCCCATTGGGACCATACATTTTATGAGATGAAAAAACATAAAAATCGGCATCCATTTCCTGCACGTCCACCGGCAGGTGTTTAACTGCCTGTGCCCCGTCAACCAGCACTTTGACCCCGAATTTATGGGCTTTTGCAATAATCTGTTTCACCGGGTTTATCGTCCCCAGTGTGTTCGAAACATGGGCTACGGCAATAAGTTTCGTTTTTTCATTGATCAGCCCTTCCAGCCTTTCAATTTCAAGCCGTCCATCATCGGAAAACGGGAGGACGACAATGTTGGCACCTTTTCGTTCTGCCATCATCTGCCAGGGAACAATATTGGCATGGTGCTCCATTTCGGTAAGAATAATTTCATCACCAGCCTGAATAAATGCCTCTCCAAAAGAGAAAGCAACCAGATTAATGCTCTCGGTTGTCCCTTTGGTGAAAATGATTTCCTCGCGCGAACCGGCATGGATGAAACCGACAACCTGATCACGGACGGCTTCAAACTCAATGGTAGCCCGGTCGGCTAAAAAATGAGCCCCCCGGTGGATATTACCATAATACTCCAGGTGAAGTTGTTCCTCTTTACGAAGTACTTGCACTGGTTTTTGCGACGAGGCGGCGCTATCGAGATAAATCAGCGGTTTATTGTAAACCTTCTGTTCAAGTATCGGAAAATCTTTTCGAATACGGGCTATATCGAGTGTCGTCATATCTCATTGTTTAAGAGGGCCATCCTTCTTGAAAAATAGCCCTATGGGATTACAAAACTAATGTTTTTTCACGAAGCGCCCATCCGGTGCGGGCAGGTTCACCGAAATCAGCAATTCCATTTAATATATAAACAATGCGGAGAGGCAATTTGATTACGACACCGGGAAACTGACCAATTGGCAAGACAAAAAAAGCGGCCTCATCATGAAGCCGCTTTCCTATATCCAAATTATTTTAGTTCTTATTGTACAATTGCTTTGAATTTAGCTTCGTCGAAATATTTCGCGAATTCCATGTCAGTAGCAACTTTTGCTTTCAGCTCAGGTTTCATTTTAACCGCAGCTTCCAGACTTTCGTACATCAAGTTTTCTTTTGCAGTACGGGCGCCAACAACGGCTTTGAAATATTCTTTCATGTAGCAACCTTCCCAAGTACAGTTTTCCAATGATTTCAAAGCACCATTGTAATCGCCGGCCAAAATCTTAGCCAAACCTACGTTGGGAGAATCTGAGTCGCCAAATAATTTAACGGCTTTGTCATATTCACCTTTCTTGATGGCAACAATACCCAAGTTGTAGTTTACTTCGTCGCCAGCGCCAGAAGCAGCACCAAACAAAGTTTCAGCTTTGGCTAAATCGCCTTCAACCAGTGCAACAGCACCCAGGTTGTTTTTGATGATGGGTTCATTGTTGTTCAGGCCTTCAGCTTTTTCAAACAATGGTTTTGCATCGGCAAATTTGCCTTGTTCTGCCAATACCATACCAGCATTGTTAAATCCTCTCCAATCTTGTGGGTACACTTTCATGAATGAATTATAGATAGCCAGTTGTTTGTTTTTGTCAGAAGTTAATGTTGCGGCATACAACAATTCTGCAGGGTTCAGCGAAGCCGGATCAGAATCGGCCAGAGCAGCAAGTTCTTCATCCGTTTTACCAATCAGGTCAACGCTGGCTGTAATTTTTGCACGGCGCAGTTTAGGAAGAATTTCATCTGCAACCGAAGTGAAAGCTTCAGACAGGTTTTTGATTTCACGTTCGCGAACTTCAGGATCTGAGTACATGGAAAGAACGCGCAGGATCAGTTCTTTGTCCTGGATGTTCGATTTCTCCATCATTTCTTTGAAACCATCCCAGTCTTCCGGAGTGAATTTTGATTTCAGTTCGGCTTCAATTTCTTCCTTCTTCAATTGGTCAGCAACATATTTACTGGAAGTACCTTCGCGTTTTTCGGATAGTTTAGTGTTCCAATCCAGCTCACCGTCGGGGGAAGCATAAGCAGAAACTTCAACACCTTTCAATTCTTTACGTTCAGCTTCAAACGCGTCTTTGGTGTATTCTTTCAGTTTCACAATATCTTCGGCTTTCAGCTCGGTGTTGCGCAACACAGCGCTGTTAATCACATAATGAATGTCAGCCGTGTATTCATCCGGCACAATACGCTGAAATTTGTCGATGTTAGGATCGTAAATTCCAGTTGTATTTTTTTCGCGTTGCACACCAAGGATGGGATCTGGATAATTGATCACCATAGACGAAGTAGCGATGACACCATCAGCCACTTTGATCGGATCAAAGTCAAGGCTTTTCAGGCCTTTAGATGCTGTGATGCGGATTTCAAGATCAGACAGACGCATTTCATCGGTGTAATCAACAGCATCTTTGTAGTTAAAGTTACCACCGTTGGTGTAGCTGATTACTTTGTTGTTGGCATCTACCTTTTCGCCTTGCACGGTTACAGGGGCAAAAGCGGTTTCGCCGCCTTCATACTTCAGCACAGGTGTGGCCACCAAAGTCACTTTCTTATTGAAGTATTGTGAAGGGAAACGGCCGTCGATGGCTACATCAACATCGCCGCCATGAGTCTCAAGGAGTTCAGGAGTAACTTTAAAGTTAATCTGATCCGCATTCTTCTTCATTTTTTTTAGGCTGGAACAGCTTGAGAGAACCACAGCTGCCAACACAACAGAGGCAAGAGGTTTAAAGTTAAATCTTTTCATTTTGACAGTGTTAAAAATATTGATTTCGTAATAATCCCGGTTAATACTTACAAAAATAGCAATGTTTTAGTGATTTAAAAGATTTGAAGGGCTTTTTTAGTCGATCAAAACACGGCTCATCCCGGGCGGCCATGCCTTATCAAAAATAATACCAATCAACGATCGATAATGGGTCGTGTTGGTCACAAAATCGATATTATTGGTATCAATCACCAAAACCGGAAAATCCTGCTGCTGCCGGAAAAAACTAAAATATCCCTTACTGATCTTTTCAAGATACTCCGAATCAATACCTTTCTCATAATTCCGCCCGCGCTTTCGGATATTCCGGAGCAATTTTTCTACATCTGCGTGTAAATACACATACAGATCGGGCTTGGGAAGCTTGTCATATACAATTTTGAAAAAACGATTATATAAATGATACTCCTCGGCCGACAAGGTGTTTTGGGCAAAAATGAGTGACTTCATAAAATAATAATCCGAAACCAGGAAAGAACTGAACAGTTCAAGCTCGCGGATATTCTTGCTCAACTGGTTGTAGCGGTCGGCCAAAAACGACATTTCCAGCGGGAAAGCGTATTTTTCCGGTTCTTTATAAAACTTAGGCAAAAAGGGATTATCATCGAAGCCCTCCAGAAGTGTCCGGGCACCATAATCGCGGGCAATCAGGTTGGTCAGGGTTGTTTTCCCCGAGCCGATATTCCCTTCAATAACTAAATAATTAATTTTCATACGCAAAAAAAATCCCGGAAGCACTGCCTTCCGGGAAATAAATTTACAACAATTCGGTGGAATCGTTTGTCTTACCTACATTTTAATGCCCAGGTGATAAAACACGAACGACCACACATCCGTGTATTCGTCAATGACTTTTGCGGTAGGCTTTCCGCTACCATGTCCAGCTTTCGTGTCAATACGGATCAAAACGGGCAGTTTGCCGGTATTATATTCCTGCAAACGGGCAATATATTTGAAAGAATGCGCAGGAACTACACGGTCGTCATGATCGGCGGTGGTTACCAACACGGCCGGATAATTGCCACCTTGCCGGATGTTGTGATAGGGCGAATAGCCATACAGATAGTCGAACATTTCCTTACTGTCGGCGCTCGTGCCGTAATCGCCTGCCCAAGCCCAGCCAATGGTAAACTGGTGGAAACGAAGCATGTCCATTACGCCTACGGCCGGGAGGGCAACTTTTATCAGGTCAGGACGCTGATTGGTAACCGCTCCTACCAGCAAGCCTCCGTTCGATCCGCCCATAATTGCGAGCTTATCGCTATTTGTATAGTTTTCGGCTATCAGGTATTCTGCGGCTGCAATAAAATCGTCAAACACGTTCTGTTTTTGCAACTTGGTGCCGGCTTTGTGCCATTCTTCGCCATACTCGCCACCACCGCGCAGATTGGCCACTGCCAACACGCCGCCATTTTCAAGAAAAACCATTCGCGTAGAGGAAAACGAAGGGGTCAGACTTATATTGAACCCGCCATAACCGTATAATAAGGCAGGGTTTTGGCCATTCAGTTCTATCCCCTTTTTATGCACAATAAACAGGGGCACCCTGGTTCCATCCTTCGACTGGTAGAATTCTTGCTTCACCTGATAATCATCGGGATTGAACTTTACTTCGGGACGAAAGTACAGGCTGCTTTCCTTTTTAGCGAAATCGTATTGATAAATTTCACCGGGAGTATTGAAAGAGGTATAGCTGTAAAAGGCCAGATTCTCATCTTTTTTACCCGAAAAAGCGCCGGCACTGCCAACCCCGGGCAACTGAATGGTGTACTCAAATGTGCCATCGTAGGCATAAACTTCTACCTCGCTCCGGGCATCTTTCATGTAGTCCACCACAATTTTACCGGCCACAAAGCTCACCGATTGCAACACATTTTCCTTTTCCGGGATGATTTCGGTCCAGTCTTTTTCCTGCGGACGGTTAATATTGATTTTTACCAGTCGGTATTTGGGCGCCTGATAATTCGTGAGAATAAACAAATCATCACCAACATTGTCCACCACATTGAACTCATAATCAAAGCTTTCCATAAACGGGACAAATTCAGCTCCGGCCTTCGACAAATCTTTCACCGAAAGTGCATTCCCGTGGGTTGTTTCGCTCATGGTCAGCGTGAGAAAGCGTTTATCATCGGTTACCCCGGCGCCAAACATACGCTTGGGACGGGTCGAATCTTCCGCAATCAACTGGTCTTCAACCTGAGGCGTTCCCAACTTGTGGTAAAACACTTTCTGATATTCGTTCGATTTCGAGAGCTCACTGCCAGCTTCGGGCGCATCGTAGGCACTGTAGAAAAAGCCACCATCGTACCAGCTCAGGCCCGAGAACTTCACCCAAACAATGTGGTCGGGCAGCATTTCGCCGGTTTCAATATTTTTCACAAAAACCTCGTTCCAGTCCGACCCGCTGCGGGCTATTGAATAGACCAGGTATTTGCCGTCCTCCGAAATTTCGATGGATGAGAGTGCCACAGTACCGTCTTCCGACAAGGTGTTCGGATCGAGCAGCACGCTGGGTTCGCCTTCCAGCGTTTCGGTCATGTACAAAACGCTTTGGTTCTGCAAACCGTCATTCTTAAAAAAGAAATATTTCCCGGCCTCTTTAAATGGCGTGCCGTACTTGGGGTAATCCAGCAAATCAGTCAACCGCTGTTTTATTTGGCTACGAAAGGGCAGCTGCTCCAGGTAGCCGAAGGTTACTGCATTTTGCGCCTCCACCCAAGCCGCGGTTTCGACCGAAGTATCGTTTTCGAGCCAGCGGTACGGATCTTCCACCTCAGTACCAAAATAATTATCAACTACATCCACTTTTCTGGTTTGCGGATATTGAAGGGATTGTTCTGCACAAGAAACCATAAATAATACGGATAAGAAATAAGTCAAATTCTTCATTCCTGAAAATTTTAAAAATCAATTCGGATAAACAGTTTTATGTGTATCTGTTTTCATAAAATGATTACAACAATTTATTTTCATCGCGAACCCGCCGGTCTTTTTTTCCGCCCACGATTTGCCCCGTTACAACACCAATGGCAAATGCAGGAGCTAAAAACACAAAGATATCGGCGGCACGAAACAACCACCACAATAAAACAGCAAGGGCCAACAGGGCGGCCGACCAGCCAGCTGCATGCAAATACGTGTGGTAGAATGGCGGATAGAAACCATGTTCCTTTTTCATGTGTTCACTCAAACCGGACTGCAACCGGTCGAAGGCCCGTCGTTCCCGTCCGGGCTCGTTTACTGCCCGGGCAACCGTATCTCTATGTTTCTCAATTTCGTGCCGAAACGACTGGCATTCGCGGCAAGAAGAAGAAAACGCGTCAACCCGCCTGACATTTCGCAGGTATTCTTCCACACGGAAAAACCGCAGATCACGGGGCTTGGCATCCTTCAACTGCAGGAAGAGGTCATTTTCGAATTCGGCGTACCATTCACTCATAATCAATTTTTTACTAGTGATTAACTACCCAACCGGTTTGCCGCCTGCAAAACAGTGTCCTCAGTTCAACACAAACACGGCAGCGAAAGTTTACAAGAAAAAAAATGCCCGCAAAACGGGCATTTTATGATTTGGTTTTCGATCTTTCTATCGTCTTGAACGATCGTCCCGGTTGTCCCGGCGATCGCGATTATCGCGGCGGTCCCGGTTGTCCCGGCGATCGTCATCACGACGCGGCGGACGGTTTTCGCGTTCCGGACGTTCAACATAGCCTTCCGGTTTAGGAAGCAGTACCCTGCGGGAGAGTTTCAGTTTATTGTCGCGGTCAATATCGAGCAACTTCACTTCAACTTCTTCACCCACTTTTAATACATCTTCAACATTCTGAACCCGTTCCCAGGCAATTTCAGAAATATGGAGCAAACCCTCTTTTCCTGGAATGATTTCGATAAATGCGCCAAAAGTGGTAATCGATTTTACCTTGCCTTTATAAATCTCACCTTTTTCAGGAAGGGCAACAATTCGCTTGATGCGTTCTTTAGCTGCCTCCAGCGCTTCTTTGTTCAGGCCCGAAATTTCAACATAGCCAAAGTCATCTCTTTCTTCGATAACGATGGTGGTTTTGGTTTCTTCCTGCAACTTCTGGATGTTTTTACCGCCAGGGCCAATGATTGGACCGATCATATCTTTCGGGATCTGAACGGTTTCTACGCGCGGTACATTCGGTTTGTATTCGGCACGCGGTTCTGAAATCACTTCCAGAATTTTGCCCAGGATGTGTTCGCGGCCTTGTTTTGCCTGGTGCAGGGCTTGAGACAAAATTTCATACGACAGCCCATCAACCTTAATATCCATCTGTGTGGCAGTAATCCCTTTTTCAGTTCCCGTCACTTTAAAGTCCATATCACCCAAGTGGTCTTCGTCGCCCAGAATATCCGAAAGGACAGCAAATTTCGCATTGCCTTTATCGGTAATCAAACCCATGGCGATACCCGACACCGGCCGTTTCATTTTCAAACCGGCATCCAACATGGCCATTGTCCCGGCACAAACCGTCGCCATAGATGACGATCCGTTTGATTCGAGGATATCGGAAACGACACGTACAACGTACGGGAAATCTGAAGGAATCATGCGTTTAAGCGCACGATAAGCCAAGTTGCCATGGCCAATTTCGCGGCGGCTCAATCCACGGGGAGTTTTTGCCTCGCCCACACAGAAGGGCGGGAAGTTGTAGTGCAACAGGAATTTTTCGGTTCCCTGCACAGTAACGCCATCGATGATTTTCTCATCCATTTTTGTCCCAAGGGTAATGGATGACAACGATTGTGTTTCGCCACGGGTAAAGATGGAAGAACCATGAGAACCCGGCAGGTAATCCACTTCACCCCAAATCGGACGGATTTGCGTGGTGGTACGGCCATCCAACCGGATGCCTTCATCGAGGATCATGCGGCGCATGGCCTCTTTTTCCACATCGTGGTAATATTTTTTGATCAGCTTTTCATGCTGACCCAGGTCGATTTCTTCGTTATCGGCATTGGCTTCTTTGTATTCCACAAGATATTCGTCCACCAACGCTTTAAAAGATGCCATACGAAGCTGTTTGTCAGCAATACGCTGCGTAGCAATGGCATAACATTTTCCATACAAATCAGCGTGTACTTTTTCGCGAAGCACTTCGTCGTTTACTTCGTGGCAGTATTCACGTTTTACGACACCCACTTCAGCAGCCAGCTCTTCCTGTACTTTACAGTGAACGCGAATGGCATCGTGGGCTACCTTAATAGCTTCGAGCATATCTTCTTCGGAAACTTCATCCATCTCGCCTTCCACCATCATGATGTTGTCGTACGAAGCGCCAACCATGATGTCAATATCCGAGTTTTTCAGTTGGGCAGCACTTGGGTTGACGATAAACTCGCCATTGATACGGCCAACGCGCACTTCAGAAATTGGGCATTCGAAAGGAACATCCGAAACCGCAATAGCAGCCGAGGCAGCCAACCCGGCCAGTGAATCAGGCATTACATTTTCGTCGGAAGAGATCAGCATGATCATCACAGCTGTTTCAGCGTGGTAATCAGCCGGAAACAGGGGGCGCAACGCACGGTCAACCAACCGGGCAATCAGAATTTCATCGTCGCTGGGACGCGCTTCGCGTTTCAGAAATCCACCAGGGAAACGGCCTGCTGCCGAGAATTTCTCCCGGTAATCGACCGAAACAGGCATGAAATCAACATCTTCTTTAGCTTCTCTGGCGGACACCACTGTTGCGAGCAACATGGTTCCACCCATTTTTACTACAACTGCCCCGTCGGCTTGTCTGGCCAGGCGTCCGGTTTCAATGGTAATTGTCCGTCCGTCACCAAGGTCAATTGTCTTAATAATTGCTTGACTCATAAAAAATAGAACTAATAATTAAATAATACAAACTGTTTCAATCCGTGGTGGGGATTTCAAAAATAATAAAAGGCAATAAATTTATTGCCTTTTATTATGAATAATTTTATCGACGCAGGCCGAGTTCTTTAATGATCTGGCGATATCTTTCGATATCTTTTTTAGCAAGATAATCCAACAAACTGCGGCGTTTACCTACCAAGCTAACCAAAGCACGCTGGGTGCTGAAGTCCTTTCTGTTTTTCTTCAGGTGCTCAGTAAGGTGAGCAATCCGGTACGAAAACATGGCAATCTGACCCTCGGCCGAACCGGTATCTGTTGCACCTTTACCAAACTTTTCAAAAAACTCTGCTTTCTTTTCAGAAGTCAAATACATAACTTTTTATTTTAAAAATGATACAATGTTTAAGCCGCAGCATCGCGTCCAATAACAACAGCTTAAAATTAATTACTCAAAAATCTGCGCAAAAATAACTAAAATTCTTTGTATTTCAAGTTTTTATCTGTCTAAATTGGACGCACACCGTAATTTTAGATCAAGGAAGTTGGCCCGGCAGGACTCCTCTTTCATTTATTGAGTTTAAAAAAAAAAGGAAGAACCGTTTATAAATTTTTCTCCCAGAAATACATTGGAGGGAGGCACTCGCTGTAACCCGCCTTTTGGTAGAGCTTTTGTGCCGAAATGTTATCGTGCCGAACTTCGAGGTTAATGCGGCAAAAGCCATTCTCGCGGGCATACCCGGCAATGGCATCCAGCAGAAACCGGCCAACACCCTTTCCCCGGTAGTCAGGATGAACCACAAAGTCGTGAATATTGAGCAGGGGTTTTGCCTTGAAGGTCGAAAAATTCTTATTGCAATTGGCGAGGGCCGCATAATGACCATCGGCAAGGGCAAAAAATCCCAAATAGCTCGGGTAGCCCTTCAGCCCATCAATAATTTTGGGGGCTAGTTCCTCAGACATCGGGGCGCCGTTCCCCATTTCATCGCGCATATAGATATCCAGCAAACGGATTAATTGGTGGCGATGAACTTCGTTTGTCAGATCGATGGGCAAAAAAGTAAACTCCATAACGCTTTTGGCTCAAAAATAATTAAAATCGGCCAAGGTGACCACACACTGGCAGCCTTAAACAGGGAAATCGCCTCTAAAATATAGTCACCGGTTCAATGCGCACATGCTCAAAAACTCCAAATATGGGCGTTCCACGGGGCAATGGCATGTTGAGGCCGTCTCAAAACAAAATTTGGGACGGTCTTTCTTTTTCTGGATTTTGGAGATTTTAGATTTTGTAGTTGGTTTGTTTATGG
>NZ_JAPAAF010000028.1 GCF_025907915.1 Gaoshiqia sediminis
CTGCCTTCTAAGCAGTAGGTCATGGGTTCGAATCCCGTCCGGGGTACTTTGGGAAGATTCTAATTATGAAAATTTTAAGGAGATTAGCGAGTTGGTGCAAGTCTGCGCCCCTCGCTTTTTTTGTCCATTTTTGCCGTTATTTTGCGCTATTATGGATAAATAAGAGCCTATTTTCTTTGAAATATCTTTGAAATTTTTGAGGTGATTTATTGCAGGCTTGGTTTTGTCAAACATAAACAAAATCAAAAATGGCAACATTTAAAGCAATTGTATTTTCGTCAACCAATCACGTTAAAAATGATGGAACATCAAATATCAAGATTCGGGTTTACCACAACGAGGACTCCCAGTACCTTCCTACCCAATTTTACATTCCACCTGAGTATTTATTGAAATCAGGGGATGTTTCCCAAGACTGGCCTGAGGCGGATATGCTCAACTTTGAAATCGGTGAAATAATCCAAAAATATAGAAGGAATGCGTTAAAACTTGGCAGCAGTAAGTTGGCCCAGATGACATGCAAGGATTTGAAAAAATACCTTCAGATTGTTTCAGAGCCGGATGGTGAATCGATCGACTTTGTGACGTTTTCAAAAGCTGTGATTTCAGAAACAACAAAAAAGAAAACAGCAGCCTGGTATGATGTCGCAGTGAATGCCATCTGCTGGTTTTACGGCAAGGAGATTATTGACGTCAAAGAGATCACTTCTTCAAAGTTGAATCAATTCAAAAAGAGATTGCAGGAATCCGGCATCAGGGAAAAGCCGCTGGAACCAGGATCAATAAACAACTACCTCAGGGCCTTAAGGTCGTTGTTCAATAAGTGCAAATTACATTACAATGATGATGACCTGGGGCTGATCAGAATACCACATGATCCATTTGCAAGATTGGATATCCCGGAATATACCAGGAAGCGAAAGAATATTGGCATTGATGAAGTGAAGAGAATCCGGGATTCCAGCTATGAAACTGAACGGGAGAATATAGGCCGCGATGTCTTCATGATGCTTTTTTACCTCATGGGTATCAATGCGACAGACCTATTCAACCTGCAACCTCCTGTTGATGGGCGAATCCAGTACGAGCGAAGCAAGACGAACACCACGGGTAATAAGCATGGATTTGTTTTGTCAATAAGAATCGAGCCCGAGCTGCAACGGTTATTTGAGAAATATAGTCAGGACGGGTTTCTATCGGTGCTAAAATCCAGATATGCCGATTCGTATGCCATGATCAAAGCGGTTAATCAAGGATTGAAAAAGATTTCTGAAAAGCACGAAATCAGTAAGGTTACCACAAACTGGGCAAGGCACACCTGGGCAAGTTTGGCCCGTAACAAAGCCGGTGTTTCCAAAGCAGATATTGACTTCTGCCTGGGCCATGTAAGTAATGATCACAAGATGGCCGATATCTATATTGACATTGATTACTCCATCTTTGACAAAAATAACCGACTGGTCCTTGATCTGATTTTGGATAAAAAGCCGGACGAAAAAAAATCAACAAAAAATCATCTACGTGTTGCGTATTTGAAAAATACGGTTTAACATTGCAGTGAGATAAGCGAGTTGGGTTTTAAACGCAAGTTTGAGATCCAACTTTTTGTGTTTATACACGAAGTAATTTCTTAGCACCTTCCCAACACTTGCAGGGCGTCAAAAATCAGACGCTCATGATACAATCATACACAGAGTTTCTAAAATCAAAAATTAAGATTGCCCCAAAGCAAGGGTTTGATCTGGACATTGATCTGGTCAATCCGCGATTGAAGCCTCACAACAAGATCATGGTGAAGTGGCTTGTTGAAGGTGGCCGCAGGGCTTGTTTTGCCAGCTTCGGTTTGCACAAGACCGTCACCCAGCTGGAAGCGGTCAGGCTCACCCTGGACAAGACTGGGGGTGGAAAAGGGTTGATTGTTTGTCCTCTGAATATTAAGCAGGAATTTATTGAAGATTCCCGGAATATTCTAGGATGGGAAACCCCGCCAAAATTCATCAGGCGAAATTCAGAGTTGGGAGAGGACGGTATCTATCTGACCAACTATGAAAGCATTCGGGACGGGAAACTGGATCCTTCCTTGTTCAATGTGGCTTCATTGGATGAAGCATCCATTCTGAGGGGGTTGGGCGGCTCAAAAACATTCCGTGAATTCATGCGACTGTTCACCGGTGATGGTGGCCCGATGGGTTGCCGTCGTGGAGAAGAAAGCGTGAAGTATCGATTCGTGGCCACTGCGACTCCTTCACCAAACGATTACATTGAATTGCTTGCCTACGCTGATTTCTTAGGAGTGATGGATGTTTCACAGGCAAAGACCAGGTTTTTCAAACGAGACTCAACCCAGGCAGATAAACTGACGCTCCACGCTCATAAGGAGGATGAATTCTGGCTTTGGGTGAGCAGCTGGGCGCTGTTTGTGAGCAAACCTTCTGATATCACCGGAAACCCTGCCGATGATGAAGGGTACATTCTCCCCGAGCTGGATCTTCGCTGGCACGAAATCCCCAGCGACCACACCAAAGCCGGTACCGACAAGGACGGGAGACAATTCAAGATGTTCAACGACGCCTCCGCAGGTGGTTTACAAGGAGCCGCAAAGGAAAAGCGTGAAAGCCTGAATGATCGGATTGCAAAGATGATGGAGCTTCGCGAAGAGGATGTCAATGCACACCGGATAATCTGGCACGACTTAGAAAAAGAACGACATGAAATTGAAAAGGCCATACCGGATGTAGTTTCAATTTACGGTTCTCAGGACTATGAAAAGCGCGAACAGGCAATTTTAGACTTCACGTATGGCCGCTTTCGTGAGCTTGCAGCAAAGCCGGTAATTGCGGGTTCAGGATGCAACTTTCAAAGGCATTGTTCGTGGGCCATCTATCTTGGAATTGGCTTCAAGTTCAATGACTTCATACAGTCCGTCCACAGGCTTCAGCGATTTCTGCAAAAGAACACGGTGCGCGTTGATCTGATCTACACCGAAGCTGAAAGGGGCGTTCGGAAATCACTCGAAACAAAGTGGAAAAATCATAACAAAATGGTGCAAAAAATGACTGAAATAATCAAGAAATACGGCCTTTCTCATTCGGATATGGCAAAGGCACTTACAAGAAAAATCGGAGTGGAACGGGTAGTTGTTGAAGGCAAAAAGTTTCTGGCGATCAATAACGACAATGTGGATGAGCTGTCAAATCATGACAAGATCAAGGATAATTCTGTCGGGTTGATTTTGACTTCAATTCCTTTTTCAACCCAATACGAGTATAGTCCGAATTACGCGGATTTCGGACACTCTGAAAGCAATGATGAATTCTTTCGGCAGATGGACTTTCTCACGCCCAACCTATACAAAAAACTGATGCCGGGACGTATCGCCGCTATCCACGTGAAAGACCGCATTGTACCGATGGGCCTGAGCGGCATGGGCGTACAAACAGTCTATCCGTTCCATGTAGATTGCATTCAGCATTATACCAAACACGGGTTTGCCTATATGGGCATGAAAACAATCGTTACCGATGTTGTGAGGGAAAATAACCAGACCTATCGTTTGGGCTGGACTGAACAGTGCAAGGACGGTACCAAGATGGGCGTTGGTATGCCGGAGTACTTGCTTTACTTCCGTAAGCCAGCAACCGACACGGCAAACGCCTACGCTGACATCCCTGTAGTTAAGGAAAAGAAGATCATTCGGAAAGAAGGTACCGAAAATCCAAACGGATATTCCCGGGCAAGGTGGCAGATGGATGCAGCCGGTTACACCAGATCATCAGGAAACAGAGGAATGACACCTGAAGAGATTGATCGGATCGCATCGATGGAGCCTGATAAGATTTTCAAGTGGTTCAGGAAATACACATTGAACGAAGTGTGGAATTTTGAAGAAGTGGTGACCATTGCCGAAACGCTGGAGCTTCATGGAAAGCTTCCATCTGGATTCATGTTGCTGCAACCTCAATCTTGGACTGATGAAGTCTGGACAGATATCACCCGGATGCTGACCTTGAACGGCTCACAATGGAGCAAAGGGAAAGAGATGCACCTGTGCCCGATGCAATTCGATATTGCCGACCGTGTGATCGAGCAAATGAGCAATCCGGGTGAAATTGTATTGGATCCTTTTGCAGGCCTGTTCACCGTTCCATACCGGGCTGTTTTGAAAGGCCGGATAGGTTACGGAATCGAACTTGCACCTGGTTACTTCTTAGACGGTGTTTCCTACTGCCGGGGAGCTGAGCAGAATGTGGACATGCCTAGTTTATTTGATCTAGTTGAATTTGAACAAGCAATATAAATCCAAAAAATCAAGTCACATGAAAGTAGAAATTACAGTTTCCAAAAGTGAGCTGCTCTTTAAATTGAAAGCAGTATCGAAAGTGATCAATTCATCAAACAAGGTAGTTCCGGCCCATGCGAATTTCATGTTTGAGATCGGATCGGAGGTTAAAGTTACCGGGGCCGATGAATCGGGCAATATCACGGCTACTATTGATTGCCGGTTTAATGAGCCGGAAAGCACGTTTAGCTTTTTAGCTGAAACCAAGACGATGCTTGATGGTCTGCGTGAATTACCGGAACAACCATTGACCATCGAAATCGATAGTGAGAACAACTGGTTTACGATATTCCACCAGTCGGGCAAGTACAAGATTCAGAGTCATAACACCGAAGGCTTTTCTCAGGTGAAGATTGACGCAACGGTTTCGAAACTGATAACGATCAATTCGTTGGACTTCATGAAAGGGATTAAAATGGTGTCGCCGTTTGCCGGGAATGATGAACTGCGCCCAATCATGATGACTGTCTTTATTGAATCGAAAAAAGGTAACCTTTCTTTTTGTGCCACCGATGCATCTACCATGGCCTTGCTTGATCTGTGGCCGGATGTGACTGATGACAGTTTTGAATTCAACGACTTTGAAGTTGCCCTCCCGGTAAAAATTGCCAGGATCGTTGCCGACCTGATGGCGAGAGATCAGAAGATAGAGCTTGAGATTACCGATAAAAACGTTGCCATCTACTTTGGAGAATATCGGATTGTATATCGATTGATCGAAGGTCGGTATTTCAACTACCGGTCCATTATCCCCAATGCCTCTGTTAATAAGAAGATCTTGTCAACCAACACAAGCGAGGTTGTATCGGCGCTGCGGCGTGCATCTGTTTTTGCCAATAAAACATCGAGCCTGGTCGAACTAAACATTACCGGTGATAAACTTCGCATTACCGGCAGGGACAACGACATGGACCAGCTGGCTGATGAAACACTGGCAGCCAACTTTAATCAATCCGAACCTTTCATTATCGGGTTTGGCTGTAACCTACTCCTTAAATGCCTGGAGGCAGTTGAAACCGAAGATTTAAGAATGAGTTTCTCGGAACCAACCCGTGCCTGCCTAATCCGTCCGGATGATGTAAACATTGGTCAAACACTTCTGATCATGCCCTTATTAATCAATGTTTAACCCAAAGCAATTAGTCGTATGAAATCAACAGATAATTTCAAGAAAGTCATTGAAGCCCATCTCCAACACAGGGCTTCAATGGATCCTCTTTTTGCTGTGACACTCAAAAAGGAGAACAAGAATATTGATGACTGTATCACCTACATTCTGAACACCGTGCATAAAAGTGGGTGCAATGGCTTCACTGACGATGAAGTATTCGGGATGGCAGCCCATTACTACGATGAAGATAATATTGAGGTCGGAAAGCCGATCAATGCCCGGGTAGTAGTCAACCACAAAGTAGAACAGCCAGCTCCAAAGAAACCGGAGAAACCGAAGAGCCGGCCTGTAAAGTCGACTAGCAATGCGATTGTCCAACCCAGTTTATTTGATTGATCATGAAACCAAGAACAAAGCTTCAGCATGAAGTAATGCGCTTAAGCAATGAACTGCATCGCGAATCTGAACGACTATTGAAGTGGGCCAAAATTGAGTGCTTGGAACACAAAGGATACGAAACGAAAAGCCGGGTTATCTGTATGGATTGTGGTGAAAGATTTTCGCCTGAGCTTGTCCAGAGGAGAAGAGCTACTTGTCCACACTGCGGCACAGGACTAACCATCGAAAAATCACAAAAAAGGACAGATAAGCAGCGTGTTTATTTTGCTTATGCCCAAATAGTAGGAGACTTCCAGGTAATACGAAACTTTGAGCTTTATGCCTATTATGGATCAGGAGAACAAGCCAGATATTCTTGCTGTGAAATTCTGCAACACTGGATTCGAGAGGATGGAAAACGTGAAGTAGTCGCCAGGAACCACACGACAAGTTTCTATTGTGACAGCTGGAATGGCAACATGGAAATAAGAAACAGAGATTACAAGGGCAGATATTACCATTCGGCCAATAAGTATGATGTTTATCCATTCAAGTATCATCCTGATTCTACCTTCAAGGATATCTACCGGAAGTATGGAATAGATAAAAATCTTCAGGAGCTCACAGCACTGGAAGCAATCTTTTTCATACCAATGAATAATCAGGCCGAGACATTGCTGAAAGCAAAACAATACGGGTTTCTAGGCTTTTCACACTCAAATCCGGGGGATATCAGGCGGTATTGGCCATCCATAAGGATTTGTATTCGAAACAAGTACAAGGTCAAAGATGCTTCGATGTGGATCGACTACATGGGATTACTCAGCTACTTTGGGAAAGACACCAGAAACGCATTCTATGTATGTCCGAAAGACCTTAAGAAAGCTCACGACCGGCTAGTGATCAAAAAGCGACAGGAAGAGAAAAGGCAGGAGTTAATACGGCTCCGGGAGAAGATTGATAAAGAGCAGTTGGAATACGAAAAGCATAAGGCTAAATTTTTCGACCTGCAATTTAAAGATCAGAACATTGTTGTTGTCCCCTTGGTGTCCGTTGAAGAATTCATGAATGAAGGCGATCAACTCCGTCATTGTGTTTTCGCGAACGAATATTACAAAAAGCGTGATTCACTCATTCTTTCGGCCCGGATTGACAACAAACCGATTGAAACGGTAGAGGTGTCCCTTAAAAAGCTCTCAGTCATTCAGGCCCGGGGCCTTAGTAACAATCCAACACAGTATCATGATCAGATTGTGGATCTGGTGAACAGGAACATTCACAAAATAGCGCAAAGAGTATGAAGATGAATGCCTATCTGATACCAGGATTAAAACGACTTGAGGATTTCGTGGCTGAATCTTTCGGTGTAACGGTGGATGACATGAAGAAACCAAGCCGAAAGAGGACATGGACCGAAGCCCGGCAGTTTGCGATGTGGTACCGGAAGAAATTCACCAAAGAGCCCTTGAAATCTATCGGGAAACGATATGGCGGCAGAGATCATGCGACTGTGATCCATGCCGCCAAAACAGTGAACAACCTGATCGAAACAAGCCCGGAATTCAACGGAAAGGCTCAGCAGGCATTGAATGAGATTAGGAAAATGAACAGAATAATAAACGTATAATTATGGCCAGACCCAAAAAGACCGGAATAGAATACTTCCCCTTTGACATTGATATGTTCGAGGATGAGAAGGTGTTGCCTGTATCTGTTGAATTTGGGGCGAAAGGAGAATCTGTTGTAGTAAGGGTGCTGTGCGCGATATACCGGGAGGGTTATTTCGTACAGTGGTCTGAAGGATTGAAGTTTAAAATTGCGAATCAGGCAAAAGTAAGCGAAGGCCTTGTTTCTGACGTGGTAGCTAAACTTGTAAAGTACCATTTCTTTAATGAGGGGATTTTCAATCAACATCAGGTTATAACTTCCGCCGGAATACAAAAGAGATGGAAGGAGGCGACACGTAAACGCGTTGATCCGGACGAAAAAGAGTTTTGGCTTTTGGAAAAAAATGAGGTTTCCGGCGGAAGAAACGACGTTTCCGGCGGAAGAAAGGCGGAAGAAACCCCCACAAAACGACACGAAACACCACAAAGTAAAGTAAAAGAAAAGAAATTAATTACCCCCTTACCCCCAACGGGGGATGAGCAGGAACTACCTCCTGTTTGGAAAAAGGATTATCAGGTGTATTTGAGTGATCTTCGGTCGGCCTTTAAGAAGTTGATTGCTGACCAAGATTGGATTTCCCAGCAGGAGAAATTTAACCCTGGGGTAGATATCCAAAAGTCAATTGAAAAATCATGTGTGAATTATTGGGCCACTGAGGGCGGATGGAAGAAAAAGAAAGCCTCCAAGATCAAGTCGATTGATTGGAAGTCAACCTTTGCCAATGCCATTTCTCAATCTATGAACCGGGTTTATAAAGATCGGTTTGGAGCCGAGCCTAAAGAAAATGTCAAACTTCAAAAGCCGGAAAAATGGTAGATAAGAAGCAAAATATGCAGGATTCTGCGATTGGAAGAGTTCCCCCCCAAGCCACTGATGTGGAGAAAGCAGTTTTGGGAGCCTTGATGCTGGAGATGGATGCCATTCACCGCATATCAGATGTGATTGATACCAGCAGCTTTTATGACGGTCGCCATCAAATCATTTTTGATGCGATTAAGAAGATCTCTTCGGATAAAAAGCCAATTGATTTAATTTCGGTCACCCAGGAGCTGAAAAACAGAAACAAGCTTGATGGAGTGGGAGGCCCGTTGTACGTCACCCAGCTCACCAGCCGGGTAGCCTCCGCAGCACATATCGAATTTCACGCCCGTATTATTGCCCAGAAATTTATTCAGCGTGAGCTGATCCGTATATCTAGCGAGATTCAGCACGATAGCTATGATGATGCCATGGACATGGATGATCTGTTGTCAGATGCGAGAGGCAAGCTAAATGATGTGGATAACCTGGTTTCATGTGCAAATTCCGGGCAAACATCGCAGGTGGTTGCTGCAGAGGCGTTGCAGGAACTTGAGCGAGATTGCAAAGCAACTCAATTAGGTATATCACCCGGATTACCGACCGGTCTATCTGATTTGGACCGGGCGCTTGGCGGCTGGCGAAAAACAAACCTGATCATTCTTGCCGCCAGGCCCGGAATAGGTAAATCTTCACTGGCGCTTCATTTTGCCGTGGTAGCTGCCATGAATGGCCACTGGGTGAACTTCTACGGACTTGAAATGAAGAACCACGATTATTTTAGGATCATTCTTTCAGGCATGACAGGCATCCCAAGAACTGATATCCGGGATGGAAGGCTTACAGAGGAGGATTGGAAGAAGGTACACGAAGCAACAGCAAAATTGGAGCGCCTGCCCATCATCTGGAATGATCATGCCGGAATCACGGTAAATCAAATCCGGTCCAACACCATCCGGAATAAACGGGCCGGGAGGTGCGAACTGGTAATAATCGATTATCTACAGTTGGTAAAGCCAACCGACAAGAAGGCCATCCGGGAACAGCAGGTTTCTGAAATCAGCCGGACACTGAAAGAAACGGCGCTTGGAGAAGATTTGCCAATTATTGCTCTTTCGCAGTTGAACCGGGATGTTGAGAAGCGTGCCGATAAAGAGCCGAATACTGCTGATTTACGTGAGTCTGGTGCCCTTGAACAGGATGCTGATGTGATCCTCTTTTTATGGGAAGACGATAAGCTTCGTTTGAAAGTTGGAAAAAACCGAAGAGGCAAGAAGGGGCCGATCGATTTTTGGGCGAATGAGGAAAAAGTGCTTTTCGGAGACTCGGAACCCTATGATCAAGCATTTGCGGACATGCCTCCAGCTTATGATTTTAACGAAATTCCAAGTGAAGATACCCCATTTTGACACCCCATGACCGTAAACCAATATATTGAAAAACGCTACGCCCGCTGGCTCGATTATTCGGCTTATCATTGCTCCCTGGCCGGGATACCGGATGAAGCAAATGATGTATTGAACGAGGTGATTGTCTATTTGCTTCAAAAAGATGAATCAAAGCTCCGGAAGCTTATGGAGACCAAGAAAGGACAGTACACCGACCTGGATTTCTTCGTGCTCCGGATGATCAAGCTCAATTGTCATAGCTGCACTTCGCCATACCGCAGCCGGTATAAGTCAATTCCTGTTGATACGAATGTTAACCTTGTCCGGCTGAATATTGAAGATTACCCGGATGAAGGCGATGACACACCTGGTCGGATCCTCGAACAGTTTGAAACTGTCCGCGAGGTGTTTGAATCGCTAAACCTTTCACCAAAGGCCCGGCGAATATTCGAATTCAAGTTCTTCCAGGATCAGCCCTTTTCGCAATGGACAGGGCCGGAAACAAAGAAGCAGCTTTATGAAACTTATGGGCATGTATTGGATTTGATTAAGGCAAAGATTTTTAAACGGACGTTGATTTGATGACCGATGACGGTGAGTGCTATGATTAGTGGCGAACTGAACCCGGAAACCTCGATTGAAATACTGCCGTTCCTTGTTTTTATTTTTTTTAGGGTGGGGATTTTTGTTCTTTCTTATTTAGAATAGAAATAAATAACCACAAATGTGGAAAATAAATTACAAAACACTTGCATGATAACCACAAATGTGGTATCTTTACTTCATCAATAAGATACAAAACAAATAAAAATTAACACAATGAAAACTTTAATTGAAAACATCAACAGCGAAAAAGCACAAGAAATCAAAATGAACAACAATGAGTATTTAGTTTGGGCTGATGGTTCTGAAATTTCAGTAGAAGAAATTGAATCTAATTTCAAAGTGACTGAATATGAAAGTGGTTCTATTAATTTGGAACACAAACAAGATGATTTCAGAATCGAAGACATTATTTTCTAATGAGCGCACAAGACTTAATTAACTGGGGGGAGCTATCACGGCTCCTTTCCGGTTCTCGGATGAACATCCGCAAAAACAGGATTCCAGAAAAATACAAAGAACAGGTTGCAAGCCTTGTTAATTGCATCGAAACCTGGCAAAGCGAAATCCAAACGGCGAATGCCGAAGCGGGCGGGCAAAAAAATAAAAACAACTTGCAGGATGTTGATTAATTGCTCTGTACCCGCCATTAATTATAGCACGTGTTACCACGGCGAAGCGAACGTTTTAATGCGTGGTAACGGGGAGCTAAGTGTCGTGAAGCGTTTAGCGAAATGACATTTCAGCGATTGTTATCGGGCGTTCCAGAAAAATTGCCTCTGATTTATATTTTATCAGAAAGCATTTTTGATGAGCGAATTGATATTTGACCCCCGTAATTATCGTATTCACACCGACCAAAACAAGCGAATTATCAAGAAGAGTCTCCAGGAATGTGGAGCCGGCAGATCCGTTTTGGTTGATAAAGACAATGTCCTTATCGCTGGGAATGGAGTTTATGAGCAAGCCCAGGAATTAGGGCTGAAAGTTCGAATAGTAGAATCGCACGGAGAGGAACTCATAGTTGTTAAAAGGACTGATTTGTCATCCGATGACGAAAAAAGAAAGCTCCTGGCCCTTGCGGACAATCATGCTTCCGATACTTCTATGTTTGACATGGACGCTATCCTGGAAGATTTTTCAGGTGATGAGCTTGACCTTTGGGAGTTTGATCTGAGCGATGTGGAGTTGGATGATATCCCTGGCTCGAAAGAAGACAGATCCGGCAGCCTGAAGGAACGTTTCATCATTCCTCCTTTTTCAGTTTTGGACAGCAAGCAAGGTGTTTGGCAAAAAAGAAAGCAAGCATGGCTTGACTTGGGCATAAAGAGCGAGCTGGGCCGGGAAAAGGGAATCACTTATTCCATGTCCTCGCAGCCACCACGTGTTTACGAAATCAGGAACCTGCTCCGAGAGAAAAACGGGGTTGATCCATCATGGGATGAGTTGCTTGATTATTGCCGCAAACACAATGTTCCGGTTATGGAAGGAACATCAATCTTTGATCCTGTTGTTTGCGAGTTGGCTTACCGATGGTTTAATGTCCCGGGCGGTTCTATCCTGGATCCATTCGCTGGCGGATCCGTCCGAGGTATAGTGGCCGCCAAATTAGGTATGCCATATCATGGCGTTGACCTGCGACAAGAACAGATTGATGCGAACGGAGTAAACGCCCTGGAGGTATTCAAAGATTGTCGTGAATTCTTTCCTTCCTGGGTATGCGGTGACAGTTTGGAAATTGACAGCCATCTACCCGGATTGCAGGCTGATTTCCTTTTCAGTTGCCCACCGTATGCCGATTTAGAGGTTTACTCTGATGATCCCCGGGACCTTTCAACGATGGATTACGAGGAATTTATTTCCATTTACCGGGAGATAATCCGGAAAAGCTCCGCCATGTTGAAGGAAAACCGATTTGCGGCATTTGTGGTTGGCGATGTCCGCGACAAAAAAGGTGTCCTAAGAAACTTTGTATCTGATACTATAAGCGCCTTTCAAGATGCCGGGCTGAATTATTACAACGAGATGATCTTGGTCACCACTATTGGAAGCCTGGCCGTCCGGGTTGGTAAACAATTCAATGTAGGCCGAAAGATTGGAAAGCATCACCAGAACGTACTCGTATTTTACAAAGGTGATCCGAAAAAGATTCGTGATAATTTCCCGGAACTTGATTTTTCTGAGGATGATTGGTTAACTGAATAAATTAAATTTGACGGTATAACTCAAATGATTGCCGTCATGAATAAAGATCTAACTATGATTTACAAAGAAGTAATTGCCAAACGGCTTGAACGAAAAAAGGCCCAGCTTTCGGAATTGGAAAGGATACTAAAAGGCGATGGTGAACCTACATCCGTTGAGAAAAGGAAGTTTATTGAACTGAAAGCAGTCGTTCAGGAGCTGGAAAATGTCCTGGATATCGCTGATTCGTTGTTTGATAGTAAAGAATAACACCGATTTTATGGCAAAGTATAGCAAAAAGGTAATTGAAAAGATCACTTCTTTAATAAAAGAGGACAGCTACACTATTGCCGAAATCTGTCTAAAGGTCGGAATATCAGAACGTTCGTTTTATAACTGGCAGAAGAACAGTGCAGAATTTGCAGACGCAATAAAAAGGGCCGAGGAAGAATTCAATTCCTTGTTGGTGGTCGAGGCTAAAAAATCACTCATGAAGCTGGTGAAGGGGTACACTGTTCAGGAGAAAAAAACGGTTACAGCTGACACCGGAAAGAAAGATGAACATACCGGTAAACCGATCGTCAAGGTGAAGGAACACTCTGTCATTGAAAAGCACTACCAGCCTAATCCAACGGCCATCATATTCACGCTTACCAACCGGGACCCGGACAACTGGAAGAACAGGCAAGAAAACAACTTCACGGGCGACATTACCTTGAAGAGCGAGCTGGAGAAGCTGAGCGATGAAGAGCTCGAAACAATCATTCAGAATGGAAAAGTTGAGCATGAATCAAGTCCGGACAAAGCGTGACGTTCTGCTCATGCAGGCTGAAGCTGCAATCATCCTGCGTAAGCGAGAAGCCCGGAAAGATTTCTGGGCTTTTTGCATGTACATGGACCCGAAGTTTTTTTCCAAGCGACCATTCCTCAAACTGATTGCCATGGCATTGATGCGGATTTACTATGCCTATTGCAGCAAAACCATCAGGCGACTTGCCGTTTCGCTTCCACCCCGGGCCGGGAAATCATACATCATGTCGTTATTCATCGCTTGGATGTTTGGTCACTTCCCGGAGGAGTCGGTTATGAGGAACACCTGTTCTAGTCCGCTCTACAACAAACTCTCATACGACACCAGGGATATTGTCCGCTCACGCAGATACAATGAGATATTCACTGAAATTAGCCTGAAGTCTGACAAGCAAAATGTCAACGGGTGGAACCTTTCTCAATCAAAACAGGTTGGTTACTTCGGGGCCGGTGTTGGCGGTTCGGTTATTGGATTCGGGGCCTCGATGCTGGCCGTTACTGATGACTTATACAAGAGCCTGGAAGATGCACTTTCGGATACCAACAATGAGAAGGTGTGGAGCTGGAAGCAGGGGACACATGACTCCCGTATCGAGGGCAACTGCTGCTCGATAGATATCGGGACCAGATGGTCGGAGAAAGACGTACTGGGACGATTGGAGGAAATGGGCAAGTATGATGAGATCATCCGGATACCAGCGCTTGATGAGAATGATGAATCTTTCTGCGAGGATGTTCACACAACGGAATATTACCGGGAGCTCCGGGCCGAAACCGAAGAAAGCATCTGGGAAGCTGAATATATGCAGAATCCGATTGAGGCTAAAGGTTTGCTGTTCCCGAAATCAGAGCTGCAACGATTCAAACGCGATGAGCTCAAAGGCTCTGCCGGTGTTATTGGGGCCTGCGACGTTGCCGATGAAGGAGATGACGATTTCTGCGCACCGTTTGGACATGTGTCTGGCGACAAGGTATATATCACAGACATGCTATTTACGAAGGATCCGGTAGAAATTACCATGCCCCGACTGTCGCAAATGATTATTGATGCCGGTTGTGATTTGATGCGGATTGAGTCAAACAATGGGGGCCGTATATTTGGGCTTGGCGTTCGTGACATACTCAAGGGACAGAGACACACCAAATGTGAAATCCAGGCTCGCCACACATCCTCCAACAAAGAGACCCGCATTCTGATGAAATCCGGATGGATAAAAAAACACTGCGTGTTCCTGGACGAATCGGAGTATGAAAAAGGTTCAGATTATGCCCGGTTCATAAAAGCCTTGACCTCCTACAAGAAGGAGGGGGGCAATGCCCACGATGACGCCCCGGACGGTATGACCATTCTTGCCCAGCTCTACGAGGCCTACCTTCTCCAAAGACAGCCCAGGAAGGTTGCCAGGGGTGCTGGACGTTAAAAGCAGGTTTCTCTTATATTTTAAGAGAAAAGTATGCCGAGCATTTATGATATACTTCAGAATGAAAACTTCGGGCAGGTAGTTCATACCTTGTGCGTTGATACGATCGAAGGAAGAGCCCCGCGAGAATACCTTGAAGAGTTTAATGGAGAGCGAAAACGCCGGAAAACATCCGTAGGCTGGCGGGAACCCAAGCGAATGGAGGTTTATTCCGAGTCGCTTGTGGATGATGATGGCAATCCGGTCCGGCTGGATGACAAGGTGGTTGATGTGGCACGCATAGTCACCAACTTCCCCCGGAAGGTGGTGAGGACTGCTGTTGCTTTCATGTTTGGTGGCAAGATGAAGATATCTGCGGATGAGCAGAACGAAGGGTTTAACGAATTCAAGCGGGTATGGGAGCGAAAACTTAAGATGCACTCCGTTTTGAAGAAATTTGCCCGGGTGGTTTTGTCAGAAACGAAAGCCGCTATTGTATTCTTTCCGTATGTTTCATTGCGTTTTGATGGAACCAAGCAAGCCGAGCTCAAGGCCAAGATCCTATCTCAGCCGGTCCAGGATAATGTTACGTCTGACTTCTATCCTCACTTTGATGACAATGACGATATGGATGCCTTTATCCATAAATTCCAGGTCAGGATTGACGGGATAACAGCTGACCGGGCCATCATCTGGACACGGGAAAAGATCATTACCGGAACGCAAACTTATGGAGGTTGGGAGATTGCAGAGGCAGACAATCCTTTCGGAATCATCCCGGTGATTTATGCTGATGTTTTGGAGCCGGAATGGGAAGAAGTGGCCCCGGTAATGGACGCGCGAGAAATGAGGTTGTCCCGGATGGCAGACACAAACGATTATTTCGCCGAGCCGATTATGAAGACCTTTGGAGAGACCGACCTGCCATCTAAGAATACGGTTGGTAAGGAAATCACATTCCCGATGAAGGTTGACCCTGATTCCGGCAAGCCGTTTCATGGTGATGCTGATTTCCTCGCCTGGCAGCAATCCATAGATTCCGTGAAACAGGAGCTGGAGGAAACCAAGAATGAGCAGTTCAGCGGATCATCCACTCCGGACTTATCATTTGATAACCTAAAAGGTATTGGCAATATCTCTGGTGTTGCCCGTCGGTTTATGACCCTTGATGCACAAATCAAGGCCGCTGAGAACATGGAAGTTTTTGGGCCGGTAGTTCAGCGCTGCGTTTCGGTGGTTGTTGCCGGTATCGCCAATATTACCAACATCAGGTTTCGTCAGCAATTGGTCGACAACTGGATAACCGTTTCCTTTGAATCGATTCTACCGAAAGATCCTGTTGAAGATGCACAAATACTCAGCCTTGCCGGTGGCGGGAAAGCATTCAACAGCAAGGAAACAGTTGTGGCCAATTCTCCACTGACACCGACAGGTGATGTTGAAGGTGAGCTTGAACGCATGGCCCAGGATGAGAAAGCGGAAGCCGAACGGAATAACATGATTGGGTTAAATGCTTTTGGAGGGTAGTGAATGGTTGATCTTACATTCCATGAGCGCCAGCACCTCCAGAAGCTATTGCAGCAGCAAGGAAGCATCAAGTACATCTTTGATGAGTTCGTCAGAAAGGTTGGACAAATCATGACCGGGTGGTCTGATTCGGGCTCAGAAAACGTCTGGATCAGAAATGCCAACATTGAGCGGGCAATCGAAAATGAACTTGCCGTCCTTCGAGAAAAACTGCTGGATAATATCCAGAGCCATACAACGGATGCCTGGGAAAGAAGCAATTTAAAGACTGATGAGTTGGTATCTGGTTTCATTGATAATTTACCGATAAACGAAACGATCAGGAAGGGAATGTTCGCCCGGAACGAGGAGGCATTTTCAGCATTCATGAAACGCAAGGTCGATGGATTTACGATCTCCGACCGGGTTTGGAAGGTCACCGGCACGGCAAAGGAAAACATTGAACATTACCTCTCATCCGGTTTGTCGACTGGTCGCCCGGCAGCGTTGATATCCCAGGATGTCCGGCAGCTTCTCAAAGAGCCGGACAGACGCTTCCACCGGATAAGAAATGCAGACGGGAAGCTGGTGCCATCCGCTCCAATGGCCGCTTATCATCCGGGCCAGGGCGTTTACCGGTCCAGCTATAAGAATGCCCTCAGATTGGCCGTCACGAATACAAACGAGATGTACCGACTGGCAGATCATGAACGGTGGAAGAACCTAGATTTCATCTTAGGGGTTGATATCCGCCGTTCGGCTTCAAACAAAGGCCCGTGTCCAATCTGTGATGCAATGGTTGGGAAATATCCAAAAGACTTTGTTTACAAAGGCTGGCACCCGTTCTGCATTTGCCCGGCCACACCTATTTTGATGAAGGAAGATGACTTCATGAAGTCGATAACAGACGAAAATTATCAAACGTCCGGGCAGATTACAGAGCTTCCTGAGAATGGTCGGGAATACCTGGAGGAACAAGCCGCGAAATCTAACCTCAAAACTGATTCCTACCTCCTTCGTGACAACAAGAAATACTTCAACGCGAAGTGACGCTCTTCTGAAAATTGGGAAAGGAATGTCGTGCTTATATTTTAATGAAAAGTACCATTAAAATTTTATTGTATGACAATTCTTGATCTTCTGAAAAAAGCTTGCAAAACAAAGGGCGTCCCTGAAAAATATGCTGAACGGATTGAAAAAGCATCGAAGGTGACCCAAGCCGAAGATGTTGAGTCAGCGGTTGACGCTTTCAAAGAGAATATCCTTCCTGCCATTCAGGAAGCAGAGACTTCGGCGACTGCCGAATATGAAAAGAAACATGGGCTAAAGGATGGAAAACCAGTTAAAGATCCCGAGCCCAAGAAGGATCCGGAGCCGGTAAAGGTTGATGGCCTGTCACCCGAGATTACCAAGCTCATTGAAGCCCAGAACAAGCAAATTGAAGACCTCAAAGGGCTGGTGCAATCCTCTGTCAAATCTGTTGCCAGTGCAGAAAAAACAGCAGCAGCAAAACGATTACTTGCCGAGAAAAAGCTACCCGAAGGATGGCTCAACAGGATTCAGGCCGAATCTGAAACTTCGATTGAAGACCAGGTGAAGACTCTGCACGAAGAGTATGTTTCCATTCAGCAAGGTGTGATCAATGAAGCCGTTGAAAGCGGGAAATATACTCCGGGATTTCAGCAACCGAAGGAACGCTCCGAAGAGGAATGGACCAAGCTGATGAACGAGGATTCAAAAACAGGCAACCCGGGCGTGGTTGACTTGGGTATTAAATAACCTTAATAATTCATCATTATGTATTTAAAGAAAGAAAAGGAATTCCAGTATCATCCCGGGATTGAGAAAATCTTGATGGATGTGATTGGTGGCGGAACAATTGATCGTTCAGATCTCAATGTTTCGTTTGCAGGCGTTTTGCTTCAGGAGCTGCCACCACTGACAATCGTTGGTAAGGATTCCGTTACCGGTGTCTACCACGTAGTTAAAACTGCTGAAATGTATGCTGCTGCCGCGGTTGATGCAACAACTTACCAGGTGAAGAAAAACCACCTTTTCAAAGTTGCAGATAAGATCACGAAGTCTGGTCTGGCCGGAATCGCAAACACGATCACCGCAATCGACAAAAGCAATGATGGCTACGACGTGATCACGGTAGCATCTACTCTTGAGGCCGCCGCTGAAGGTGATGTTCTTGTTTTGGCTGCCGCTGATGCTGCTGCCGGAAGCGCTGCCTATCTGTACACCCCAGAGTGTATCACGATGAACAAGGTAGATCTGACCGTTGCAAATCAAACCTCGGGTTTACTTGAGGCTGGTAAGGTCAATGCTTCAGTCCTGCCTTTTCCAATCGACGCCGCTTTGAAAGCAGCTCTGAAAGACATCCGTTTTGTGTAACCCATTAAAATCTGAATAAATGGAAAGATCGTTAATCAAACAAGTGAACCGTAAGAACATGGCGGCCCGGTTGAAAACCAACAAGGTTAAGCCGGTGTATTTCCCAAACTTCTTCGGTATCAAGAAAAAGAGCTCCCTGAAATGGGAAACCCTGGTTGGGGAGAAAGGCGCTCCGGTAATTGCTGACGTTATCAGCTTTGATTCTTCTGCACCGCAGAAAACCCGTGAGGTGATCGCCAAGATGTCGGGTGACATTCCAAAAACTGCCGTTAAGCGTGGTATGAACGAAAGTGATTACAACGAATATACGCAGTTGGTGCGCGATGCCCAGGGCGATGCAGCCCAGTTGGAGGTGTTGAACCTGGCTTTCAAAGATCAGGACTTCGTGTATAATGCCGTGCGTGGCCGCTTCGAGTGGTGGACAATGCAGTTGATGAGTAAAGGAGGCTTTTTGCTGAATGCTCAGAACAACAACGGTGTTGTAACCGCTGAATTTGTTGGATGTGGGATGCCCGCTGAAAACAAAAAAGTTTCAACGGTTGACTGGGCCACCGCTGCAACTGCTGACGGCCTTGGCGACATTGAGGCAGCAACCCTGGCAGCTTCGGCAGAAGGCGTTACGTTGAAGTACGCGATCATGCGCCGTTCGGATTTTATCCTGCTGAGAAATCAGACATCGACTACCACCAAACTGAAATCGTGGATCAACCAGGCCCCGACAAAATTGGCGGTGACCCTTGACCTTATCAATCAGTATATGGAAGCCAACATGCTTCCTAAAATTGTGGTGATTGATCCGGCGGTTAAGATCGAGGACAAAGCACACAAAAAGACCACCGTCAACCCTTGGGAATCCAAGCGTGTGTGTTTGCTCCCTGACCTGTCAATTGGTGATATCCAGCACGGGCCTATTGCCGCTGAAAGTTCAGCTGAAGTGAACAAGATTGCCACCACCGTCAAGCAGGATTTCGTGTTCATCCAGAAGTGGTCTGAGCTGGAACCGTTCAAAGAATGGACCAAGGCAGAGGCCAACGCCATCCCGGTGATCAATGACCCGGATACGATGTACATCCTGAAATGCGATGGCGCCGCATGGAGCGAAACTGAGGACACTGAAGGTACCGACAATGTACCTGCATCATTCCTTGGTGCAGATGTAGAAGAATAGTATGACTGTTCTTGAAGCCATAAAATCAACCGTAGCTGGCTATCCGCTGTCAGACGATACATTTAACCGTGTATTGATAGACCGTGGGCTGTCGGCTACGGCTGAATATGCAGGGACTTCGAAAGAATTCGAGCTGGCGAAAGCAGATATCTTAATGGTCCTGGTTTCAGCTGCCGGTATCACCGAAGGCGGATTTCAGATTTCTGTTACCGATAAGTCAAACTTCATCAAGATGGCAAACGCCATTTATACGAAGTACGATGATCCGGCGGCGAAGGTGATAACTGTTCCAAGAGGTAGAGCACAGCAAAGATGGTGAAGCAATATCCACATATCGTGACTGTAGCAAATGCCTCTGAACCGGTGTTGACAGATGGAAAATGGAGCGTTGAAAGCGCTGACTTTTCATCCATTTGCCGGGCCGAACCAGCCGGTAAAGGAGACGTTCTTCGCGGCACAGACGGCAACGAAATCAGCTTTGCGTTTGTGGTGTACCTTCCTAAAGCGTCAACGATACTGTCAGCCGGGAGCAAGGTAACTATTGCTTTTGAAGATGGCAGTCTTGTTAACGCGACGTTGAAACGTCAGCAAAACGGACAGTTAAATTCAAGGTTATGGGTATAAAGCCAACATTCACGAGGGCCGACATTGATCGTGACCTGGATGCCTTCAGGGAAAAGGTTGAAAGCGACCTTTTCAAGATACTTGCCTACGTAGGTGAAGAATTTGTAAAGGAAGCCCGGCAGATGACGAAAGCTGACGGAGGCTTTGGCGATGTTACCGGAAACCTTCGTTCCTCCATAGGTTATTTCATCCTGAAGGATGGAAAAATCGTGAAAGAAAACCTGAAGGGATCAGCTGGTATTGGCAAATCTGCTGCCAGGATAGCTCTGAACGGAGTTGAAAAGCGGGACGGTTATCAGCTGGTGGGTGTGGCCGGGATGGATTATGCCAGCAAGGTTGAAAGTAAAGGATTAAATGTGATCAGTGTTCAGGCTGACACGGCAATTATCAACCTGGAACGAATCCTTGATAAGTATGCGGATAGCTTGAACAAGATTGGTGTTTCGATGGAACGCTTTTCCGATGATGGAGAAACAGTATCAACTACATTCAGATGAAAGCAACGGATTTTGCCATAAACAGAATTGTGAGTATTCTGGAAAGTGTGCTCCAGGTTCCCGTGATGAAGTATTCAAAGCCAACGGCTGTTCAGTTGGATGAATACGTAGTGGTAAACTCACTGCCTATTAATGCTGATATCATGCAGCGATGCGTGGTGAATGTGAACTATCACGTGAAGGACATTACCCCCGGGGCACCGGATGTTGACAAAATCGAATCAGGAACATCGGCTGTTATTGCCGCGCTTGACGGAACTGTTGAAAAAGGCATATCAAACGACGTGCTGATTGACTACGAGACTCAGGAAACCCATCGGGAAGATCCCCTTGGCGAACATTACTCTAACATTCGATTTACAGTACGAATCATTAACAAATAAGACTTATGACTGCACAAAAATTAGTTTATGGGATTAGCTCCGTGAAACTCGGGATACCTACCAATTTGGCTACGATGCCCGCCCAGCTAGATGCTTTTTCGGAAACGGTGAAAGGATCATTCACACTAGCGGAAACAGATGCTACCGAAGTGGATGCTTTGACCGAAGAATCGGCAGCGCCAATTGCATCGATCACCGATGTTGAATCCGTGCTGGAAGGTAGCTGGAGGACTTACGACTACACACCGGCCATGCTTGAAAAAGTGAAGGGCGGCGATGGGACTACCCTTGCTACGAAGTGGCAGGCGCCAGCTGCAAGTGAAAATATTGAGCTTGCCTTGCAGGTCAACACCACTGCCGGTCCGGTACTGAACGTGTACAAAGCCAAAATTACAGCCAAGTTTACAGGCAATGTATCCAAGTCCGGTTTCTCTGAAATAGAGATCAGGTTTAAAGCCCTGGCCCCGGCTGCCGGTCTATCGCCTTACGACTGGGACGAGATTGATTAATTAACTGAAAGCCCTGATTATTCCGGGCTTTCTTTCCTTTAAACAAGCAACAATGGTTGATATAAAAACAAAGCAAGAAGCTGCCGCCACCTTGACCGGTAAGGGTATTGGTTTCTCTGTTGAAGAAAATGGGAAGGTCCATCATTTCTGCATCCCTCAATTAAAGCTGGGTACGCTAATCCAGATCAGCGAGGCCAAACTGAATTTGACCGTTTTTGACAAGAATGCAAAAGCTGTCGATATCATTAGTTCGATGGCCACAGACGCCCAAATCAAAGCACGGATAATCGCCCTGGCTGTCATCAATTCCAAGCCGGTGCCAGAACGAAGGCGGTCGATCCTTTCTCTCGGATCAAAACCCATTAATCCTGAATTGATGGACGAGGATGAGCTAACCGGATTATTTCTCCGCACGCTGGATTCCGAAGAAACAAATAAGCTCATCAAAGTTATCGTGAAGCAGATGGGAATAGATGATTTTTTCGTGAGTACCGTCTCGCTGGCAGGCATCAACCTTCTGGAGATGAGCGGGACGGTTACAAGCCAGCATTCACCATCTGGGGACGAATAGCAGACATCTGTAAGAATTTCGGCTGGACCTTCGATGAAGTAATGTGGGGCGTAAGCTGGCAAAACATACAAATGATGCTGGCTGATATTCCCTATCAACACTATGGTAAAAAAGAAGAAGAAATCATCGAGGTGACCAATCCGGAACAGCACAAAGCGGCAATGAAAAGACTTAAAGCAAAGCGAAATGGGAGCACTAAACTTTAATGCGGATATTGATATAAAAAAGTTTGATCAGAAGATGGTCATTCTTGATGCGCGTATAAGTAGTCTGGTGAAGGAATTTAAAGAAGGCGGTTTTGTAATGGACAGCGCTTTTGGCAAGTTCGGGAAGACGCTTGACGGCATTGGAATCAATTTGACTGGTTTGATCGGTCCAGCGATGGCTCTTACAGCAGCTATGCAGTTTAAGAAATGGGCGCAGGATGCATACGAGTTTGAACGTGAGTTCGGCATGGCTATGCGTGAGGTTCAAACAATATCAAAAGCAGTTCAGGAAGACCTCAAAGGAATCTCAGATCAGATCGTCCAGATGGCCGCAAACGGGCCGGAAAGCGCTATCAATCTTTCAAAAGCCTTCTATCAAATTGTCTCTGCCGGGTACGATGGCGCGGCAGGCTTAAAGCTGCTTGATATTTCCTCAAAAGCGGCCACCGCCGGGATTACCGATACCACCACTGCTGCCGATGGATTGACCACGGTTTTAAATGCCTGGGGGATATCCGCAGACAACGCAGGCAAAGTTGCCGATGTGATGTTCAAGACCGTAGAGCGAGGAAAAACCACTTTCGGGCAGCTGGCTTCGACCATTGCCCAGGTTGCTCCGCTGGCAGCCTCGAACAATATCGCTTTCGAAGAGATCTTTGCGGCCATCCAGTCTATTACCAAGCAAGGTACTCCAACGGCTCAAGCCATGACCCAGATCCGGTCATCGATCATCAACATGAACAAGGTGCTGGGCGATGGCTGGTCAGCTACCATGACATACCAGGAAGGGCTTAACAAGGTTGCGGAAATGGCCGGAGGTAGCCAGAATAAACTGAAACAGCTCATTCCTGATGTGGAAGGTGTGAACGCAGTATTGGCATTAACTGGAGAGAAGGCCCGCGGAGCCGCAGATGACCTGAACGAGACAGCTAAAGCCGCCGGGGCAATGCAAAAGGCATACGACACCATGATGGAGGAAGCAGATAACAAGTGGGCCATGGTACACAACCGGTGGACCCGCGAGATCAGGGAACTTGGAAAGGCCATAAAGGCTGGTTCAACGTCATTCGCCGACTTTCTAAACAGCTTGCTTGCCGATACTCAATTGGATATTATTAATCCGGGCTCAAAGAAATTAGTTGATGAAGTGGCCGCAAGTATTTCCGGCATCACAGACAAAGAGGAAAAACTAACCATCATACTTGAAAAGATCAATGAGCTGAGGAATAATCGGGTGGGTGAACTGAGTCCTGAAGCATCAAATCTTGAAGATAATCTCCCTGGATGGTTACAACGAAGAGCCGAGGACTTAAATGCCAGTATTGGCTTAACCGGAAAAGCCTGGACTCCCGGAAGATACACTCAAGCTGAACTCGAATATTTAAACAACCAAATTGCCATCACCAAACAGGCTGAAGAAGGTTTGATGAAACTGTTTGCTGAAGTCTCAGCTTCATCAACGGAGACCGGTAACAATGTTGGTGAAAGCCTTGAAACGGTACAGCAACAAATTGACAGCACAGGTAAAGCATTGGAGAAAGCGAAAGCCGACTTGGATAAGTTCAGGGCTCCAGGATCAACAAAAACAGTTAATGAGATAGAGGCGCAGGAAAAGGCGGTGGAAGAGCTGCAAAAGAAGCTTGAAACCCTGACCGGAGTTAAGCAGAATTCAGAAAAGGAAATCGCCGGTTTGAAAGGTGAGCTTGACAAGCTATACAAAGACCTTGAAACAGCAGACGAAAAAGACCGGAAGATTATTGCCGAGCGAATTGTTGAATTGGAAAAAGAAAAGAAGCTGCGAGAAGAAATCGCCAATCAAGCCATTAAGGTGGCTGAAAATAAAGGCATCAAACCAATCAACGTAAACGCAGGCGATATCCGGGGGACATTGACCGGGGCTGATGGCAAGCCTTTGTTTATTGGCAAAGGTGAAGTAAAAAGCATTAAAGAGGTTGAACTTGAATTCAGCAAATTAAGCAAAAGGATCAAATCGGTAAATGATAACTCAAAAGAGGGCCTTTTAAATACGCTTGGTACAACTCAAGAAATACTTTTCAATGTACAGGGAATTACCAGTGAATATGCCGAGCAATTAGGCTTGAATGAAGAACAGGCCAAAGTCTTGGAAGATGGTTTGCAAGCCATGTCCGGGATAGCTGACATCGCCTCCGGGAACGTGGTCCAAGGTGCGGCAAAGCTGATTGATTCGGCATTGGGAATGTTCCTGAAAACCCCGGAGAAGCTTTCTGACCATTTTGTCAACGTACAGGAACAGGTTGAGAAGATACTGAACTCAGTAAACATTGCTGCGGAATCGCTTTCAAACCTGAGTGTTGACAGCTCCATGCGGTCGATCATCATTCTTAAATCACAACTGGAAGACCTGGCAGCAGAGGCAAAGACACTTAACGATGAGCTGCAAGGGAAATATTACGGCCCCCGGGATGGCGACCGCAACGGATCAACCGTACTCAGGAACATCGTCCAGCAAGCCGCAGATCTGAATGTCGAGATCGAGAAGCTATCAAACCGACTTTTGCAAGGCGGGATATCAGATGACCAACGCAAAGCTATCGAGGCCGTTTTGCAAAGCTACAACGGCCTGGTGGCTGAAATGAATAACATCATCGGCGATGTGATCGGGGTTTCCATCAGCGACCTGAAAAACTCGTTAGCGGATGCCTTCTTTGAGGCTGAGGATGCCGCAAAAGCCTGGGGTGATACAGTAAATGACATTATTGCCAACATCACCAAAAAACAGCTGACTGCAAAACTGCTGACCGCTCCGATTGATCAGGCCGTGAACCAGCTGCTCAATGATTATTCTGATGGGAGCCTTTCAACGGATGACATCAAGCGGTTTCAGGATACCATGTCCGCCCTTTACACAGAGGTCGGCCCCGCTTTCGAAGAGGCCATTGCAGGGTTAAAGGAACTCGGGATTGACTTTGGAAGTGATTCAGCGGCCTCCGGTATCGCCGGTCAGATTGGCCGTGCAATCACCGAAGAATCGGCAAGTGAGCTGGTTGGCCTTTGGAACCGGACGGCTTTGGATACACGGGGCATTTTGGAAAGTTCAAAGGCTGCCGAGAGTAGTTTGATGAACATTGAAAGAAATACATTGGATACTGTTCTGGAGCTTCGTACAGCGGTCACAGAACTGAAAGCGATTAACACGAACACAAAAACAACGGGGAGCCGAATATGAAAAACGACAATCTTAACATCCGGGTAAATGTAGTGGCCAATCTTTTCGATAAAGACGGCAAGTTGAAAGCTACAAGAGAAGTACATAACGCCGTCACCAGCGCGGGGAAGAACGGCATTGTAAGTCAGCTGCTGGCAACTCCGGCATTGGGCAATCTCACACATATGGAGCTGGGCACCGGCACAGGGGGCACTACGAAGCTGAACGCTTACATTTCGGGTAGCAGGCAGGCATTCACCAGCAAAACAGCGGCCAGCAATGTCTTGACCGTTGTTGCCAACTTCGCCGCCGGGGTAGGCACAGGTAGTATCACCGAGGCAGGCACTTTTGACAGTGCTACCCAGGACAGCGGCAACATGTGGATGTACGCCACGTTTGCGGCTATCGCCAAAGCAGCAGGAGATAGTTTGCAGATTACCTGGACACTGACAATTAACTAATCCGGCATGAGCAGCACCTTATTAAATAATGCGGTATGCTGGCTTGACTTCGAAGGAACCTCCGGAGCGGTAGTTGACAGCTCCGGTAACGGGCATGACGGAACGAACTACGGGGCAGACAGGGGCATAACCGGTAAAGTTGGTAATGCCTTTCAGTTTGACGGGGCAAATGGCGACTATGTGGATATCCCCTCGGATGCTGCTTTCAATATCACAGCGGCCCTTACCATGGCGGCATGGGTGTATCCTACCGGGGCCGGGTTCCAGATTGTTGCGGGTATCCCTTACAGCACATCCGGACACTCCAGTCCTTACTTTTCGTTCAGCTTGCAGTTGGCTACTCATGACGCATCGAACGTGTATGCACGCATTTTTGCAAGTACACCGGCGGGCATGAAAACAAGTCCGAAAACAACGGGCGTGTATGTCCCGCTAAATCAATGGAGCCTAATTATTGCCACGTTTGAGGGCGATGCGGTACGTGCTTACGTGAACGACGGGGCCGCGGCATCAACCGCATTCTCGGCCACAACGCTTAACACCTACAGCAATCCGCTTTGGGTGGGTAAGAATGGCGGCGGGGGTGAACAACTGGAGGGGAAACTATGCCAGTTCATTCTATGGGACCGGGTGCTGACTTCCGGGGAGCGGACGGAATTATGGAATAGCGGTGACGGTGTTTCTCATGCTTCATTGGCCGGGGGCGGCCTGACCGCTTCGGAAGCTGACGGGGTGACCGCTTCGGACAGCCTGACCAAGGCGGTTTCTTATGTTCGCAGCTTGTCTGATGCGGTGACGGTGTCTGATGTGATATCGAATGACCATACCGGGTCAACCGCGCACAGCAAATCATTGACCGATACGGTGAACGCTTCGGATGTGATTTCCGATAACAGCGGATCAAACCGCTACAAAATCAATGGGATTTCGTTGGCCGGTTTTGGTATTCTGCCGCTGCGGGAAAAAGGAAATGCGTTTGCCCTATCCGGAGCGCTTGACTTTCCCCGCCGGAAGGGAACGACCGAAAGGGACTGGGGAACCGAGATTGAGGCTTTTGTCTCGGCTGGTGACCTGGAATGGGAAGGCCGGGACATTACTTTCAGAGGTTTGATGCGTGCTTCATCTCACGCCTTGCTGGTCTCGAACTATGGCGATTTTTCGGATTTGTGCAAAAATGATGAGTTGGTATTCTCAACCCCTTTCGGAAGCTTCAACGTGGTACTTGAAAAGGAGATTAAGGTAACTGAACTGATGCCTACGATGCTGAAATTCGAAGCTGCTTTCACACAACAGGACGTTTCTTTTTCAGCACTGACAACAGCCGCAACCGGTGGCGCCGGTACGCTGATTGACGGGTATAACCTCAGAAACGATTTCGGGATTATTGTACAAAGCCACAGCGGATACTTCGACTTGGCAAAACGGATTGATGTGAACACGACAGGCAATTATAAGCAGTCGGGTTACCGGGATATGCGGAACGTGACACTTCAATGTCTGCTGATCGGTTCAGACCTGAGTGATATGCTTGTAAAAATGGCGCAATTTCAGGCTCTGTTGGCTTCTCCGGGGCTGCATATCCTGACAAGCTATCTGGGTGATTCTTTTTCATTCTATGTGAAGGACGGGTTACAGGTGTCGCAGATGCTCGACTATGCGGCGAAGTTCACATTACGGTTAAGGGTGGTCTGATTTCTATTTTAATGTGGAGGTGAAACTATGAAAATATACAGGGCTGGAAGCGAGATATACGATCTGACTATTGACGGGCGGACGCAGCTTTCTCAAAAGCTGATGGGGGAAGACCTGATTACGCTGAATGTGATTGTCGATTCGAAGCTGGACATTCAGGTGAATGATTATATCACTCACAACGGGGTGACTTATACGGTGAACAGGCCGGTATCGGAAACTAAGATTTCGGAGGTTGAGTATAGGTACACGGTGCAGTTTGAAGGGCCTTATTATCAGCTATTGGATAAGATTGTCATGCTGAACGGCAAGGCTGAATTCTACCTGACCGGCTACCTGACTGATTTTGTTGACCTGATTGTCTCGAACATCAACGAGATCCACACGGGCTGGACAAAAGGCACCGTGGCCGCTTCGGACTGGAAAAACGTGTATTTCTCGGGGAAAACCTGCAAGGAGGCACTGGAACAGCTGGCAACTGATTTTTCGGTTGAATTCTCGATCGTGAACAAGACGATCAACCTGGTTGAACGGGTTGAAAATGCAACCTTACTGACCTTCCAGCACGGGAAAGGAAACGGCTTGTATGAACTTTCGCGGGAGAATGTGGATGACGGGAACACCGTTACCCGGGTACATGCTTTCGGCTCGAAACGGAACATCCCGTATGATTATCGGGGAGGCGCTGGCCGGTTGGTGTTCCAAAACCTTGACGGGACCAGATATATGGAAAATACATCGGAATACAGCCGGATCATTGAAAAAGTGGTTGTGTTCGAGAATATCTGGCCACGCTTTGAAGGGGCGGTTTCTACGGTTTCAACCGACAAGCTGACAATTACCTGTTCAACGATTGACTTCAACCTGAACGATCAATTATTGGCCGGGATCACGGCTAAAGTGGTGTTTCTTGACGGCGATCTGATGGGCAACCAATTCGAGATATCAGCATACGATCACGCAACGAAAAGCATTACCCTGATTCAAGGCGCCTCAGAGGGAGGGCTTGTCATGCCAAAAGCGGACACGTTCTATGCCAGCCCGGGCGACAAGTTTGTTTTTGTGGATATCCTGATGCCTCAATCCTACGTTGATGCTGCGGAGGCTTCTTTGAAAGCGGCAGCACAGGCGTATCTGGACTATTATTCCCAGCTGCGGGTGAAATACAAGCTCAGTCTTGATTACCGGTACATCCGCGACAATACGATTAGCTTGAAGGTGGGCGACGTGATCCGGATAATTGATGCCGACCTGGGCATTGACAAGCAGATCCGGATAACAGGCATATCCGCCAATCTGGACAACTCCGGGATAGAGGCTGACATATCGAATTTCATTGAAGAACGCTTTCAAAAGCAGGTGACCAGCCAGCTGAATGATACGCTGGCAACGATTGCCAGTCTGGAAAGCGCTGTTGAAAAGCAGAACATCACAACGAACGTGTACAAGGGTTCCCGTATCTGGGGCGGCAACGAGGCGAAGCGGATTAATGACCTCGCCCTTCAATCCGGACTGGATGGAACCTACTACATAGAGGTGGACCGTTCCGGTTTGGCCGAAAGCAAAAAGGCCAGTACCGGCGACTTCTGGCTGAAATCAGGCTTGGTGCAATCAGGAAATTACTTGCTTCTTGACGGTGTTACAAAAGTGGCGGCAGGTGATTCAGATAAGCTTGGCGGCATTGTGGCGGCAAACTATTACCATACAGGCAACGCCAACCGGTCGGATGTGAATTGGGCGATGAATAACGGTACCATTACAGGCTATGCCACATCGCCAATCTATACCTCCGGCTTTGCCGGTTCGGGCTGGAGGATTGATCCGGCTGACAACCGGCTCACGGTGGACAACCTGACCGTTCGAAAAGAAATGTCGGTCTATGAGCTTGTGATCAATAAGATCAGGGGCACCAATGGCGCCTTGTGGGTGAGCGATGCGGCCAAGGTTTCGGGCGTGAGTGGTAGTCGGTTAACGATTGACACAGGTGGCAGCGCTACCCTGGTCCCGTTCGTGGTGAACGACTTGGTACGTTGTCAACGCTGGACCGGCAGTAATGTGAAATACTACGTTGCCCGGGTAACAGCTGTTGGGGCGAACTACATTGATGTGACCAAAACTGACGGGACAAGCGCCTTTGAGGTTGGGGATGAAATAGTGAGGATCGGGAACACCACCAACACCGACCGGCAGGGGGCAATCTACCTGACTGCTTCGGACAATAACTCCCCGTACATCGATGTACTGAACGGGGTTGTTTCGGCTGATCTGGCCGGGAAAACAAAAGTGCGGCTTGGTAAGTTGGATGGGATTACCGATGCCCAGTTCGGGCCGCTCACCGGATACGGGCTTTATGGCGAGAACGTTTATCTGAAGGGTGCGATCTACGTAACCGGCGGCAACGCTGAAACCACAACCGGGGCACAGTCTAAAGCCGATGCAGCGCAATCAGCTGCTGTTTCTACGGCTGCCACGGATGCAACAACCAAAGCCAACGCCGCACAAAGTACAGCTATTTCAACGGCCTCGGCTGATGCTACCACGAAAGCGAACAACGCACAAAGCGCCGCACAAACTTATGCTGATGGTCTTGTCAGTGCCTTGTCGGGTAGCCTTGGCGATATGGCCTATCAGGATCTGGTCAACATCGCCAAGCTGGACAGCACGATCATACAGGGCGGGTATATCAAGACAACCCTGCTTGATGTATCAGCTATCAAGGTAACCGGCGGCCTTGCCTCACAGGTGGAGGCGCAAGGGTATGCCAGTACAGCGCAAACAAACGCGATATCTACAGCCGCCACGGATGCCACTACCAAAGCAAACAACGCCCAGAGCACGGCGATAAGTACCGCCTCGGCGGACGCTACCACGAAAGCGAACAGTGCCCAGTCAGCCGCGCAAAGCTATGCCGATGGTCTGTACGATACATTGAACGCCGCCAAACAGGAAGCGATTGTGAACGGGCAAACCCTAATTGTTGGCGGGTATCTGAATACAAACTTCATTGAGGCGGGTACAATAGTAGCCTCTAAGATCGCAGCCGGTACCATCACGGGTGACAAGATAGCCGCCGGAACAATTACCGCTGATAAGATCATAACAACTGGAATAACTTCTCTCGGGGCTGTCACCGCCGGAACATTTAATCTCGGGAGTGGTAAATTTTCAGTTGATTCGAACGGCAAGCTAATCGCGCAAGAAGCATTGATCGGGTCGGGAACCTCTACGGCTGGCATTGCGATAGAAAACAACAACCTCTCGGCAAAAGGTACGAATTTGGATATCAATAATGCCGGTGGGTTCGGGGGCACCCTGGACGGCATGACGAGCTCGTTAAAGCATCTAAGGATTTGGGGCGGCGGCGGATTGTATCAAACTGTATTAGCGGACATTTACCCTACGTCGGCATCATTAACTACCCCTAACGCTTTCATGGACTTCTCGGGGGTTATCAGCGCAGGTTTTCCGGTGCTCAGGACCAGTTCAGGAAAGACACTTGCCTTGAATGATCAATATGTAGTTCATACCGGGACTTCAAGTGCTACTTTCTACCTACCCTCAAGCCCATATAAGGGTAAGTATTATATGATTATGAGAGAGCAGACAGTTGCAGTTACGATTAACGGGAACGGGAAATCGATAAAGTACGGGGAGAGTACTATCGCCTCTACCTTCGAACTAACAAACGCTAGAATGCTTTTCCTTTTTGTTTGGGACACGGCATACTGGCAATGTAATTACATGCACCGGGTTTAATCTGCGAGAGGGGTGACCTTGGTTATTTTAATATAGGAAAACTCATAACGCGCATTGATACTCTCCATTTGCGGGAAGTACAAATACGAATGAGAAACCCCGTCAAGGCTGAAAGTGATAGAGTATAGCGAGTGCGCAGGATTTTTGCATTCAAGCTCTACGTTCGTTTCATAAACGTTTGTAATCTGGAAGGTAGTCTGCCCATACTGAAACACATCGCGGCTGAAAATAGAGTCATCCTCATTGCAGGCTGTTAATAACACGATAAGGGCAAAGATAATTTTCTTCATTGCGTTTTGATTTAGTACTTACAAATATATTGACATTACGTTAAACTTAATAGATCGAAAATGAAAAAGACAGAGAAAAAAACAAAAGAGGTCAATTTCAGCAACCTAATAATTACCGACCTGGATGGTAAGGAGCTGAAATTTGACGTAAGCAAGACCCTTGGAAACCACATCTATCAGACAACCGGTGACCTGGGCATGCTGGAAGTGGCCCAAACCATCTACAAGAAAGGGGAGGTGGAACTTACCGAACAGGTAAAGACCGGGCTAACCGAAGTAGTAAACAACCCGCAGTTCCCGTTTCTGGCCGTGGTGAAAAAGAAGCTTCTGGAGGAACTGGAAGGGTAACAAAATATTCGGGAAAACAATCTCTGAATTCTATTTTATGACAGAGACTGTGATTCATTTGATTTTTGATTTTTGGGGGTGCGGTCTCTGGCCGCACCTTTTTTTTCGAACATTTTTACAGACTAACCCCATGAGCGATCAAGAGAGCCAATTCCTGAAACAATTAAGAAACACAATCTGGCAGGCGCTGGCAAGCTTGCTTGTGATTGTATCGGTAGCAGCTGTCCCTTTTTACTTCGACACGCAAAGCACTATTAGCCAGCAAGAGAAGGAAATTGAAACGCTGAAATCGGACAAGGCAGACAAGGAGATTTATGAATTATCAGTTCGTCAGATCAAGGAGCAACTTTCGGACATCAATCGGAAACTTGAAAAAATACAGGACCGGCAATGAAAGTAGCATATCAAAAACGGCTGATTAAGCGACTGCGGGGAAAATTGTCGGGCGATGCTCTGAAACTTAACGCATGGAAGCTATGGATAAGATAAAGCGGATAAAACTGACAGCGAACCTGTATGCGGATGAATACATTCCACGGGAGTTGTATTTCAAATACCAGCACAAACCACACCTGCTTATCGGGATGCTTGACCGTCGTTTGATCATGGCCGATCAGCTGCTCAGGGATAAGTTCGGCCCGGTCACAATCAATAACTGGATCGCTGGTGGTGATCGTCAATGGAGCGGCATCCGCACTCCGGATAGTTCTTATTATTCATTTCTCAGCCAGCATCCCTGGGGACGGGCATCTGACAAGATTTTCCGGGATGCAACAGCAGATGAAGTGCGTGATTATATCGCAAAGAACTGGCAAACGCTGGGAATCACCTGCATTGAAGCCAATGTTGACTGGGTGCATTCAGATACGAGGTGGTGGACTGGTAATGAACTTTTAATTGTTTACCCATGAATTTAATTGCTGCAAATGGAATGATGATTTGGGTTGCTGGTTATTCAGCCGCCTTTGCCCTGATAATCGGGTCGGGGTTGATATGGAGTTGGTACGTCACACGAAAAAAAGTAAAGAAATGAAAAACACCATCATTGCATTTCTCAGCGGATTGTCATTAGCCCTGTTGGGGTTCTGCCTGCTGATGTTGAAACGGGTTCAGCCTGTTATCAATGCAGATCAGTACATTGAAGGAATTGAGCAAAAGGTGAACAAGATCAAGCAGCGCGGCGAAGGCAACAACCAGCAAGTTCCGATTGATACGGATATCAGTACGAAAGAAGAGCGCAAACAAAAACGGGAAGAACGAAAAGAAGCCAGAAAAGAAAAACGAAATACTATGAAAACATTGTTGCTCATCCTTTTTATGCTTCCTGCCCTTGCAATGGGGCAGGAAGTGACCCCCGAGGGCTGGACGTACAGCCAGCTGAACGATTCGACCGTTATTATGACCACGACCTACTACCGGACCCGGACCGTGATTGACACGATTAAAGGGTACAACATCGTGTATCTGCGTGACGAGATGGTACGGGTACCCGAGCTTACCCGGGTAGATACCCTGCAATACAAAGGCGATTTCCGGGAGTTTATCGACCGGATGACCCTCTTGCCTGTGTACTCCGACCTGGGAGACTCTGCCAAGGCGGTAATACGAAGCTATGTGTCGGAGCAATTGCAGTACCCGATCAAAGAGATCTTATACGTTTATTAACCCTTTAATTAATTGAAAGATGAAAACTATTTTTTTCTTGATTTCTATCATCATGCTAACGGTTGTTGGCTGTGTGCAAACGGCTGACAACGTTCAGCAAAACAAAGAAGTGGAGTATATACAAACGGTAGATGCTCCGGTCCTGCTCGTTCAGGATGAAATTGCAGTTGATGAAACTGTGATCACCGACGAAGAAGGCACTGCCGGGTTCCTGAAGACCTACTGGCTTGAGCTTTTAATCGCTTTTATGGCCTTTGCGAAAGTGATTGTCAACCTTACCCCTACCACGAGGGACAATAAGGTGTTCGGCTGGTTGGATACAATACTTAACGCCATAACGCCAAATTACAAGAAGGGCGGAGGAACGTTTTAGGATGCGTGTTTTTTGATTTTGTGTGTTTACCCTGCCCGGTTTTTGAATCTTCCCCCGGGCAGGTTTTAACGTTAAAAAAAGAAAGAGAGAGATCATGGAAAATGGATATGTATCGCCCGAAATGTATGCAACCCGGTTGGGTTCGCATGGTAAAATAACTGATTTGAGCAGCCTGTTTAAGCTCGATCCGAAAGTGCCATTCTCTATTTGTGTGGTCCCTAAGCAGGCCACAACCGACATCTTATTGATTGTTGACCTGAAGCTTCACCAGGATGATGAAAGCTCAGATTTCCCGGTCCCGCTCAGCGACTGGACACCCGGGGGCATTGTTGAGATCCCTGCCGAAGCGATCGACCTGTTGAGCTACGATGTATATTGGGCCTGTGGAACAAAAGCAGAAAGGGCCGTGTAAAATGGGGTTAATTATTTCAATCGGAAAATCAGGCGGGGCAGGCCGGAAGGTTACCGAGGCCACACACGCCTATGGCTATCAGGTTGACACAACTTCGAAGTCGAAGTATGTTACACGGATTGGTAATCTGGACCTTCACCGGACGTTACCAATCCAGAACCGGATCAGGCGGTACATGGAGTCGCACGGTGGCCAGTTTCTTTATTGGCTGCACCCGCATGATTCCACCCTTAAGGCAGACGGAACCCCTGCTGACCTTTCGGGAGCAACCGGAAATGTGAAGCTGTACAAGCCGGGCTATTACTTTAAGCTCACCAAGGACGGCAATGTTGTGCGCCGCATGTTCAGCGAATTTCCCATTACGGGCTACCTGTACCGGCCACCCATGAGCATTGCCCCCTGGTACAGTACTTACGACAACGTGAACAACCGGGCCGCAACTGTCTGCTCGTTGCAGTTTGACAAAGCTGGTGAGGTACTACGTGATGAGATTACCGACCTACCGCTTTGGCAAGCCAATGCCGCTCAATTCAGGGGCGGAAATAACTCATCGGCAAACGATGCGGCTTATAATAGTTTGCTGGGCATGGGCAGAACAGCTGTTGCACGGGCAGACATTAGAAGTAAGTGTGCCGCAATTGGCGCCCATCACGGCACCTACCGTGCAATGAGCGAGTTGGCTCAATTGCAAACCTTGGAATACGGTAATTACGACATTCAGGAAGCATACGACCCATCGCTCGATGTGAATGGATTCCGGCAAGGTGGATTAGGACGTGGCCCTGCTGTGGATTGGACGCAGTGGACTACACACAACGGCAACTATCCATTTGTTCCGGGAGGCGTTACCGCCAAACTGGGCAACAATTCCGGGGTAGTGAACTATACCGTGAAAAACTGGGCCAACACAGGTGTTGATAAGGTTGTTCCCGCACCGTGCTATCGTGGCTTTGAGACTTGGTATGAATACCTCTGGCTTATTAACGATGACAGCTTAGTATATCATCAAACCGATCTGGAAGGCGGAAAGGTGCTGCTGTATGTATGTGCTGATCCAAGTAAGTTTGCCTATCCAGCAAATGAAACGGAGCCTACGCCACCAACCGGGTATGACTTGAAAACAGACAAGCTGCCAACAGCTGATGGCTGGGGGTGGAACGAAGCAGACAACGAAGAAGGCGACATGTTGCCTGTTAATACCGGAGCAACTTCGGTAGAAGGTATTTGCGATTATTTCTGGCGAAATCCTACCAATCGTGGCTGGTTTTGTCCCTTGCTTTCGGGTAATGCGGCTTATGGTTCGTATGCCGGTTCGCGGGGTGCGCATGCGAATTCTCGGGCCACGGATGCGCATGCGGCTTGTGGGTTCCGCCTGTGCCGTTCCAACCCGGTGGTGGGGTAACCGAAACCGCGGAACGCGGACAAAACGGAACGCGGAGCGTCCAATTTTTAAGATTTTTAAAATGGAAAATAGAAGGTCACATAGCTTAACGGGTCCCTTGCTTTCGGGTAATGCGAATAATGGTACGAATGCCGGTTCGCGGAATGCGAATACGAATAATCGGGCCACGAATGCGAATGCGAATTATGGGTTCCGCCTATACCGTGAAAAAGATTTAAGGCTGTGTGACCCTGCCTCATGGCAAAAAAAGCTGACAGGGGACGGGGAGCGATTCCCGTCCCGGAACGGCACTCTGTTTGATCGGTTCGTGTCGCACTACACGTTAGTAGAAGCTGCCATGAAAGCCCAGGTCGGAAAGAGAAAGTCAAAGCAGATACAGGACTTCAACAAAAAGTTTGGCGAAAACATCCAGCGGTTGCATGATCAGTTGGCATCAGAGATGGGCATACCCTGTCAATACAGGAGCATGAAGGTGTTCGAACCCAAAGAGCGAAACATCATGATTGCGCCTTTCTACCCGCACCGGATCATCCACCAGGCAATTGTGATGGTAATGAAAGACAGCTGGATCGGAAACCTGATTGATAACACCTACGCCTGCATTAAAGGGCGGGGCATACATGCCTGCATGTTTGACGTTCGCGATGCCCTGTCACAAGACCAGGCCGGAACCAGATACTGCCTAAAAATGGATGTGAGCAAGTATTTTGACAGCATTGATCATGAAGTGTTGAAACAGCTTATCAGGCAAGAGCTGGATGATGCCAGGTTGCTGCATGTGATCGACAACCAGATTGATAGTGTTCCGGGCGGGGTTGGCGTACCGATCGGCAACCTGACAAGTCAGTATTTTGCCAATATCTACCTCACGCCGCTCGACCACTTTTGCCATGAAGTTTTGGGTTTGAAGTACTATTTCAGATACATGGATGATGTAGTGATGCTTCATTCAGACAAAGCATTTCTGCACCATTGCCGGGTAGCAATTGAAAACTACCTGAATGATTGCCTTCACCTGAAGCTGAAACGTAACTGGCAGGTTTTCCCGGTAGCATCCCGGCAGATCGATTTTGTTGGATACCGGCTCAACCATAAGGGAGTTATGCTTCGAAAAAAGATACTGACAAACTTTTATAAGGGTGTGAGCAAATTGGCGAAATCACAACGTCAAATCGAATTAAAACACCAGCTATCGTCGCACTATGGCTGGGTGAAATATGTGGACAAGATTCATCAACAAAATATTTATAAAAATGCAGAGATTAAACAAAAGGTTATTCTTAACTGAAAGACCCGCGACATTTGCAAGGCAGAATGACGGGCAGGAAACAGTATTGTATAATTTCAACATCGAAGCAGGCGAACAGAACACCGGAGAGGAAGCGAAGCAGGGGTATTATTACGACAGTCTCCGGGTAAGTTATCCGCTCACACAGCGCAATGTACTGGCGACGTTGCTCGGAGTGCTATATCCTGCCGATGTTGAGATGAAGCTTCAAAACGACTTTAACGCCGTAGCGGTTGGCATGGAAAGCCTGGAGAAGAAACAGGCGTACATCGATTTTCTCAACCACCGCAAACAGCTGAAAGCAATGGTTGTTTCGGACTGCCAGGCTGCCGGGGTGCCCGAAGATACGCAAGTGGCTGAAACCTATGAAGCCGACATGGAAACGCTCCGGCAGCAACGACTTAAAGAATTTGATGTTGTACTGAACGAATTTGCCATTCTCATAGCTCGTTGCGAGCTGGTAAGCGGTCGCGAGAATGAAGGTCTGAACGCCGTTATTGAACAGGCAAAGCTTATGCGCGCCCAAACGGTTGATGCAATTATGCAAATTAACACCGTTGAGCAAATGAAAGCCTTCCACATACGCCCGGAAGATGTTGATGCGCTGAAATTACTGTTCGAACCTTACAAGTAGGACCATGATCTCGTTTGCCGACCTTGGAATAGAAATTGAGCCCGAAGGCTACACAGAAGAGAAGATCAGCATCAACGACATTGTGAATGTTGAAATTGAAGTAATCGACTTCCGCCGTGATGTGGCTACCAAAAACGGGGAGCGCTATGTGGTAAGGATCAACTACGAGAGCCGGGCCCGTATATTCTTCACGCAGAGCAAGCGGATCATTGCCGCGCTGGAAAACGAAAAGATAAAATTCCCCTTTCGAACCACCATCAAAACCTACAAGGCAGGTGAAAAACGGGGATATATGTTCACTTAAAATCATGCATTATGAACTGGACAGATGACAAGATCAAACATTACCGCAAATCATTTAACTGGGCGCGCAAAGGGGTGTTGTTAGGGATTTGGGCGGCGTTTATATTTTTGGTGGCCGGGATCTTCTCTTTCTGGTTGCTCGTACTCCCATTGGCCGGGGCGGTATCCATCCTGCTATTGGGAGCAGCTAAAGAACTGCTGTACGATGGCGCCCTTAACCTTGGTCAAATGGAGTGGGCCGATATGAAAGCCAACCTGATTGGTGCGCTGCATGGATTAATCTTAAAAAAGAGTATTTTTTAGTAGGTCAGTTGTGAATATTGGTTTAGTTTTAGTTTTCCCCTGGTCACGAGTTGGCCGGGGGTTTTTTATTAATTCGTCTTAATCTTGCTCGAATAAGTATTGCAATGATTAGAAACCAGCATATCCCAATTAGAGCGTATAGAATTGTATGTATGTTTACTTCCATCCGTATAGTGGCAAAATTTGTAGAAATTTTTCCCGTGCATCGGCGGTAAGCCCCCGGTTGCTGGCGTTGTAGAGTTGGTTGATGTAGTTTTCGTTTAGACCGGCATGGAGGGCCAGGGCGCGGGGCGATATGGCCGGGCGCTGGTCGAGAAATTGGCGTAGGGTTTCTTTTGTCAGTTCCATTGGCTGGCCTCCTGTTCGTCAATATTGCCATCTTCCCACTCCATGTATGCACGGAACCAGCGCCAGGCGCGCGAGAGTAGCTTTTCAATTTCATCGCTAGAGCTGTGATCGTAAACATCACGAACAATTAACGCCCAGATTTCCGGCACCCCGTCAGAGTTTATAAATTCAAAGATCTGATGCGGAAAGCCTGATGAAACCACATCGGAATCATCGCTAGCGTTGACAGCTTCGATAATACATTTCGGCTTAATGGTATGAATGATGTATTGTTTAATGACATCGTCGGTGTTGATCGGGTTTTCGGCTAATAAAAATCGGTCCATATAGATTGAATTTAAAGAGCAGCCCGGAGACTGCTCTTTTGGTTATTAAAACATTGATACAGGCGGAAGAAGTCTGGTGCTGTTAAAATCGCGAGAAATTACTTTTTCAATAATTTCTTTTCGTGTACAAAGTACGTGGGCGGCTGCTTTCAATTCTCTAGCTGTTCTATCTGCTGTAGCCTGGTTTGTCAACTCGTCATAAAATATGACCTCGTTATTTTCTGTTACCAAAACAGTTTCTCTACTGTTGTTTGTCCAGATAAGAAAATTACCGTTTGATGTTTCAACTACTTTCCACCAGCGGCGTTGTGTCGTATGCATCTTGATTGCATGTTCGTAACGCTTTTCAGCGTTCTGTTCAGCATTTTGCAAACCTTCCTGGTAAGATTTGAATTGCATTAATTCTTCTGCGATTTGATTTACAACTTGATTTCTCTCGCCTGATAAAATTTGTGAAGTTTTCATTTTGATTGTTTTTCTATCGCTCCTTGTTCGGCTGCGGCCCCGTTGGTTAAATAATGTACTTCAAAGATAGTGGTTTTTATAATACGCTCCAAATATCGGAGCGTTTTTTTTATGAACTACTTTGCAGTCCGCAAGTTAAAACCTAATATTGAGCTAGTTAACTGATCGGATGAATTTTGGAGCAGGTCTTTTGAGGAATACCGATTTGACAAAAACCTGAAAACGACCGGGAGAATGGCTAGCCCAGTAGCCGATGGGAAGAATCCCGCAGCATAAGCCTGTATTTTTGCAGCGCTTATGTAGTTTATCCCAAGTCCGACCGTTAATTCAGATAGTCTTTCATGGCGGCCAAGGCATCATTCACACTCCGCACAATTACATACTTACTACCGCACATTTCGGCCTGCCGTTGAAATTCCTTCTGTTCGTCCGATTGCCGTCCGGATTGTGTTTTGAATTCCATGAGTAGGGAAGCAAAGCCCTTTTTCGGGATCAACAGGATAACATCCGAAACACCAGCTTTAACTCCCTGGCGCTTTAACCTTGCGGCCTCTGGCGAGAATGATTTTGAGCCACTTTTTGTCTGAACTGTTTTACGGTCTCGCTTGCCACCATTGGGGACGGCAAAAAGAAGTTTATCAGGCAAGTTCGGGAAAAAGAGTTTCACCTTCTCAAAGAAATCAGCCTGAATGTCATCTTCATCATGCGACACAACCCGTTTTGCTTTTTGTGCGTTCTTGCTTTCTGAGAAGCAAGTGAAGCAAAGCGGACCATCCTGGGTATTGATGACCGACCGGGTTTGACGGGAACATTTTATGCAGGTTACAGGGCACATGGTACGTTAAAATTCAAATTCCAACTGAGTGGTGGTCTTTGTGGCTTTGCAGTCGAACTGTGAAATATGAGTGTGATGGAGTGATATTGCCTTGCGTCCGTCTTTCTCGTAGTAAGGGTAAAAATCAAAGGCCCTGCTGAGATCCGGAAGGCCCATGATTTTGTACTTCATTTCGTCATTGTAATCTTTCAACTGGCGATGGATGTCCACGGCGTTAAAAGGCCGGGCAATGCCTTTTGTGCCAGCCTTGATCGGCCCACGATCCCGGATGAGTACCACTTCGATTCCAAATCTTTTCGATGGCGACTGACACATGGATAGAATATCCTTCCAGCATTCGAAGTAATGCTCGCGGTCGGTTGCAAACACATCGGGCATGGGCAGGGCTTTCATATCGTTGCAATTCTCATGTATTCATCTTCTGTCATCGGATAGTCCCAAAAGCTGAGTTTGCCTTTGACTTTCTCGATCGGTTTTGAGAATAGTACCGGATTGGCCAGTACCCAGTTCCAGACGCCTTTCTCGGCCCAGATGGAAGGGTGGTTTTGAACACAATCAACAATTTCAACGGAGCCGATGATGGCGGACCTGTTCCAGTTGCCTGCAAACATGTAGTTGAGCAAATTTTTTCCTCCTTTTGCTCGCATGTATTCCCATTGCTCAGGGGAAAATAACAGGTTCATCGATCTTTTGTAGTTGTCATTTGCCCCGGCATGGATGAGTACCCGGCCCCGGAAATTTGTTCTCCAGGTCCGGTTTTCGATGTCCTTAAACCCTGAGCAGATTAGGTGCGCCCAGGGTTGTTTGATGGTGATGGTTTTCATAGTTGTAGTCTTATATCCAGTTTGTTCCAAAATGCTTGTTGCGGTGTTGAAGCTCTTCTTCTGTCAGCGGTTTGTTCTTCAACAGGTTGGAGCAGTCTGATAGTTTGCCGATACTGGGCGGCCATCCGGCAGCACAAACCCTGTCGAATGCGGCATCGATCCCTAAAATATACCAATCTTCGCCGGAGGGTTTGTGATGTGCAAAGTAGCTGTATCCGGATTGATAAGTTGGAGCGAATAACCGCTTTATCTTATTGACCAACTTTACCCAAACAGGGGTGGAGTCATCCGGAAGGGAAAACACTTCCTCGCGGTTCACAGCCAGATAGCTTGGAGCAAGGTCTTGGTTGAAACTAAACAGACTGAGCCAAACACGGCCCAGAAAAAGCACCCGCAAGCGTTCCCGGAAGGATAGCTTCCAACAGCTGATTACTTCGCCCTGGGGCGTATTAAGTTTCAAAGCCGGTAACGGCTGGTATTCGGGCTGGTCTTCCGCAAATACGGTGTTTTGGTGTTTAAATGGTACTGGTTTCATGATATCTTATTTTTTGAATTCAATTTTGATATTATCTCTGTATCTGCTGTAGAAAGCGGCTTCTTCATCCGAGAGCCTACCTTTGATGTTGTAAGGACAATCTCTGACCCATATTGGAGTTAGCATGTTTTTTAGAAATTGGGTGAGTGTTTTTTGAGCATGTCGGGTGTATGAGTTTTGGTATATTTTTCCATATTTCCCTGTAAACTCATCATAGTCGAGATTAATTACCCTTTTGTTGTGCAAACAGACATATTCAAACCATTTACCGCGATATTCTTTGTCAAATTGATCCTGGCTTATAGATGCATCTATATCGTTTTCTTTCAAGAAATCATCAAACAGCTTTCCGGCCAGCTCTTCCTCCTTATCATTCCAATCTCCTAATTCGGATAAAATTTTATCACGCTTTTCTCTGCGAATTCTTCGATATTTGACGGCGTAGGGACTATGAATCTCGTGATTCGATATTTTGCCATACATCATAAATTGAACCCATGAACTGTTCATTCGAATCTCTATTACATAGTCTTTCACATTGAAGCTCCAAGCTCCGGCCTCTTTGTATTCATCAAATAGACTTGGAGAACCAAACCTTTTTGAGAGATAAAAGAAAGCTTCGAAGTACATGTCTTTGGTAAACCAACTATTTTCAGGATTATCGTACCCTAGAACGCTGGCTATTGTTTTTTTGATTAGGTCGTTACCTTGAAAGATATTAAACATGGTATTGATTTTTTTCATGGGTCAGAATAGTGTTGGGTAAGGAGGTTCTGAATTGTCAACCGGCCCGGTACCGGTTAGCCGGACAATCTCGGCGTCCACTTCTTTTTCTGCTTTCTTTGATTTTTGCAGGCTGAGCGGGTCGCGGTACCTGAAGTAATTTTTCTGGTGTTTCCGCATATCGGCCACCAGCTGTATGAATTTTTCGTTTTCCATTATTCGTCAATTTCTTCGTTAAACAAGTTGGCCACCATGTCCACAATGTTTTCCGGGATATCATCGGTTGCCCCGGTGACTGCGTTGGCAATTCCCTTTTTGAGCTGAATGATTTTGTACACCTTTTCGTCGATGGTGTTTTTCCCGAGGAAATAGTAGGCTGTAACGCTGTCTTTTTGCCCGATCCGGTGGCAGCGGTCCTCGCACTGGCAGCAATCGGCATACGTCCAGGGGAATTCGACAAAGGCCACGTTTGAAGCTGCTGTAAGAGTTAATCCAACACCTGCAGCACGGATGGAGCAAATGATGATGTTGGTTTTCGGGTTCCGCTGGAAGGCATCCACAGCAGCCTGTTTCTGTTTCGAATCTTCACGACCGGTAACCGATACCGCATGAGGAAAGATGCGTTTGAGCTGGTCAACAACCTCGTGAAGCGAGCAGAACAGAACGATTTTCTGACCCTCTTCCTGGAAGTCGCTTACGAACTCAGCCACTTCTTTTACCTTTCCCCGGGCTGATATCTGCCGGAGTATGTTGATTCGGACCATCACTTCACCTTTCAGGGCCTTTTGTATCTTTTCATCATCGGCCTCTTTGTATTTGATCAGGTACTGGATCAGGTCGCGTTCAGCATCTTTATATTCCTTCCGGTTTGTAATGTCACAGGACATCACTTGCCTGATCTTGTCTGGCAGGTCTTTCAGTACCATCGATTTTTCTCTCCGGAACATCGATTTTTGCCACAGCATGAAGTTCAGCTCTTTCAGGTTTGAGGCTTCGTTCGGGCCGGAACAATACCGCTGGATGAAATACTTGTACCCTCCGAACTCTTCCATCTTGCCAAGTATGGACAACTGAGCGATCAAATCTTTGGGCCGGTTCACAACGGGAGTACCGGTGAGTTCGATCCGCCATTCTTTACCTTCAGAAATGCCTTTTACGAACTTCGCCTGCTGGGTGGCCGATGATTTGCAGCGGTGGCTTTCGTCGATAATGACCGACTTGAAAAGGTGTATGTTATCGCGGAAGGTGATATCGCGGATTGTCAGTTTCTGTGACGTTTTGATGTGCTGTACAAAGTACTTTTTCAGACTTTCGTAGTTCACAATGAAGACCTGATACATCCCGGTATTCCAAAAGAAGGGCCAGGTATCGCGGACACTATCCGAAAGGACCATTGCTTTTTTGTTTGTAAACTTGTGCCACTCGCGCTCCCAGTTTATCTTGAGGGATGACGGGCAAATGACCAGACAGGGAAAAGCATTGGCCAGGTTGATTGTAGCAATTGATTGCAGAGTGTTGTGAGTTACGATGTAGTTGTTGGTCAAATACAAATGATCAGGCGATGACACCCTAATACATTGCTGTTCTTCTTCTCCAATATATTCGATACTTTCGATGTAACGGGTTGGCCTGTAAACTGATTTAGGTTTCCAATTGTCACTTTTGTATTTCAAGTAAAACGGGTTGAATGATGTTCTGATATTTACCTGATACTCTATTCCTTTTCCCTCATTTGTCCTGTCATACGGTCGGATAATGGCCACACCGCCTAAAGACTCTACCAATTCTTTGATGTCTGTCGCTAATTGAGTAGATGTTGTGTGAAAGGTAGTTCGGTTCTTGATACAACTACCATCGGTATCCATAAGACCGGCCAGCAAATCTTCGCGTTGAATAACGTCACCCTGCAGGTATTCTTTCGGGATAAACTTATCAGCACTTACAACATCGAGTTTTAGCCTTCTGATCTCACTTAAATACAAATTCTCATGATGGAATTTATCAAAAGCGTTCACCAAGGCGTATCGAGTTACATTGCCATAGTTTCTGATTGATACGGTTAGACTTTTATCCAACTCGTTTTCAACGAACCTGATAATTTGTTTCTTTTCGGCTGGTAGCGACATTTCAACTTTATTACCAGATAAAGCTCCGTCACCGATCAACACGCCTAATGTATAAGCCGGGATCACAAATTGTTTTGTCGGAAACTGCACCGGTTCGCACATCGGTATCTCCCATTTCAAAGAAGGCTTTCTTCCGGATGCCTCGCGTTTTGGGTTGGTTTTATTGACAAGTCCTGATTTAAGGATTTCTTGGGTTGTCTTAGTTGTCCAACCCAAACCTCTTCGCCGTCTGTTCTGATCCCTAACACACCAGATATGTTCCAGATTACAATCTACAAATGAACCGTCGTTGAATGTCATTCGATACGTCGGAACAATGCCTTGTGGAAATACCCCTTCAACTTGCTGGATGGAACCATCCTTGGCAAAAATCGAATCTCCGGCCTGAATATCACCCATTCTAATCCATCCATTAGGACTGGATATTAAAGAGTTTAAAGTTTCAGATTTCCCAAGGCCGGGTTCATCCGTGTTCATGAAGCGTTTCAACTGCAACCCACGGGCAATACCCTGCAACTGGTAAGGATACGGCTCCACTTTCAACCCATGCGGAACGGCAAGTTCCGGCATTTCCGGGATAAGAAAATCAACCTCTGAAACCCGTTTTTCTGCCACCTTGCTGTCGGTCCAATTAACGGGCTCAAAGTTGATGATCCGTTTGGCCATCGATTCCAGATGCGGTTTTGAAGCGCCGGGCACGATCCATGCCTTGGATGTCGGGTTAAAGGTGCGCCCGGGTATCTGCTTGATCAGGTTGACCAAGTGGGGCCTGTATGCAAACGAAACAACGTAATTGCCTTGTGGGTTAAGTTGAATTTCCATCAGATTTACTCTTGAGGTTCCACTACTTTTGATTTTTTCAGGTTACCAATCTTTTTCGTTTTTCCGGTTGATGGGGCTGCCATGGTGATTTCGGCCCCGGACAGTTCTTCCGGCACATCAAAATCAAACTCCTGTTGCTTCAGGCCCCATTTTTCGGCAAACAGATACTCGGATACTTCCCAATTGCAGGCCTGGACATCTCCGTAAAGCTCACCGGCAAATTCATAAGCTTCCGCATCTTCGAACTTTGTAAAAGGGGCGTTAATGTTGAGCACCTGTCCGGATTTCAGCAGCTTTTGCCCGATGATAGTCACCCCGGCACTTTCGTCTGATCCTCCGATAGAATAGCCGGTTACCACGTAGTTTGAAAGCTCTTCGAGGTCGAAATCATAGATGTTGTCCATCAGCACGGCTTCCGGCTGTTCGCATAAGATCACCAGGTGAATTTTTAATCGGTCGAGTGCATTTTTCAGGTCAACATGCACGATTTGGGAGCACTTTTTTGAAACTTCATTGCTGAAGTTGGCTTCGGTGAAGCTCTCTTTGTAGGTCACTTCGCAACGGTCGTGTTTGACCGATGCCTTTAGAATTTCATTTCTGACATTTTCCATCGTTACTATTTTTTGATTATGATGATTATTTTCTCTTGCCTTGGTGTTACCACTTTTTCGATCTCAAAGTCGATCTTTGACCGGATCCAAGCTAAATCGGCATCGGAGAGGTATTGGATATTGGATATTTCAATCCTGAAAGAATCTTTTCTATCTTTCAGAACGGCGTATCTGGTTATCGATTGAAGAAATATCTGGGCCTTTTTTACGGATTCCGGTATTGGCAGATAAATCAATACATTATCATTTTCATCGATTTCGTGGCAGTTGGGGCAATAATGTTTCCCGTTATCAATGTGCCATTCACTTTCAGCCGCTGATTCTTCGGCTGCTGATTCGTCATTCCAATACTGGTAATCGCCTGATTCGCAGATATTACCACAGCGATTACATTTAACCGCGAAAAAAACTCCGTGAATAATCATTGTTTAATTTATTAAGGGTTGTTTCCTCTGAATCCGGCCAGGCGCATTTCTTCTTTTGCCTTGCTGATCACTGTGCGGCACCATTCCAGTTGGTGGGTGGCAGATCGGTTTGTCCGTTCGGACCAGTCAACCAGAAACTGTTCTTCTTTGCAAATGCTTTTCACGATAGCATTGATGGCGGTAGGTGTGGCACCGTTCTGCCTGGCTATCCGTTCGAGCGCCGCAAATACATCATCCTTCATTTTCTTGTTCAGGTGGTATTTTGCATCGGCCAGCAGTTTGCCGGAACGGGCGATATAAGCGGCCAGGTCATTGCCCCGGGCAACTGCTTCTTCGGCATCCTCGCTCATGGTGATTGTCAGGAATTCATCCATCGTTTTAAGTTCGTCGATGATTCCGGGGATAGGTGTAATCAATTTTTCCATGTTAATATTCGCTTGAAATGAAACATTCGTCATTTATCTGATCGGCCATGGCATAGCGGTCAGCGGCATGCAGTTCGTTGGGTTTGCGGCATGGTTCCGGCTCCACATCCACATCGAGATAGCGGCGTACAATCCGGTCGATGATTATCATTTCCGCATCGTTGGAGGCAATTGGCAGATTGTTGACCCACCATACGATCTGCCGGTCGGTGGCTTGGTCAACCTGTTTAAGTGTTGGCCACATGTGTATGTCGCGGTCTTTTTGAACGCTACGGCTTAGCAGACTAAAGGCAGTTGTCCAAAAGACAACCAAAACGATGCAGGAGGCAATGATCCAGCCAAGCTCCATGTCTCCGACAGACCGGCTGAGGTTGATTGATTGTAAGATCATAATGAAAGGTTTTTTTAAGGTTGGGTTACTTTCTGTTGCTTGGTTTCAATAAATTCACCGAGGGTCTGACCGGGGCGAAGTATCCCGCAAAGTGCCATTCCTGTGTTTAAATAGTTTGGCTCCGGCACCATTCCGATTCTCTTACCGTTCAGGGTGAAATAGGATGTTGGTCTTGTAAGAGGCCTTACAACGTGATTGTGTCCGAGTACTTTGATAACTTTAAAATTTTCCATTGTTGTTTGATTTAGAAATTCAGAGGCGCGAGCAGGATTCGAACCTGCGAAGCTTCCGCCGATTGTCAGGCGGTTCGATACCAACTTCTCCTTAATTGCGACAATCTACTCCGCCACCGCGCCATGTGCCCGGCTCAACTCCGGGCAGCTTTGAGATTGGTTTTGTTAGAACTCATGCCCACAATCCCCGGACAAGTAGGGTAATGTTTTCGTCGGCCTAACTTGGATTGATCGATTCGCGATAGAAGAAGTAGGAGAGCAATCCGATCAGAATGGCAGCGAACAAGCACCAGGTGCGGCCACCAAGAAACCCAATGAATTCGGCCAGCGCTATGAGGCCGAAGCCTGCTGAGAATATCCGGTTTGCCAGTTTCATGTTAGAATGGTGTTTTGTTGAATGAAATTTCGGTCCCGTAGTCGGCAACAGTTACCGTTTTACCGGTAGCGCGTTCAATCTCTGTTTTGAAATTTTCAGCATGGCTGTTGCCGTCGGAGAGGTGGATCAGTACGATGTTGTTTACCCGGCTTAAATCGTTTGCATGGAGTAGATCGATCGCCGTTTGCAGGCTCATGTGGCTGGTTACAATCCTGTTCCGGATCGATGGATTGAGCCGTCCGGATTCGATGTTCTTCTCCAGGATGTTCAGGTCATAATTCACCTCCAGGATGATGTTGTTCAATCCGGTAAATGTGAACTCCGAATAGAACGTATCGGTCAGGAACAGGATATTGCCTGATTCCGGATGATTGATCAGGAAGCCGAAGGGTTCAGCCGCATCGTGGACCACATCGAACGGAAGTACTTTGAAGTCTCCAACCCGGAGCAGCTCTCCCGACTTGACTTTGTGAAGCCGGTGGCTGGCATTGAAGCGGCTGGCTGTTCCCCGTGAGCAATATACATCGACGGCAGCCCGGGTGAAGTCATGGACATGAGCTGCATGATCGCCGTGTTCGTGTGTGATCAGGCAACCAATGATTTTTGAAACATCGAAGCCAATCGCTTTTTTGACTTCCGACAGCCGGATACCGGCCTCAATGACCAGTACCTGACTATCGGTTTCCAGAATGTAGCTGTTGCCCCGGCTGGAGCTTCCGAGTACTTTCAGTTTCATTATTCAGTGGCTTTTTTGATTACCTCCTGAATTCTCGTCCAGAGCCATTCAGGAACTTGGTTGTTGTCGTTTTCGATGGTCTCCAAAACCTCCAGCATTTCAGGGGCAGCAGCGATGAGTTTCGCGTTGGCTTCATGATGAATATTTGACTGCCCATTTCTGCAGCTTGGTTCACCAGCGATGATGTAAACTTTTTGACGCGGCTGTCCAGCGATGTATTCAGTCTGACGAGTATTGCAAAGAATACGGGCTTGAAAATCTCCTTCTGGTGATGATGTTCTTTCAACATACCATTCACCTTGTGTGTACTTCTTTTCCATAGCCTAAAACCCCGGGCCAGAAGCCGCTTTTTTGATTTCAAGATCGATTCCTTGTTCACGGGCAGCAGCGCGGATTGTAGCTTCATCAGTCAAGAATTCAGGCATCATTCCGCAGTCGTTGATCAGAAACTCTTTTGCCTTATTGAGTGAAGGGAATGTCATCGTGTTTAATGCGACAGTCTCTTCCGATTTAGTTGACTTAACCTCTATCGTTTGTTGTTCCTCAAAATCAACCTCTTCGGCGTTTTCAAAACCAATCGGTTTTGAGTTGGCTTTTTCATTCTTTTCAGCTTCTGCAGGATCAGGTTTTTCTTCGCTATCCTCATAGAGAACAGAGTCATCGGAAGCGCGTATTAGTAATTTACAGGCGCGGTTGATCACCGTCTTGCAGGCCATCTGGTCGGGGAAGTTTTTATGTGCCGGTGAGTTTCCTTTCATCGGCCCTTGGTTCCAGGCATCGCGGATCTGGATCATGCTCATGATTTCAACATCAACGGTACCGTCTTCCAGTTCAAACACGGCATAAGCCCCTTTCAAATCCTTGCTGCCAATGCTGTCAAGAGTTTGCTCATGCTTGATAATCTTCTTTCTGCCTGTTGTTGTATCAACTCCAAATTCAAATGTGTCACCGGCGAATATGGCATTGGCACGGATGTTTTTCAAATGTCCGTAACGCTTGGCCAGAACGATATTACCGGTGTATTCAATGGAGCACTCCAACTTATCACCATATGGAATAAAGTCGCATTGCTTTTTAAGCGGAGATAATCCCCAAACTACCATTTTGAGCAATGCATTTGCAACTGATTCTTTTGAGCATTTTGCCAATAGGTTAGACTTAGGGTCAGTCAGTACCAGATAGGCTGATTTCAGCGCATTCTCAGGAGAATAATCTTTCGGGATTCTCAATTCCCCGGCACTTCTGAACACTTCAATCTTTGCTAATACTTGTGCTGAAATGTCCTTTTTAATTTCAGCAACTTGGTTGTTTTCGTTTGCCATGTTGATTTTGATTTATGATGCGATTCTTAATGATTTGTCTGATTCGGATACATAGAGCTCGATGCGTTGAGCCTGTGTGTGTTTGATTGAGGTGATTGACTCCGAGTTATCAATCCAGATCGGAGCGGATTGGTTGTAATAGGCCGAAAGCACGTTGATGATTTCGATACCGGCATTGATTCGCCCTGCAGAGTTGCCATCGGACCATGGCACCCAGGCACCGTTGGTATTGACCAGCGTATCGCAGCATTCAACCAGTCCTCCGTTCAGTTGCGTATCGAATAACCGGAACTGGACAGCCGTGAACATGGTGTTGATCTTCGATTCGAGCATATCCACCTTTGCCCGGGTAAATTCGGCGATGGTAAATTCAACCTTTTCCAGACCAGCCAGCTGCTTGCTGAATTCCTTCTCCTGGCGGAGCAGCTCTTCCTTCCGCTTGTTTGCTTGCTCGATCTGTTCTTTAGCTGCCAGCTGCCTTTTGAACTCATCCATGCGACTGATAAGGCCTGATTTCTTCAGTTTCAGGCTTGAATTATCAGATGGGGCCAATTCCTGTTCGGGGGATGATTCAATCTCCTGGAGTTGTTTTACCGCTTGATGGTACTCCTGATTGTCGGATAATATGGCCTGGACACTTTCGAGCTTTCTGGACTCCCAGCTTCGAATGATTTCTTCCTGTTTGCCAGTCAAATCGTCGTAGCTTACATGTTGGATGTTGCTAATCTGCCGTTCAAGGTTTTCGATCCTGGGTAGATAAGATTTCCCTTCATCGACAATGGCGGCAAGCCTTCTTTCTTTGTTAGCGTTAAACCGGGCAAGGGCCTCAGATTGTTTCGCCTGCACTTTATCAGGCTGTAGTTCCTGGCCGCAGGCAAAACACTTGCAATCATCCGCATGAATGCCTTGGAACTGTTCTTCGTTCACCTTTTGCCATTCTTCACGGAGTTTGCTCTGTTCGTCTTTGAACAATTCGATGCTTTTTCTGAGGTCATCGATCTCTCTTGAAGAATTAGCTTTTGCCTTGTTGAGCCGTTCGATTTCCTTTTTGGCGGCATCAATAGCTGCTTGTTTTTCATTCAGCTGGGCACTGAAAACCTGCCGTCCTTTGAATTCGATGTCCGAGATCTTGGTTTTTAGCTCGTTTATTTTGGACAGGCGTTGTTGTTTGCTGGCGTAATATGCCTCGTAGCTTTTTGAAGCGTCTGCAATCTGGTTGTCAATGGCTTCAATCTGGTTGTTTAGAATATCGATTTCATCCTGAATGATCTTCCATTCCCTTGCTTCCGGTGTATTGCGTGAAACTTCATCCACACGGGCCGGAATGAGGGCCAGCTCGTCTTTCAGTTTCTTTTTCTGGGCGGCCAGTTGTTTTTTGTACTCATCCAGCGTTTTATTGCCCATTTCGGCCATCAAAGACTGAAAATCTGACCGCGTTGCTGCGATATCGTTGTCTGAAACATTTCCGGCGATGGTGGTCAGGATATTCCGGCGTTCCTGCCATTTCAGGCTATTGAAGTACATTGGGTTGGTGATCATCCGGAAGGTTTGTTCGTTGATAATTGCATCAACCTTCTGTTGATATTCACCGGCCTGCAGGGGCACATCGTTCCAAAAGAAGAGGGTTTCGTGTCCTTGCAGCTCAGGAGTGTCGGATCCACGCCGGGTTACCCACTTTTCGCGAAATACCCGCCTCAGGTTTATTACTTCACCATTGACTTCGAATGCGCCTGATACTTCATGATCCAGTTTATGGATAGCCTTGTTCTGTGTGTCCAGCGTTTTGATGCTGAAGTCTTTCCGGTCGGTTGAATCCTTGCCAAAAAGGAGCCAGGTAAAAGCATCAACCAGTGTGGTTTTACCAGTGGCATTATCCCCATAAATTTTTGTTGTTTCGGAGAAGTCGATCTCCAGTGATTTGATCCCCTTAAAGTTTTGTAGGGACATTTTGAGAAGCTTTACGTTTTTCATTTTCTAGCTGTGATTTGAAATTTGATTCCATGATTCTATGCATCACTGTTCCGGGGATGACATTGTGAATGTCAAGCATCCGGCTGGCAGTTTCGAGCTCTGAGCGTTTGAAGTAGTACTTCGCCCGGGTACTGTTCCCGGTTGGGTAACCTACTATCCATCGCTTGCGCCGCCATTCTTCGACCTGGCGTTTGCCGTATGTTTTGTAGGCTTGCTGAGCGGACATGTTTTCGTCCACCAGTCCCAACCGATTGAGGGTGTTTATCACACCGATCTGGATTGAGTTTGAAATGATTTTTTCAAGTATCTTTTCGTCCATTGCTGCACTGTTAATTGTTTGTTGAGAGATTAGCGAGTTGGATTTTCTTAACACCGTTGCAACGCTTTGCAGGGCTGTGCATTAATTTTCGAAAAGCTTATTGTCTCGTGCGTAAATGAAAAATTCTGAAAGTGAGTGTACTTTTATTCGTTTAAAAGCATTGCGCTTGTGAGTCTTAACCGTTTCCACCGACAGGCATATTGATTCGGCAATTTCTTCGGCAGAGTTATTCTCGTAGAAATGCCTCATGACTTCGAGTTCCCGGTCGGATAGTTTCGAGTTGAATTTTGGCTTACAAACAATCCCTTCTAACTGGCATTCGCCGCGAAGCGGACATTCAACTTCCTCAAAATTATAATTGCCGAATTGGTCAATATCCAACATGCTGTCGAACTTGCCCCAGTTGCATTTGATCAAGCGCCTGGCGATGTTGAATTCGAACAGCGGGATATTAAACCGGAGCTTCTCAAAGTTTTTAGATAGGGCTTTAACGGCATCGGGGTAGAACTCCTGAAATGTCCTGATAAGGTGTGAGATTATGCCCCGATCGGTTGGGGTCAGCATCCGGGCCCCATCCTTGTCGTGGACCATGATGTCTCCTTTTGGGGTGATGTAAAATTCCGTGTTAGTCATGGCTTGCCGGGAATAGACATTCAACATCACATTTCAGAAGCTTTGCAAGGGCCTGCTTTTCCAATAGGTTTGCTTTTGCGGTGCCGTATGCCCAGCGGCGAATGGTGCCGGGGTGTTTGCCCAGCTTTTCGCCTACTACAATCAGGAACTCGTCCAACGGGGTAAGTGGGTAGTTCGGGCTTGATTTCGGTTCATCTTTCAGCGCGTTGTAATACTCCGAAAAGGGTAGATTATCAACATTGGGGCGGATTTTTTGATTTACATTCTGTTTATTCATTATATTTGAATATTGATTATTGAATCGTTTTATTTAATAATCAAGCAGGGAGGCAATTTTCAGATTGCCGTCGTGGATTGCCTCCCGCTTTTTGATCCAAGAGCGTAGCCTTTTAGGTGGGCTTTGCTCTTTTGCATGGTGTAAAGATATTCAATAATCTTGGATATAAGCAATAAAAACACCAAGAAACTTGAATTTATTTTTAGTATGAGTGATATAGGTCTGAATATAAAGACTTTAAGAGGGTTGAAAAATGTGTCGCAGGCAGCTCTTGCAGAGGCTATTGGAGTTAAGCCAGGCACTATATCGAATTATGAGAAGGGTGTTTCTGAACCTGACTTGGATAAAGCGTTGTTGATATCCAAGTATTTTGGAGTGCATATAGATTCTATGATTGAGCGCACTGAACTCGAACGATTAAAAGCCGAGCTTGAAGATTCGCCTCTTATGCTTGGCGTGCCCGAAACTGAACTCAGCAAAATTGGAGTCCCATATTTCGATATTGATGTTACCGCATCGATAAAGGAGAGCTTTCAGGATGTTGCTGAAGTTCCTGAATTTTATGTCGATTTCAAGCCTTTCAACGATTGCACGGCCTACCTGCCAATATGGGGCGACAGCATGTATCCGACCTATGCCAGCGGTGAAATAATAGCTGTAAAAAGATTAGAGAACCCGGACGTGATCCTTTGGGGAGAGGCCTATTTGATCATCACCAATGCGGAGGCAAATAATATGAAGACTATTAAGTTGCTTTTCCCGCATGAAGAACCGGACAAGTTAATACTCAGGGCATCCAATCCGAATTTCAAAGGTGATACTGTAATTCCAAAGAAATCGGTCTTAAACCTGTATTCGATTAAAGGGAAAATAACCAGAAAACAACTGTAGATGCAAACAATAATGAAGCGAATATTCATTCTGATTTTTCTGTTAGCTGGGATTGGCTCATGTAGCAAGGATGATAAGAAGGACTTCGTATTGAATGAGCCAATCACCGAGTGGAATCTGACCAAAGAACAGGTTAAGGCACTCGAAACGCACTCTCTGTTAAAAGAAGACGACTTTGAACTCCAATACAGCGCGGATGGGGAGATCTCCAAAATCATGTATTTGTTCGATGAGATTCCTGGAGAAGTATGGCTGGGGAGATCGGATCTTCAACTCGTGCACAATAAGGAAGTGTTTGACGATGTATTCAGTGCTTTGAAGCGTCTGTATGGTATGAATTACAATGAAAGCCATTACGATGATGGCGATAACTATTATAGTTGGGAAGTTGGGGACACTTATGTGGAGCTGTATTACGGAAATATTAGGCATGAGCTGAAATACTACCGGATAACTCATCAATAATGTATGGATACATTTTTGCTAAAGATTTCGTTCCCATCCAGCCGGTCCAAGAATTTTTCAAAGGCCACAAAACTTGCAGAACACTTCGACGGGTTTACACCCGGGAACGTGAATGCTGTCAGTGTATCGATGAAGGAGATTTTCGAAAAGTGGGAGTATTTCAATCTACTGTTCTGGTGTACTGTTGACTGGAAAGGAACGACATTGGCTTGCGATGGCATGGAATTTCATTCCCATTCGGACAAAACAAGAATATTCTATGCACTGCAACACGCACACACTAGCTACATCTGTTTTTTAGAAGATAAGTTAAGGCATTTGCACCTGGTCCACAACGGAGAATTGAAGTACGAAGAACTTGAAGGTATATCATACTCTGAAGAAGATATAAATGCCCTGATTGAGACCTTTCAAATATTAAAACAGCGCCGGGACGTGAACGGTGATGAATCATTTGTAAACATCAAGGTAAAAGAAAGGCCATGGTTTTTACAGAATAGTAAGAAATTCGGTTTATGAGCAACATGGAAGAAAAGGATATCATGATCGCATCATTGAGGAAAGAGCTTCAGGACCTGCACCGTAAAATAAGTGCGTTGGAGTTGGAGAATGCCTTACTGAATGATGATATTGCCCGCCTGAAAAGGCAACTGGAAATAGCCAAAATGAAGGATTGAATTTGAAATATCTTTGAAAATCAAAAAGCCAAGTGCATAAATCACACGATATCAAGAGAATAAAAGGAGTGCCAAGCTGCCTTCTAAGCAGTAGGTCATGGGTTCGAATCCCGTCCGGGGTAC
>NZ_JAPAAF010000029.1 GCF_025907915.1 Gaoshiqia sediminis
ATCGACGAAAAACTATCGATTCCCGAGAAAGAAGCCACCTGAATACTTTACAGCGGCAAGCAGGTTGTGTGGGTGGTTGGACGCCGCATCGACGATCGCTTCAAAATCACCAAAGGCACCCAGGAGGTTTTCCGGATCAGGCTGGGGTAGGGCGCATGGTTTGCCTGCCTGAAGCCAGAAAGGACGAACTTTTAACGATATGATCGGCTTAGCGGTTTCTTCTCCCTGCGATATGAGCCGCTTAGCCGGTGATCGGCTTAGCGGTTTTCTCTCCCTGTCAGGTCTGCTCGCGTCCTGCTACCGCACGAATCCTTTCGTGTGGTGTTTAAGGATCACGCGATACAATAGCGCGGGAGCCCCCGTTTCCGGTCGATATTTCCGTATAGCTTCGGTATAGGTTCCGTAAACTTTCCGTATAGGCTCCGTATAGCGCCCGTATAGCCACCGTATAGCCACCGTATAGGCGCAGTATAGCCGCCGAATTTTTAATGTCATCGATTAAATCGATCGGTATACTGGATGTCCCGAGCTTGTTGACTTTTAGCAGGCCCGGATTCTGCCGTTTCATAATTGGCAGGTTAAATATGATGCACTGTAATTTTTAACATTCAGCATTTTTCCTCTTGTTCTTTGATTTGGACCTGTAGGGGAATTGTGTAATTGTAATAGGCCGACGTTCAGCTTGTTATGGTTTTACTCCCCGGTTTGTGGTTTACCAAATTGGTGAATTTTTTTTACTTATTTAAGCGCTTATGATCTCATATTCAGTCAACTAACAAATTTTAGTTGATAACTTTAGTGCTGTTCCCGGAAAATCGTATTTCATTTATAGATTATGCATTGTATTTTTGGTTAATAAGATTTCATATAAAGAAGATACCAACAGTACGATCTTAATAACTAATCAGAATGAATGCTGAATATCAGGAGAAAAGAAGTTATCAACAAGTTGGATTGATATCAATTGAATTGAACTATGGATCTCTCCGGCGACGCCGGGATGTCCTTCCTCTCAAACGTGCATTGCGCACGGTACGTTTGCCGAAAGGCTGATTTTTTATGCCATTAAACTTTTAATATGGCACGAATTAGTGGTAACCCCGCCGTTAAAGGGGCACGCGGTATGGTCAACGGGACGTTGGTTTACCGTAAGTATCAAGATGGGATGATCCTGACCGGAGCTCCGGAGAAGAGCTCGAAGGCCCCGAGTGAGAAACAATTGGAACACCGGAAAAACTTCAGGTTGGCGAATTTTTACGCTGCCAGGGTGAAAGCCGATCCGGAGTTGCTGGCCGCTTACCGCGAGGCAGCCGTGTATCGGGAGTATCCCAATGTTCACAGTTTCATTGTGGCCGACTACTTTCACTCGCCGGAAGTGCTTGGATTTATGATCGACCCCAAAAAAGAACCATCGGAAGTCGGTTGGGTAGCGGTACACGTGATTGATCTCATGTTCCCGAGGTCCGTGACGTTACGCATCCAAACCCCCGATGGTACTGAACTGGAGAGTGGTCCGGCCGTGATGGCCAACGACCGTCAAAGCTGGGTGTTAACCCTGCTTGATCCGACCCACCTGGCTGTTGGCAACCTCCTCGAGGTGGAGGTGACCGACTACCCGGGTCATGTGGTCAACGCGTCGTTCGTGCTCTAACACGATCTGACGCCCTATCGGAGAGGGAGCAGCAGCAACTGCTTCCTCTTTTTTTTATACTTTCCTTAGGTGTACCCAAGTTACAGAATCGAAAGCGAAATTACAAAAAAAGATACAGCCTGATTCACCGGGGACTGCCAAAATGTATGGCTGGCAGTAGAATAACAACTGACGGTACCGTCCGACCGACCGGGCGCAGCAGGTCATTCGACCAGCCACGTCATGACGTGGCCCTACCGGTCACTTTTACTACGCAACCGCTGCGAACGGGAATGCCGGGTACGGTCACGACAGGTTGTGACCGGCATCATCACTCCGAAGAAGTTAAATGTTCATCACCGCCAGTGGTACTGGCGGCAAAGTAAGGGGCTTTTCGCCCGGAACGCTGAAGGAGTTCAATATTTTTTGATTCGTTCAACCCGCTCCGGGGTTGGGGGAGCGCTCCTATTTTGCGCTTTCCCCCAATTCAATTGGGGGTGATGCATGGTTTGGTCCCTTCGGGATCAGGAAGTGACAAGCGTTTTTAATGCCTTCTGTTAGTACGTTAGTCCAAATTGCCAAAGCGGTATCGTGTTCAAATAGCCCAGCTCAATATCGTCTTTTACAGCAAAAGCGTTATCGATGCCCCGGATTTGTTTTAGCCCTCTATTTTTACCGCCAACTTCAAAGGTATAGTCACCGACCAAAAAATCAGCTATTGACGAAGCAATCACGTCATATTTTACCCGAAGCTGGTTCAGAAAAAATGTTTCCCGTATGTTGCCGGGATTCGGATGATCGCTGGCCAAATTGTAAACCAGGTTGGTATTGTCCAGGTATATTTTATTCACCTTCCCTAAACCCCTTATTCCTCCGGTGGCATCCCTCAGCTGGCTAATCATTCCTGCTTCTTCAACAAACAGGCAATAGTCGGCAATATTATTCCGGCTGGCTGCAAGTGTTGTGGCAATACTGGTCATATTGGGTTTGAACGGAACACTTTTGGCAATAATGGCCAGCAATTGCTTTAATTTCCTGCCGGTCGATACATTCATGCCGGCATAGAGCGGGATATCGGTTTCCAACGTCTGGTTAACCATCTGCTGTAGCCTTCGTTCAAAATTCTCTTCCAATGCAAAGGGGTAATAACCTTTCCTCAGGTAATCTTCAAAAAGCGGTAGCGGATGCTTTACGCCGGGGAGTTCAGCCTTGTGCGCGAGAATTTCTTCCAACGACCAGCTGCGGGTGGTTATCCGGTGAAATAGTTGCAAATACTCCCTGAACGATAATCCCTGCATATGGTACATCACGGCCCTGCGACTCAAATCCGAGGCCCCTTTATTGATATCCAGCACGGAAGAACCGGTGAAAACGACATTCAATTCCGGATGATAATCGTAGATCAGTTTTAGTTCTTTAGCCCAATCTTTATACCGGTGAATCTCGTCGATAAACAGGTATTTTCCGTTATACTTTACGAAAGCGTCAGCCAGATCAATCAACCGGTGGTCCGCGAAATAGAAATCTTCAGCAGTTACGTAAAGCGTTTCTGCGGAATTTAAGCGCTGTTTAATGTGTTGTAAAACCAATTTCGTTTTTCCAACGCCACGCGGACCGGTAAGCCCAATCATCCGGTTGTTCCAGTTTATTTCCGAATACATGTAACGGATGAATTCGGTATTGGTCTCTTTTAGAAGCTTATGGAACTGTTCGAATAATTTGTTAATCACCGGTTTTTTTATACAAAAAAATAAAATGCACTATGAATGATTATATATTGCAATAAAAATGCACTGTTAGGGTGCGTACACCCAGAGCTACCACACGAAGCCTTTCGTGTGGTGTTTAAGAATGACCACGCGATACAATCGCGCGGGAGTCGGTTGTATCGCGTGGCGTGGTTTTATAACCGCGCATTTTTATTTGTTTTGACGCTGGTCTGGCGACGCTGACAGGTCGGGACTGTTTGGGGTGAATGGGATTAATCCATCGGAGCTTCATTCAATTGTCGTTACAAACGACTTTCAGCGAACCACTCGTTACCGCTCCGCTCAAACGAGTGGTAGTTCGGAAGCCAAGGCAGACCGGCTGACCGGTTTTATTTCATAAAGAACTGTGGCAGTTTCGAGAGGTTCTTACAAAGCAGCGTCCAGGCAGGGAAGGGCAGACCGTTCCTTCGCTTGGCCCGGTAATCTTCGGTTGATTTCCCCAGTTTATTCATTGCTTAAATAGTTCCAAATATTGTTGAGATATCTTTTCCCAAGTGTAATGCTCGTTGGCGATTTCTTTCATGTCCTGCGCCAGGGATTCCAATTCTGAACTGTTAAGCGAATTAATCAATTCTGTTAATTCACTTGCCGTTCTAAAGTATCTGCCTTTATTAAAGGTTGTTTCCCGGTTATAGCTGACATCATAGGCAAATACAGGTATTCCTAGGCTCATGGCTTCAACCAGTGAGGGGTTGGTGCCGCCTGCACTGTGACCATGGACATAAACGGTGCAGTTGCTTCTGATTTGATCCAGGATTTGCTGGTCATAAATCGGGTCTAGAAGGGTTATCGATGAGAAAGAAGAATATTGTGTCTTTAAGTTGCGGCCATATTCACTTTTATCCCAATTGCCAATTAGAACCAAAGGCAGGGCGGCTTCCTTGAATGCATTGAGTATCAAATGAATATTATTTTCAGGCTCAATTCGACACACCTTAAAAGCATATTTTCCCGGAATACCAAATTGTTCGCGAATTTCACTTTTTAGCTCTATTCTTTTTGCATGATCCCCGCCGTAAGCGATAAGCTCACTTGGCTTTTTATACTCAGTGGTAACGTAGTCCTGAATGGCTTTGTTATCCGCAATAATGATATTCCCATGTTTGACTGCGAGTTTTTCCGAAAACTTAAGGAAGCGTTGAATCGATTTGCTCCATTTTTCACGTCGGTGTTCCAAGCCATCAATATTGATGATTAATTTTTTCTTCGGATAAAACAGTCTAAAAACAGGAAGGATAATACAACCGGAGACGCCTAATACCAAAATCTGTTCGTGTGTTCTTGCAGCCACAAACAATGAAATAATATCATAGGGAATGCTTTGAATTCCATTTGCATCCAGATTAATATAGTTTAACTGGGCGTGGTTATGGCGATCTTTTTTTAGTATGTAAGTTTTCGCAGAACAAAAAACTGTAATAGCTATTTTTTTCCCTAAAAACTTTGTAATATATTCGGCTAAAGTTTCAAATCCACCGTATTTACTAGGAATACCGGCAGTACCTATAAAGGCAATTTCATTCATGTTTTTGTTTAATGAGTTATCGTTCTGAAATGATGGACTATGTATTTATTTTTTGTAACTCGATTCCTATTCCTTTATCTTGATCTCGTTACTATTCATAATATCTACATTTACTATGTACGTATAATATCCATCTTTATTTTCTTTAATTTCAGTATCAATGATATTCTGTCCATCTAATGTGATCTCTTTTGAAGAAGTGAAGCTCAAGGATATGATACATGATTTCAAATTATGGTGGTAAAATAGCGCTATACAGTCGTCGATACCATCTAAAACAATTTTTTTGTCTCCATATTTTAGGTCAACCAATTTATAAATTGTATAATATTTGGCAATCTCTGTGAAAGTATCAACCCATATATCTTTATGAGAAACATAGCTTAACAATGAGTCTAATTCATAATCAGGGATTGGGTTATATCCAGCTTCATCTAGGCCGTGACCACCAAATAAAGCCCACCCATTTATAACTTGTGATTCGTCGATGGCATTGATTCTACTTTGTAGCGTATTATCCGAATTATTTCCCCATGCAACGACGTCGTTGTTGTTAACAAAAAAATTTCTGCAAAATATGTGAGTATCTTTTACAATCTCATCGGACAATTCTGATCGTAAATGAAATGGGTAAGCAAATGAATAACAATAGCCAAATAAATCGAGAAGCTTGTTTTTTGCACCTACAATTTCCTTATTTAACCCATCTATCCCCATCGTGTCCAAGCGAGCATGAGAAGCACTGTGGTCGCCAATCTCGAAATTACGAGCATTCACTTTTATTAAGTCGGATAGAAGACCTGCTGACATATAACCGGACGGATTAACAAAAAAAGTACAGGTATAGTCATATCTTTCAAAAATTTCAGAGCAGTCCTTGATTGTCCAATTATTATCATCCCAAGTAAAAGAGGCAGCGGAAATGTGATTATTCTTCCACTTACAGATTTTTACTCTAACGTCATTACTTTTGATATATATATCATTAGATTTTGAGACGGTGTCGGGTTCTTTATTACAACTCAACAATATAAAGGCTGCGAAGACAAAAAATAGGTATATTTTCATTGTCGAGAGCTATTTATTTCATTATCTGTTTTGTGATACTTAACTAGGGAAGTGTATGTGAAGACTATCCTGGTATTCTTATAGAAACTTACTTAAACCCTCTTTGTAACGGATATTAAATTTTTCTATAGTGAAATAATGGTTGAACCGTGCTTTACCCTTCTCCCCAAAAGAACCGATCTCTTTCGGATTTTCAATAAAATATTGGATGCTTTTTGAAAGCGCTTCAATGTCATTTCGTTCACAAAGAAAGCCAGTTTCATTTTCAACAATCATTTCGGGAATTCCTCCAACTCTATTGCCGATAACTGGCTTCGAGAAGAACATTCCTTCCAATACGGTAGTCGGGAAAGGATCTTCAAATACTGAAGGGACTATAACTACGTCTAAATTTCTGTAGATTACCTGAATTTCTTCAACAAATGGGATGATAGTTACACTGTTAGATAGCTCGTACTCACGAATTTTATGGTAAACCTCATCGAGCATGTATTCTTGTCCGGGAACTGTGCTGCCCACGAAGTAGAAATGACCTTGCTGTAGAATATCTTTGGGTAATTTATTTATTGCATTTAGCAAGTGTATTTGTCCTTTATGACTTGGCTTAATACGACCAATCAGTCCAAATTTTATTTTTTCGGTATTCAAATAATTTTTGGAACCATCTTTTTGTTTGTCGACGAACTCTACACCATTCTGGATGAGCAATAACTTATCGATCATCGAAGGGAGGGCTGAAGCAAGGTTCCTTTTTACAGCTTCTGAAACACAAATAACTACATTTGAGTACTTTATAGCAACTTTGTTGAGAAGTTTGTTAAGGATATTGTTATTGGATAATATCTCATGCACATGGACAATCTTTAGTGCAGATTTAGAACAGAAAAATAAAACTGGAAGAGTGGCTAAAGTATTCAAGTAAACTATTGATACTCCATTTTTGAACAATGATTTTGAATTTCTTTTAAACTTTATTAATGATATCAGAAAAGCAAAAATACCTAATGGAGTCAGATTCTTTTTGGCTATTATTGGAAGATTTTCTTCGACGACTAACAGTATATCGGGGTACTGAGCTTTCACAGTTTTTAGAAGAGGCCCATCCGATTTAATTACTAACGTTTTTTTATAATCCTTGTAGTTGTTTATAACAGATGCCAGAATTTTATCAGCTCCATATAATTCCGCAGTTGGATGAAAGAAAACAATAGATTTTTTCATAACTAATTTATTCAATTAAGCTGTTTGTGAAATTTATTACCAGCGATTAATTGGTAAGAAGTAGTTTCAATTTTAACAAATAAAATGTTGTAACATTTCTAATAAAGTAGAACTGATTTTCCAACGGGGTAAGTGTACTATGATATTTTCTTATTTTGTATAGTTCCCTAACTGCAGCATATGAAAAGCTCATTCCTCCGGTTTCCATTTTAGCAATCTTTATGGGGATGAAAATTGATTTAAGTGAATCCCTTTTTCGTACTAATAGTTCATAATCTGCGCATATTCTAAACTGGAGATCATAGTCCCCCACTTCTTTAAATAGCTTTTTATTGTGTAACGACCCTACATGTGCAGCACTCATGTACTTCCTCATTTTAGGCCAAACACACTTATCACCAATTGTAGCGACTAATTTGCCGTTTTTATCAATATATTCATTCAAAGCGCAGATGTAATCGATATACGAGACATTGTTATTTTTTAAAAATGTCAGATAATTCTGTAAAGCATTCACTTTTAGCTGATCATCTGCTCCCAAGAACATGATCCATTTTCCTTTTGCTACTTTTATGCCTTTATTCCATGCATCATAAATCCCTTTGTCATTTTCACTAATCCAAAAATCAATATCGTGTCTATTTTCATTAAGAATATCAAGGGTTCTATCATTCGATTTACCATCGATGATAATCAGTTCAATATTTTCAGATTTATTAGCCTTGATGCTGTCAAGACATCTTTGTAAATATTTCTCTGCATTATAGGTTGCAATAATTATTGAGATATCTGTCATTTTATTCAGGTTTAGTTTCGGTGCTCAAGTTAAGAAATGGGATAAATGATAAGAATATAATCATAGGTTCCAACTCTAATATTATTGGTAGTACTAAAAGTGGAGGTCCGATAATTAATGCGTAAAACAGTAAATTTTTCTTGAGCGCTATATTATTCATCAGACAAAGAAAATATAAAGCGAAAGACACTAAACCCAGATCTACTAATAGCGTTAAAACTGAGGATTCTATAACAAAGTCAAAGTTTGGGAAATTCATTCCTTTTTGCCCATGTGAACCTTTGTTAGCGCCCAAAAACCAATTCTGTTGAAGAGTATTTAAACCTTCTGTGAATGAAGATATATGACCTTGAGATGAAGAATCTTCCAATTTAACAATTGAAGTAATCCATTTTACGATTGGATACTCGTTTTTATAAATCAAAAGAAGATTAAAAAGCAACACAGCAGAAACCATAATAACTCCGATTCGAATAACGTTCGTTATTTTCATTTTTGTAAGCTTTCTGACTACTACGAATATTAGGTATGCTCCGATTGCACTTTTAGAAAAAGTAAGTATGAGGCCTATTATGAGAACGATATAAATTGAACGAATTTTTCTTCTTGAGTAAAGAAAATTAAACTCATCAATTTTTAAGTGGAATAAGGCCAAAAATGCTGCTTGAACAATTCCCGCATTGTTGGGCCCTGCGATCAAAACCCCGTTTCGTATAATGTCTGTAAAAGTAACCCTCCAATGACTAGTGATGTACGAATCGTCTTTAGTTAAAAAGTCCAAGGATTGACTAAAGTTAATCAGTAAGAATGTAATTGTACCTAAAACGGCAAATACAATAATATGCTTTGTAATCATTTTCAGGTATTCCAAGAACAACTCTCTATTTGTTAAAATCGCATTTGTGCATATCAGGAATAGAATAGGTTCAAAATAAATTCTTAAATACAAAACCGTAGGTACGACACGGTTTTGAATTATCCCTACAGTTAGATAAGTAACAGCAAAAAGGACCAATAGAAAAATTGAGAATGATATTTTACCTTTTTTAGGCACAATTAGAAAAAGGAATAGAAGAGTCAATGTTTTCAGTGGGCTAATAATACCTGGAATATGGATAATCTTTAGCAAAACGTTAATAATTACACCATACAAATTCAATGTAAATGTTAATAGAAATAATGTCCTAATCAGGTACTTTTTGCTCATGAAATATCATTTATTTAAATGAATGATTAGTCATTAAGGTTGCTATGATGCATCATTTGACTTACGCTGAAGCGATTTTACATGATTCTTTTGGCATAGTATGCCAGGCTCTTCCAAATGCGTTGAATAAGCTGCTTTATCGCTTTTCCAATGGATAAGGGCAACGTATAGTACACCCATATCCTGGTTCTGTTATCTTTGACTGCAAATGCTTCTTTTTTTCCTAAAAAAATATTGTTTTGATTGTGTTGAATATTAAGTAAAATATTTTGTTCCAGAGGCTTTAAAATCATCGGGAATTTAAGTAACGGACTTGAGCATTCGAAAGTTGACAAAAAGTATTCGGCCTTAACTCCGTCAAGCAATTTTTGGCCATATAAGTCAACTTCAAATTCGAATTTTGCCAGGTCTTTATTCAATGCTTTTATGTAAGTTGCATTCAACTCAAAATATGCGTCGTATTTAATACTCTCATTGTGGTACGGAGCGAAGTTACTATCAATGCTTTGTGTGGCAAGCTGACACTGGTATGTAAACTGGTCGGCACGGTTGTGAACGCCGGCATCGTTTATATTTGTTGCATACCCCCAATAGGGATATACAGATACCTTGTCCGACACCATCAGGTATTTTGTGAAGTACTTTAGCCAGGAAGATTCAGGCCAGCTTACAATATTGGAAGGAAGTTTGTCTGACTTGCTAACTTCCTGGCCAATGTTATACCATTGCCGGAAGTCTGACCACTGGGACTTGGTCCAACATTGCCCCCATGAACAACCGTATTGCATAAAGAAAGTGTCGTACTCTGATTTTAGCGGAACAAAAGGGAGTAATGTATGAATATGGATATTAAAAGAATAAAGAGATATTTGTGCAATTTTCTCATCGTTTTTGTAATATTCTGCCGCAGAACAAGCATATTTATAAAAATTGGGAGAGACATAAATATCATCTTCCAAAACTATTACGGCTCCATATACCTCACTTAAATCGCCGCAGGATAATATATGATTTCGCAATCCCAGATTTTGATCGTGTTTAATGATTCTTTTCGACCCAAATGACCAGTCAAAATCTTCAGCGATCCGGCAAGTTTCTTGGTTGTTTGTACCACCTCCATCAATACTGATAACAAGTGGAACATCTTGTACATTGTATATCGCGTTTTCAACTGAAGATAATAGACGCAAAAGCGATGCTGGTCGGTTATATGTTGCTATTACAATTGCTGGTTTCATAGTTTAGTATTAAAGAAATCTAAAAAGGAATCCAATGATTTTTTGAGTAAAGAAATTTTTATAAAGAGCAGGAGGTAAAAGCATAGCTTTGAATATAAGCATTTCTCGTAGAGATTTGTCAGACTTCGATTTACGAAAAAATTCAGCTATTACTGTTCTATATCTTTTTAAAGTATCACCTTGGTCATTTTCATTTATTGCACAGAGTAAATTAACCCGTAGTTTATGATATGCAAATTGTTTTTGGAGACATGCAAATTCACCATCGAAATTATTAGTCCAATCCTGAATGATCGTTAGCCAGGCTAGTATGCTTTTATTGTCAGAGCCGGTTTGCATTATCGAACCCGGTACTATGTAGTGTAAATAACCATAGTTTTTGGAAAATGTAATTCTGTGCAGATATTTAGAAACAAAAAACATCCAATGCTCATCTTCATGGATAATTCCTTCCTTAAATATCAGTTTATTTTCAATTAAAAAATCTATTTTAATTAACTTATTCCATGCGTTGACAGGGATACGAGGTTCAGAAAAACAGTGCTTCTTTATCCATAAGTGATCAGCAACATATTCGGGAAATCCTTTGGATTTTATATTTCTCCAATCTACCTCTGGCTGGGGGATTGTTTTGGTATTTCCCTGCACCATCTCCACTCCAGGATATTTCCTGGCAAGTTTAACGAGTGTATCAATACAATCAGGTGTAATCTCATCATCACTGTCGAGGTAATAAATATATTCGCCGGTTGCGGCCAAAGTACCCGTGTTTCGCGCCCCCGATAATCCTTTATTTTGTTCATGCCGGAGAATTTTAAAGTCAATCCAACCAGAGTATTCTGCGATCTGTTGCTTTAAAATTTCATAGCAATTATCCGGTGAACAATCGTCAACGAATATACATTCAATAGTTGTGTAGGTTTGGTTCTTAATTGAATCAAAACAACGTTGAATGTATTCTTCAACTTTATAAACCGGGACAATGATTGATACTTTCATGAGACTTGTTTTGTTCTGTTTCTATAATTCACGTTCAACAAATTCAATTTCTTTAGCATCTTTCAACCATGTGTTGTAAAATGAACTGTTTTTACCGTAAGAATTATCAAAAAACGTTATTGTTTTTTGTAATAAAACTGCAAGGATGGCGCCATGCAAACGCGTTGTGAAAATGTATTGATAGCTGCTCAGAAATTGAATTCCAATTTTCACTAAATATGGCATATAAATGTGAATGGCATACCAATCAACCACTTTAGCAGTGATTGCACCGAGAAACTTGAACCGGCTAAATATCCCATGCGCCGATTTCAAATAATTAAGGATATTGTTTCCTATCAAACGTTTCTCCATGCTCGGCCATTCGTGCTCCTCAACGTTTGAGTGGTTTCTTAAGTGCTTTCGAAAATCGAACGACTGAAACTCTTTGTCTTTTCGTTTAAAGAACAAGGTTTTGTCTTCTACTGGTTGGATGTATTTATTTAAATAAGATTGTGGAATACAAAATGCCATATCAGGCAAAAGCAAAATATTGTTGTTTGAAAAATTTGTTTTTAGTAATTCGTGCGTTACTAAGTCTCTGGCGCAGATGGTCAGATTAGGGTGTTTTGCCATTCGTTCAGCATCCGCTTTTAATACAGTTATATCGGCATAATAAACCGTCTGCGGGAGAACGATGATTCTATTTTCCGGAAATTCATGAATGATTCGCAAACAAAAATCAGTATGTCGGCGCCAAATATCCCCAAAGTTACCTCCTCCTTGCAGCAAAATGATAACATCTCTTGATATTGTTGGCTTACGATAGGTTTCAATGGCTGCTCTGTACCGACATTTGTAGGGTAAGGTTTTTAGAAACTCCTCTGTTCCCTTCCAGATCAACGTGTCGCCGATGTTTGTATAATAAGGTAGGTCGAGGAAGATATAATCATTTTTGATTAATGGAGTTACCTCCACCATGATTTTATCTTTTAGAAAATTCAACATTCCAATTGCTTTCTTTTGTACCACTTTAGTTAGGTTATTTCAATCTATTATAGAGCCTTGAGGCTTTATTCTTTAATTTTTTAATATTGTTCAGGACGTAATACTTTGAATTAAAATATAATTGTTGATTCTTCGAATACTCAATATTCTCATCACGAAGTTTCTGAGATAGAAAAGTTTTCATATCAGGAGAATACCAACTACCGTCTTCCCTGTCCCTGAGTTCTGCGTATGTAGGAGTATTAATCGAGGGAATTATTCCCAACGACATAAAGTGGCTGGAATTAAAGCAAAATGCGAAAGGGCAGTTTTTACCAATAGGTTCGAACTTAATCGGAGTGCTTAAATCTTCAAATATATTCTGTGTAATTCCATATCCATAGCAGCTTGTGAGTATCCCCGTTGCCAAATTCAATTTTCCAGACCAATCTCCCGCATAGCAGAATTCACGTCTTTTTACTTTGAAATTCTTTGAAGTAAATTCGAATAAGGGAGAATCCATTTCTTTACCAATTTTAAAATACTCTTCTTGTGTTTTATTGGTTAGGATTTCATACTCCTGTTTCGTCTCATCTCGTGTCAATGCTACTTGCGGAAAAGCTCCAGTATGTTCTTTTACTATTCTCTTAATTTCATCCCAATGGGGCATGTATTCATCGCACAGATTGATTTGGACAATAAAGGAACAGCCAGCTTCTTTTACCTGCCTGACGTTATTAAAAAATACATCCAGGTTATTTGTCTTGATTAATTCCAGATAGTGAAACGAAAAAGCAAAGTGAAGCTTCTTTAGAAGATTATTTGGAATAGTATTAATAATTTCTTGATGTCGTTGAGTTATTGTCCCGTTCGTAGTAACATTGACATAATGACCTTGTTCTAGAATGTTATAAATAATGCCCGTAATTTCTTTTTGTAGTAATGTTTCTCCTGAGCCGCAGATACTAATATAGGATGTACCACCCAAGCGTTCTGCACTTAAAGCCTTGCCAATATGTTTTGGGGAATACTGAAATTCTGCTTGTTTCGATGTCCTTCTATTTTCTTGAATAATATAACAATAGCTACATTTCAAATTACATGCAGTAATTGGGATTAAACATTCTAAAAATCGCTTCATAATATTACTGTTTAAACGAATATCTTTATTATTATCTCTTCTAGTCTAGCGGTAATATTTATTTTCTAATTAAGGCTATCAAAAATTTTCGTTCATTCATTGTCAAGCCTAGAAACCATATTGCAGCCGATGTGGAAATTAGTCCGGTAAGAGCAATGAATAAGAACTTACTCCATCCAGTTAATGCCAGAAAATGTTCAATTCCTAAAGGAACAGAAATTGAAACCATCGTGACCAGCGCTGCTACCCCAAAAACATGGTTAAAGAGTTTCTTAACGGGCAAAGAGGGTATTTGTATCTTTATAAGCACCACCCGCAATATTAACGCAAAAAAAGCAAGAACAATTGAAACAACTAATGTGGCTTGCGGGGGATATCCCACCTTTAAAATCCAATAAGATATGGGAAGATTAAGCAATAAAAAGCCACCTACTCCAATTTGATACCACTTAATCTTTCCTGTTGCCTGTATGGATGCGCCCAACACAAACGTAAAAGATTCGAGCAGAGAGTTAATAATTATCAGTTGGGTAAATATGACGGCATATTCGGGCACGTCAACCAGCCAGAGGTCAAGAATAAATTCCGCTTCCAAAATAATTGGGAGTCCCAAAAACAAAAGCAGAAAATAAGAAAATTTGGTTCCTCTGAAAAGCAAATTCATCATCACTTCAATTTCTCCGTTGGCGTAATTCTTAATAATTTGAGGATTAATAGCCGTGGTGAAATTTTGAGTAAAACTATTGACAGCATTGTTTACCTGGTAAGCAATTCCCCGCGCAGCATTTACAGCAGGGCCAAAGAATATATTTAAGAGAATATTGATGCCTTGTAATTTCATTATGGTTGCAAAACTTCCAATAAAACTCCAACCGGAATAGTGCAGCATTTCTTTTAATAGATCTTTCTCAAAAATAAACAGAAGGATGTATTCAGAAAAATTCCGCTGGCAAAAGAGATGATAAATCAGAAATACCAAGCCTGAAATAATTGTCAGCAAAAAACCATACGTAATTAATTTATCGAATCCGGAATAGTCAAGCAAAAGTACCATGGCCAGTTTCATTGCTACATCAAAAATTCCCAGCCAGGCATAAATATTCATCCTTTCATGGGCAATAATTGAGGCCGTAAGTGGAATTTGAATAATACTGACAATAGAACTAAAAATTGAAAACTGGTAGATCCAATTGGCAGCATAGAGCCGTTCTGCTGGTATAACCAATTTGTTATTGACAAACCACAAACCAACGGTCTCCAGAAATAGTAAAATTATAACCGCGAATAAGATATGGATCGTGAATGCCGTCCGAAATACCTTTTTTAGTTGCTGGGTATCTCCTCTCCCCAGTTCAAACGTCATAAAGCGCGATGTTGCCGCTCCTAATGCTCCCTGTAGAAAAACAAACATAGAGACAACGCCGCCCACAACATTGTATATTCCAAAGTCTTCAACCCCCAATATTCTGAGCACGATCCGGGATGTATATAAACTGATGAGCATGGTTAGCATCATCCGGATATATAACATCGCCGTATTCTTCGCTATCCGCTTATTGTTTTCTGAAGACATTGGTTTTCCGTTCTTATGACATTTCGAGGTGAAATAAAATCATCCCAATAACGGTGTTTGAGATAATTTATTCCAGTTGCTGACAAAAGTAATCAAATTCTACCAGCTGGTATTTAACAGCCGTGTGAAAATTACTGTTAATTAATATTGGGAGCCTCCCCCGGCCCCTCCAAAGGAGGGGAGTAAAGAAAGCCATCCCGGGCTTGTTCCTTCAACGATTCTTTTGGATTTTCTTGCTACTCGTTACTCATGTCTCGCGACTCTTTCAACGATCTACGCGGATGGGCACTGCAGGCTTGAAGCATGGCCAACAGATCATCGGATACCAAATAATTGGCGGATGCGAATTTCGATTTCTTTTTGAGTTGGCAAGTTTATAGTTCCTAATTTCCTTTTAATAAGCGACTGAGGAATCGATACCAATTTATGTAGCCGAATTACCGAATCTACTGCCAAGCCTGTACCTTTCCAATCATCGGAATGTTTCAGGATAATCACGTCGCTTTCTTCCTGTTCCTCCGGAATTTCTACTTTAACAGATTAAACCATGCACTCGATTTTTCTCCTGATTTCACCCCGTCCCTGAAGGGTGTCAGGAGAAAAATCTGGCTGTTCCCTTCAGGGGGCGGGGTAAAAACAGCCAGATTTTTCGAATGTGTTAAAGTAGAAGTATTTGGCTTGAAATAAACGCTATGATTACATGCTTATATTTGCCAATGCTATTGGTTAAACAAAGGGCCGGCCTGACTTTTGACGATGCAAAATCATCAAACGGAAATGGCACCAGGACAATTGAATACTTGCTCTCAGACATTAAACGGCTCTCCGTCAGTTGATTTATATATATCCTCTTGCGGCTCTTTCAAAAAATCAAAGGCAGGGTTCTTTGTGACTGACTCCATCCATAACTGCTCTTCATCATTTGTGGCATAGTCCTCCTCAATTAGTATAAGCAGACGGACATTGCAGTCTTTTTTGTTCAAGGGAAAATCGATCCTCAAATGACCGGAGTTATCAGTTTTTGATTTTATTTCTATTGCTTTCATTCGGACGGGTTTTATACAAAGGTAATTATTTTCGGATTATTGATGATTGATGAATGGAAGCCAGCGTGTTCGCGTTGTCGTGTCGTTGGGCGCAACCTTCCATCCGTCAAAAGCCGGACTGAAAGGTTTAAACGCCATTTTATCGGCGTTTTCCCGTGCGGCGGCATGAATCGCCAGCATTTCCAATTTACCTTTTCGGTGCGCCGTTCATCTATCCCGTTCTTCTATCCCGGGGTGGCACTTCCCTCTGGTCGTTTACCCCGGGCTATTCAGATTTAACCCTTTCAGGGTTTTTTCTGTGTCTTCTTGGCGGTCTTTGCGTTAAAAGACATAATATTTACACCCTTTGGCCCCGGAACTGATAAAATATCCCAATAAATAGGGATTGTGGGATTTTGGGGGCGCCGGTATTTTTGCCGGCAAATCAATCTTATATCTACGATGAAAATGAAAACTCTTGTGGCAGTTATTGCCTTGTTGGTTGGAATGCAAGCTGCTTTCGCCCAGAATACCGCTGAGGTGTTGATGAACTCTGATCAGAAATTAACGATTGGCGGCTATGCGCAAATCGATTATAACCAGAAATTCTCGTCGGATACCCGGTATAACGGAACGCTGGATGTTCACCGTATGGTGCTCATGTTTGGTTACCGGTTCAACGAGAAAACCCAGTTTATTGCCGAAGTGGAATACGAGCATGTGCAGGAAGTATATATCGAACAGGCATTCCTGAATTACCAGATCAACGACTGGCTGAACTTTCGAGGTGGCTTGATGCTGATCCCGATGGGGATTATCAATGAATATCATGAGCCGACTACCTACAATGGGGTAGAGCGTCCGAACCTCGACAGTAATATCAATCCGACCACCTGGCGCGAAATCGGCGCCGGTTTCAGTGGCCGTTTTCAGGGCCTGAACCTGAAATATCAGCTGTATGCGGTTAACGGTTTCAACGGCTACAATGGCGCCGGGACCCTGAAAGGAAGCAATGGTTTCCGCTCGGGGCGTCAGAAAGGCGCAGAGTCGTTTATGTCGAGCCCAAACCTGGCCACCAAGGTGGACTACTATGGTGTTCCGGGGCTGAAACTGGGCTTGAGCGGTTACTTTGGCAACACCCAATCGACCTTGTACAATGGGCTGGGTAAGGATGACGCGCTTGCCGAAGCCAGAGCCGACTCATCAGTTGTGGGGATCAGCATGGTGGGGGTAGATGCTGCCTACTCGCTGAAAGGGCTGGTGCTGAAAGGGCAGTTGTACCACGCTTCCGTTAGCAATACCCGCGAGTACAATGCCTTCACCGGAAAAGATTTGGGAAGCGCCCTGTTTGGCTATTATGTGGAAGCGGGCTACGACTTGCTGAGCGCCAAAAACTCGGAGCAAAAGCTGGTCCCGTTTGTTCGCTTCGAACAGTACAACACGCACCAAAAAACGGCTGGTATCGCCAAAAACGCGGCGTACGACCGCACCGACATCACAGCCGGTTTGGGGTGGTGGCTCACATCAGGCGCTGTGCTGAGAGCGGATGTGCAGTGGTTTGGCAACGAAGCCACCGATACGAAAACAAAGCAATTGAATTTGGGAATTGGAATTTGGTTCTGATATGAAACAACGAATTTACATAGGGATACTGATAGCACTTTTTTTGACACTTCAGATGGATCTTTTCGGGCAGGACTCCGAAAAGATCCTCAAGGTGTTGAGCAAGGAGATGGAAATGCCGAAAAGCAAAATACAGCTGGAGGCCTGCAAGCTGAATGATTTGCTGAGAGAAAAAGTGGACGCCGTTTACAAACTTCAGGTTGAAGGGCAGCAGGAGGGATATGTGATCCTGGCCAAGGGAATGGGACGCTATGACGAGTTTCGGTTTTTTCTGCTCACCGGGTTGGATAAGGCCACCGCAATGGTGCGGGTGGTGAACTATATTTCGGACCACGGCGGCGAAATAAGCTCGAAGAAGTGGCTGGGACAGTTTGTTGGGTATAAAGGCGGCGAGCTGAAATATGGCGAAGATATTCAGGCCATCTCGGGTGCTACCATCTCGGCCCGCTCCATCACCAACCGGGTACACGAAATTGTGAGCCTGCTGAAAGAAACGGAAATACAGGCCGTTTACTAAGCTTATATTTTCTCGCTCAGTTCGAGCCAGCGCAATTCTTTCTCGTCCAGTTCGTCGGTCAGGGATGAATATCGCTGGCTTTTTTGCAGCAGTTCTTCCGGCGACAATTCGCCCGAGTTCATGATTTTTTCCAGAGATGCTTTTTCTCGTTCCAAACGATCGAGGTCTTGTTCCAGTTGCTCAAACTCGCGCTTTTCGTTAAAGGTCAGCTTTTGCGATTGCTTTTTGGGTTTTTCGCTTACCGCCTTCGGTGCGCTTGCCGCCGCTTCCGCCTTTTCCTGCTTTTCTTCTTCCTCTACGCTATTGCGGTAAATGGTATAATTTCCCGGGAAATCCTTGATTTTGCCGTTCCCGTTGAAAACAAACAGGTGATCCACGATCTTGTCCATGAAGTAGCGGTCGTGCGAAACAATAATCACGCAGCCGTCAAAAACGGCCAGGTAATCTTCCAGCACGTTCAGGGTCATGATGTCCAAGTCGTTGGTTGGCTCATCGAGAATCAGGAAGTTGGGGTTTTGCATCAGTATGGTGCAGAGGTACAACCGGCGACGTTCGCCGCCACTGAGCTTGTCGATGGTATTGTACTGCGTTTCGGGCGGAAACAGGAACCGGGTGAGCAGTTGGCTGGCGGTCATCTTGTTGCCGTCTTCAAATTGAATGACTTCGGCAATATTTTTAACCACGTCAATCACTTTGTCGGTTTCCCGAAAGGCGATTCCTTCCTGCCGGTAGTAGCCTATTTTTATGGTTTGGCCGATTTCAACGGTTCCGCTGTCGGCCTGAATGGCGCCGGTGATAACATTCAGGAAGGTTGATTTCCCGGTACCGTTTTTGCCGACAATGCCGACTTTTTCAAATCGCGAGAACTTATAGGTAAAGTCCTCAATCAGTTTTAAGTCGCCATACGCTTTCGAAACATGTTCCAACTCCAGTATTTTGCTGCCCATGCGCGAGGAGGCAATATTTAGGTCGATGCTATCGTCACGACGTTTGTAGCCCGCTTTTTCTTTCAGTTCATAAAACTGATCGACCCGGTATTTGGCTTTGTGGCTGCGGGCTTTGGGCATGCGCCGCATCCAGTCCAGTTCGGTGCGCAACAGGTTTTGTGCCTTTTCGGTCGATGCCTGTTGTTGTTCAATACGTTCCTGACGTTTTTCCAGGTAGTAGCTGTAGTTGCCCTGGTACGAATACACCTGATTTTGATCGATCTCGATGATCTCATTGCACACCCGGTCCAAAAAATAACGGTCGTGCGTAACCATAAACAGGGTGCAGTTTGTCTTCTCCAGGTAATTTTCGAGCCATTCAATCATTTCCAGGTCGAGGTGGTTGGTTGGCTCATCCAGCATCAGCAAATCCGGTTCGTTTACCAGTACATTGGCCAGCGCCAGCCTTTTTTGTTGACCGCCCGAAAGTTCGCCTACCAGCTGGTCAAAATTGTCAATCTTTAGCTGGCTCAGGATTTGCTTCACTTTCACATCGAAGTCCCAGGCATGAAGCTCGTCCATTCGCGCTGACAGACGTTCTATTTCATTTTGCTGGTTGTGTTTTATGGCTGCTTCAAAATCGCGGACCACTTGCATCGTCGGATTTTCCGATTGCAGAGCTTGTTCCAGCACGGTCAGCGACGGATTTAAATCAGGCGCTTGCCGCAGATACCCAATCCGTACATCTTTGGTTTGTATGATTTTACCATCGTCAGGCGTGTCGTTACCCGCTAAAATTTCCATCAGGGTGGTTTTCCCGGCGCCGTTTTTGGCAATCAGGGCAACTTTTTGGTCTTTAAATATGGTGAAGGAAATATTTTCAAAGAGCATGAAATCGGCGTAGCGCTTTGAAATTTGTTCAGCCTGAATGTAGGGGGTCATGTCAAATTTGTTTTGCGCAAAAATAGGAATAATTTGTTTGGTAAGCGGGATGGTTTATTTTTGTTCGTTCTGAAAGAACTGAACATGCAAAAGAAAGAACGCTACCAGAAGGTGATCGGGTATTTCCGGCAGGCCATGCCCATTGCCGAAACCGAATTACATTATACAAATCCCTACGAATTGTTGGTTGCCGTTATCCTATCGGCCCAGTGTACCGACAAGCGCGTGAACCAGATTACACCCGACTTTTTCAAGCGGTTTCCCAAACCGGAGCTGCTGGCCGAGGTGGATGCAGCCGAAGTGTTCGATTATATCCGGTCGTGTTCCTATCCGAATAACAAAGCCAAACATTTGGTGGGCATGGCCCGCATGTTGGTGAACGATTTTAAGGGAGTAGTTCCCGATGATGTGAACGAACTGCAGAAGTTGCCGGGCGTGGGCCGAAAAACTGCCAATGTAATTGCATCGGTGGTTTACGAGAAGCCCGCCTTTGCCGTGGATACGCATGTGTTCCGGGTAGCGGCGCGCATTGGGCTTACCACCAATGCCAAAACCCCCCTCGAAACAGAAAAGCAATTGATGAAGTATTTTCCGGAGGAATTGGTTCCATTGGCCCATCATTGGTTGATTTTACATGGCCGCTACACCTGCCTGGCCCGAAAGCCGAAGTGCTCAACCTGCGGACTGAAAGATTTCTGCAACTACTTTGCAGAACAGGAGAAAAACAAGTAAGGTTGATTAAGCATGACCGGATTTAAGAGAAAGTGTCCGGACATGCCATGTTAAGCAGACTTTAAGTGTTGGTCGTTACACCGGTAAAAAAACAGGGAGGAGTACTTTGATTTTTTTCCAAACTTTGTACATTTGCTGGTAATCTCTAACTTAAAAAAGAAGTGTTATGGCTTATGTAATTTCAGATGAGTGCATTGCTTGCGGAACTTGTATTGATGAATGTCCTGTTGAAGCTATTTCTGAGGGCGATATCTACAAAATTGACGCTGATCTTTGCACTGATTGTGGCTCTTGTGCCGAAGTTTGCCCGGTTGATGCAATCTCATTGGCAGAATAGTCCCGGACAGCATAAAAAATTCGCCCGTCAATCAGTTGGCGGGCTTTTTTCTTTCCAAAAATTGTAACTTTATGGAATAATTCTTGTCTATAATGTTGTAAAGAGATAAATATGAGGGCAAAAATTTTACTTCTTCTTTTCATACTTATTGGATTTACAGCATTTTCGCAGCCCGGTGTGGTTACCACCGACGCGGAAAAGCCCTACCGGATTGAGAAAATATTTCCCAATCCGATCAATGATTATGTTTTTGTGGAGATTGAAGCTGTTGATTATGCCACCGCCCGTTTTGAGTTGTTGGATATTATGGGGAATAGGGTTCAGCAGTGGGAACCCATGCGAATTATTCCCGGTGCGCAACGGGTACGGTTGGATATCAAAAATTTACATTCGGGGGTTTACCTGTTTCGGGCAAAGATCGGCGACGAGAACATTGTCCTTCGTGTACGGAAGGTTTAAAATGTTAGAGGCCGATTTCAAATTTTGCCCGGATACCGAATGATGGGGCACCTATTGCCGATGATGGACTTACCCGCCAGATGGCTTCCACCCGAAACATGCTCAGAATATTTTCAACTCCGGCGCCAAGTTCCACATAGGGATTCTTCATGTTTGTAATGGCAGATGGAAATGCCACCACTTCCTGATGTTTTTCGCTCAACGTACCAATCATCATTTTACTGGAGAAAACCTCCCGCAGGCCTGTTTTTCGTAGCAGTGGCAAGCGGCGAAAGATAAATCCGTTCGAGTGATATTCCAGGTAGGTATGCACGTATTTATCGTGTACAAATTCCAGGTAGTTCAGTAAGTTAAAGTCATACGAATACCAACCAAAAGTTTCGTTGCCCCGCGGTATGTCGAGCATCGTGTAGGGCAGTTTTCCAAGGTATGCGCCAGCTTCAACCGCGTAGTCGAACCGGCTTTGTCCCAGGTTTATTTCTTGTTTTACTGTAGCGCCCAGCTTGCCGTAGAAATTCGATTCATCCGCATAAAATACTTGCCCGCCTCCGATCATAACATGTACAATAGGGAATTCGGTGCCCATGTAAAGCCTTAAAAATCCGTTGTCGATAAGTTTTTCTTCGCGTGACCAACGGGTATCTATACTTATTTCAACGGCACTGACGGAATTTAGCGGGAGATCATTTCTGAAAAACGGATAGAACTCAGGCGATTCGTGTTTGGTGTAGTTGAAGGCTAATTTCTGTGATAGTCCGGGGTGCCATTCGTGTTCATATATGGCGTTAAGCTTTTGTTCCCGGTAAATTTCATCCAATTGGTCATGTTTCAATAATTGCGAAACCAGGTTGTTTTCCGTCGGACTAAAGGCATTCTCGTACAGGTTGAGGATTTTCTCATTTTCGCCATGACGAATCATCTTGTCATCATAAGAGATTTTCATCACCCGGCGGTTGATAGTGGGAAATTTATAGCCAAACCCCAACATGCCGTTGACTTTTTTATTACGAGTCCCGTAACCGATTCCGCCCCAGATCATCTTGTTCTTACTGATTTCTTCGCTGGTGCGCGCACCCACAAAGAAATGATAATTTTCCACTTTATTGGTGTTAAAAAAACTGGTAAATGGCCCCAGCTCAATCTTGCCAATATCATAGTAGCTGGTCATCGACATGCGAGCCAGGTTATTGGCGCGTTTTATTGCTTTGAGTTGCGTGATGGAGTCAATAACCCGGTTGGCCATGATCTCTTTTTCGGTTAAATCTTCCAACCTGTTCGCAGCCCAAAAAAGCGAATCCCGGTTATGGGTTTCGGGGAGTTTAACGGTTTCGTAGCGGGCTTTTGGCTTACTGAGTTCAATTTCATCCCTGGGATTGATGGTTACCTGGTCGATATTGGCTGTTTGCGTATAAAATAAGGATAACCTTTTGGCATCCGGTTTTTGGGTTTTAAAGGGGATGTAATCAAACAAAGCGTCGATTTGAACCCGTTTGAAAAATGGGGTGGTATCGTTCACAAATGTGTAGTTGCTTTTCAATCGCAGGCTTTTTAAAAAGTTGATATTGCTGGTTTGCGATAAATCCCCGTCAATTTCAACAATCGAATAATATTGATTTTCAACCAGAAAATAACCTTTCAGCGTGTTTTCTCCGGTACGGCGCGGTTGGTAGTTGACCCGGTAGATTTTGTGGCTGTTTACCAGCAGGCTGTCCGCCAGAAAATATTTGTAGTAAAACCAACCATTTCCGGCAATAGGGCTTACGAAGTTTTGCGTGAACAGGTTGATAAAGTTATCGTAGTAGTTCACCTCCAGGTCGAGAGCGCTGGTATAGCCCGCAATTTCCAGCTCGTTCAATATACCAACACCCGATGTCCTGTCGGCAATAACGGTTGACTTTTGCAGCGGCGGATTCTTTTGGACTTCGTTAAATGCCAATTGCTCCGAAAAATACAGGGGCAAATAGCGCGAGCTGTCGGGCGCTGTTTTAAAAACCTGTTGGTTGTTCCGGAAAGGTTTCGACTCAATGATTTTGTCCGTTACATGGTTGATCTGGTATTCCCATTTGGTATATTTCCGGTACGAGTATTTTGTAAACTGTTCCGGATTATTCTTGTCCTTATTATGTTGGATTTGTTGAAAAAGCCTGCGCATGGGGCCTTCATCCGGGGCAACTTTTATTTCGGAGATATCGAAGGTTTCCGGTTTCAGTTGGACCGAAAGTGAGGATAATATTGTTCGTGGAATAATTTTTTCGGACGAGCGATAACCAATGGCTGAAAAAACTAAGGTATCTGTGCTTGCGGGATATTTCATCCGGTAAATACCCAATGTATCTGTCGTGGTTCCGGTCACTGAATTCTTAATCACAATATTGACATACGGAATCGGTTCTCCGGTTTGGCTGTCGGTAACAGTCCCGCTAAGAATTGATTGTTGAGAAAAGGTCTTTCCACCAATAAGTAGTAAGATCACCAAATGGATGAAGCGTAAGGCTAAATATCCAGATGACAAGCTCTGTTTTTGCATGTTCAGTTTTCTGTTTCAGTATTACACAGCTTTCGAAAGGAAGCATGCTTGGCTGTAAACAAGCTTCGTTTGAAAGGCCGCGTAAAGTTGAATAAAAAATCAGTAGGATGTTTATAAAATAGTTTTTTTACGGCTGATGATTAAATATGCTTTTATTTCGGCCTTTTGCCGAAGGGAAAGTCACAGGGCGGAGCGCCAAATCAATCGATAAGTTTGCGTTGAGATTATGCAGATGACAACTTTTGTTTGCATTTGTAAAGTGGATTTCCGAACTTAAATAAAAATTGCACGATATGATCTTAAACAGCATTTTAGTTCGGTGACAATGATTAACTTGTAATAAAGATTAGCCAGATGAGAATAGTTTTGGAGAATATAAAAGAGTTGGTTCAGGTGGCAGATTGTACCGTAAAATATAAAGCAGGACAGGATATGTCCGTTTTAAATGTTATGCGGGATGCCTATTTGGTCATGCGGGATGGGATCATCGAAGGCTTTGGGCCGATGGACCACCTGAACGATGAGAAATTGGACAATGACGTGTTAATGGAATTGGATTGCTCCGGGAGATTGGTGTTCCCGGCGTATTGCGATCCACATACGCATCTGGTTTTTCCGGCCAGCCGCGAACAGGAATTTGTTGATCGCATCAACGGACTGTCTTATCAGGAAATTGCCCGGCGGGGTGGCGGTATTTTAAATTCGGCCAAAACGTTACAGGCTTATAGCGAAGATGAGTTGTTTGATGCTTCGATGAAGCGGCTGCACGAAATTGCTTTGCTGGGTACCGGGGCTTTGGAGATAAAGAGTGGTTACGGATTGACCACCGAAAGCGAGCTGAAAATGCTACGGGTAATCCGTCGGTTGAAGGAAACCAGCCCAATGGTCATCAAATCAACATTTCTCGGGGCACATGCCATTCCTGAAATCTATTTGTCCGACCGGCAGAAGTATATCGAAATGATAGTCCATGAGATGATTCCGCAGGTTGCTGCCGAAGAGCTGGCTGATTACATCGATGTGTTTTGCGACCTGGGATTCTTCACGCCGATTGAAACCGAGCAAATACTGATGGCAGGGATTAAATACGGACTGCGCCCAAAAATTCATGCCAATGAATTAGGATTTAGCGGGGGCGTTCAGGTGGGGGTAAAATACAATGCGCTTTCGGTTGACCATCTGGAATATGTGGGCGACGATGAAATCCAGTTTCTAAAGGGCACGGAAACGATGCCGGTCGTCCTTCCCGGAGCAGCTTTTTTCCTGAATATGCCCCAGTCGCCTGTTCGGCAGATGATTACAGCCGGACTTCCGGTTGCTTTGGCTTCCGATTTTAATCCAGGTTCTTCACCTTCGGGAAATATGAACTTTGTGCAATCACTGGGGTGCATCAATTATAAAATGACACCTGAAGAAACCGTCAATGCAACAACAATCAATGCTGCTTACGCGATGGGGGTTGAAGGTATATGCGGAAGTATTTGCGAAGGAAAACTTGGTAATTTGTTTATCACCCGCGAATTACCTGGTTATGCTTCGGTTCCCTATTATTTTGGAAGTAACCTGATCGAAACCGTTATCCTCGACGGAGAATTTATCTAAACTACCTAGTTGTATGAATCAGTTAATCGAATGTGTTCCTAACTTCAGTGAAGGAAGGAACCCGCTTGTCATCAAACAAATTACCGATGCCATTGAAGGTGTTGAGGGCGTTAAGCTATTAAATGTTGATCCCGGTAAAGCAACCAACCGGACAGTGGTTACTTTTGTTGGTTCGCCCGGTGCCGTTGTCGAGGCTGCCTTTCAGGCCGTAAAAAAGGCCGCAGAGGTGATTGATATGAGCCAGCATCACGGCGAGCACCCGCGTTTTGGCGCTACCGATGTTTGTCCGTTGGTTCCGGTGGCCAATATCAGTATGGAGGAAACTGCAAAATATGCCCGCCAGTTGGCGAAACGGATTGGCGAAGAATTGGCAATACCCGTGTATTGTTATGAATTTGCTGCTCAAAACGAAGAACGCCGAAGTTTGGCCAATTGCCGTTCGGGCGAGTATGAAGGCCTTCCGCAGAAACTGAAAGACCCGAATTGGCAACCGGATTTCGGCCCGGCTGAGTTTAATGCCAAATCGGGGGCAACTGCTGTGAGTGCACGCAATTTTCTGATTGCTTACAATGTCAACCTGAACACAACGTCCGTGCGGCGTGCCAATGCTGTCGCTTTTGATGTGCGCGAAGCCGGAAGGCTGCTCCGTGAAGGCGATCCTGTTACCGGTAAACTGGTGAAAGATGAAACCGGTGAGCCGATCCGTATTCCCGGATCGTTGAAAAAAGTACGTGCTATTGGTTGGTTCATCGAGGAATATGGCATTGCCCAACTATCCATGAACCTGACCGATATTACGGTGACCCCTGTTCACGTGGCTTTTGAAGAAGTGTGTAAAAGTGCGGAAAAACGGGGTATGCGCGTCACGGGTTCGGAGCTGATTGGCTTGATCCCCTTACAAGCCATGCTGGATGCCGGAAAATATTTTTTACGTAAGCAACAGCGTTCCACCGGGATTGCGGACGAGGAAATCATTAAGATTGCTGTAAAATCGATGGGGCTGGACGAGTTAGCGCCATTCGACCCGAAACAGCGGATTATTGAGTACTTGCTGGAAAACCGGGAGCCGAAGCTTCGCCAACTAGACCTGGAGAATTTTGTAAATCGAACGGCTTCGGAAATGCCCGCTCCGGGAGGCGGTTCAGTTTCTGCCTACGTTGGGGCGCTTGGTGCTTCGCTTGCTGGTATGGTAGCTAATTTGTCGGCGCATAAAAGGGGTTGGGATGAACGTTGGGAAGAGTTTTCCGAATGGGCAGAACAAGCAAAAACATGGCAGCAAAAGTTATTGCAGTTGGTTGACGATGATACGCAGGCATTTAATCAAATCATGGAAGCCTTTGACCTTCCCAAAAACACAGCAGAAGAAAAAGCGCTGCGCTCTGCAGCGATACAACAGGCGACACTGCATGTGATTATGGTGCCACTGGAGGTGATGGAAACCGCTTTTGCATCGATGGAGGTTATTGGGCAAATGGCAGAACGGGGCAATCCCAATTCGGTTTCTGATGCCGGGGTAGGGGCACTGTGTGCCCGAACTGCGGTTCAGGGAGCCTACCTGAATGTTTTGATAAATCTGTCGGGCCTGGATGATGATGAAAAAGTGAAGGAGTTGAAGCACCGTGCTGAGGAATTATTATATCAGGCTGAATACAAAGAGCAGGCGATTTTAGCCGTTGTTTACGGCAAAATAAATTGATAAGGTCGCAGGCCTCATTGATTTATTTGATCAATACCAGAAATTAAAGGATCGAAACAAGACAAGAAATAACTTGCCGTACTTGCATAAGTACATTGAAATCAATTCACCTTTTGGGTAAATGAAGTGACGGATGCAGGAAAATTCATTCCTGGAGCAATTTTGTCATGTATGCCTAGTACCTGTTGAGCCGGCGATTACGGCCAATAAAAATATACAGAAATGGGCCAATGATGGGCAGAAGGATAATAATTGTAAGCCAGACGTATCGGTCATGATTGGTAAAGTCATTTCGCCTTACACTCATAACAGCTAAGGCTGGCAGGATTATCAACAGGATAAACAGTGACTGAATTGCCAGAATTTCATGCGATCTTATTGCCAATAGTGGATACATAAGCGCTAAATTTTTCGTTTATGCAATTTAAGATATCTTCATCCAAAATAAAAGCGTTTTCCTACATTCTTTATTAACAGATTGTTAACAAGTAATAGAGAGTTCTGGATTTGAGCATGACAGGAAATGTTATGTATTCTGTTATGTGTTTTCTTTCGGATATTCGATTCGGATATGGTAAATATTCATCAACTTTTCTGTCAGGGTTTCTTTCACGATTCGGATATCTCGCAGGGTGAGGTCTGCATTGTCCAACTGCCCGTCATCCACTTTTTGCTGCACCATATTTTCAATCACTGTTTTCAGGTTATCGGGTGTTTTTTCTTTGAGTGCACGGGTAGCTGCTTCGATTCCGTCGATGAGCATGACCACCGAAGTTTCCTTACTTTTAGGCCGGGGACCTGGATAAGAAAACTCTTTGGGGTCAATCGCCATATCGGGATTTTCATTTTTATAGAGGGTGTAAAAATACTTGGCTTGCGTGGTGCCGTGGTGCGAGCTGATGAAATCGATTAATACTTCGGGCAGCTTATGCTTACGCGCCAGTCGCACGCCATACGTTACATGGTCGATAATGACCCGGGCGCTATCTTTATAATCCAACTCGCTGTGCGGGTTCATTCCGGCAGATTGGTTCTCAATAAAATATGCAGGTTGGTTTGTTTTGCCAATGTCGTGGTACAAGGCGCCTGCGTATGCAAGGAACGGATTTCCGCCAATGCGGTGGATAACGGCCTCGGCCAGGTTGGCAATTTGCAACGAATGTTGGAACGTGCCCGGCGCTTCCTCTGCCAGTTTTCGCAGCAGGGGCTGGTTCGTGTTCGATAATTCGATCAGGGTCACATCCGAAACGAATCCGAACATCTTTTCGAAGATATAAATCAGCGGGTAAGCCAGCAGTACAAGGACAGCGTTTGCTGCGAACCATTCCAATTCCTCCCAGCGGATGGCCTCCATGTTGCCTTCCTGAATCATGGAAAGTGCCAGGTAAACAACCGAGTAGCTGATCAGTACCCACAAAGCTGTAAATACCAGGTGCGACCGCCGGTGAAGTTTGTCGAGGCTAAAAACAGCAATAATGCCTGCAATAATGTTCATAAAGATGAACTCATAATTGTTTGGCGCAAAATATCCGATTAAGAGCGAAGTAACCAACAAAGCATAAATTGCTGTTCTCGAATCGAAAAAAATACGCAGCAAGATTGGGAGAATGGCCAATGGAACAACATAAATGTTGATGAAATCGTGTTGCGAAACAAAGCGCGTGGAAAACACCATCAGGATGATTAGCAGTAGAATGAAGCTCAGGTGCCGCTTTTCCCTGAAAATCTCCGGACGAAAATAGGCCAGGTACAGAATGAGGATGAGCAGACAGGCAATGATAAGGATCAACTTGCCCAGAATGAGCAGGTAACGGTCCATGTTGTAACCCTGTTTGATGGAATAACTTTTTTTCAGCGATTCCAGAATCAGAAATTTGTCAGGCGTAACAATATCTCCTTTGAAAATGATACGCTCGCCAGCCTGCACCATTCCTTGAGTAAGTGATACCGAATTGATAAGTTTCTCCAATTCCAGCGCATTAAATTCTTCATTGTAGTTCAGGTTTGCCTGAATATAATCGGCCAGGTTGGTGCTCTGGTTCAGGTTTTCGTATTGGTCTTTTAGCAAGGTCCGGGCGCTGTCACTTAAACTTTGAAAGGCAGTTTTCATCGAATAAACAGAGCTCACCGGAATTTTTCGGGCCATTTTATCGCTCACTTCAAACAATTCGCTCTTATCTTTCAAAACCGGATGGGCCTCGGGAGATTGGGCGATAACCCCAGCCTGGTAGATTTTGGTCAGGTGCGAGGTTAATTGTTGGATGGTTTCCGGTTTCAGAGCTGGTAGCTCACCACTGATCCCCTGCAATTCCAACTCGAAATTCCGGCTTTGCAGCAGGCTCACCAACGTATCTTTGGTGTAATACGGAATGAACTGTTTTTTGACGGAATCCTGCTCGCTTTTTATTACTTCATCGGGTTTGTAAATGGCAAAATTGTAAGGGGCAATCAGGGTTTCGTGGCGCCAGGGGGCATTTTTTTGAAATTCGTACCGAAACCGGCTTTCCCCGGGAATAATCAGATAGAGCAAAAATATAGCGGCAGAAAAAGCAAATGCGATATAGAAGAAATGATAATACTGAGCCAGCCGGGTTAATAACTTTTTCATAAATATCTTTTTAGCGACTTTTGTAAAGTATTAAAACTTATTCCGAAGTTTTATCTTTGAAAAATAAAATTAGCAATTTCTTTCATGAAACACGCCATGGTAAATTAATTCACCAGCAATTAGTGTATTTTCGAGCGGGTTTTATGTGATCTTACGAAGTAATTATTGAACGTATGAATTACGGGATTTCCGGTTTGAGTATTATTCCATTGCGAAAGGAACCCTCCGAAAAAAGTGAAATGACCTCGCAGATTCTGTTTGGCGAGCACTTTTTGGTACATGAACTTTTTGTTGGTTGGTGCCGTGTCACCATGGCCTATGATGGCTATGAAGGTTGGGTGGACCAGAAAATGGTTACACCGGTGACCGACAGGTTGTTCCATAAAATTGAAAAGTCGCCGTCAGCCGTTTCTACGGATATTTTAAGCCTGGTTCCGGTAACCGACGAGCAAAACATGATGATTGTTGCCGGGAGTTCGTTGCCCTGCTGGAGACCTTATAAGCACGAATTTTCCATCAATCGCGACGTGTTTAAAATGAATGGTAAGTTCAGGTACCAGCAACCGGATAACGTGCGAAATTTCATGATCCAACATGCCCTGATGTTTTTTAATGCGCCCTATTTGTGGGGCGGACGTTCACCTTTCGGGATCGACTGTTCGGGCTTCACTCAGATTATTTATAAAATGGCCGGCATAACATTGCCGCGCGATGCCAAAGATCAGGTGCGCGAAGGAGTGGCCTTGAGTTTCGTGGAAGAATCGCAGCCCGGCGACCTCGCCTTTTTTGACGATGATGACGGGAACATTGTCCATGTTGGAATTATCTGGCAGAAGAATAAAATTATTCATGCTTCCGGTAAAGTCCGCATCGACAATGTGGACCAGTTTGGCATTTTCAATATTGATACCAAACGTTACTCGCACAAAATGCGCGTGATGAAACGGATACTTCCGTAACGTTTGTCGTTTAGTCCTAAAATCATCATTCACCAATCACCAATCATCATTCAAAATGTACACTTACAAATATCCACGTCCGGCATTAACTGTTGATGCGATTGTCTTAAAAGAAGAAAGCCACGAATTGTTGCTTATTCAGCGCGGGATTGAACCATTTATGGGAAAGTGGGCGCTTCCCGGGGGATTTGTGGAGATGGACGAATTGCTTATGGATGCCTGTAAACGGGAATTACAGGAAGAGACAGGATTGGAAATTCCGGAGTTGACCCAATTTAAAACTGCTGATAAAGTAGATCGCGATCCCCGTGGACGGACGATCTCGGTTTTGTTTTACGGCTATGTGCCTGAAAACGCAATTGTGCAAGGTGGCGATGATGCTGCAAGTGCCAACTGGTTTCCCTTGGATCAGTTACCCGAGTTGGCATTTGATCATGCGGAATTGATTGCCGAATTTGTCGAACAAATTCTGAAATAAGGTTACAAACCAAGTTGGAATTTTCCCGATTTTTCGGGCGATAGATTGCTTTTCAGCAAGACCTCGTAACTGGCCGATCCGCAGTTGAAAAGTAGGTCCAAAATACTCAGGTTGGGAATGAACCCGAATTTGTCATCAAACACTTGTGTGTAAACGATCGGCTCAAAAAACGGATCGGGAACTGATTTTTTCAGTTTGGGCTGAATGGCTTCCCTGAAATTCAGGCAATTTTCCGGTACTGCTTCAAAATCTTCTGTAAACCTGATATCGGGCGATATTTCAAGGATATCAAAAACAACCTGCAACAGTTGGAAGTTAAAGTCAAAAAGAAAATCAAATTTCTTTTCAAAGAAGGGGCGGAAATCGGCTTCCAGAATTTCAAAAAATGGCGATGAGTTGTAAGCCGAAACAATGGCTTGCCAGTGAATATGCGGCCAGTTCGTGTCGTACGAAATGCGCAGGTCTTTCATTTTTTGCTTGGGGCTGCGTCCTTTTTCTACCGGAACAATCAAGGCTTCCGGGCCGTTTGCAGCCAGAATGATCGTCCGGTTGCGGAAGGTTTGCTTGATGAAATGTTCGTGTGCCTCGATTAACACGGACGGATGCAGCAAAAATTTTGAGACGTATTGGATTGGCGGCAAATAAGCCGAACTTAACAGGATTGGTTGCGTTGTCATTAATCTTCTTCGGTAAAAAATCCTTTTTCAGATCCTCCGGTCATTTCAATGCCTTCGGGGTGATTGTCTTGTTGGGATAACGTTTCTGTCAGTTTCGCCAGTTGCTTTTGCTGATCTTTTACCGTTGATTTCAGTTTCCAGATCCGGGGGTAGTAAATCATCATGGCAGCCAGCATGCCAATCAAGACGCAAATAATCAGCGCAAGAACCAGCGGAAGATCACTGATTTGCCAAAATAGCAGCTTAATATCAATCAACATGGCGTTTTGGAGGGTGAAAATGACCAGTAACATGGCCAGCACAAGGATGAAAACAATACCAACTGACATAATCGTATTTTTGCTGTAAATTAAGAAAAAAAGGATAATTAACCAATGGGCCAATTATCCTTTTTTGAATGCCTTGCCGTTCGTTTTTACCGGACAACCCGGAACAGACGACTCCAGCGGATGTTGGCCGGAAGGCTTTTTTCCTTGTCCAGCGACAGCCAGATAAAAACAGCTTTACCCACAACGTGGTCTTCGGGCACAAATCCCCAGTAGCGCGAATCGGCCGAATTGTGGCGGTTATCGCCCATCATCCAGTAGTAATCCATGCCAAAGGTGTAGTTGTCGGTGGCCACGCCGTCAATATAAATGGTGCTGTCTTTTACGTTCAGATCGTGCTCTTCGTACAAGTCGATAATTCGATCGTAAAGTGGCAGGTTTTCCATCGTTAGGCTAATGGTTTTCCCTTTTTTCGGTATTTCCAACGGGCCAAAATTGTCCACGTTCCACGGGTAGTTCGAGCTGAAAGGGAAAATATTGCGGTCCCAATTGCCGGCAGCCATATTTACTTTTTTCACCGAAGTTACATTGGTGAGTTTTTCAATCTGTGCAGCCTGTTCGCCGGTCATCGGGAACAAAAACTGCGAGCCGTTGAACACCTGTTGGTCAGCTTTCGAAATGCCGATTTTCTCCAGGGTCCGTTTATTGATGGCTGTACCGTTTGTAGTTACAATGTAATCGTATTGGATACCGGCAAAGTGCTCTTGTTCTTTTCCGTTTACAAATACCTGCCCGTCTTTTATTTCCACCACATCGCCCGGAATGCCTATGCAGCGTTTGATATAATTCTCACGTTTATCCACCGGACGGCTGATGATTTCGCCAAAGGTGCGGGTGTCGGCCCATACGCGTTCGCGGCCATAATTTCGCACCAGGTTGTAGTAGCTCTGCGTAGGCATGTTGGTAGCCACGGTGTCGCCCTCCGGAAAGTTGAACACCACCACATCGTTGTTCTTTACCTCTCCGAAACCGGCAATCCGTTTGTACGGTCTCTGGATCAATTCCACATACGATTTGGTTTTTTGCGAAAAAGGCATGGTGTGGTGAACAAACGGAAACGACAGCGGCGTGTTGGGCAGCTTGGGTCCGTAAGAAGTTTTGCTTACGAATAGGAAGTCGCCCACCAGCATCGATTTTTCCATCGAAGAAGTGGGGATGGTGTACGCTTCGATGAAGAACATGCGGATGAATGTAGCCGCGATGACGGCAAAAATGATGGCATCGACCCATTCAACTACTTTGGTTTGCTTGCCATTTGGCGGATTCTTCTTTTTCCAAAAAGCCCAGTGTACTTTTTTAGTGACGTACATGTCGAAGATGATGGCCAGGCCAATAAACCACCAGTAGTTTTCGAGCCAGATTACCCACAGACTGTAAATAAGTCCCACTAAAATGAACTTGAACCATTTGTTGGTCAATAAATTCCTCATGTATTATAAGTTTAAAAGATCATTCATGGTTAACATTCCTTTTTTGCCGAAGCTGAATTCGGCGGCCAATACGGCGCCGAGGGCAAATCCCTGGCGGCTTTTGGCGCTGTGTTCGATCAGGATATGATCGACTTCCGATTCGTATTTGATGCGGTGGATGCCGGGAACCTGCCCCTCTCGAATGGCGGTGATTTGCATCTGCTCCGGGCTTGTTGGTTTATCCAGTGTCCACGATTTTTTGCCGGGATGGTTTTCAAAAAGCTCTTCGGCCAGGGTAATGGCTGTTCCGCTGGGAGCATCCAACTTTTGGGTATGGTGCACTTCTTCCATCGAAATATCATATTCCGGACGGTTGGCCATTAAGGCGGCCAGTTTCTTGTTGAGGGCAAAAAACAGGTTCACCCCAAGGCTGAAGTTGGAAGCGTAGAAAAACGTTCCGTTGTGTTTGTTCATTTCATCCAGCACCTCCGTTTTCCGGTCGAGCCAGCCGGTGGTGCCGCTGACAACCGGAATGCCGGCCTCGAAACAAAGCCCGTAATTGGCTGTTGCCGAAGTGGGAATGGTAAATTCGATGGCCACATCAGCTTTCCGGAGGTTTTCAACTGTCAGATCGTGTTGGTTGGTGATATCGATGGTGAGTACTAGCTCGTGTCCGCGGTCGAGGGCAATCTGTTCAATGGTCTTTCCCATTTTGCCGTATCCAATCAAAGCAATTTTCATATATCTCATTTTTTGTAAAGGCTTACAAAGATATAAATTACAGTCTAAAACTATCATTTGTTTTCCGGGCTGCCAGCCTTTTTTCGATGAACGGAAGATTGGTTTCGGTGTATCGGTTTAAACATACCGTGTGTACCTCATTTCATCATTTCTGCGTAAAATACGCAACGCTCATATACCTGAGCGCTAACGTTCACTGGGCCAAGACCCCAACTACAAAATAAAGACCGAAATAAATAAATTAATGAGTGTTTACCAATAAAAAAGGAGGTCAAACATGCGACACAAACGACTAAAATTAAGTGCCGTACTTTTGTTAGGACTCGGACTGACAGCATTGCAGGCACAGGAAAGCGTTAACGCCACAGGCAGTAATGCTTCGGGCAGCGGAGGCTCAGCAGGTTTCTCCGTGGGGCAAGTCGCGTACCAAATTAATACAGGCACAAATGGCTCAGTAGCTGAAGGGGTACAGCAACCCTATGAAATTTCCGTGGTAACTGGATTGGAAGAAGCCATAGGCATAAACCTTACGGTTTCAGCTTATCCCAACCCAACTGCCGATTATTTACAGTTGATAATTGAAAGTGAAACGTTAAAAGATTTACGCTTTCAGCTGTACGATATGAACGGAAACCTTTTGCAAGGCGAAAAAATCACAGGCAATCAAACAAGTATTGTTATGAGCAACCTTGTTCCAGCAACTTATTTTGTGACAGTGATACAAGAAAACAAAGAAGTAAAAACATTTAAAGTGATAAAAAAATAGGGGGAGGACAATAAAATGAATAGGATATTTACAATGTTGGTCCCGGTGGCTATCGGGATATTCTTAACCGCAAGTGTGTTCCTGCCACAGCAGGCAGGTGCACAATCACCTGAAAAAATGAGCTATCAGGCAGTAATTCGCAATAGTAGCGGCCAGTTAGTAACTAACACAAGTGTAGGCATGCAAATAAGCATACTACAAGGTTCTGCAAGTGGTACTTCGGTTTACGTAGAAAGACAATTCCCAACCACCAATGCAAACGGATTGGTAAGTATTGAAATTGGAGCTGGAACAGTAGTAAGTGGCAATTTTGTAACCATCAACTGGGCAAACGGACCCTATTTTATTAAAACCGAAACCGATTTGAACGGCGGTGCAAACTACACCATAACCGGCACAAGCCAATTACTGAGCGTTCCTTACGCGTTGCATGCAACAACAGCAGAAACAGTAAGCGGGGAGATTCCCGAAACAGATCCTGTATTTGTTTTATCGGTAGCAAACGGAATTACTGAGGCCGACACCATCTATTGGAACAATAAACTTGACAACTACACCGAAACACAAACTATTGGTGATGTTGCAGCTTTAGGAAATTCGGTTAATGCCCAGTTAAAAAATGTTACCAACCCCACCGACGCACAGGATGCCGCTACAAAAGCGTATGTAACGCTCAGTGTTTCGTTAACTGGCGATACCTTGTTCTTGGGAAGCGAACAATATGTGATTATCCCTGGAATAAGTGTTGCTAACCTAACCGGATCAGGTACATTTACCGACAGTCGCGATGGCAATGTGTATCACTATGTAACCATAGGCAATCAGGTATGGATGGACGAAAACCTGAAGTACCTGCCAAGTGTGGTTGGTCCCGGGACCGGTTCCGAATCAACTCCGTATTACTATGTGTATGGTTACGATGGTACCAATATAGACGATGCCAAAGCCACATCAAATTACAACATTTACGGTGTTTTATACAACTGGCCTGCGGCCATGGCAGGTTCCGCGAGCAGCAGTTCAAACCCAAGCGGCGTGCAGGGCGTATGCCCCGCAGGCTGGCATTTACCAAGCGATGCAGAGTGGGCAGAATTAACCGATTATCTGGGCGGAATAACCGTAGCCGGTGGAAAACTAAAAGAAACCGGCACCACGCATTGGAGAAGCCCAAATACAGGAGCGACCAATGAAACCGGCTTTACAGCCCTTCCGGGTGGCTTCCGTCTCAACATTGGTTCGCTCAGCAACAATGGTTACTACAGCTACTGGTGGAGCGCTACAGCGGATTATGCCAATTACGCCTGGCGCCGGTATGCTGGCTACGATTACAGCGATCTAGGCAGAAGCAGCAGCAATAAGGAGTCTGGGTTCTCCGTGCGCTGCGTGAAAGATTAAATTATTTGCTTTTTCTGCTGGCGCTGTGATCCGTGCTTTGTTTTGTAAAAACAAAAATCCTTAGGGACCACTAGTATTTCGTGCAAACTATGAAATAGTTTTTCAAGTTGGCCCGTTTCAAAAAAGTCTTTATATTTTTGATCAAGCGATGATAGAGATGAGCCGCGCGATTGATTAAACCGGAGAGAAGGTTATGCTTGGCATAATAGTGATTAAATAATCTCGGCACGCTTTGCAAAAGCGCGCCAGCGGGGGGTAACTAATATTAGAATTCAATCCTGTTACTTTAATTTAAAAAAATAGAAAAGGAAAATAAAAATGGATAAAAAAGCAACTCCTAAAGCGATATTAGACCTTTTTAAAGAAAAGTTTGACCGATTGGAATCGTCAAGTTTGATTCGTTTTATGAATAATCCAGGATGGAGATTTTCTTTTGATTTTAAAACAAACACATTAGGTTCAGATGCAAATTTTCCCGATTTAGAAAATATAGAGAGTTATGTACTTAATTTACGGTTTTTTATTCAGGATAATGAGCCTATTTCTATTCGCAACCTTAATGAGTTTTATAATAAAAATTGCCATGATCATGAAATATTAAATAAGTTTGTTGAATTACGTGATATCCTTAAATCTGAATTTGATAAATCATGGCCATTCCTTATTAATGGCAAAAAACTAACATTCCGAGATATTTTTGATGGATTTATTTATACAAAAATAGCACATAGCAAAACAGGGAGTCATTTGGTTTTTCTAAACTTGACCAAACAACCCTTTGGGTACTATTTGGCACTTGATTATTTCTTACGTTGCATCAGTCTGATTCAGGACATTCTTACAATGATTAATCATCTGAATAATATAGCTTTTAATGATTTAAAGACTAAATAATGCGTGCCAGCGGGCAAAGAAACAAGTTGAAACAAATGATATTTGAGTTGTCATAGCTATTTTATAATTATTGTCTAATGGCGACTGCTTCGATTAACCCAAATAATATATCATATGAATCCGACATTTTCACACATTATTACATTTCTATCTGGATTAGTTGTGGGGATTTTTGGTAATTATTTTGCTACTAGACTTTCTGAAAAAGCTAAAAATAAAGACCTTAGAAAAGAAAGGAAAAAGAAATTTCTTGAGATACAGAAGCGGATGCCTAATTTGATAAATGAAATGAGGGCAGATTTGAAAAGTTCTAACATGAAAGATTGTAGAGAATTTTTCATATCACCAAGCAAACAAGTTCCATTTAATACCAAGCAGCCGGTATTCTTTTACTATGAGGACGAACACCCAAATTTAATCAGTAATATCAGGATCATTGAACGTGCTGATTTTATTATCGACATAAAAGAGGGTAGGAATTCACCAAAATACCAATTTACAGAAGAATTTGTTAATCTACTGAAGAAATAAATTACCCCTTATACATCGGGATGCGCTAATACAGCCAGTAGGATCGAATTTGTTATTCGATACAGCAGCTTCGGTCAATATTGGCATAAATCCGGCGAAGCAGGTTAGACAAAACTAAAATTTGAGACCTATCATGAACTTATTTGTAATACTTATAATTGTATTAGCCGTGATAATCATATTCAGTTATCAGGCAAAAAAGAATAAGAAAAAGAAAGGTGAAGTAGTTGTACGTGAAATTCAAAAACTTTATTGGAAATTAAATGATACCGTAATCCCACTTTATAATTTCAAAAAATGTCCAACATGCGGTTCAAAGGCTATGAATATAAGAAACATATCCCCTACCGGAAAATCCATTGAATATTCATGTGAACACTGCGATGAGGTACTATCATGTACACTTATTTCGGGCAAAAATCCAAGAAAAGCAATGCATATTCAGGAAGAGATTAAGATGAAAATAATTGAATTGCGCGCTTTAATTGGAGATGAAATCCACAACAAAAATATTGACATTACCTTTAAAATTAATTAGTCTGCCCCTGCATTAGCCAGAGCAGCCATTGCACAAGTTTAAGCAGTCATTGCATTGGCCGGAGCAGCCGTTGCAGAAGTCAAAGCTGACATTGTTTCACTCAAAGCTGACATTGTTTCAGGTGAAGCGTTTATTGCGCGGGTAAGAGCAGTCATTGTTTGAGTTGAAGCGATCATTGCGCGGGTTCGAGCGGTCGTTGTTTGCGTTTAAGTGGTCATTGCAAGAGGCAACACAGTCATTGCACCCAAGTCTGAAGACTTCTCTCGCTGGAGCGGTTTTGCAAACTGTCCTAATCAAGATATTTCGAATGCTGGCAAATCCTGACCAGCCGCGGGAGGACTTTCATCAGTATCTTTGAAGTTTTAAGCAGATTCTTTTGTAAGTTTATCAAAACTTTTTGTCATGAGAATTCATTTGCAGCGCGTGGCGGCTATCCACGATCTCAGCGGATTTGGCAGGGCTTCGCTAACGGTCATTATTCCGATCTTATCCTCGATGGGCGTTCAGGTATGTCCGCTCCCCACGGCCGTTTTATCATCCCACAGTGCTTTTCCCGGCTTTCATGCCAAAGATTTAAGCCAGGAACTGCCCCATATCATTGCTCATTGGAAAAAGCTGAATATTCAGTTTGACGCGATTTATTCCGGCTACCTGGGCGCTGTTGACCAAATTGATATGGTGAAAAGTTTCATCCGCGATTTTGCCATGGACGATCAACTGGTTGTTGTGGATCCGGTGCTGGGCGACAATGGAAAACTCTATTCGACATTCAGCCCGGAGATGGTCGTAAAAATGAAGGAACTGGTAGCCTGTGCCGAAGTGATTACCCCGAACCTAACCGAGGCCGCCTTTTTGCTGGACGAGCCTTACGATAAAAACATCGGTTTGGATAAACTGAAAGGCTGGTGTAAACGTTTGGCAGATATGGGACCGAAGCAGGTGATTATTACCAGCGTACCCGATCAGGCACAGGAAAACAACACGTCGGTGATTGCCCTGAATGCTGTTGATAAACGTTTTTGGCGGGTAAGTTGCGATTACCTGCCGGCCAATTATCCGGGTACTGGCGATGCTTTTGCCAGCGTGATGGTCGGTTCGTTGTTGCAGGGAGACAGTTTACCGATTGCACTCGATCGGGCAGTTCAGTTTATTTCGATGGGGGTACGTGCTACCTTTGGCCATGCGCAAAGCCCCGCTGAAGGTATTTTGCTCGAAAAAGTGTTGCCCTCGCTCAATGCACCGGTGCAAATTAGTAGTTATCAGTTAGTGGACTAAATGAGTGTTGAAAAAAATATCGGATTGGTGGCGACAGACCTGGATGGTACGTTGTTACGGAACGACAAGTCGATCAGCCCGGATGACCTGAGAATGCTGGAACTGTTGGGCGAGCGCAATATTTTGCGCGTGGTGGCCACCGGGCGGAACCTCAAAAAAGTTCGGGAAGTTATTCCCGATCATGTACCTTTTGATTACGTGGCCTTTTCGTCGGGGGCCGGAATTTACGACTGCCTGAAGCGGGAGCTTATCTATTACCAGAATATACAGCAGGGTACGGTCAACAGAATCCTGGAATTACTCATTACCAAGGATCTGAACTTTCATTTGTTCCGGCCTGTGCCCAATAATTTCAGGTGCTGGTATCACCGCGGGAAGGAATTTTGTCACGAGTTTGAACGCTATTTCGGTTTTCACAATTCGGTGTCTGAAGCGTTGCCAAACAGCGGGCAAGTGAATTCGGATGCCTGTCAGTTTTTGGTCATGTTTCGCGATGCAGCCCAGTTTCATGATCTCAAAGCCGAACTGGAACACCAGTGTGAAGATATCAAGGTGCTACGGGCCAGCTCACCATTGGATTCCGGTTACGTGTGGATGGAAATTTTTCACCGCACAGTTTCCAAAGGCAATGCCATCCGGTTTTTGTGCGAGCACCGTCAAATATTGCCCGAAACTACGTTCGGTATCGGAAACGATTACAATGACCTGGACTTGCTGGATTTTACGTCCTTTTCTTATTTAACCGACAATGGTCCCGAAGAGCTGAAGGCCAGGTACCGCTATGCCCCGAGCAACGAAGAAAATGCTTTCAGTGTGAGCCTGAAAAATCATTTGTAATTATACATAAACGGAAGATACTCATACCAAAACATAAAAAATCGAACGATGAAACATCTTTTCAATTTTCTATTCCTGCTATTTTTTGTGGCTGGTTTTGCCCAGTCGCCCCTAAATCCGGATGATTTGCTCCCGGTTGACCCCAACGTGAGCAAAGGTGTGCTGGAAAATGGAATGACCTACTACGTCCGTTCAAACAGTACGCCCCAAAACCGGGCCGATTTGTACCTGGTAGTGCGGGCTGGCTCGGTTGATGAAGATGATGACCAGCAGGGACTGGCCCATTTTTGCGAACACATGGCTTTTAACGGAACCGAGAACTTTCCTAAAAATGAATTGGTGAGTTACCTGGAATCTATCGGGATGGAATTTGGGCCCGAAGTGAATGCCTACACCAGTTTTGATGAAACGGTTTACATGATCAAAGTGCCGTTGGACCAGGACGAGTACATCGAAAAAGGGTTGCAGGTGATGTACGATTGGGCATGCCAGGTCACCGACTCGGACGAGGAAATTGAAAAAGAACGCGGCGTCATTCACGAGGAATGGCGCGGCGGGCGTGATGCCAACGAGCGGATGATGCAGGAATGGCTACCGGTGTTTTTGCACAACAGCCGCTATGCTGAGCGTTTGCCCATTGGCAAAATGGAGATCGTGGACAACTGTCCGCCCGAAACGCTGCGTCGCTACCGGAGTGATTGGTACCGTCCCGATTTACAGGCTATTGTTGCTGTTGGAGATTTTGACCAGGAAGAAATGGTCACACGTATCAAAGAGAAATTCTCGACCGTTCCTGCCCCCGAAAACCCACGCGAGAAGCAATATTTCGATATTCCGGGTCATGCGGAAACATTGGTGTCGGTGGTTACCGACAAGGAAGCACAATATCCCATCGCCCAAATTTTTTACAAGCATCCGCTGAAGATCAGCAAAACCCTGGCCGATTACCGCGAGGGCATTAAGCACCGCTTGTTTAACGGAATGATCAGTGGCCGGTTGCAGGAGCTGACACAATCGGCCACCCCGCCATTTATTTACGGCGCTTCGGCGTACGAAGAGTTGTTTGGCCCGGCCAGCGTCTATTATTCGATGGCGGTTTGCCAAAACGGTCAGATTGAAAAAGGGATCAAAGCCGTGCTGGAAGAAAATGAGCGGGTAAAACGTTTTGGTTTCACCGAAACCGAGCTTGAACGCATGAAAAAGGCCATGCTATCTTCCATCGAAAAAGCGTACAATGAACGCGATAAGCAAAAATCGAATGCTTACGCGGAAGAATACAAACGTAATTTTCTGATGACCCGGGAGCCCATCCCGGGCATTGAAAAGGAATATCAGTATTATCAGGAATTTATTCCGGGAATCTCGCTGGAAGAGGTGAATGCCCTGGCCAATGAATGGATCATTGATGAAAGCCGGGTGATTGTTGTTACCGCACCCGAAATCGAAGGAGTGCCTGTGCCTTCGGAAAATGAAGTGTTGGCTGTTTTGGATGAAATGCAGTCCACGGAACTGGAAGCATACGAAGATGTTGTACTGGATCAGCCACTGATTAATGAAGAGATTGCTGCCGGAAAAGTTGTTGGAGAGAAGCAGTTGGATGAAGTTGGCGCCGTGGAATGGACTCTTTCAAACGGGGCAGTTGTGGTGGTAAAACCAACTGATTTTAAGGATGATGAAATCTTGTTCTCGGCTTACAGTTTGGGAGGAAATTCGCTGTATGGTCAGAACATGGATATATCGGCCGATTTGGCTGCCACCATCGTTGCCAACAGTGGCATTGGCGATTTTGATAACATTGCCCTCGAAAAATTGCTGGCGGATAAGGTTTTCTCTGTATCGCCTTACATCAACGACCTCACCGAAGGTTTCAACGGCAGTTCATCCGTAAAAGATTTGGAAACGCTGTTGGAAATGGTGTACCTCTATTTTACTGACTTGCGCGTGGACGAAAAGGCATACTCTTCCTATATGCAGCGGATTGCAGGAGTATTGGAAAATAAGGAAGCCTCGCCCGAAGCCGCTTTCCAGGATACGTTTCAGGTGGTGTCGGTCACTTACCATCCCCGTAAACGACCGATGAACAAAGCCTTGCTGAATGAGGCCAACCTGGGCGATATCAGCCAAATTGCACGTGAACGTTTTTCGAACGCCGCTGATTACAAATTCTTTTTTGTTGGAAATATCGATCCCGTTGCGTTTAAACCGTTGGCCGAAAAATATATCGGCGGAATCCCTGCAACTGAAGAAAACGAAGTGTGGCAGGATTTGCAGATTGGAGCGCCCGAAGGTGTTGTGGAAAAAACCGTCTATCGCGGCCAGGAAGAGAAAAGTATCCATTACACCACTTTTCATGGTGATTTTGATTACCGGAAAGAAAACCTGATTGCGATTGATGCCGTTGGGAAAATTCTATCTACCCGTTTGTTGGAGGTAATTCGCGAGGACAAAAGCAGTGTTTACTACATTGGCGCCAGCCCTTCGGTTGATAAACTACCTGAACCGAGGTATCGGATAACGATTTATTACGGAACCGCCCCCGATAAAGTACAGGAATTGCAGGACGCCGTTTTTGCGGAAATCCGGAAAATTGCCCAGGATGGCCCCACAGATGAAGATTTACAAAAAGCACGGGAAAAGATGCTCCGCGAGCGTGAGGTAAACCTTCGGGAAAACAAATTCTGGTTGGGCGTGCTGAACAACGGCTATTTGTACAAAGACGGCGATTTCAGTGATTTTTCGAATTACAATGCGTTGGTTGGCCAGCTTTCCAGCGAAACGATCCGGGACGCTGTCCGGAAATATTTCGACTTTGAAAACTATTTCAGTGTAACCTTAAAACCGGAACCTTAATAACCGGGAATGATCCAGAAGCTGCCTGCACCCCGGGCAGCTTTTTTTGTGCTCATTAAACCTCCCGGATAAATACAAGTCAAAGCAACCAAAAATGGAAAAGTTATTTTCAAATTTAAATTTACGAATATGAAAAAGTTTTTTTTGATTACTGTTTTGTTTTTGGGAGTTTTTTCGTTGGCACAAGCCCAGCGAGGTACCGGTCAGCGTCCTTCACAAGCTGGCGGCGGCCGTCCGCAGATGGATCCGGCTGAACGTGTGGAACGTCAGACTCAGCGATTGAAGGAAGCGCTAACCTTGACGGATGAGCAAACCGTGAAAGTGAAAGAAATTTACACGAAATACGGTGAAAAACAGCGTGAAGCTTTCCAAAAAGCACGTGAGTCCGGCCAGGAAATGGACCGCGAAAAAATGAGAGAGCAAATGCAGGCCAACATGGTCCAGCAGGACAATGAAGTGAAGGCTTTGCTGACGGCCGAGCAAAAAACAAAATTTGAAGCTGTCATCAAAGAACGGCAGGAACGTATGCGCAACTGGCAACAAGGTGGTGGTCCCGGCGGAAACTAAAAACAGCGAATGATATTTTTTTCAGGAACCGTTTCAGCAATGAAGCGGTTTTTATGTTTTCCTATGCCAATCCGCTGTCCAACTGCCGGGCGAGTGTACGGGCATCATCCAGTTGTTCGTATTTTCCCAAGTCCATCCAGATCGAATCCGCATCGGTAAAGGCCATAATCTGTTCAGTTGCTGCCAGGCGAAGGTATAAATCGATGATGGAAAACTTGCCGGTTTCGGTAATCAGGTCCAACAAATGGGGCTGAATGAGTTGCATTCCGCTAAATGCCAGTGGGGTAGAGGTATCTATTTGATGCGGGCGGCAGATTTTCAGTTCGCCTGTAATTTCATTTTTCCATCCAGTGAGCTGGTTTTCCTGGTCGAAAAGCAGGTAACGCGAGGTTTTCCGGTTGCGCACCACCAAGCTGGCCAACGCACCGCTTTGTTTGTGAGATTCGAGAAGCCGGTTTAAATCGAGATTGGTGAGGATGTCCACATTCATTAGCAGGATGGGGTCGTCGCCAGCCAGAAAATCTCTGGCTTTCAGGATTGCTCCACCTGTATCCAGCAGTTCTTCGCTTTCGTCGGACAGATGCAGATGAATACCAGTGTTTTCGTGATGACGCAGGAATTCGGTCACCATCCAGGCAAAGTGATGGACATTCACCGTAATATCCGTGATCCCGTATGCTTTCAAATAGCGGATCGATCTTTCCAGCAGGGTATGCCCTTCAAGCTCCACCAAAGCTTTTGGACGGTCGAGGGTCAGTGGTTTTAGCCGCGTGCCAAGGCCGGCTGCAAAGATCATCGCTTTCATTGCTACTTATTTTTGAAATCAAATTGAACAGGCAAATCTTATTGCGTTCGTTTCAAAACCGGGATTGCTACTTCAATTCCTTTTGGAGTGCAACCATTTTGATGGCAGTTACAGCTGCTTCGTCACCTTTGTTGCCCAGTTTCCCGCCGGCCCGGTCCATTGCTTGTTGTTCATTGTCGGTGGTCAATACGCCAAAAATAAAAGGCTTGTTGTATTTCAGGTTCAGGTCGGTGGCGCCTTGCGTCACCCCGGCGCAGATGAAATCGAAATGGCGTGTTTCGCCTTGGATGACACAGCCGATCAGAATGATCGCGTCAACCTGGGAGTACTCGGCCAGGTATTGTCCGCCCAGCGGCAGCTCAAAAGTGCCGGGAACGTGTTTTACGATGATGTCTTCTTCGTCCACACCATGCTTCGTTAGGGTGTCAACTGCACCCTGTGCCAAGGCTCCGGTAATTTCGTAGTTCCATTCAGCCACAACAATGCCGAATTTCATTCCGTTTGCTGCCGGCACTGATTCCAGGTTGTAAACCGATAAATTTTTAGTTGCCATATTTTTGTTGTTTTTGCAAAAATAAAAAATCCCCTGCAACGAGGGGATTTTTCAGTATATTTTGGATTGGATTATTTATTGAGATGAAGTTCTGTGCGGGCAATGTACTTGTCCACCGAGCGAGCCTCGGTTGAGGCTGGGTAGGTCGTTTTAATTTCGTTGTACAATTGTAGCGCGTCGGCATATTTGCTGGTTGCTTCGAGCAAGTTTCCGGCTTTCATGAGATAAACCGGTGTGGTAAACTCGTTTTTGTACGAATAGGCTTTTTTATAGGCGCTAAGGGCTTTGTCGGTTTCATTTAATTCGGCATAAGCATCGCCTTTTGCGCCTGCTGCTACAGGGGCCAGCAACAAGTCGTCGCTTTCAAAAGCATCCAGGTAATTAATAGCCTCTTCGTATTGGCCTAAACGCAGGTAACAAATGCCGCTGTAATAGCCAGCCAGGTCGGCAGCTTTGGTAACGCCGTAATCGTCAATGATATCCAAAAATCCTAAATAGTTGCCATCGCCGTTGAGGGCTAGGTTGAACGAATCTTTTTCGAAATATTGTTCGGCCATGAACATTTGCTCCTGTGCAGCTTTTTCTTTAGGAAGCACATATAATTTGGTGAAACCAAGATATGCGGCAACAATCACAACAGCAGCCCCGACAACAATCGACAGGATCTTCTGGTTTTGCTCGATAAACTGTTCACTTTTTGTCAATGCATTTTCAACTTCCGACAAATTGTCTTCTTTCTTTAGGTCTTTATTCTTTGCCATTTTAAATAAGGTTATCCAAATTTGTGACGCAAAAATATGGTTTTTTATAAAACAAAAAATACTAAGCCCTTATAAAATTTAATATTAATCAACACATTGCTGTTATTAAAATGATGAGGCGCTCAATGTTTGACGGTTCATTTTTTATTTTATTAGCTTTGCCTTGGAAATACCGAAATTCATGCATCTCGAAAGTTTATCCTTGCTCAATTTTAAAAATCTGGAAGAAGTTGACTTACAGTTTTCACCGGATCTGAATTGTTTTATCGGCAACAATGGCGCCGGTAAAACCAATCTGATGGACGCCATTTATTACCTTTCGTTTTGCAAGAGCTTTTTAAACCCGGTGGACGGATTGAACGTCCGTCACGAAGAGGAGTTTTTTGTGATTCAGGGCAAATACCAGCGACTGGGCCAGGACGAATCTATCTACTGTGGATTAAAACGAGGCCAAAAAAAGCATTTCAAACGAAATAAAAAGGAATATCAGAAATTGGCCGAGCACATCGGTTTGTTGCCGCTGATTATTATTACTCCATCCGATATTGACTTGATCATGGGGGGGAGTGAGGAGCGCAGGCGCTTTTTGGATGGGCTGATTTCGCAATATGACCAGATTTACCTGGACCACCTGCTCCGATACAACCGGGCGCTGTTGCAACGTAACAAGTTGTTGAAGCAATTTGCCAGCGAACGTTCGTACAACGAGGACAGCCTGGACGTTTGGGACGAACAACTGGTGCACTATGGCAACCTGATCCACCTAAAACGGGTGGAGTACATTGACCGTTTGCAGCCGGTTTTTCAACAGTATTACGAGTTGATTTCGTGCGGAAACGAAAGAATCGGGATGGAGCACCAGTCGCAACTTTATGAAACCGATTTTGCCCTTCTTTTGAGAGAAAATCGTCACAAAGACCGGGTAGTGCAATATACCACCGTCGGCATTCATAAAGATGACATCCTGTTCAACCTGGGCGATTACCCTATAAAAAAACTGGGCTCACAAGGTCAGAAAAAAACGTACCTGGTGGCGCTTAAGTTGGCTCAGTTCGATTTCATCAAAGCAATGTCGGGGATGACTCCAATTTTATTGCTGGATGATATTTTTGACAAGCTGGACAAAAGCCGCGTGGAACAGATTGTGAAACTGGTTGCTGATGACCATTTTGGGCAAATATTTATTACCGATACCAACCGCGAACACCTGGACCAGATTATCCGGCAGGTGGCGGCCGATTCAAAAATATTCCGGGTTAGCCAGGGAACAGTCAGGGAGCAGAACCATGAGGAAAAGTAATACCGAAAAACTGGGGCAGGTCCTCCGGCAATATATCGAAGAAAACAAGCTTCAACATAAATTGTCGGAGGTGGATATCATTGCCTCTTGGGAAGAGCTGATGGGCAAAACCGTTGCCAGCTATACCGAAGATCTGAAAATCAGCAACGGGACGCTTTTTGTAAAAACCAGTTCGCCGATGCTTCGGAACGAACTGATGATGATGAAGGAAGAAATACGAAAACGTCTGAATGAAAAAGCAGGGATGGAATTAATTCGTCAGATCATTTTTCGCTGATTAAAAACGCTCAACGCGTGAGAAAAAGAAATCACATTCGTGGATAGCATTTTCGTCACTGTCCGAACCATGAATGGCATTGTGCGTTTTCGACTCGGCAAATAACCTGCGAATGGTACCTTCTTCGGCTTCCAGCGGGTCGGTGGCCCCAATCAACTTACGAAAGTTATTCACGGCATTTTCTTTTTCAAGAATGGCAGCCACAATGGGCGACGAACTCATAAAATCAGTTAGGTCTTCAAAAAAGGGCTTGCCTTCGTGAACGGCATAAAACTCACAAGCCTGTTCTTTTTTTAACTTCGTATATTTTAATGCTTTAATGACAAAGCCGGCTTCGTTGATTTTTGCCAGAATGGGCCCGATAAGGTTTCGTTCAACAGCACCGGGTTTAATGATTGCGAGTGTTTTGTTTCCAGCCATAAATTTTAAGTTGTTTGTTGTTAGTCAGTATGACGACGAATTTAAAAAATTAATCCTTGAAAACTGATTTGGGGAGGCAATATTTTTATATTTGTAACTCCTTTAAAATAGAAGTGTTTTGAAACCATTTGATATAGAAATAATTAAGTCTTTTAGTGAGAAGTTGGGACTAGTTCAGTCCCCGATCGTGATTATGCCCCATGTCAATCCGGATGGCGATGCAGTAGGCTCGGCCCTGGGTTTTGCGAATGTGTTGAAAAATGCAGGTAAACAAGTAGTTGTAATTTCACCCAACCTGTACCCCGATTTTTACAAATGGATGGCCGGAAGCGCCGAAGTGGTCATTTTTAATGCCGAGCGCGAAAAGTCGGCCAAAATAATGAAAGAAGCCGGGATGCTGATTTGTCTCGATTTTAACCACCTGTCGCGTACGGGTGAGATGATCGAACTGGTGGAGTCATTTGAAGGGCCTAGCATACTAATCGATCATCATCCGTACCCACAGAATTTTACCGATCTGATTATCTCTCACCCGGAATATTCTTCTACTGCCGAATTGGTTTTTCATGTGGTGAAAGCATTGGGCATGGAGCCATTTGTGGACAAATGGGCAGCTGAATGTTTGTTTTGCGGCATTATGACCGATACGGGTTCGTTTGATTACAATGTTTCCGACCCGCAAACTTTTAAAACGGTGAGCGAGTTGCTTACCTATAACATTAATCCGGAAGAAATTCACGGGCGGGTGTTCGATAATTATTCGGTTGACCGGATGCGATTGCTGGGTTATTGTTTGAGCGAGTGTATGGAAGTGTATCCGGAATACCATGCAGCCATGATTTTCCTGACTAAAGAAGTGCAAAAGCGATACAATTTCGCGCCTGGCGACAGCGAGGGATTCGTTAACTATCCGCTTTCCATCAAAGGGGTACATTTTAGCACCTTGTTTACTGAGAAAGACGACCAGGTAAAAGCTTCTTTCCGCTCGAAAGGCGATTTCCCGGTCAATGAATTTGCTTCCAGCCACTTTAACGGCGGAGGGCATCGCAATGCCTCGGGAGGAGAGGTAACAACCAACCTACAGGATACCCTGACCAAATACCGGTCGCTACTGCCCGAATATGCAGAACTGCTAACTAAAACTAAATGCTGAACAATGAATAAGATGTCTAAATTAATCAACTTGATAATTCTTGCCGGGCTGATGTTTGGTGCTGTTTCCTGTTTCAAAGAAGCAGATGAACCTGAAGTCATCAACTATACACCCGAACGCGAAGCCGGGATTATCTCTGATTTTATTGCCCTGGCTGAATCGGAAGGAATCCAGATGGACACCACCGATATGGGAGTATTTTATGTCATTTTCAGTGAAGAGGAACAGGATGGCGCCCTGGTACAGGATGGTGACTCCCTTGGCATTATCTACAGAGGGTATTTCCCCGACAATGGCCTCGTGTTCGATCAATCCTCCTATTGGTATGAAGAGGGCATCTGGAAATTTACCTTTCCCACCCCGGGCTTAATCCCCGGATTTAATGATGCCATTGCTCATTTAAAAGAAGGGGACGAAGGACTTTTTCTGATTCCTTCACACCTGGCTTACGGTGTAAACGGTTCGGGAAGCATTCCTCCCTATTCGCCCTTGGTTTTTGAAATTGAGCTGAAATCTATTTATGAAGAATAAAGGAACTGTTCTTTCAGATAACGAGCTAAGCTTACAAGACACATTTTAATTAGAAGGCCTGCAGAAATGCAGGTTTTGTTTTTATGAATCGACAGCGTACAGAACTTTTAAAAAAGATGTTGCCGGGTTTTATCCCGCTGTTTGTTTTCATCTTGGTTGATGAAATCTGCGGAACCCGTGCCGGATTGATCGCTGCACTGATAATCGGCCTGGTCGAGCTCAGTTGGATCGGCTTTCGCGAGAAGCGATTCGATCGTTTTGTGGTGTTTGATACCTTGTTGCTGCTTGCTCTTGGCGGAGTTTCGATTGTACTGGACAATGACATCTTCTTTAAACTGAAACCGGGTTTGGTGGAACTGATCCTTTGTGCGGTGCTTGCTTTTTCTGCCTTCTCAAAAGTAAATCTGATTGCTCTGATGAGCAAGCGCTACCTGAAAGATATGGAGCTTTCGGGTGAGCAGATGAAAAAAATGAGGCAAAGCATGAAATTGATGTTTTATGTGTTTTTTGCCCACACGCTGCTTTCTTTTTATGCGGCATTTCAGCTGTCCGATGCTGCTTGGGCATTTATCAGCGGTGGCTTGTTCTATATGTTGTTTGGCTTGGTGTTTTTGGTTGAATTCGGGAAACAAAAGCTTGCCAATAAAAAATTGAAGTCCGAGGAGCAGCTTCCTTTGGTGAACGAGGATGGGCAAGTAATTGGCAAAGCGCCGCGATCGGTGTGCCACAACGGGCAAAAACTGCTTCACCCGGTGGTTCATCTGCATGTGCTGAACCGTCAGCAGGCTATTTATCTGCAAAAGCGGCCAATGAATAAATTGGTGCAACCCGGCAAATGGGACACAGCTGTTGGCGGGCATATTTCTTTTGGCGAAGATTTGCAAACCTCGTTACAGCGCGAAGCCTGGGAAGAAATCGGGCTGAGAAACTTCTCGGCCAACCTGGTGAAAAAATATGTATGGGAAAGTGATCTTGAGCGGGAATTGGTGTACGTTTTTGTAACACACGACTTTCAATCCATCCAACTGCACTCAGATGAAGTGGAAGAAGGCCGTTTTTGGACCCGTCAGCAAATTAAGAAAAACCTGGGGCAAGGTGTTTTTACTCCCAACTTTGAACACGAATACCGGATGCTTTTTCGTTAGGTCGGTATTTTGTTTAATCCGCACTGCCCACTGCGACTGAAAACTATTTCATCTTCCCAATACAAAAATGGCAGGCCTTTTTTGAATGTCCGGCTTCTGCTTTTTCCATTCTGCGATTGATTTTGTTTTTATGAACTCGGTGTCAAGTGTAATGTCGCAGGCGATACAGAGTTTGGTGTGCGGTTGGCAATTAGCGAGCAAATCGTCTAGCAGCTGAAGGTTTCGATAGGGGGCTTCGATAAACAGCTGGCTTTGGTTTTCGGTATAAATCCGTTTTTCGAGCAAACCGATTTGTTTGGCTTTTTCGTCTTTCTTGATGGGCAGGTAGCCGTTGAAGGCAAAATTCTGGCCGTTCATGCCCGAAGCCATCATGGCCAGCAAGATCGATGAGGGGCCAACTAACGGAATCACACGGATGCCTTTTTCGTGGGCAATTCGCACAACTTCGGCGCCTGGGTCGGCCACGCCCGGGCAACCGGCTTCCGACATTACCCCCACATGCAACCCGGTCTTGATCGGGTCCAGGTAAGCATGAAGCTGATTTTTGTCGGTGTGCTTGTTCAACTCATAAAAATGAAGCGAGTCGATATCAATTGCCTGATCCATTTTTTTTAAAAAACGCCTTGCTGTGCGAATACTCTCAACCACAAAATGAGATATGGAATGAATGATTTCCCGGTGATGATCCGGGATGACGGTATTGAGCTCGCTTTCGCCGAGTGTGAGCGGAATGAGGTAGAGATTGGCCATGAGTCAAATTTTCTTCAAAAATAATTAATTTAAGCCGACGTGCTTAAAAAATCGATTTTTTGTAGTTTTGCCAACCACATGACTGATCCGTTGCATATAAAGGTAGAATTTCTCGGAACCGGTACTTCACAAGGAGTTCCGGTGGTAGCATGCAGTTGCCCGGTTTGCATGTCGGACGATGAACGTGACAAACGCTTGAGGGCTTCGCTGTTGATTGAGGTGAATGGTTTGAAACTGGTCATCGATGCCGGTCCCGATTTTCGGCAGCAAATGTTACGGATTGGTTTGCACCAGTTGGATGCTATTTTGCTTACCCACGAACATACCGATCATATTTTTGGTTTGGACGATATCCGCGCCTTTAATTGGGTGCAAGGCCATCCAACTGATATTTATGCCGAAGCGCGGGTGCAGGAAGCCATCAAGCGCGTGTTCAACTATGTGTTTGCCAAGTATCGCTATCCGGGCATCCCGCAAATGAACCTTCATTTGATTGAAAATAAGTCTTTCCGTGTGAAGTCGCTCGACGTGTTGCCCATACGCGGTTATCATTACAAGTTGCCGGTTTTTGGTTTTCGGATCGGCAAGTTTGCCTACCTGACGGATATGAATTCGCTGGAACCAGCAGAGAAAGAAAAACTTCTGGGGTTGGATGTGTTGGTAGTGAACGCGTTGCGGGTTGAAAAGCATGTTTCGCATTTCAATCTGGAAGAAGCTCTTCAGCTAATTAGCGAAGTAAAACCCAAAAGTGCCTATCTAACACATATTTCACACCAGCTGGGCCGTCATGAAGATATTCAACAACAGCTTCCTGAAAATGTCTTTATGGCATACGATGGGCTTTGTCTTTCTCTTTGATGCTCTCTCTCCAAAGTGGCAACATGCCGGCCAACCCGCTGAGCAGGTAGCCCAGGCCTGCAACCAGCAGTGCAACCCGCAAACTGAAACGGTCGGTAAAATAACCCAGCAATGGCCCGATGATGGCGAAATTGATGCGGATGACAAAATTCCGCAGCGATAAAATAGTAGCCCGCACATCAGACTGGGTATAGCGATTGATGTAATCTTTTAGGATGGGGTGGGCAATTCCACGTAATGTATAGAAGAAGAACAACATACCGATCCCGGCCAGGCTCACTTCCCAGGCAGCCAGGAAATACCCCAGGCTTAAGCCAATGATGATGACCAGCAGCGAATTTCGCTGTCCCAACAACCGTTCGGCTTTGTACGAAAACATGGACGAAACTCCCACCGAAAGGTTCAACAAGGTCCACATCACCCCAAAAAGCGAAATTGGCAGGCCGGCTTCCTGAAAATAGGGCTGGACAAACCAGGCAAAAGTGAGTGAAGCGGTGCCGGTAAATGACGAAACCATTAGGGCTGACCGAAGTTGTCGGTGACAAAATGTTTGTTTTACGGTACGTAAAATACTGCTGAATTTCTTTTTTGTATTTACGGCATGTGTTTTAGGTTCTCTCAGGAATAGGGCAGCCGGAATGGCTACTGCCGCTACACCAAACTGAACGTAAAATGGCAGGCGCAGACTGAGTGTAGCCAGCAGTCCGCCGCAAACGCCTGCAATTGCTTCGGCAAAATTACCTGCCGAGGTAATCCAGCCTTCCTGTTTGATGTATTCCTGATTTCGGTTCGATGATTTCAGTGTATCGTAGAGCATAGCGGAATCGGCCCCTGAGACAAAACTATGGCCAATTCCCAATATGATTTCAGCAATGGCAAACGCCAAAAAACCGAAAGAAAAACTGTACAACGCAAATCCGGATGCCCCCAAAATGCCACCAAGCAGGAGGGTTTTCTTCCGGCCCCATACATCGGCGAGGTAGCCCGACGGAATTTCCATCACCACAATGGCCACCGAATAAATCGACTTCAACCAGAAAATGTCCTGCATGCTTAATCCGTTATCCTGGTAAAACAAGACAATGACCGGCATAATCAAATTAAACCACTTTGAAAATTTAATCAGGTACAGGTTGATAATATTGACACGGATATTTGCACTCATCGTGCTGTAAAAATAGAAAAATCAGCTTCCAAATTTGGATCAAATCGAATCATTCCAAAGTTGATAATTGGGAATTTCATAAGCTTCAATTCTTTCATATTTTTAAAATATTAACTTGTTTTTTAACATTCTGAAAGATTCTTCCTATTTTAGCGCAACTAAATTATTAATTGTAGATGAACGTGCCGTTTCGGCAAAAATTTCTGATCGTTATGAAATTATATTTCCCCGAAGACTATAAGTCATACCTGGACTTAAAGCAGACTGAGAAGGCTATCAAACTGATTAAGGATTTTTTTCAGCAGGACTTGTCTTCCGAATTGAAACTGAGCCGTGTTACAGCTCCTTTGTTTGTGATGCGCGGAACCGGGATCAACGATGACCTGAACGGTACGGAACGTCCGGTGGCTTTTCCGGTGAAAGAACTGAATGACCATGTGGCAGAGGTTGTCCATTCGCTGGCCAAGTGGAAGCGGATGGCCTTGGCTGATTTGGAATTTGGCCCTGGCTATGGATTATATACCGATATGAATGCCATTCGCCCTGATGAGGAGCTGGACAATATCCATTCGCTTTATGTGGATCAGTGGGACTGGGAACGTGTGATTACCAGCGAAGAACGTAACCTGGATTTCCTGAAAAAGGTAGTGCGTAAAATTTATACGGTTCTGCTGCGTACCGAATTTTTTGTGTACGAACATTATCCGCAAATTAAGCCAATTTTGCCCGAAGAAATCACGTTTATTCATGCCGAAGAACTGGCCGAAAAATATCCGGACCTAAGTCCGAAGGATCGGGAGAACTTGGTGGCAAAAAAACATGGAGCAGTTTTTATCATTGGAATTGGCGGCGTAATGCCTAATGGCGAAAAACATGATGGCCGTGCTCCCGACTACGATGACTGGACTACCGAAACAGGCAATGGATGCAAAGGCTTGAACGGCGATATCATTATTTGGAACCCTGTATTGGAAAGTGCTTTTGAAATTTCATCCATGGGAATTCGTGTTGACAGCGAGGCTTTATTGCGTCAGCTGGAGATTACTCATAATGAAGACCGCAAGGAATTGCTTTGGCACAAACGCTTGTTGAATGGTGAGTTCCCCTTGTCAATTGGAGGTGGGATCGGCCAGTCGAGGTTGTGTATGTACTTCCTGCGCAAGGCCCACATCGGCGAAATTCAGTCGAGCCTGTGGCCCGATGAAATGTATGAACAATGCAGGGCCAATAATATTCACTTGGTTTAGCAGCTTATAAAAAATAACAGGTCGGTTGGCAGCTTTTGATATTTTTATATCTTTGCAACCGCTTTAAGGATGCCTCGGTAGCTCAGTTGGATAGAGCAACTGCCTTCTAAGCAGTAGGTCATGGGTTCGAATCCCGTCCGGGGTACTTTGGGAAGATTCTAATTATGAAAATTTTAAGGAGATTAGCGAGTTGG
>NZ_JAPAAF010000002.1 GCF_025907915.1 Gaoshiqia sediminis
CGGCGGAAAAAGCAAGGCTGTTCTGCCCAAACCGGTTCACATGCAGGCAAATTGTACAAAAAACATGGAAGGGCAGAACACCCGCCCCGGCCTTGCTTTTTTCATCAGCCGGGCAGCTAAATTGACTTTTCTTTTTGGTTTTGACGGAATAGGTTATCATTAAGTAGAACATTACCCAAATAAATAGGGACTAATACGACTGATTATCTCAAGAGATTACTCAATGTGAAAAAGTCATACTGTTCTTTTTAGAGACGAATCCTTTTGTTCCTCAAGTTTTAACTTCAAAAAGTTCATATCATCAGATAATTTAGAATCGACAATCCTAGCGTAGATTTGAGTGGTTTTTATCGATGTATGCCCAAGCATTTTTGATACTGATTCAATTGGCACCCCATTGCTTAAAGTAACAGTGGTGGCGAAAGTATGCCGGGCTAAATGGTAAGTCAAATTTTTAGATATGTCACAAAGGTCGGCCACCTCTTTTAAATAGCTATTTAATTTTTGATTGGAAATAACAGGGAAGATGGTACCATTAAATTTCGACCTTGGGTTATCAGTGTATTTCTGGATGAGTTCCCACGCTTTAGGAAGAATTGGAATTCTCATTGAAACGCCTGTTTTCTGCCTGCTCGAAATAATCCAGTAGTTTCCGTCTGTTCCCAAATGAATTTCTTCCGGCTTTAACTGAACAGTATCAATATAAGAAAGACCAGTGTAACAACTAAACACAAATAAATCCCGCGCTAATGCTAAACGTGGTAGTTTAAATTCAGTCTCTTCAATTTTCAAAAGTTCATCGGCTTCGAGAAAGCCCCTTTCCACTTTTTTGAACTTAATCTGATAGCTTCGGAAAGGATCCGTCTTAATCCAATCGAGTTTAAGTGCTAACCTGACAACCACCCTAAATCTTTCGATATGTTTCATAACGCCATTATTTTGCATTGGCTTTTGATGATCAACTGGTTTTCGTGTTCGAAGAAAATACTCGAAATCTGTGATAAATTTATAATTGATCTTCCGTAAAAGAATATTCTCAGTTTTGTAACAAGCCAACAGAAATTCCATCACATACTTTTCGGTCGTTTTGTAATGATGAAGTGTATTTTTGGAAATATCGTTTTCTACAATTTTACGATGATAATCAAATGCATCCTGAATCGTATTTCCAGCTTCATCAATACCGAGAAAATAGTTCTTCACCATAGAGGCAGTAGGTAATTCGCCCTCAACCAGCAATTCTCTGTATATGTTGCTCAGTCTTGATCTAACCTTTTCTAAAAATTGGTTAAGTTCCTTATTTTCCTTCTTCCTACCACTAACTTTTTCTGCTACCGGATTCCAGTCAGCAGGTTCGACTCGTTGCTTCAAGGAAACTTCAGATCTTGAACCATTGACCGTGATTCGGGCATAAACAACCAGATTTTCAGCGCCCCCACTAGCCCTCGCTACGAACTGTATTCCAAAAGATTGCATCGACTCCATACCAATTCAATTTGATGTGAAATAATTTAAAATGCCAGTTAGGAGTGATTTACTCACTCGCATTTCATTAAAGTTGCTGTAAAATGCTTCATTTTAGCACCTAAAAAAGCATAGTTTCAAAAATGCAAAAAGCATTATTACAGACGATTACAGCGATGCTGGTGAGTAAATATAACATAAATAATTAACTCACCGGATCACTCACCAGAACATTGAATTTGATTGGATTATTTTGGTATTTGGAAGAAACAAAAAATCCAGTAATCATTTGATTTACTGGATTTTGATTCATTTTGAAGTATAGCCTCCGTGGGCTGTACTGGATTCGAACCAGTGACCCCTACCCTGTCAAGGTAATGCTCTAAACCAACTGAGCTAACAGCCCTTCTGTGGCGACAAAAATACAAAAAAAATGATTCTGCGAATGACAACGTCAATTTTTCAATATCCCTTTCATCCCGTTTTCCATTAAACAATCTGATAGTCATCGTGCAATAGCCTGCTTTTTTTATCTTTGTTGGACAAATTTCAGAAAACATCATGCTCATTAGGCTTTCCGGATATTTTGTGGGACTGTTTTTAGGCCTGGCGCTCATCGCAAATCATGTGCGTGCGGCTGAAGATGTTGTTCTCAAGCATTATGACGAAAGCATCTATGTTATTTCCAACTACTCCGGAACTGATGCTACACACAAGGAACCACGATCCATTAAGCAATTGCTGGACCTGAATGTAGGCGGTTTCCGGTTTTACCTGGAATGGGAGCGCCAGCAAAACAAGCTGATGCTCAGGGATTCCCAGGGCAACTCCTCCCCTTTTATCGATCAGCTTCATTTGATAAAAGATTTCCTGGACCATCATCCCGACCGGATTCTTACGCTTTTCCTGGATTTTAATGTGAATATAAACGAATTGGCTGTACTCATCGAAGAGTCGGGCATACACACCTATTTATTTGAATATCAGGAAAAAATTGGTTGGCCAACCCTGAAAGAAATTGTGGATACCGGCAAACGGTTGGTTATCTTTGGGATGCAGGAACACCGCAACAGCCCCGATTGGCTGCATTATGTGTGGGACCATGCGGTGGAACCCTATTATTCCATCTTGGAAGCCCCTGTATTTATCGGCGAGTTCCTGAAAGGTGATCCCAAAAATAACCTGCTCATTTACAATGATTACAATTTGCCCCGAAAACCAGACATTCCTGATGACACCTATTTTAATACTTCACAAAATCCATATCTGATTGAACACATCAAGAATGTATGGACGAACACGGGGAAAACACCCAACTTCGTCATGCTCGACCGATTTGAAAATTGGATCACCCAAGTGCTGTACCAGTTGCGTAGTTTCAAAACGGTGAAGGGTACTGTTACTTTCAATGCCCAAATCCTGAATTATGTGACTTGGGAAGGCACAAACAGCCTCACCAGCGGAAAATTCTGCTTCCCGGCCGGTCCGGGAGAAACACTGACACTGACGCCTAAAAGTCCCGGTTACCGCTTTAAGCCGGAAACAGTCGTTATTGCCGAACCCGAACAGAACAAGGTGCAGCATTTTGTGGGTATGCCACTGGAGATTACCGAAGGACTCGAAGCTCATTACAATTTTGAAAACGGTGTTCGCGACTTCAGCATCAACAATTTTCATGGGAAGGCGCTGGGCGTAGAATTCCGAAATGAACCGGAGCGAGATATGTATGCCTGGTTTAACGGGAAAAGCCAGGTGGAACTGCCCAAAGCAGATGAGCTGAAATTGCGCGATCATGATTTTACCGTGGCAGCTTGGGTGAAGATTGATGAGTACAAAAAAGACAAACGCGACTATTCCATTTTAGGCGCCCCCGGAGGCTCCTACCAGCAAAGCATCCACCTGGTCATCCGCAACCAGCGCCCGTATTTTGGATTTTACTCAAACGATTTACAGGGGAATACGCGTATTGAAGCCGGAAAATGGTACCACTTGGTATGGCGCTACAGCAAACTTAACGGCGAACAGGCCATTTACGTCGATGGCCGGTTGGACAGCCGCTCGCTGGGGCACCCTTCGTACAAAGGACGCGACAACATTTACCTGGGCCTGGCCGGTTACGACGACCAATCGAACCTGATCGGCTCACTGGACGACCTCACCATTTGGTCGCGCACACTGGGCGAAGAAGAAATCTGGAGCTTAAGCAAGGACTTGGTAGAACTGATGCCCCGCAAAAACATTTTTATCCGCTACCCGCTTCTTTCCCGGATCGGAATTATCTTTCTGTCCTTATTTATTTTGTGGCTGATTTACCGTAAATTACCCTTCCGAAATTACCGCAAGCGCTTTCTGAACACCGAAAAACTGAAAGAACTCGAAACCGCGCAGGATTATCCCGAACGAAATTATATCCAATTATTTGGCGATTTCAAGGTGGTTGACAAAGCCGGCACTGACATCACCAATCAGTTTACCCCAAAAATCAAACAATTATTTTTGCTGATCTTGCTATACTCGCAACACAGCAAAAAAGGAATCTCCACAAAAAAATTGTCAGACATCCTCTGGCCCGACCTGAACTACCAAAATGCAAAAAACAGCCGGGGCGTTACCATTCGCAAACTTAGGCTGATTTTGCAATCACTGGATGAGGTGGAAATTCTATTCAACATAGATTGCTGGACGGTTCGCTTCTCGAAAAATGTTTACTGCGACTATGTAGGATGCCTGAAACTGCTGAATGAAAACCGCGACCATCATGCTGACTTCTACCTCGACTTCTACAAAACCATACGTGCGGGAGAAGCATTTAAAGGCGAATCGCACGATTGGCTCGACGATTTCAAAGGCAATATCGGAAACAGTATTGTGGATGTGTTGATGCAGTTTATCCACAAGCTCGACCCGGAAACCGACCACGAACTGATCCTGAAACTGGCCGACCGGGTATTGGTTACCGATCCGGTAAACGACCAGGCCCTATCGTTTAAATTGAAAGCACTCGTGAAGCAAAACAACCTCAACACGGCCCGTTTTACCTATGAAAAATTTGCCACCCTTTACGAGGAACTCTATAACGAACGCCTGGCGCTCACCTTTGACGACTTCCTGAAATCTTAGCCGAAAAAATTCTTCACAGAGGGGTTAAATTTTTCAGCATCCAAACATGTGGCTGAATAACACCAACTTATATATTATAATTTTCAAGTAAAAGAATGAAATTAACCCTTCCGGTAACCCTCCGATAACCAACTTCTAAACGCCGGTTAACAGATAGCTAAGTGGGTAAAACTACATTTGGACTACCTGATTTACCAAAAAACTGATCAAACGAAGGAGATGAAACTGAATCTAAAAAATCCTTTTAAAGGAAGTCGTGCATATTTGGGGTTGATGTTGCTTGGCGTATTGATCTGCATCGTGATTCTCACATTCAGCAATAAACTCATCAGCTACACTTCGACAGATGATTATTGTATGTCGTGCCACGTTCATCCCCACGCCGAACAAAGCTGGAAACTTTCCACCCATTATAACAACAGCTCCGGGGTCATCGTTCATTGCGTGGAATGTCACCTTCCCCCGAAAGGACCTGGGCACCTGGCTGCCAAGGCCAAACACGGATTAAAAGACGTTTATGGCTTGCTGTTTAAAGACAGCGCCGATTACAAATGGGAAGAAAAGCGCAAGCTTGAAAGTGCCAAGCACTTCGTTTACAAAGAGTCCTGCCTGAAGTGCCACCAAAACCTATTCCCCACGACCCTTTCGCCCGAAGGCGACGATGCCCATTTATATTACCTGACCAGCAAAGAAGAATTACGTTGCATTAATTGCCACCTGCATGTGGGTCATTACGATCCAAACGCGGCACACGAACACAACCTGAATTTTGGAACCGTTACCGAAGTCAAAGAAATTCATACCGAACCTACCACAGTTACCCGATTCGAAAATTTCACCGAGAAAGTGCCAGGGACCGACATTTCGATTGAGATGGTGGCTATACCCGGAGGCACATTTGAGATGGGCAGCCCGAAAAATGAGCCACTGCGTGATGCGGATGAAGGCCCGGTACGCAAAGTGAAAGTTTCCCGCTTTTTCATGGCACAAACCGAGGTTAGCTGGGATGCCTACCTGTCTTTCTTCATGGCGACTTCTTCACAAGGACGCAAAGAATCCGCAGGACCGGCTGAGGAGGTGGATGGCATTACCGGCCCAACTCCCCCTTGGGGCGCTCCGGACCAGGGCTGGGGCAAAGGCGATCGGCCGGCCATTACCATGAGCTGGCATGCTGCCCAGGTTTTTTGCCAATGGCTGTCGGAAACTACCGGCAAAAAATACCGCCTGCCCACCGAGGCAGAATGGGAATATGCCGCGCGAGGAGGTACTCAAACTCCCTACCCTTTTACAGGCAGTCCAAAAGATTACAGTTCCAAAGGCTTTTTCAGAAAACTATTTGGCCCCGATACCACCACCATCAACTCGTATGTGGTTTACGAACTGAACAGCGGCGGAATTACACGCGAACCGGCAAACGTAAAAGCCAACCCGTTTGGATTGAAAAATATGCTGGGTAATGTAGCCGAGTTTTGCCTCGACTTTTATGCGCCCGACACCTACGGCACGTATCCGGGTGAAATAGTAACCGATCCCTCAGGGCCTACAAAAGGTCGGGAACGTGTGATCCGCGGAGGATCATTTAAAAGCGATGCCAAAGATGTGCGCAGCGCCGCACGCGATTATACCAAAACCAAAGACTGGCTGATGACCGATCCGCAAATGCCCAAATCCATCTGGTGGTATTCGGATGTGGTGGATGTTGGTTTCCGGGTTGTGTGTGAAGTAGATGAATTGATAGAACCGTAAATTTAAGAACCATGACTGATCAAGCAAAAAATATGGACCGCCGCCGATTCCTGGGAGCTACAGCCCTGGCCGGAATTGGCCTGTTGGGCGCAAGTGCAGCGCTATCATCCTGTAAAACCAAAGCAGGGAACAAAGAACTTGGCTTACCTCCCATCCTATCGGCAGCGCCAGCCGGCAAAAAGCTGCGTGCCGGCCTGGTTGGCGCCGGAAATCGTGGAACAGGCGCAGCCATTAACTTTATCAGTGCCGGGCCCGAGCTCGAAATTGTAGCCCTGGCCGATGTCTTCCAGGATAAAATTGACGCATGCCGGGAACGCTTTGCGGGCTACAAAAGGCCTATTCCCGAAGAAAACTGCTTTGTAGGTTTTGACTCCTATAAACAATTAATGGCCCTATCCGAGGTGGATGTCGTCATTCTGGCAACACCACCGCAGTTCCGGCCCGAACAATTTAAAGAAGCCGTCCTTCAAAAGAAGCATGTCTTCATGGAAAAACCGTTGGCAGTTGATCCGGTGGGCATCCGCTCTATCCTGGCAACCGCCAAAAAAGCCGAAGCCATCGGCCTGAACGTGGTTACCGGCACCCAACGCCGCCACCAGGAAGATTATATCGAAACCTATAAGCAAGTGGCCAATGGGGCAATCGGCAAAATAACGTCGGCCAAAGCTTTCTGGAATCAAAACCACGTGTGGTTCCGCACCCGCGAAGAAGGCTGGGACGACATGACCTACATGATCCGAAACTGGAACAACTTCTGCTGGCTTTGCGGCGACCACATCCTCGACACACACGTCCACAACATCGATGTCATCAACTGGTTTTTGGGCAAGCAGCCCGAAAGCGCGATTGGCTACGGAGGGCGAGCACGCCGACTAACCGGCGACCAGTACGACTACTTCAGTATCGATTTTGAATACGGAAACGGCGTAAGCTCACACAACATGTGCCGCCAAATTGACAACTGTGCCAACGGAACCGGCGAGCTGATCATGGGAACCGAAGGCTACACCAACTGCCAAAACACGATCTGGAACCTGGATGGCTCTGTGAAGTGGCAGTTTGAGTACCCGAATGATGAAAACGGCCAACCTATGAGCACGGTAAAAATTCCGCCTTATGTGCAGGAACACATGCACCTGGTACACGCCATCCGCACCGGCGAATACGTGAACGAGGCCGAGCAGACAGCCATTTCTACCCTGACAGCCATCATGGGACGAACCGCTGCCTATACCGGAAAAAAAATTACCTGGGACGAAATCTTTAAATCAGATATGGACCTCGGCCCGAAAGAACTGAAATTCGGCCCGGTGGACATGGAGTTTCCTGTCCCCGTGCCCGGAACAGCTCATAAAGCATAACCTAAACCAACTAAACCGATTGAGCTGGTAAAGAAAGGACGGGGAAACTTCCGGGTTTCCCCTCCTTCAAAAAAAAAAGTAAAAACCCGAAACGATGAAGATCTCGCTGGTAATACCGATCTATAACGAAGAAGGCTTGATTGACGAGCTCATTCCCCGGGTGAAAAGTGCCCTGGAAACTATTGATCCGCAATTCGAAATTGTGGTTGTGGATGACGGAAGTGCCGACGGGAGCCTGCAAAAGTTGACTGCCCAGCGAAAGGCGGACAAGCGCATCAAAATATTGTCGCTTTCACGGAACTTTGGCCATCAATCAGCCTTCACTGCCGGATTGGAATACGCGAATGGCGACGTGGTGGCCATGATGGACGGCGACCTTCAGGATCCGCCCGAATTGCTGCCGGAAATGTACCGGAAACTCACGTCGGAAGGATATGATATTATCAGCGGAAAACGAACGGCCCGCAAAGGAAACAAAACCAAAAACCTGGTGACTGGCCTGTTCCATTTTCTGTTCAAACGCATGGCTCACCTCGAAGACCTCGAAAACGCCGGGAATTTCTCGATGATGAACCGGCAAGCGCTGAATGCCCTGCTTTCGATGGACGAACGTGTGCGATATCTGCCCGGACTGCGCACCTTCATCGGCTTCCGGCAGGGTTTTGTTGAATATGTACGCGAAGACCGCCTGCAGGGTGAACCCAAAATGAACCTCAGCAAGTTGCTGGTGCTGGCCGCCGATGCCATCTTTTCGTTTTCGCGCCTGCCCATCCGTATTTGCCTTACCCTGGGCCTGGTGGGAACCGTTGTTTTCATGCTGGCCGGATTATATGTGCTGGCTGCCAAAATCTTTGGTTTTGCTGTACTGGGCTGGCCGTCAACGGTATTGAGCATCTACTTCCTGGGATCGATCCAATTGATTTTTCTGGGCGTGGTAGGCGAATATGTTTACCGGATTTACAAAGAATCGCAAAAACGCCCACTCTATTTCATTAAAAAGATTTACGACAACGAAGAAGAAGCCTGATGAACGAACGTAGCCTGAAAATAGTATTCTTTTGCCTGGCATTGATCCTGCTGGCGGCCTTGCTGGTCATCAGTCGCGATGCTGGTATTTCAGGCGACGAAAAGGTGCACTACGAGCATTCGGAAAACGTGTACGACTATTATGCAACGATGGGAAAAGACCAGGATGCCCTGAGCACACCCAAAACCCATCTGCAATATTACGGACAAGCGCCTGACAACCTGGCCACCTTCCTCATCCGCTGGTTAGGGATTGAAGATATTTACGGCTTCCGGCACCTGTTCAGCAGCTTTCTGGGCTGGCTGGCCATTTTCATGACAGCCTGGTTTGCCCGCTGGCTCAAAGGTTACGGAGCAGCCATTCTCACCCTGTTGCTTTTTGCCGTTTCGCCCCGTTTTTTGGGCCATCTGCAAAACAACTTAAAAGATATTCCTTTTGCCCTGGCTTATATTGCCGGAGTATTCTATATACTGAAATTAACCTATACCAAGTTTAAGTCACAACCAACGATTACGATTTCACTTTTAATTGCGAGTATTGCTTTTTCCGTCGGTATCAGGGCAGGAGGAATTTTACTGGTCTTTTATCTGCTTTTTGCAGGCTTTCTATACTACCTGTTTGAGTTTCTGGCTAAAAAAAAACTTATCTGGCCACAGGTTTTACGAACGTTTTTACTGCTACTGGTTATTTCGGCAGCCGGTTATCTGATCGGTTTGCTGCTGTGGCCTTATGCGCTTCAAAATCCGGTCACCAATCCGTGGCATTCGTACCAGGTGATGACCCGGTTCCCGACCACCATCCAGCAAATTTTTGACGGGGAATACATCTGGTCTGACTTTCATCCCTGGTATTATTTGCCGAAATACATGCTGATAACGATTCCCCTGGTTGTTTTTGCCGGGGTATTGTTATTTCTGGTGTTTTCTAAAAAGATTGTTGTACCGGGGCATCGCCTGACGTATGGATTTTTGATTTTTACGATCCTCTTTCCGCCGGTTTTTGCCATCCTGAAAAACGCCAACCTGTACGGAGCCTGGCGTCATTTCATTTTCATTTATCCGGGACTGGTTTTATTGGCTGCCATTGGCTTTTACGAGCTGTTCCGAACCTATCATAAACCGGTTGTCAGGGGTTTACTTGCGATCCTGTTTATTTTTTTGAGCTTTCACCCGCTCAAGTTCATGGCTTCGGCCCACCCCTATTATTATCTGTACTACAACCAATTGACCGGCGGACTGAAGGGCGCCTACGGAAAATTCGAAACCGACTACTACTACCATACCATGCGCAGCGGGGCCGAATGGCTCAGGCAGTACCTAAAAGAAAAAGGAGATAAGCGACCGGTGACAATCGGCAGCAACTTCCCGGTTGAGTGGTATTTCAGCGATATGCCCAACTCCCGTTTCCAGTATTTTTCCTATTCGCGCCGCAACGACCTGGATTGGGACTACGCTATCATCGGCAACAGCTACGTTCATCCTGAACATTTGCGCAGAGGCAACTTCCCTCCCGAAGGCACTATTCACGAAATAAAAATAGAGGGAGTGCCGGTTTGTGCAGTAGTTGCCCGGAAAACGAAACTGTCGCTTGAAGCCGCCCGTTTGTTTGAGGCGGAAGCCTTCCCAGAGGCTGTTGAAGCCTATCGAAAGGCCCTAAAAGTCTATCAAAAAGATGAACACCTTCAGTATAAACTGGGAAAAAGCTTACATTTGCTGGGGAAACATACAGAAGCACAAGAAGCTGTTAATGAGGCACTGGCCATTCACCCATCCTATGAACCGGCCCTAAAACTGGCAGGTGAACTGAAACTGGAACTGGGTGACACGGCAGGAGCAAAACGGGATTTTGAGAGCCTGATTGAGGCAAATAAAAAGTATTTTAGCGCTTACGTAGCGCTGGCCCGTATTTTTCAGGAAGAAGACAAGTTGCCCGAAGCACGGGAACTCCTGAAAAGCTGTTTGCGGATTTTCCCGCGTTACCAACCGGCTATCCGTGAACTGGCCCAAACGTACAGGGAAACCAACCCGGACATAGCCCGGAAATATGAAGAACTGGCGAATTCAATCCATACGTTAAATTAAAATACATACAAGATGAAAAAGTTAATGCTGATGCTGGCCGTTTTTGGATTTCTGGCCATTGGAAATGTAAACCCGGCTTTTGCCCAGGAAGAAGACCTTTTACTGATGGAAGACACCCTTTCCATTGACGACATGGACCCGGTTTTTTATGAAGCCGAGCAAGAGAAGTCTAATAATACAACCACCATTGTTATTGTCGTTGTTTCTATTGTCGTAGGTGGTGGTGCTGCTTTTTTCTATATGAAAAAGAAGAAATAATAAGTACACTGTTGATTACATATAAAAAGCTCTCCGGGAAAAACGGGGAGCTTTTTTTGCGATTTCTACTTTTTGCGAACTCTCCCGTTATCTTATCACAACCGTCTTCACATTCACAAACTCCCGGATACCGATCACTGACAATTCGCGACCGTAGCCGCTTTCCTTAACCCCGCCAAACGGAAGGCGCGGATCGGATTTCACAAAGTCGTTTACAAACACACATCCCGCTTCAAGTCTTTTTTCGGCAAGTTCTTTTGCTAATTCAAGGTTGGATGTAAAAATCCCCGCTCCCAGCCCAAAAACCGTATCATTTGCCAGATGAATGGCTTCATCCACACTTTTCACGTGGAACAACGAAGCCACAGGACCAAACAATTCTTCATGGTAGGCAGGCATTCCGGGCACAATATTTTCCAGCACAGTAGGCGGATAAAACGCATTATCGCCCTCGGGAACATAGCCTCCGCAAAGAATGGTGGCGCCCTGCTCTACACTTTGCATAACTTGTTGATGAAGCTCGTCGCGCAAATCTTTCCGGGCAAGCGGGCCAATCGTGGTGCCTTCAGCCATCGGATCGCCAAAGGTGGCCTGTTGCATCAGCCGCACAAACTCGGCCTTAAAAGCCTCATAAACCGCATCCAGCACGATAAACCGCTTGGCGCCAATACAACTTTGCCCGGCGTTCAGCAAACGGCTCGAAACACACAGTCGGACAGCTTCATGGATATCAGCATCTTCGAGAATGATATACGGATCGCTGCCTCCCAGCTCCAGCACCGATTTCTTAAGCGATGCACCGGCAGTAGCGGCAACAGCCTTTCCGGCCGGGGTGCTTCCGGTAAGCGTTACTGCCTTTATTTTGGGATGATTGATCACTTCTTTTACTTTTGCCCCACCGATCAAAACAGTCCGGAACACATTTTTGGGAAAACCTGCTTCTTGAACCAGCTGTTCAATGGCCGAGGCACAACCGGGCACATTGCTGGCATGTTTCAGGATACCGGCATTTCCGGCCATCAGTGCCGGGGACAAAAAGCGAAAAACCTGCCAAAACGGGAAATTCCAGGGCATAACGGCCAAAACCGTCCCAATGGACTGATAAGTGATAAACGATTCGGAAGCTTCAGTGGGGATAGATTCATTTTGAAGAAAGGATTCTGCGTTTTCAGCATAATAGCGGCACACCCAAGCACATTTACTAATCTCACCGATAGCTTCGCGGTTTACTTTTCCCATTTCAAGGGTGATCAAATCGGCCAGGCTCTTTTTCCGCTCGTTCAACAAATCAGCCAGCCGATACATTCTTTGCCGACGTTCGGCAAAGCCTGTCTTCTTCCATGATTGCCAGGCCCGATCTACCTGAACAATAATGTCATAAACCTGATCACGACTATGTTCTGAGTAAGTTTGAATAACTTCACCTGAATACGGATTTACAGTTTGCATGTGCGTAGAATTTTTAGCTCGGTGACCAAAGTTAACGGGATTTGGACAATAAAAAAAGACCTGCAATTCTGCAAGTCCTTTCGTTTCGTTTAAATTGAATCAGCTCAATCAGGGCCTGACAGCCATCAGGGGAATATCCGTGAGTTCCGAAATTTTCACGCTACGTCCCTCTTCAATACTTTTACGGGCAGCAATGCCAATCAGGATCGACATGGCGCCATCGCGCGTTCCCGCAGCATGACGATATGGATCGGCCATATTGGGATCTTTGAAAATCTTATCGTGCAAACGAACATCGCCTCCACCGTGTCCGCCGCGAACGCGGGGTACTTTTACCAATTGAGGGTCAGGATTCCAGTTTTTCATCACCATGATTTCGTCATATTCTTCGGTCTTTTCCTTTGCATCCTGGCTCATTTCCTGCGCATTTAACTGGGCTTGGTTCACCAATTCGTTGCGGCGCCAGGGGATGCCTTCCCAACTATCGATCCGCCCGTCCATGCTATTGAAAGCCAGTCGCCAACCTTCGTAAGGCGAATAGGTTGTGAGCGAATAACTCACCTGTACATTATTGGCATATTTGATCTGAACAGCCATCTTATCGTAAATGTCAATCCGGTTGCGCCACAAGCAATTGTCACGGATGTAACCATCGTATTTCTCATTGCTGGTGTAAAGTTTCACCATACGCTCACTCTTGGTAATGTCCCAATAAAATTTGCATTGGCTGGTGTAAGCACACGAACGGCAGTTGGCCCCCCGGAATGAATTGTTTTTTCCGTAATGTTCCAAAGCACCGAAGGCCGAAACTTCTACAGGGTCAGAATCAATCCACCAGTTGAGCAAATCGAAATGGTGTGTTGCTTTATGCAGGAGCAAGGTTCCGCCTTTGTCACGCTCGCCATGCCAACGGCGGAAATAGTCGGCGCCATGATAAGTGTTCAGGTACCAGTGAAAATCAACCGAAGTCAATTTACCAACTTCCCGTTTGGCCAGCAATTCTTTAATCTTCGAAAATAAAATACCCCACCGGTAATTAAAGCCAACAATGACATTCTTTCCGGTCCTTTTTTCGGCTTCTAAAATTGCACTACACTTATCTTCGTCGGTGGTCATGGGTTTTTCGGTAATCACATTGCAGCCCATTTCCATCGCCTTGATGATAAATTCGTGGTGGGTAGAGTCAACAGTCGTCACAATCACCACGTCCGGTTTGGTGGTATTGATCATCTCTTCGAAGTTGGTAAATACCGGACAGTTAATGCCCATGTACTCTTTGGCATATTCAAGCCGGCCCGGATTGATGTCGCACAGACCAACGAATTCCGTTTGATCAGAATAGTTTTCAACAATAGCGCGTCCCCAGAAACTGGTCCCGCGGACACCGGTACCGACCATTGCCAATTTCATCTTTCCGTTTACCGATGCGGCCACAGCCTGAACCGGATTGGCCAGCAAAGCACCAGCAGTTACTGCGCCTGCCGTTGCCAAAAACTGACGACGGTTTACTTGAGAAAGTTTTTCCATAAATTTCGTTTTATTGGTTTTTAATTCGATTTCTGAACTGAATATACCAGCTTCTTCTTATTTTTGATTTGAAATGTGTCGGTAAACACGTAAATTAGACGTTAAATTTTCTTTTTACAGAATTGATTTTCAAAAACTTGATTAATTCCCAAAAACATATCAGGCAGTGTTTAGACCGAATATTGAAAAGTACGGTTTTCAGTAAATCAACCGTTAACCGGGAATTGCTGAAATACTTAGTCCAAGCTTCGATGAACGGAGAAAATCCAAAAGAGTTTCAAATTGCTTCTGATGTTTTTGGTAAAAAGATGAACAGTGGGAAAGAAGTAAACATTCGCGTTTACATTCATAACCTCCGGAAAAAACTGAATGAATATTACCAAAAGGAGGGAAGAGACGATGAGTTTGTGCTAGAATTACCCAAGGGAGAATACCGCGTCCACTTTCATTATTCACAGCTAAAACTGGTACAAAAAAAATTACTTCTTCAGTCACCTACCCTGCTGTTTATCAGCTTACTGCTTTTTGCGTTATCGCTTCTCACCATCTTCTATTTTCCCCAAAAATCAACACTGCCCTTTTGGAAACCCTTTTTGAAGAAGGATTTCCCGGTGTTTCTGGTGTTGGGCGATCATTATTTTTTCCGAAGCCAGATAGCCACGGGAAAAATGAGCACGGTTCGGGATAACCACATCAACTCGGATGCCGAATACGAAGATTTTTTAAAGGAACATCCCGAAAAGCTGGGCGAGATGGCCAAGTCAGACCTCACCTACATCAATAACCAAGCCCCGATTGGCCTGTTTTATTTCATGAATATTCTGGGCGGAGGGGCAGCAAATTGTACCATGAACTATTCATCTCGCGTGAGGATGGAAGATTTCCGCCAACATCATGTCATCTTTATCGGTTCGTTTAAAACCCTTCAGTTTATGGCTGGAGCAACCGAAAAAATGGGTATCCGGTACAACATTCAACAAAGCAAGCTCGAATACCATACGTCCGACTCCATTTATACGTTCTATAACCGAAGCGATGAATTCCTGAATTACGAATATGCCAGCGTGGCAAAATTCGTGACAAATGATGGCCGCCACATCTTGTTCTTTCTTTGCGACAACGATATTGGCAACATTGCTTTGGCCAAATATTTTACCGATCCGGAAACGCTAAGGGACTTTGAAAAAGCTTTAAAACCCATGAAAGGCAGTAATTTCAAGGGAGTTTTTGAGGTGAAAGGACAAAAGCGAACCGATTTTGAAATCAGGTTGATCCGTTTCGATCCGCTTTCGGAAACCATATCTGAGATTTGGCCCTGATCTCTGCCACAAAAAAGAGACTACCCACCCGGAAAGTCTCTTCCTGCAAATCCTTTTATAAACGATGATATTATTCCACCATGCGAATTTCGGTTGTCATCTCCATAGCATCGCGATAAACGGCACTCACCCCACAGTATTTTTCTTCAGATAGTTTCACGGCTTTTTCCAACTTGTCCAATGGCAAGTCTTTTCCTTTGAACTGGTAAATAACCTTCATTTTCGTGTACTTTTTCGGGTGGTCTTCGGCCACATCACCTTCCACTATCACATGAAAACCTTCGGGCTCCACTTTCATTTTCTTCAAAATCATGATTACATCTATCCCGGTACATCCAGCCAAAGAAGTAAGCATCAACTGTTTAGGACGAGGGCCCAAATCATCTCCTCCTGAATCTATCCCTGCATCAATTACGATTTTATGACCGTCCATATCGGTTTCGAACGCCATATTTTGTTTCCATGCCAAATCAATCACGTGTTTCATAACAAACTAATTTTTATCGGTTACTGATACATTTTCACTTACTTTATTTCAGAATAAACACATCGAAATATCTAAATAACTGGTTTTACAAATATAATTGTTCATTGTATATTTAAGTTTAAATTTACGCTTAATTTATTAATTCTTAACAACAAGGGGTAGATGAGAAGTTCAATAAAAAGACCGACAGAAGACGAATGTGATCTGTCTGGATTTCAACTATTCAAGAAACTAACTGACCAGGAATTTGCCCAACTGAATTATGATAAAACATGTTCCTTATATAAAAAAGGGAGCATCATTTACCGGGAAGGAAGCCGTTTGACGGGTTTTTATTGTGTGACAAGGGGCGTTTTAAAGATTTTTAAAACGGGTATCGACGGCAAGGAACAAATTATCAAGTTTGCAAAAAAAGGCGATATAGTTGCTTACCGCTCGTTGTTGAGCCAGGAATTGGCCTGCACGACCTCCAAAGTGATCGAGGAAGCCGTATTGTGCCACATCCCCTATCAAACGTTGTTGTTCCTGATTCAAAACAATTGGGAATTTTCGCACCACATGCTGCAAATTGTTTGCAAGGAATTGCGCGAGGCAAACGATTACATTACCGACATTGCCCAAAAAACCGTACGCGAACGGTTGGCCGAGGTGCTACTACTGCTGAAAGAAAGTTTTGAGCTCGATAACGCCAATACGCTGCAAATTTCGCTGACCCGCGAAGAACTGGCCAACATTGTTGGTACAGCTACGGAAAGTGTGATCCGCCTGCTCTCGGAATTTAAACAAGATAAGCTGATTGAACTTCAGGGACGAAAGATAAAGCTCCTGAATATTCAGGCTTTGACGAAAGTTGCCAATCTGTAAGAGAAAGCCCGCCCAAAAGCGGGTTTTACTTTTATAGAAAATACCGGTTCCAAAAAGTAAAGGCCTTTAAAAGAAAATTTAGTGCGTGATCCAATCCTCGGGGTTTAGCTTCTGGCTTTCTTTCCACACCTGAAATTTCAGAACGGTTTTATTCCCATCAGATTCATCGGTAAAAACAGAGCCGATTTCCTGCTTTATTTCCACTTTTTGCCCGGCATTGACAAATACCTCCTTCAGATTGGAATAAACGCTCAAAAAGCTCCCGTGGCGGATAATAACGGCCATATTCCCTCCCGAAATGGCAAACACGCGGCTCACCTCGCCTCCAAATACGGCACGGGCCGGGGTGCCCTTCCGGGTGCTGATGTCGATACCATTGTTTTTTACCTGAATTTGCTTTAACACCGGGTGGGCATGTACGCCAAAACGTCCGGTTATAACGCCCCGCTCCACCGGCCAGGGGATGCGCCCCTTGTTTTTCTCAAAATCGGCGGCAACCAATTGCTGTTCCGGGGTCAGCTGAAATTCGCCTTTGGCCTGCATTTTTCGGGTTTCTTCTTCCAGCATCCGCTGTATGGCCCGGTTCAGTTCTTCCTGTTCCTTTTCCTGCTCGCGCAACTTTTTCCGCAAATCCTGCTGTTTCAGCTTTAACGAAGACAAATACTGATCCTGCTCGCGTTTTTCATTTTCCAGCAATTTCGTTTCTTCCCTTTTTCCCAGCAGCAGGTTTGCCTTTTGCTGCCGCTGCTTCTCCAACGAACTTATTTTTTGATCAATCAACCCACTTAGCGAAGTGATGATTTCAGCCTGTGCTTTTCGATATTTGGCATATTGCCGCAAATACAAAAACCGTTTATAGGCTTGGTTCAGGTTATCGGCCGAAAGCAAAAATAGCAGTACATCGTAGCTGTTTTTGTTCTTTTGCGCAAATCTCACCATAGAGGCATATTCTTTCTTCAGCTCATCCAAATCGGATTTGAGCATGTTCACCACCTCCGTATTTTCAGCAATGTATCGATCAATGATATTCAGCTCTACGTTGATATTTCCGATAAAATCGTTCCGGGTTTGGATTTGACTGTTGATCAGCCGGAGCTTGTTGAGTGAGGCTTTTTCGTGCTTCCGGGCTTCTTCCAGCAGCGAAGACGTGTATTTCAAAGCTTGCTCGGCATCGGTTTTCTTTTTGCGCAAATCCGTCAGCGATTGGCCCTGGGCCGACCACAGCGCTAAAACAAAAACAAAACCGAAAACCAGTCGCTTCATGTCATTATCCGGCTAATTCACCTGTTTGTACTTTCCCGGAATGTTGAAATTGATGTCCGGATCATTTTCGGTCGAAAATTTACTGAGTTTCAATTTCATCTTCAAATCGTTTTCCGGGCTTATAAAGTGAACATCAATACTACCCGGGTACAATTGTTTTTCAACGGGCACAAAATCGTCGAAATCAACTTGTACTTTCCGGCTATTAAGGGGATCGTCGAGAATGATTTTTCTCACTTTAAACGTTTTGGGATCAACGTACAAATACTGAACAACAAAGTCTTCCTCATCCAATTTTTTCAGGTACCGATCAATTTTTTCCTCTTTTCCTTTGCGCTGAATTTTTCCCAATTTTCGGTTTTTCAGCGATTGCAGCACATACATGCCCGAATCAGTATAAGACACGAATTCTTTGAAATCGTTGTCTTTCGGATCATCACGGTATGAAAAAACATCATTGGTGATAATGGACTGGACCACATCAAAATCGATATCGGCGCTGATAAATTTTTCCAGAAAAGCATAGTCTCCCAGAAAGTAATTCTTTTCCAAAAAGTTGACCATTTTCACACTGTCAGGGCTCAGCAGCAATCGCGCCACTGGGATATTCATTTTACTGACGTTCATGAAGATGTAATTATCCTGCTCCCATTTCAAACTGGCCCGAAAAGAGGTTTTATTGCCTGGCGTTTCGTATTGACAGGCAATTCGCCTGATATCCAAACTACTGTGATCAAAAGCATTCTCCTCGATACTGCGGATCAGTTTGTTCGAGCTCACTGGTCGCAGTTTTTCAACCATCAGGGTTTTGGGCGCCCGGCACGAAGCCATGACCAACAGAAACAACCCAACAAGCCACAGGCTATTTTTAAAAGATCTCTTTTTCAAGGCTATTCGTTACTTTCAATAAAGCGTGATTCTTTCACTTTTTGTTCCAGCACAGCTGAACCATCTCCCAGTTCCAAAGCTTTTTCCCAGTTTGCCAGGGCCTTTTCTTTTTCTCCCAGCATGTACAGAATATCGCCATAATGTTCAACCAGCACAGCATTTTCGTCGCCGCCGTTCTCCAAAGCCGTCTCGATGTAAAATTTGGCCAAACTGTAGTCCTTTCGTTTAAAAAGCACCCAGGCATGGGTATCCAAATACGTGGGGTTGGTGGGGTTGGCCTGCACCACACGGTTGCTCAGGCGCTCGGCTTTGTCCAGGTCTTCTCCGCGCAACGACAGATAGTAGGCATAATTGTTCAGTGCCATAAAATTGTCGGGGTCAAGCTTGATTACTTCGTCAAATGCTTTGAAAGCCTGTTCTACCTGGTTCAGTTTATAATACGCTTCGGCCCGGTAAATTTCGAATTGAATTTTCAACATCGAATTATCCAGAATGTATGGTTCTCCTTCCTCCATCACGGTCAAGGCTTCCTCATATTTTTGCAGTTGAAGGGCTGCAACGGCATTCAGGGCATACGACACAGCTTGGTTCGGAAAAAGTTCAATCGCCTGCTTGCTGTCGGTAAACAAGGTCTCAAAATCATGCAAGTCGTTGCTCAAAAACATCAGTTGCTGCCAGATCACAAAACTACTGGGATCGGTTTCGAGGTATTTGCGCAAATAATCGCGCGCCTCCGTCAGTTTATTTTGCCGGATAAAATAATCGGCATAAATCGTAAACATCCGGTTATCATCGGGGTACTCCTCAAACAAGATGGCCAGCATTTCCGAAATTTGCGCATCGGTCCAATCCGAATTTTCCGGATCAGCCGTTTGCATCATATAATATTGAATCTTGGTTTCAGCATCCAATTCCTCATTCTTAAAGGCCAGCTTAATATGCTCAAAAGCCTGGTTAAAATCGCCCTCTGCCTGATAATAACCGGCCAGCGAAAAGTGTACAAATCCATTGTCCGGGGCAATTTCCAGGATCTTATTGAAATATTTCAGCGTATTTTCTTTATCACCCTGCGACTGGTAGAATTCGGCCAGCAGTCCGTAATATTGAGGTTCCTGCGGATTGAAAGCAATCAATTTTTCAAGCTCTTCCAACGCTTTTTCGGGTTTTCCCCAATCCATGTAAATTTGCTGTTTGGCCACCGAAAGCTGGTCGCTCAGCCCAATTTCCTCTTCCAACTTATTGTAGGCTTCGATAGCGTCCTGATACTTTTCGGCCATGCCCAGCAAAACCGCTTTGGAATATAAAAATTCCAGATTTTCGGGTTCCAGCTTGCACAACTTCTCATAAATGGCGGCAGCCTCGATAAATTGTTTGCGCTGCTGGTAAACCTGTGCCAGCAACAATTTGTACCATTTATTTGAATCATCGATGGAAGTTGCCTTTTCCAGCAAAAGGGCGGCGCTGGTTAGGTCTTTGTTAGCGTAATGAATGTTGGCCATTTCGTACATGGCCACCGCCGAATTGGGATCGATTTCGAGACAGCGCGAAAAGATGGAAGCGGCATTAGACGCATTGCCCAGTTTTTTCTGTTTCAGGCCTTCGATGAAAAGGTACTCAAATTCGTTTTGCTGATCTTCGGTTAGCAAAGTTTGCTGTATTGTTGGCTTTTCAACCGGACTTTCGGCGATTGGTTTGGTTGTTCCGCACGAAGCCAGCAAGAAACCGGTCAACAAAAAATATCCTGTTTTTCTTAAATTCATCCTGCTGTTTTAGTTTTTCCCGGTATGGCCGAAACCTCCTGCGCCACGCTCTGTTTCTTCCAAAATTTCAACATCTTGCCACGAGATGGTTTCGTGTTTGGCAATCACCATTTGGCAAATCCGCTCGCCGTGTTCAATGACAAAATCCACATTCGATAAGTTGATCAGGATAACACCAATTTCGCCCCGGTAATCGGCATCGATGGTCCCCGGTGAATTCAGCACGGTAATCCCTTTTTTCAGGGCTAAGCCACTACGCGGCCGAACTTGCGCTTCATAACCCACAGGCAGCTCAATGAACAAGCCTGTTGGCACTAAAATACGTTCCAGCGGTTTTAACCGGATGGGTTCATCCAAATTTGCCCGTAAATCCATTCCGGCTGAATGGGTTGTACTGTAAGCAGGTAGCGGGTTTTTCGAGCGGTTGACAATTTTTATCTTCATATGCAGTTTTTTCAATCGGCAAAGATAGAGAAATATCCGCTAGCCATTGCCTTTCATTCAATCAATTAACAATATTTATAACTCTTCCAGAAAGAGCAGCTTTTCCATAATCTTATCGGAAATAAACAATCCTTCTGTCGTTAACTTGTAACAGCCATTGGCAAAAATCACATGACCGCTAGCCAAAAACGGTTGTACTTCCTTTTTAAAATGAAACAGAAAAGATTCGCCAAAATGATCAGACAGGTAATTTTCGGAAATGCCCCAGATGGTACGCAACGTAGTGATCATGTAATCGTTATACTGATCCTGTACGCTCAAAACCTCGTGCTCCCAATAAGGAAGGCCGAGTTCCAACCCGTTTAGGTATTTCTTCAAACTGGAAACGTTCCAACGGCGGGTTTTTTGGTCGAATGAATGGGCTGAAGGCCCGAAACCCAAGTAACTCTTCCGCTCCCAATAGGCCTTGTTGTGGCGTGAATAAAGGCCATCCCGTGCAAAATTGGAGATTTCGTAGTGTTCAAAACCAGCTTCTTCCAGCATACTTTTCAGTAATTTAAACTGGTCAAAACTCAGCTGGTCGGGTAATTCCTTAACCTTCCCGCTTTTCAGGTAATCGTAAAATACGGTGCCTTCGTGATACGTTAAATGGTACGCCGAAATATGCTGAACCTGCAACGAAATGGCCTTTTCAACGTTCAGTTGCCACAGTTCCAGCGTTTGGTTCGGAAGACCATAAATCAAATCGATGCTGATATTGCTGAAACCAGCCTCCTGAGCCGCTCTAACCGATTTTACGGCTTGATCTCCATTGTGGCGGCGGTTCATGCTTTTCAGGTCGCTGTCGGCAAAAGATTGTGTGCCGATACTCAGGCGGTTCACCGGGGTTTCGTTCAATCCATTCAGAAAGAGGGCGGTCAGGTCGTCGGGGTTCGCTTCGAGGGTAATTTCGCAATCGGCAGGTAACTGAAAACAGGCAGAAACAAGGTCAAGAATATCCCTAATTTCGCTGACTTTCAATACGGAAGGAGTTCCTCCGCCAAAATAGATGCTGTTGATCCTCTCCTGCCCCAGTTCATGCTTGCGCTGGATGATTTCCTTCTTCAAGGCCGACAAAAAATCTACCCGCGCGCCAAAATCGGTGGATTTATAAAAATCGCAGTAATAACATTTGGTTTTGCAAAATGGGATATGAATATAAATCCCGGCCATGGCAACGTTTTAAGTGAAATATTCGAGAATAATTATTCCGGGAAATCGTTTCAGTCTGACAATCAGCAAAACCGCTCAGCCCCTGATACCACGAATTAAAGTTTGATCAACTCTTCGTGCCCTTTCATGTCGCCAATGATTTTGGCGATGGATGTTTGCGAATAAAACTCCATTAGTTCGTTACGCACCTCGCTGAAACGGCCATGAACGGCACAAGGTTTACCATTTGCATGATTTGTAGAGCAGGGTTCGAGGCTGATCAGGCAGTTTTTGAAAAAATCCTCGCCATCGATGGTTTTAACGATATCGTACAACGATATTTCCTCGGCCGGTTTGCCCAGTCCAAATCCCCCATTTGGCCCCTTGGTAGAGGACAAAATTTTCTGCTTCACCAGATTTTGCAGGATTTTTCCAAGAAAAGGCGTTGGAATGTCCAGATCGCCGGCAATTTTTTTGATGCCGATCTTTTCGCCGTTTTCACTGAATTTTCCGAGATAAATTAAAGCGCGAATAGCGTATTTACAGGTATTTGAAAGCATAGTTCACGGTTTTGATTTCCATTGCTGGCTAAACGATTTCTCTGCGAATTTTGGTAGTTCTTTCTGATCGCCCAAGGCATTTTTGCCCAACAGGCCAAGCTTATTCTTCAGGTTTCCGCCAACGGCATCCAAGCGGCTGCGTTTGCTGAATGCATATTCAAAAGCTTTCATGCCCATGTTCCAGGCAAAAGTCCCGTTGCCCTGTTTCACGGCATCGCGACGGTTGAACAGCAAAAGATTGTGCAAAGGTATTTTTACCGGGCAAACTTCGGTACATTTTCCGCAAACCGAACAAGCCGAGCTAAGATGGTTATAATCGGAAAAACCTTTTAAAAATGGCGTAATTACCGAACCGATCGGCCCGCTGTAAGTAGCTGCATATGTATAACCGCCCACATTTTTATAGATCGGGCAGGCATTCAGGCAAGCTCCGCAACGAATACATTTTAACGCCAAATATTGCTCGTCGTGCCGGTACAATTCGCTCCGGTTGTTATCGAGCAGAATAACATACATTTTTTCAGGGCCATCGGTTTCTCCCGTCTTCTTGGGCCCGGTTACAATGCTGTTGTAAACCGTTACCTGCTGACCGGTTCCATGTGCGGCCAGCAAGGGCCAGAGCAATCCCAGATCTTTCAGCGAAGGCACAATTTTCTCGATACCCGCGATAGCAATGTGCACCTTAGGAAATGAAAAGGTCATCATCGCATTTCCTTCATTTTCGGTGAGCGCAATGCCTCCGATATCAGCAATGAGAAAATTGGAACCGGTAACACCAATGTCGGCATTTACAAACTTGTTGCGCAGCAATTTACGCACATAAGCTGTCAGAAACTCAGGGGTACTTTTCTCGGGCGTATCAAACTTTTCGTGGAACAGTTCAGCAATATCTTCCTTGGATTTATGCATGGCCGGAGTCACGATGTGGTAGGGCTTTTCACCGGCAATCTGCACGATGTATTCACCCAAATCGGTTTCCAGCGATTCAATGCCCAAGTGCTCCACATGTTCGTTCAAATCTATTTCCTCGGTGGTCATCGACTTACTTTTCACCAAGAGTTTAGCCTGATTCTGCTGAAGAATTTTCTGAACAGCAGAAATGGCTTCATCTCCGTTTTCAGCCCAAATCACTTCAGCACCGTTGGCAGTGATGTTTTTTTCAAACTGCAGGAGATATTCATGTAGGTTGTTGATCGCCTTTTCCTTGATAAAGGAACCGCGCTCTTTGGCCAGTTCCAGGTTGGAGTAGCGCTTTTTACCCCGGTCAACAGCCTGGTCGTACCGCGAAATATTGAAGCGGATAGTTGCCCGGTGTTTTTTGTCGAAGGCAATCTTATCTGCAGCCATTATGAAGTTTTGTTTTACAACCGACATAGCTTACGAGATTGGAATTTTATCAATTCGGCGTTGGTGGCGTCCACCTTCAAAATCGGTAGAAATAAAGGTTTTCACAATCATGATGGCCTCTTCGTCGGTGATAAAACGGGCCGGAAGGGCACAAACATTGGCATCGTTGTGCAAACGGGCCAAAGCTGCAATTTCGGGCTTCCAGCAAATGGCCGAACGTATTTTCTGGTGCTTGTTGGCAACAATGTTGATGCCGTTTCCGCTGCCACACAGCGTAATTCCCAAATCGAATTCCCCATTTTCAACGGCCAGCGCCATCGGATGGGCAAAGTCCGGATAATCGGAACTTTCGGCCGAAAACGCGCCATAATCATGATATTCAATCCCTTTTTCTTCCAGATAACTTTTAACGACCTGTTTTCTTTCAAACCCAGCATGATCGGAGGCCAGAGCAATTTTCATATCTTTCAATTTTTGCAAGTTACAGCGTTCGGTGCATCATTCCAGAGAATCGGTTCAGCGCACCTTATCATTTTTTATCCTTTTACGAAAACAAAAATAATACTAAAAAGTATTTATTTGATGAATATTAGTGAAGAAACTTTCTGAATTCCCTATTTTCCAACACATAAATGATGACGATAAAGAGCATAAGTAAAAATGCATGGAAAAGGTACATCGGCAAAATGGGGCTCACATGAAATAGTACTGAAATAAAATACAAGCCCAGGGCCAGAACAAAGTAGAATCCGATCCGTTTCAGCGGATAATCAATCGGAAAATGCTTTTGCCCATACACATAGCACAAAATGGCTTCGACGATAAAACAGATCAACACCGCCACAGCTGATGCCATGTAACCAAAAACAGGAATGAAAACAATATTGATACCTAAACTGATAGCAGCGCCAACCAACGAAAAATACGCCCCGAACCGTGTTTTATCGGTTAATTTGTACCATAACGAAACGGTGTAGTAAATTCCCAAAAAGAGGTTGGCCATCAGGATAATGGGCACCACTTTCAAGCCCGAATAGTAAGCCTCGTCAATAATATTGAAGGTTTTGAAAACATCGAGGAACAGACTGATGCCCAGGAAAATCAGCAACCCAAAAATTACAAAATACTTCAGGATCAGGGCATAACCACGCTTATTGTCTTCCGATTTCACCTGCGAAAAAAAGAAGGGCTCGAAAGCATACCGGAAAGCCTGGATAAACATGTTCATCAGCACTGCCAGTTTGTAGTTGGCCCCGTAAATACCCAATTGCTCCATGGGGCCTTGGTTGGCCGGTAATAAAATAGGAATCAATATTTTATCGATATTTTGGTTCACCATACCGGCTATGCCAACTACCAAAATCGGGAAGGAGTACCAAACCATTTCTTTGAGCAAACTCCCGTCAAACCGAAGTTTCACCCAAAGTTCGGGCAACAGCATTACAAAAGTAACGCCCGACGCAATCAGGTTTGAAATAAAAACATAGCCCACGCCAATCTGATCGGAGTATATAACTCCGACCAAGTGGTCCGGGTTTGATTTCAAAAGGGCAGGGCAGATGGTTAAAAAGAAAATGTTGAAAAAAATATTGGCGAATATATTCACCAGCTTGATCACGGCAAACCGGATGGCTTTCGATTCGATACGCAAGCGGGCAAAAGGTATGGACGTGAAGGCATCAAAAGCCATGATCAGTGCAATCCACCGGACGTATTCGGGGTGGTTGGCATAATCAAGCCAGCCGGCAATCACGTCGGAAAAACTGTAAACAACCAGCAAAAAACTAAGCGAAGTAACAAAAAGCGAAATCAGCGAACTGGAATAAACCAGCTGCTTATCCTTCTTTTGGGAGGCGTACCGGAAATAACCGGTTTCCATTCCGTAGGTTAAAATAACCAGCAAAAAGGCCATGTACGAATACAGGTTGGTAACAACACCATATTCGGCTGTTTGAAAAATATGCGAATAATACGGCACCAGCCACCAGTTGATAAACCGGCCAACAATGCTGCTAACGCCATAAACGGCGGTTTCGCTGACGAGCTTTTTAAATGAATTCAAACCGAAAATTTTTCTCCAAAGATAGCTATTCACATATAGCTACGTTTTAAAAACGAACTGAATTACCCCCAGCTTTTAAGATTTAATTATTTTTAGAGCGGAAATAAAAACGAACAAAATGAAACTCAGAATTTTCAGCATACTGTTTATCTCGTTGCTCTTTCTAAGCGCTTTTTCGTGTACCAACAGCCCTAAAAAATCGCGCAAACCGGTCGCCCAGATCAGCCTCTCGCCTAAAAAGAAAAACTTGGTGGCCGGCGATTCAATCAACATTCAAATCACTATAAAGCTGAAAGACGGTTCGTTACAAAAAGCCGAACTTTACCTGGACAATGAACTGGTAAAAACTTCCGGCGACATCAATTTTCAGTATGCCATTCCAAAGCTGCAATCGCTCGGAAAACACCAGCTTAAAATTGTCGCCACCAAAACAGATGGGGTAGAAGGAGTTAATTTTCAAACCTTCGAGGTACTTTCGGACACTCAACCTGAACAGTTAACCTACGAAATTGTAAGCACTTACCCACACAGCACCGAACATTTCACCCAAGGTTTGGAAATATACAACAACGAATTTTACGAGAGTACGGGAGAAAACGGCAAATCGGGCATCTTCAAATTTGATTTGCAAACCGGAAAAGTTTTAAAAGAAGTTAAACTGGAAGACCGCTATTTTGGCGAAGGAATCACCATTTTCGACAATAAAATTTATCAACTGACCTACAAAGCCCAAAAAGGTTTTATTTATGAGCTGAACACCTTTGCCCGGGTGGATAGTTTTCGTTACGAAACGACGGAAGGGTGGGGGCTGACGCATGACAACACGAACCTGATCAAAACCGACGGTTCGGAGTTTATTCATTTTATTGATCCGGCCAGTATGCAGGTAGTCAACATAATACCAGTTTACGACGATAAAGGCCCGGTAAAATATCTGAATGAACTGGAGTTTTATGACGGGCATCTGTATGCCAACATTTGGACAACCAATTTCGCTGTGAAAATTGATCCCGAAACCGGTAAAGTGCTGGCTAAGATTGATTTTGACGGCCTGCTATCGGTTATGTACAACCCGGATAACCGGATCGACGTGCTGAACGGGATTGCCATCAATAAAAACAACGGCAAAATGTATGTTACCGGTAAACTATGGCCTAAACTGTTCGAAGTAAAACTGGTTAAAAAAGACCCGGGTTGTCGTTAAATTTCACAATTCCCAAATGTTTGTATGCCAATTCGGTCGCCTCACGGCCACGCGGAGTCCGTTTAATAAATCCCTCCTTTATCAGGAAGGGTTCATACACTTCTTCGATGGTGCCGCTGTCTTCACCAACGGCAGTGGCAATGGTGGTTAGTCCAACCGGACCGCCTTTAAATTTATCGATGATGGTTCGCAGTATTTTATTGTCCATTTCATCCAGTCCATGCTTGTCAATATTCAGGGCTTCAAGCGAATACTGCGTAATTTCAATATCAATCCGCCCATTTCCTTTCACCTGGGCAAAGTCGCGCACGCGGCGCAACAAAGCATTCACAATACGGGGTGTTCCTCGGCTTCGCGAAGCAATTTCGATGGCTGCCCTTTCATCAATTTCAACTTTTAAAATGTGTGCCGACCGCTTGACAATTCCGGTGAGTATTTTCAGATCGTAATATTCGAAATGGGCTTTAATGCCAAAACGGGCCCTCAGTGGACTGGTGAGCAAACCCGAGCGGGTAGTTGCTCCAATCAGGGTAAACGGATTTAATTCGAGCTGAATAGAGCGTGCACTAGGCCCTTTATCGATCATGATATCGATTTTGTAGTCCTCCATAGCCGAGTACAGATATTCCTCCACAATGGGGCTTAAACGGTGTATTTCGTCGATAAAAAGCACGTCGCGCTCATCCAGGTTGGTGAGCAGACCGGCCAAATCGCCGGGTTTGTCCAACACCGGGCCGGAAGTAAGCTTTAAACTCACCCCCAATTCATTGGAAATTATGTTGGAAAGCGTGGTTTTTCCAAGTCCCGGGGGACCAAACAGCAAGACGTGGTCCAGTGCTTCGCCGCGCATTTTGGCGGCCTGGACAAATACCTTCAGGTTTTCGACAATCTGTGCCTGCCCTTTAAAATCGTCAAAAGACAACGGCCGCAACTGGCGGTCGAAATCCATATCCTTTTCAGAAAATGATTGATTGTGAAGATCTATCTGATCGGTCATAACACTTCGCTTAAACTTCAGCAAACAAAGATAGCTTTATTTACAAAGCGCCGAAAAATTAATCCAAAGGACTTATCCACCCGCAGATTACAGGTAGTCCATAATGTGACCGGAGATTTGGCGCAGGGATATTTCGGCCAGTTTGGTTTGGTATTGCACCGAAATCAGGCGTTCCTCTGCATCAAGCAAGCTTTTCTGCACTTCCCGCAGTTCCAGGCCTGAAAGACTCCCCAATTTGTATCGTTCCAGGGCTATTTCCAGGTTTTCGCGAGCCACGTTCAGGTTTTGCTCTTCCAGCCGGAGCAGTTGCAAGTTGTTCTCGTAGGCGTAATAAATGGTGATCAAATCGGCTTTTACCTGCTGTTCAACTTCCTGATACTGATATTTTTTGTTTTCTATTTCGATGGCCGCATTGGTTTTTTCACGACGCCGGTTGTAGCCGTCAAACAGGTCGATCCCCAGAGTAAGGCCGTAATTCATGCCGCTGGTGCGCTGGTTGAGCAACGAACTGGCTTCGAAGGTGTTGTACGCATATGAATAGCCGGAAGAAAAATTCAGATACGGATACGCACGCGAGGCAACCAGTTTATAATCCAATTCCGAAACAGCCTGATTACGTCCGGCAACCAGCAGGCTAGTGTTGTAGCTGAGTGTCAAATCAAGCAATTCATTGTAGGTCAGGCTGTCATCAATGCGTATGACAGAATCGGGCAGAATAATATTTGCTCCCAGATCGTCAGCTGCCATCAATTCGTTAAGCCGGATCTGCGAGGCTCGCAAAACTTCCTTTTGTTTGGCATAACGCGAGCTGTCAGCATTCAGGTAAACGATGGACTGAAGTAGTTCCAAACGGGATGATGAGCCCAGCAAATAACGTTCTTCGTCGATGCGCACCCGTTCGCGCGATAGCGAAACGGCGTAGGCCAGGTTACTGTAAAGCCGTTGTTGCTGAACGTAGTAGTAATATTCCGAAACAATTTGGCTCACAAGACCTTCTACAGCCATCTGTGTATTTAGTTCACCGATTTGTTTTAGTTCGGATAACTTTTGATAAGTAGCCTGCACATTGAAACCCTCAAAAACCGTCCAGTTCAGATTGACTCCAGCACTTGCGGTAGTATTGTGAATGCCGCTGGTACTATTTTCAGAACCATCAGCCAGGTTCTGGTTGACTGTATTTAAAGTACCACTGTAACGGTTGGTCATATTCAAAGCAGGCAAAAATCCAGCATTTCCCCGGGTAAAATTATTGGCCGAAATTTCCTGCTGGTTACGAGTCACCAGAATGGAAAAATTGCGGTCCAAACCAGTGGTGATGCACCGGTTCAGATCGTAAATTTCCTGTGAAAATCCAGGTTTCAGCGCCAATGACACCAGTAAAAGTACAAACGTATATCGTGTGAAAGGCCGGAATTTAAAAAGCCTGCTGTAGTTCAATTTCATTACCAATGGTTTTTGTTTCGCTTGAAATGATCAGATAGATTGCCGGAACCACGTAAAGGGTAAGCAGGGTAGAGAGGGTCATCCCACCAACAACGGCAACCCCCATGGCCACGCGACTTTGTGCACCTTCGCCCCAGCCCAGCGCCAACGGAAGAATACCCAAAATAGTGGACAGACTGGTCATCAAAATAGGACGGAAGCGGGCCGATGCTGCATACCAGATGGCTTCGCGCTTGTTCATACCGGCGTTTTTACGCTGATTGGCAAATTCCACAATCAAAATACCGTTTTTCGATACCAGTCCTACCAGCATAATAATGCCAATCTGGCTGAAAATATTCATGGTTATATCGAAATACCACATGAAAAACATGGCGCCTGTGAGTGCAAACGGCACAGTCATCATCACAATGATCGGATCTTTAAAACTTTCAAACTGGGCAGAAAGAACCAGAAAAATAAGGACGATGGCCAGCAAAAAAGCAAACATGAGGCTGGAAGAACTTTCCATAAAATCTTTCGAGTCGCCGGCCAGGGCCGTACGAAAACTATCGTCGAGTACATTGGCGGCAATTTTATCCATTTCTTCCAGTCCCTGGCTGATGGTTTTCCCCTGAGCCAAGCCAGCTGAAATGGTTGCTGCCACAAAGCGGTTATAGCGGTATAATTGTGGTGGGGCAGTGGCCTCCTTCAGCGTCACAAAATTATCGAGCTGTACCATTTGTCCACCGTTATTACGAACGTACAACGACTTAAGGTCGAGGGGCTTATTGCGGTTTTCACGCGCCAGTTCGCCCAAAATCTGGTACTGTTTTCCATTCATAATGAAATAGCCAAAACGCTGGCCACTAAGCGCCAACTGAAGTGTTTGCCCAATGTTTTGAGTGGAAACCCCCAGCAAATTGGCTTTGTCACGATTAATCTCAATCTGAAGTTCAGGCTTTGTAAATTTGAGGTTTACATCGGCCATTTCGAAGGTAGGATTGTCATACACCTGAGCCATAAATTCGGGTAGTATTTCACGCAGTTTTTCAATACCAGGCGCCTGTAAAACATACTGAATGGGCATTCCAGCGCGCCTTCCTCCAAAGGTAGATTGCTGCATAACGGTTGCCCGCGCCTTGGTTTTTTTGCGCAGTTCAGCTGTCAGTTGAGCGGCAATTTCCTGCTGCGAACGTTCCCGCTCAGAGGGAGGGATCATCACCACCCGCACAAAACTCCAGCCGCTACGAACCATGGTTGTAACCTTATCCTGTTCGGGTACCAATCGGTCAACCACTTTACCCAACTCTTCGATATACGAATGATTAAATTCATAGGTAGCGCCTTCAGGCGAAGTAACATTGATGTTTACCTGAGAACGGTCTTCGAGTGGCGCCATTTCGGACGGAATATTCTTCCACAAAATATAAATTGACAATACCGAAGCAAGCAAAATGATCATAGCCAGGTAACGGTGGTTAAGAAACGTATTTAGCGATTGTTGATACGCTCTGTTCAGGGCTACAAAAAATTTCTCGGTGAAATAATATGTTTTACTTCGTTTATGCCTGGTTTTTAACAGCTTGGTTGAAAGCATCGGAGTAAGCGTAAGCGCCACAAAAGAAGAAATAGCTACGGCGCCGGCAATCACGATACTGAATTCGCGAAACAGCCTTCCTGTCATTCCTTCGAGAAAAACGATGGGAAAGAACACCGCTATCAGGGTAATGGTGGTAGAAATAATGGCAAAAAAGATCTCGTTTGCCCCTTTAAATCCTGCTTCGAGCGGCGACATGCCACTTTCGATTTTCACATAAATGTTTTCCATCATCACAATGGCATCGTCAACCACCAGGCCAATTGACAAAACAATAGCCAGCAAAGTGAGCACATTGATGGAAAAGCCAGCCGCATACATGATGAAAAAAGAACCGACCAGCGAAACGGGAATCACTAAAATGGGGATGATGGTGGTTCTCCAGTCGCGCAAAAACACAAAAATGATAATAACAACCAGGAAAAAAGCCAGGTAAATGGTTGTTTCCACCTCTTTTATGGATGAACGGATATAGTCGGTATTATCAAAACCGATTTCAATCTGCACATCATCGGGAAGGTCCTTTTTGATGTATTCCAGGCGATCGTAGATTTCATCCACAATCTCAATATGATTGGCTCCAGGTTGCGGAACAATAACCGTGGCAACCATCGGGATGTTGTTCATTTTCATGATACCGCGTAAATCTTCCGGTCCCAGTTCGGCCCGTCCGATATCGCGCACCCGGATGATTTGGTCTCCGGTCTGACGAAGAATCAAACTATTAAATTCTTCGGGAGTGGTCATCAGCCCAAGGGCGCGGATCGTCAATTCAGTCGTGTTTCCTTCGATACTTCCTGCAGGAAGCTCCACATTTTCGCGCAAAATGGCATTACGCACATCAATGGGAGTCATTTGGTAACCAGCCAGTTTGGCCGGATCGAGCCAAATACGCATGGCATAACGCTTTTCGCCCCAAATACCAACGGCACTGACACCGGAAACAGTCTGTAACTGTTCCTTGAACGTCAGGTCGGCGATTTCAGATAATTCCAGCAATGAACGTTTCGGGCTTTTCACGGCAATCATCATGATCGGGCTGGCATCGGCATCAGCCTTTGAAACGATGGGAGGATCGCAATCACGAGGCAAAAAGCGTTGCGCTTGCGACACTTTATCGCGTACATCATTCGCCGCAGTTTCCATATCAACCGTCAGCTCAAATTCAACCGAAATATTACTGCTTCCCTGGCTGCTTCGACTGGTGAGCGTACGGATACCCGGAATACCGTTAATCGATTGTTCCAACGGTTCTGTAATCTGGGTTTCTACCACATCGGAATTGGCCCCCGGATACGAGGTGCGGACCGAAATGATGGGCGGATCAACACTCGGAAATTCCCGGACACCCAAATAAGTCATCCCAATGATGCCAAACAGGAGGATCACCAGGGATAATACCGTTGCCAATACCGGGCGTTTTATACTGGTGGATGATAAACTCATGATTGGTTACTGAATTTGATTGGTTACCAAGGTATCTAACTGAACAGAAATTCCTTGTCTCAGTTGCAGAATAGCTGTTGTGAGCAGTGTATCGCCAAACTGAAGACCTTCGCGTACCTGAATGTGCGACTCCGTACGCAAGCCAATTTTTATTCGGATTTCTTCGGCCCGGCCTTTTCGGTAAACAAACACTTTTTCTCCCTCCATTTCCGGAATGACTGCCTGTGTAGGAATAGAAATGGTGTTCTCTATTTGCGACAAACGTGCCCTTACGCTGGCAAAACGGCCGGGTTTAAGTTCTTCATTATTGTTCGGGTACATAGCGCGTACCGTGATGGTACGGGTATCGATATCCACTTTGGGATCAACGGCATAAACATTGGCCGTAAAAGCTTTCGGCTCACCATCCAATACAAATGAGATGGGAAAACCAGGACTTACTTCACCGGCATACCGTTCAGGAATAGAAAATTCAATTTTTAAGGGGCTTATTTTCACCAGCCTTACAATTTTTGTTTGCGTGGTAGCATAGGCACCTTCACTAATCATTCGCAAACCCACTATCCCATCAAAAGGAGCGCGTAATTCGGTTTCATCAATACGGGCTTCCAACAATTGAATATCAGCTTCCAGTGACTGAAGTTCAGTAGCCACCTGATCGTAACTTTCGCGGCTGATTGCATCCCGATCGAGCAGCTGTCGCTGCCGAAATTCCCGCTCTTCGGTGAGTTTTTTTTGTGCCTGAAGTTTTAAAAGTTGTGCCTGAAGTGGTTTGTCGTTAATCTTGGCCAGCAAGTCGCCGTTTTTTACACGCCGTCCTTCCGAAAAATAAATGCCCACTACTTTCCCTGAAGTTTCAAATGACAAATCAACTTCTTCGTCCGGAATCAGTGAACCGGTACTGTAAATCAGCTCATTCATGTTGGTAGGTACAATCACGTACCCGCTTGCAAAAGTAGGTTGACCAGCACCTCCCCGCATCATCGTTGAAGCTCTTAATTTTCCTTCGTCACCCGACTTAAACGCTTTTTTAATTTTTGGAAGGGCAATGATCCCTGCTAAAACAAGGATCGTTATAACGGTCAATATCAATCGGATCGATTTTTTCATTCAAAAAAACTAATGATAAATTTTTATTTGACTCTTTCTAAGTCAGAAGGTAAAAAGTGAAAGTAGTAGTTTTTTTCCTTTTTTTCTTTTCATTAGCAATTGTTAACAATACCGGATCTAAAAGGTAGATTAAAAAAGCTGAGATAGGAAAACTTAGGAAGAAATCCTTTTCCTAAAAATACGTGTAAGATGTAAGCATGGCTCAACTGAAATCATGCTGTATCGACTAAAAAAATGAGAGTTGAAAAGATTCAATAGATGCAAAGATCCTGAAAAATACGGTTGAGTTTTTCAATATCAAAAGGCTTGGCCATAAATTCATTCATGCCGTACGAAATGCATTTATCCCGGTCGTTATCCATCGTATTAGCCGTGATGGCAATAATTGGTGTTTGATCGGTAATGTTGTTTTCGATTTCGTGCTCCCGGATTTTAACGGTAGCTTCAAGTCCATCCATCACCGGCATCATGATATCCATCAGAATTACATCAAATTTACTGGTTTTAAAGGCTTCAAAAGCTTCCATACCATTATTGGCAATAGTAACCTGGTGGTTGTATTTTTTTAAGCTGAATGTTACAATCCTCTGATTCAACACATTATCTTCAACCAACAATATCGAAAGTTTGTCATTCATTGCAATTTATTAAAGAGCGCTCGATAGTTAATTCCAATTTCGTAAAAAAGGAAACCCAGTTAACACATCAAAATAGTATTACTATATATTTTTTAGTTTTTAAATAAAAGAATGAAACTAATAATAGCCTGTTGAAAGCGTGTAAAAGTTTTTTTCTCAATAGTTGCAAAAATATAAAAATCGATCTTATTTCTGTTTATAAACGATAAATTAACATCACTATTCCTTTGAAATCACTGATATTAGTGAAGTAATTAACAATTGTTGATAGTAGTTGTTTTTAGTATTTTGTTGTTCGTTCCAGATCCGATTTTGTGTTTATTTTTACTTCGTTTTTTTGGAGGAACTAGATTTGTATTTTTCAATCACAATGGTCTTTTAAAAAATTTGTTTCAATTTGGAAATTTGTTGTCAGAGATTTGTTTGTTTTATTTTAACAGGTATTGGAAAATAATTAACAGTTATTAGTTTTCATTCGTAACTGTGTATAAGTATTTTAAAAGAGATGACTAAAAACTATGAACAGCTTGTTGGTAAACTGGAAGAGTTTAGAAGGAAGTATTACTTTTTTCAGTTGCTTCGTGGTTTTATAGTAGCTATGCTGTTGCTAATTTGCTATTATTCAATAGTTTTGATATTTGAGTATTTTAGCTTTTCATCCGTTTTTATACGAAGTTTCTTGTTTATATTTTCCTTACTTTTTTCTATTGGGATTTTGGTTTGGTTTGTTTCTATTCCTGCTTTCAGATTAATTGGTCTTTTTAGTCCGATGTCTTTTAAGAAGACATCAAAGCTGATTAGCGATCATTTTCCGGATATTCAGGATCAGTTAATTAATATTTTGGAACTTGCAGAAGAAAGTTGTGAAAATCATGATTTAGTTTGGGCAAGTATTGATCAAAAAATTGAAGCCATTAAAGTTATTGACTTCTCTTCTATATATAATTTCAATCAACTACGTAATTTATTTTTCGGCTTAATCACTGCTACTATTTTGGTTGTGTTCTTGGCCAAAATTTTTCCAGGGTTATATGCTGAATCAGCATACCGGGTAGCACATTTTACGAAGTATTTTTCGAAGCCTGCGCCTTTTACATTTGTTTTACTTAACAAAGACTTAAAGGTTAAAAAGGGTGATGCCTTGAAATTGGAAATAAGGTGCGAGGGTAGGGAAGTGCCAGAAGTAATGTATATCAATATTGGCGGATCCAATTTCTTGATGGATTTTGATGGTGAATTATTTAGTTATCAATTAGACCAGGTTCATCATTCGTTTGATGTGTTTTTTACCGATTTAATGTACCTATCGGATAAGTATCACGTTGTAACACTACCAAGCCCTTCTGTTCTGAGTTATTCTGTTCAGATAGAGCCGCCAGCTTATACATTTTATACGCAGGAAATAATTCAGAACGCAGGTGATTTAAACGTTCCATATGGTTCTCGTTTGCGTTGGCGTTTTAAGGCAATTGATACGGATTCCTTGCTTATAAATTTTGATGATACCTGTCTGATTGCATCTTTGGATAAGAATGAGTTTTATGCTGAACGTACTGCTTTCAGAAATGAACCTTATTCTGTTTCGTTGATCAATTCCTATTTTACCAATCCCGATTTTTTGCATTTCAATATTCATATCATTCCGGATCGATTTCCTGAAATTGAAGTGGTTCAGTTAGCTGATTCAATGGATTATAATCGTTTCTATTTTAAGGGATTGATTCGGGACGATTACGGTTTTCACGATTTGTATTTTCAAATTTTTACTAATCAGGCCGATAGTATGATCTCTATCCCAATTCAGCAGAATCTTCAAGAACAAAACTTTTATTTTACGATAAGTTTCAGGGATTTATTACACTTGGGTCGGCATTTTAATTACCATTTTACAGTAAGCGATAACGATTATTTTCATCAGTATAAAAAGTCAAGTTCCAATACATTTCAGTATAATATTTTGTCTGAAGGTGAATTGATTCATGCTGTTAACAAGCAGTATGATAGTTTGGAAGACATGATGGAAAAGAGTTTTCAACTTAGCCAGGAATTAAATAAATCTATTGAAAACTTGCGTTTTAGGAGTTTAAATGAGCTTGGTTCTGAGTGGGAGAAACAACAAATAATTCAGGATATTCTCAACAGAAAGACGGCTCTTGAACAGTTAATTGACGAGATAAAAGGCGAACATTCTGATATGAACCGATTGTCCAATTCTTTTTCTGAAGAAAAGGAAGAAATCGTAAAAAAGCAACAACAAATTGAAGAATTGTTGGATGAAGTACTGAACGATGAATTGAGAAAATTGTTTGATGAGTTTAATAAGCTAGCTCAGGAATTTGATCAGCAGAAATTGGATGAATTAATGAATAATTCAGTGGCTCCGCTGGATGATCTGACTAAGCAACTTGAACGAAACTTACAAATGCTTAAGCGGATGAAAATTGAGCAACAACTCGAAAATGCTGTTCAGTTATTACATGAAATTTCTGATCAGGAAAACTTTATCAGTGAATCGATTAAAGAAGAGCGTGAATTAGAGAAATCATTACAGCGTGAACAGGATAATCAGAATTTGATTGAATCCATACGGGAGGAAATGAAGATGTCCCTGCAAATCAATGAATCGTTGGACAAACCCATGAACCTTTTTGATTTGGACCGTGAATTTCAGGGTATAAGTGAAAAATATTTAGATAATATAGAACATGTTGAAAATATGCGAATTAATAAGGCATCGAAAGGAATCGGAGAAAATTCCAGGCTGATTGAAAATTTGGGTTTTATGGTTCAACAAATGTTGGATAACAGCAGGGTAAAACAGAAAAGGGAGGATATTAATAATTTGCGGCAAATATTGGATAATCTGGTGTTTCTATCATTTAAGGTTGAAACTGTTTTGTCGGATCTTCGATCAGTGGGTTTCAATGATCCCCTTGTCAATCAATTAATGTTGGAACAGCATATTATACGTGATCAATCAAGTGTTGTTAAAGATTCGTTATATGCATTGGCTAAGCGTACACCAATGATTAGTGGTAAAATTAATGTTGAGTTGCTTAAGTTGGAGCAAGCGCTGAATCAGTCCATCGATTTTATGAGCGAAGGAAATATTAGTCATTCGATGCGGCACGAGCAAAGTGCATTGACCTCGGCTAATGAACTGGCCCTGTTTTTAAATGAGGCGCTCGAAAATTTGGAAAAACAGTTGTCAGAAGCCATGCCAGGAGATCAGGAATGCGATAAACCGGGTAGCGGTGGCAAGCTTGGTTTAAATATAATGAACGATGCGCAGCAGTCGTTAAAGGATCAGATGCAACAGCTCATTCAGCAAATGAAAGAAGGAAATTCGAAGGGCTTGAATGAGAATATTGGTCGTATGTTGGCTCAGCAGGAAATGTTACAACAGATGGTTCGGCAGGCGATTTTAGGGAATGAAGTCGGAAGTTCTGCTAAAGAACAACTTAGGCAGATTGAAACTCTTATTGAACAAAATAGACTTGATTTAATTCAGAAAAATTTGACTAACTCGATGGTCAGCCGGCAAAATTTGATTCTCGATAAGTTGTTGCAAGCTGAAAAAGCTGAGATGGAACGCGATATTGACGATGAAAGAGAATCGAAATCAGCAGACGAGAAATTTTTCAGTAACCCGGTGAAATATTTTGAGTATAAACAAACAGAGAAAATTAATCAGCAATATATTCAATATAATAGTTATAAATTGCGACAGTTTTATGATCAGAAATACAGACAGTATATTAATCAGCTAAACGACTAAATTTTGAAACGCGAACTACGCATACGATCCAGTTTGTCACAGTTGAAAGAAGTACATTCATTTCTTGAAGAAATTCTTCATGATGCCAAAATATCATCTGCCAGGAGTGGGTATATTAATCTGAGCGTTTGCGAGTCGGTTAACAATGCGATTTCTCACGGAAACAAACATGATGCTGAAAAATATGTAACTATTAGTGCTTGTCTGTCTCAAAATACACTGACAGTTGAAGTAATGGATGAAGGTGTAGGTTTCGACTTTCGGAAGCTGCCGGATCCAACGTCAAAAGAGAAAATAAAAAGTGAGGGTGGGAGAGGGCTTTTCATCATTCACAACCTGGTTGATCAGGTTAGCTTCAAAAATAACGGTACGATTATTCAATTAAAATTTAAACTAAATCGTGAGCATCAATTTTTATTATGAAGATGTTGCTGATCTTCATTTGGACAAAAAGCGGCTTAAAAACTGGATTACTTCAACCATCAAAGAAGAAGGAAAATTGCCGGCTGAATTGAGTTTTATTTTTTGCAGTGATCCTTATTTGCTCGAAATCAATAAGCAGTATCTCGATCATGATTATTTCACAGATATCATTACTTTCGATTATGTTGAAGGCAATTTGGTGTCTGGTGATATTTTTATTAGTTTGGATCGGGTTTCTGAAAATGCCGATACTTTTCGGGTTTCCTTTAGTGAAGAATTGAATCGTATTCTTATCCATGGTGTTTTGCATTTGTGCGGCTATGCTGACAAACTTCCCCAAGAGAAGGAAATAATGACACAAAAGGAAGACTTCTACCTGGACAAATTGTAACTTTTTCTTATTAAAGCTTTTCTATTAATTTTGTGGCTCAAAATATTTTATCATGCTACCGTATTATGATGTCATTGTAGTTGGGGGAGGACATGCAGGATGTGAGGCTGCCGCTGCTGCTGCTAATTTGGGTTCGAAAACATTGCTCATCACGATGGATATGGGTAAATACGCTCAAATGTCCTGTAATCCGGCTATTGGCGGGATTGCCAAAGGTCAAATTGTTCGCGAGATTGACGCTCTTGGAGGATATACCGGAATTATTACAGATCGTACTTCTATTCAATTCAGAATGCTCAACCGGTCAAAAGGACCAGCCATGTGGAGTCCGCGTTGCCAGAGCGACCGGATGCGTTTTTCTGAAATGTGGCGCAACGAGCTTGAGAAAATCAAAAATCTGGATCTTTGGCAGGATGCTGTTGTTCATTTATTGATCGAAAATGGAGAAGTACGTGGGGTGAAGACCCAGATCGGAGTTGAGTTTAAATCGAAAACGGTTATTTTAACTAATGGTACTTTTTTAAATGGATTGATGCATATTGGTCGGGCACAAATGGAAGGGGGCCGCATTGGCGAATCGTCTTCTTATTTTATAAGTGATCAGTTGGCTGAAGCTGGTTTTGTAACCGGGCGTTTAAAAACGGGTACACCTGTACGAATTGATGGAAGGACAATTGATTTTTCAAAATTGACAGAGCAAAAAGGGGATGAAGGTCATTACAAGTTCTCGTATTTGCCAAAAGAGAAATCCAGCTTACAGCAACGTAGCTGCTGGATTACCTACACCAACGAGGCCGTTCACAATGCGTTGGAGGAAGGTTTCAATGATTCACCGATGTATAATGGAACGATTCAAAGCACGGGTCCGCGTTATTGTCCGAGTATCGAGTCAAAGCTCGTCACTTTTTCTGAAAAACCCCAACATCAGTTGTTTCTTGAGCCCGAGGGTGAGACTACGATTGAATATTATCTGAATGGTTTTTCCTCTTCGCTTCCCTGGGATGTGCAGTACAAAGCCTTGCGTTTGATTCCCGGGCTCGAAAACGCCCGCATTTTTAGGCCTGGCTATGCTATTGAATACGATTATTTTGATCCCACACAACTCTATCATACCCTCGAAACAAAGCGTATTAAAAATTTGTTTTTTGCCGGGCAAATAAACGGAACAACCGGATATGAGGAGGCAGCGGCCCAAGGTTTGATGGCAGGGATAAATGCCCATCAAAAAGCAAATGGATTATCTGATTTTCGGTTAAGCAGGGATGAGGCTTATATCGGTGTTTTAATTGATGATTTGGTTACAAAGGGAGTTGATGAACCTTATCGGATGTTTACTTCACGTGCTGAATACCGTATTCTTTTACGGCAGGATGATGCAGATGCCCGTTTAACTCCGAAAGGTTTTGAATTAGGTTTGGCGAAGAAGGAGCGGATGGATTTATTGAATGAAAAAGTAAAACTTCGGGACGAAATCATTCAGTTTGTTTCCGATTTTTCAATAAAACCACAGTTTATAAATTCACTATTGGAAGATAAAAATACTTCTCCTCTTAAACAAGGTGTTAAACTTAAAGACATTATTTCGCGGCCTCAGTTATGCATTTTTGATCTGATTGAACCGATAGTCCCGTTTAAAAAATTTCTGAAAATAATACCGGCTGAACGTTTTAATGAGATTGTTGAATCAGCTGAAATCTTGATTAAATATTCTGGTTATATTGAGCGTGAGAAGTTAATGGCTGATAAATTTAACAGGCTTGAGCATATCAATATTGAGAATAAATTCGACTACGAAAGCCTGCATACGATATCAACCGAGGCCCGTCAAAAACTCACCAAAATACAACCGAAAACGATCGGGCAGGCAAGTCGCATTTCCGGTGTCAGTCCTGCTGATATCAATGTGCTATTAATCATGTTAGGGAGGTAATGTTCCACGTGGAACACAAAAAGAAGACCAATGAATTTAAAGAAATTTATCCGTGAAATTCCGGATTATCCCACGAAGGGAATTAGTTTTAAGGATATTACGACCTTATTGAAAGATAAGAATGCTTTTCAGGTGGTGGTGGATGAGATAAGTAATTACTTTAAAGAAAAGCAGATTACAAAGGTTGTTTCGCTGGAATCGCGAGGCTTTATTGTGGGTGGGGCCGTGGCTTATTGCTTACATGCCGGCTTTGTTCCTGCCCGGAAAAAAGGCAAATTACCTGTCGAAACCATCCATGAATCGTACGAGTTGGAATACGGAACGGACACCATTGAAATGCATCTGGATGCCCTGAATGAAGATGATGTGGTGCTTATTCATGACGACTTGTTGGCCACTGGGGGAACTGCTTTGGCTGCCTTGAAACTGGTCCGCCAAATGAATGTCAAACAGATTTATTTCTCGTTTATTTGCGATTTAAAGTTCATCGAAAACGGCAATAAGGAAATCCTTTCCAATTACGAAATGCATAGTTTGGTGGAATATTAATTTTTGATTTTGCCTTGAAATATTCCAGCACAAATAACCGGATGGATCACTTGAAAGAGTTGGTTTCCGTTCTACCTGATCAGCCGGGAATTTACCAGTATTTTGATAATGCGGGAAGAATTATCTATGTTGGAAAAGCTAAAAATTTAAAGAAGCGGGTTTCTTCTTACTTCTCCAAAAATCATGACAACCGGAAAACTGCCCTGCTTGTCCGTAATATTTACGACATCAAACACCTGGTTGTTGAAACGGAAGAGGATGCCCTGCTGCTTGAAAATAACCTGATCAAAAAGTACCAGCCGCGATACAATATCCGGTTGAAAGATGATAAAACCTATCCGTGGATTGTTGTCAAGAATGAACGCTTTCCGCGCGTGTTTCAAACACGCAATGTTTATCGGGATGGCTCAGCCTATTTTGGTCCCTACACTTCAGTTTTAGCGGTGCGTACCCTGCTCGATTTGTTTAAACGCTTGTATAAACTTCGCAATTGCAAATTCAATTTGTCCAAAGAGAATGTCGAAAGCGGGAAATTGAAGGTTTGTTTGGAATATCACATTGGGAACTGTTTGGGCCCTTGCGAAGGCTTGCAGGAGGAAACGGCGTACAATCAATACATCGATGAGATCAAAGATATCTTGAAGGGAAATATTTCAGGAGTGATCAAATATCTCCGCGAAATGATGAAAAAGTTGTCCGATGATTATCGGTTTGAGGAGGCGAACCAGGTGAAAGAAAAGCTGGTCATACTTGAAAAATTCCAGAATCGTTCAACCGTGGTCAGTTCCACGATCACTGATGTGGATGTTTTTGGAATCGATGTGGTGGAAAAATCAGCCTTCATCAATTACCTCAAAGTAATCAATGGGGCTATCGTGCAAACCTACACTACGGAAATAAAGAAAGCGCTCGACGAAACTCCGGAGGAATTGCTCGAATATGCCGTAGCCGATATTCGCCAGAAAATTTATTCGAATGCAAGAGAATTGCTCGTCCCTTTTAAGCCGTCAATCAAATTGGAGAATGTAATTTTCAGGGTACCGGTGAAAGGCGATAAGAAAAAACTGCTTGATTTATCGGTTCGGAATGCGAAATATTACCGGCTCGAAAAGGAAAAACAGTTGGCTTTGGCTAAACCACTGAAAAGTACTGATCGCATTTTGGAGACGATGAAAAAAGATCTCCAGTTGAAGGAATTGCCGGTCCGGATCGAATGTTTCGATAACTCGAATTTGCAGGGAACAAATCCGGTGGCTGCCTGTGTGGTTTTTAAAAATGGAAAACCTGCCAAAAGGGAATACCGGCATTTTAATGTAAAAACAGTGGAAGGCCCCAACGATTTTGCTTCGATGGAGGAAATTGTTTACCGGCGTTACAAACGTCAGATGGACGAAAGAAATCCGTTGCCACAGTTAATTGTTATTGATGGAGGGAAGGGACAATTGGGCATGGCCCTGAACGCACTCGAAAAATTAGGTTTGAGGGGTAAAATTGCAATCATTGGCATTGCGAAAAAATTGGAAGAAATATTTTTTCCCGGTGACTCGGTTCCGTTGTACCTGGATAAAAATTCAGAAACCTTAAAAGTGATTCAGCAAGCGCGGGATGAAGCCCATCGTTTTGGGATTACTTTTCACCGGCAGAAACGTTCGAAGAATTTTATCAAATCCGAATTGGAAGAAATTCCGGGAATAGGGGAGAAGACAATCCAGTTGCTCTTGCGTGAATTTAAAAGCCTTGAGAATCTGAAAAAACAACCCTATGATACAGTTGCCGCCCAAATAGGCGATTCTCGTGCCACCAAAATCTTTGATTATTTCAAGTTAAAGAGCTGATAAGTAAGATGATAACTTGTAATTTTAAGGTAATGTTTTCGGTCAGATTTTTTCTCCATCCAGCTTAACTTCGGTACTTCTCATCCGATTGAAGCAATCCGAGATACGAATAGTACCGGCTTTCTGCAATTTCATTGTCGAGGACAGCCCGTTTCACTTCGCAACCCGGTTCGTGGGTATGGGTGCAATTGTAGTACTGGCACTTTTCGAGTCGTTTAAAAATTTCGGGAAAATAATGGCCAATTTCTTCTTTTTCCATATCCAGCATCCCAAAACCTTTTATGCCGGGCGTATCGATGATGTACCCGCCAAAACTCAATTCAAACATTTCGGAGTAGGTGGTGGTGTGCTGACCGGTTTGGTGATAGTCCGAAATTTCTTTGGTTTTCAAATTTAATCCCGGTTCAACGCTGTTGATCAAGGTTGACTTTCCAACACCGGAGTGGCCCGAAAAAACATTGGTTTTATCGGTCATCCATTTTTTTAGCTGATTTAGTCCACTTTTTGTTTTGGTTGATGTCTTTAAGCATCGGTAGCCAATTTTTTCGTAAAGCTCAATCAGCTCATCCATTTGCCGGGTTTGTTCCGAATTGTAGCGGTCGGTTTTGTTGAAAATTAATGAGCAGGGAATACGATAAGCTTCAGCAGATGCCAGAAAACGATCGATAAAAGTGGTTGTGGTAACCGGGTAATTTATCGTAACAACCAGAAAAGCCTGGTCGATATTGGCCGCAATAATATGGGATTGTTTGGAGAGATTTGGTGATTTCCGGACAATATAATTCTTACGGTCAGTTATTTCGGTGATTAATCCAACTGGTTTGGCCGTTTCTTCTCCTTCCATTTCCAGATATTTAAACGTAACCCGGTCGCCCACAGCAATGGGATTCGTACTTTTGATATCCTTGATGCGGAAATTCCCCTTGATTTTGCAGTCGACGGTTTTGCCCGATTCTGTTTTTACACAGTACCAGCTTCCGGTGGATTTTATGACGATACCTGTATTCAATGGCTTTTTTTTGAATTAAAAAAATAAAGTATTTTCGGCTGATATTTCATTCAAAATTACAAAAAATTGTGAAACGTATTTTTTCCTATAATGTGAATGGCATTCGAGCAGCTTTAAAGAAGGATTTCTTAACATGGCTGCAATTGGCTAATCCCGATATTTTGTGTCTTCAGGAAACCAAAGCTCAGCCCGGACAGATGAGTGAAGAGGATTTTGAACGTCTGGGATATTCGTTTTATGCCCATTCTGCCGAGAGGCCGGGTTACAGTGGTGTTGCTATCCTGAGCAAAGAAAAACCGGTACAGGTAACTTATGGGATGGATAATAACAAATACGATACGGAAGGAAGGGTAGTGAGGGCCGATTTCAGCGGTTTTTCGGTCATTAGTGCCTATTTCCCTTCCGGAACTACCGGAGATGTCCGTCAAGACTTTAAAATGGAGTTTCTGGCCGATTTTCAGGCTTATTTAAATGAACTGCGGAAAGAGTATCCCCGATTGATTATTTCGGGCGATTACAACATCTGCCGTTTGTGGATTGATATTCACAATCCGGAGAAGCAGCAGAACACCTCTGGCTTTTTACCTGAAGAGCGGGAGTGGTTCCAAAAATTTGTGGAAGATGGATATGTGGATAGTTTTCGCGAGATAAACCAGGAACCGCATCACTATTCGTGGTGGAGCTACCGGGCAGGCTCGCGTGGTAAAAACAAAGGTTGGCGCATCGATTATAACATGGTAACAGAGGAATTGAAGTCAGCAATCAGAAATGCCGGCATTATGCCCGAGGCAGTGCATTCCGATCATTGTCCGGTTTGGGTGGAGATGGATTTATGAGAAAAATATGGATTGCCGGACTTATTATTCTGAATTCGTGGATTTCCTTTGCGGGTAAGAATGATTCTTGTTCAACAAATAAACTGGATCCGGATTATATTAAAACCTGTTACAACGATTTGGTTGTTCGGGTTTTTTCGGCCAACAAGAATAACTTTATCCAGTTTCACGACCAAAATGAGGGGGTTCGGTTGAAATACCGGCCAAATGACTATTATAACCTTGGAATTGGCTTTAATTACAAATGGTTTGGGCTGAAAATTGGCACCAAAATTCCCATGCTTTCCGGCGATGACCACCGATACGGAAAAACTACCAGCTTCGGCTTGCAGAGCTATATTTATTCGCGAAAGTTCACGCTCGATATTTTGGCTATCAAAACCCGGGGGTACTATTTGAGCGAGCTGGAGGAGGAAGGACTGGAGATTCCGGGTTTGGAACAGTATTATACCCGTCGTGATTTGATCACAAATAATTTCGGCATCAACTTCAATTATGTGGTAAACAACCGGCGCTTTTCGTATAAGGCGGCTTTCAAGCAAACGGATATCCAGTTAAAAAGTGCCGGATCATTGATTTATGGCGGCGGTGTTTACCTGATAACCGTTGAAGCTGATTCGGCTTTTGTACCTTCCGAAATTGGAAATCAATATTTTACGAATGGGCGGCAGCAGAACAATTTTGAAGCGTACACGCTGAATACCAATTTGGGATATGCTTATTCGCTGGTTCCATCGAAAAATTGGATTATTACCGGCTCCTATCGCTTTAGTTTGGGCCTTCAGCAAAATGTGTGGCATTTTACAGGTGAAGATACGGATCATCAGTTTAAGTTGAGCTGGAGTTCAGCATTTCAGCTTTCAGCCGGGCATTATTTCCCAAACTTTTACCTCGGGGCCTCGTTGGTGCGGTATCAGCAAAATTCAAAAATCCAGTATCGCGATATCAGTATTCTGAACGGGACGAATTTTATGGAGTTTACAATGAGTAAACGTATTCAACTGAAACGCAGGAAATCCCGCTAACTGAATTTTCCGCGTATTTACCGGAGTACATCGTTTTTTTAAGATTTATTCCCAGTCAAGAATGATTTTTCCGCATTTTCCCTGTTCCATGATGTCGAAAGCCTGCTGAAAATCGTCGGCATGCATGCGATGGGTGATGACCGGCGAAATATCCAGTCCGGTGGTTAGCATCATTTCCATGTGGTACCACGTTTCGTACATTTCTCTTCCATAGATACCTTTCAGTGTCAGTCCTTTAAAAATAAGTTTGCTCCAGTTGATCTTTGTATCAGAGGGCAGCAAACCCAGCAAAGAGATTTTTCCGCCGTTATACATGTTTTCAACCATATCGTTGAAGGCTATCGGCGAGCCGCTGCATTCCAGGCCGATATCGAAACCGGCCACCATGCCCAGTCGTCCCATTGCACTGCGGATATTGTCGTTCATGGGGTCGATCACTTTGGTGGCGCCCATTTTCCGGGCCAAATCGCGGCGGTATTTCGAGATATCCGTTCCCACAATATTTCGGGCACCGGCAAAACGGCAAACGGCTGCGGCCATGGCCCCAATTGGTCCGCCAATGCCTGTAATCAGCACATCTTCGCCCAAAAGCGGGAAGGAGAGGGCCGTGTGGGTGGCATTTCCCAACGGGTCCATAATCGCCATGATTTCGTCGGGGATACGCGCATCTACTTTCAGCACATTTTTGGCCGGTACGGAAATGTATTCGGCAAAACCACCGTCGCGGTTTACTCCGATGCCAATGGTGTTGTCGCAGATGTGTTGTCGCCCGCGGCGGCAGTTGCGGCAAAATCCGCACGAAATGTGGCCTTCCACGGTTACCCGCTCCCCCACGTGTACGCGGTCAACTTCAGAGCCGGTTTCAACCACTTCGCCCATGTATTCATGACCAATGATCACCGGCGTTTTGATCGTGTTCCGGGCCCATTCGTCCCACTTGTAGATATGAAGGTCTGTGCCGCAAATAGCGGCCTTTTTCACGCGGATCAACACATCATTGGGACCTACCGACGGTAACGGAACATTCTCCATCCATAGACCCCGTTCGGGTTTGCTTTTAACGATTGCTTTCATAAAATAATCCCTTGAAATAACCTCAGCAAGTTAAGGGCATTTCAAGGGAAAATCCAGAAGGAATATCATGTTTGATTTGTCGCCGCTGAAAAAATGTGCGCCTTTGCTTTCGATCAGAAATTCAAGTTGAGCCCGCTAAAAATAGTTGTTCGTGGCATAGGATAATAACGGTTGATAGCATATTGCTGGTCGAGCAGGTTTTCGCAGCTGACGAACCACTCGGCAAACCGGCTGGCTTTCCAGCTGAATTTGGCATCGACAACGGTGTAGCTTTCCAGATTCACAGTTGGGCTAACATCGTTGTCCATATCTGCAATTTGGCGTAGGCTGGCATTCAACTTGCATTTTTTCCAACGGTAAGTCGCCCCCAGGTACAGGTTGTGTTTGGGAGTCGAAACTACAGGATTTTTCATATCGATGTAACTGTAGCTGAGGTTGTAATCCAGGTTTTGCTTTGCTTTGCCGGTAATGGCTAGCTCAATCCCTTTGTTGTCAACTAGGCCCGAATTATACAGATTCCCCATTGTACCTGTCACAATCAGGTTATCGCCTTTCACATAGAAACCGGTCAGTTCAATATTCATTTTCGAATGGAAGAATGAACGATAAATGCCGGTTTCGTAGTTCATAATCTTTTCGGGTTGCAGATTGGGGTTGTGGTTCCACATGAATAGCTCGCGAATGGTGGGACTGCGAAAACCCTTCGAGATGTTTCCTTTCCAGCTTGTTTTCGAATCGATTTTCAGAGCGAAACCACCGGAAGGGATCCATTCGTTTCCATAGATTTTGTGGTCCTGAAGCCGAAGCCCGGCGTTCAACGTTAATTTTTTCGCCAGTGTTTGTTGGACAAATCCATATACACCGATTTCGTAAACCGTGGTGTCAGCGAAAACCATTCCCTGTCCGTTCATGGCTTTTGTATTTTCGGCCATCCCGCCGTACCGGATGTGGTCAATTCCTAGTGTTAAACTGTTTCCTTCAAAGAAGTGGAAAGCCTGAAAAAAGTTCACCCCATAATTGTTATCAGTAGAATGAAATCCGTCGGTAACATCATGTTCCCCAAAATTGTGGAAAAATTTGAGGCTTCCGGATGTTTTTTTGAAGGCGTTATCAACAGTAAGCGACCAGTATCCGCGCAAAATATCGAGTCCACTTCCGGGGATAGCATTCAGCGTATCCGGACCGGGATCGGTTGTTTTGAAATTAGCCAGGCTGATATCGGCGCTGGCCGATAAATGTTCGTTAAACTGGTAACCGGTTTTCAGGTAGCCATTGGTGATTTTGAAATCGGAGTTGTCGCGGTGCCCATCGGTCCGGTCATGGTTCACCGAACCAAAAAGGCTGAAGCCATTGTTCCGGTAACCGGCCGACCCGCTGTATTTTTGGGTGTTGTACGAGCCATAAAGCAGCATGGCTTTCCCGTTTATTCCATTTTGGTTTTGCTGGCGGGTAATGATGTTGATGACCCCGCCCATTGCGTTTGAACCGTACAAGGTGGACCCCGGCCCGCGGATGACCTCGACCCGCTCCACATCCGACGCAATGTAGCTGTCGGGCAGTGGATGGCCCATGATGCCCATAAACTGCGGATGCCCGTCAATCAGCATCAAAACGCCGGTGGTTGGGTTGCCGCCAATGCCGCGGATGGTAATTTGCCCGGCCGATCCGGTGGCAACGCCAAAACCGGTGATCCCGCGTTCGGTCACAAAAAGCCCGGGCACTTGTCCGCTAAGCAGGGGCAACAAGGCCGACTCGGTGCTTTCTGCAATTTGTTCGCGACTCACAACCGATATGGCCAGCGGTACGTTGTTCCGGTGAACTTTTACAGGCGTTCCGGTTACAACTACTTCTTCAATTTTAATCGTGTCGTTCAGTTGATTTTCAGTATGTTGGGCCCATCCAGAAAATACAGACACAAACACGATGGCACTTATTACGAGTTTCTTCATGGTAAATGTAGTGTTACGAAATACAACATTAGTGTTACTATTTAGATAAAAAATTTATCCTACTTTGCTCATAATCAATTTTCCATGCTGGATTCCTTTCACCGCAATCAATTGGTCGGCCAGATTGGTGAGTTTGAATGAGGGTCCCTTCACGGCAACAATTTCCAGGCAATTATCCGGGTTAATATGGAACAACTGGGAAGAAAGGATTACATCCTGATATTCGGTTTGTACATCCAACAGTTTTGCGCGGAGATCTTTCTTGTTTAGGTTGTAAACCAAGGTGATGGCGCCTGCCACCAGGTTGTCGCATTTCCACTTATGCTCCACCAGGTTTTTTTCAACCAAAAAGCGAATGGCTTGCGATCGGTTGGAAAACGAGTTTTCCCGAACGTATTCATCCAGTGCTTTCAGCAGCTCTTCTTCCAAAGAAACGCCAAAACGGGTTACAGCCATGGTGTTACTTATTTTATGATTTGTGTTACAGAATGTGAAAATACAGTTTTTTTGCCTACAAGAACGGGCAGACATGAAAAAACCTTTCGCGCTAACGAAAGGTTTTCTGGTATGTTTGGGTGAATTTATTTCAATTCCCAGCTGAAGCCATCCTTGGTATCTTTGACGATAAATCCCAGTTTGGCCAGTTCGTTGCGTATTTTGTCGGCTGTTGCCCAGTCTTTGTTGGCTTTCGCCTCCTGCCGGATTTGCAGCAACAAGTCGATAGCGGCCTGGTAGGCTTCGTTGCTTCCGGCAGCGGCTTGCTCCGGTCGTTTCAGTCCAAATATGTCATAAACGAAGGTCGCGTACAACGATTTCAAATCAGCCAGGTCGGTGGCCGATATGCTTGCCTTACTGTCGGCAATGGAGTTGATAAGTTTCACACCTTCAAACAAATGGGCAATGGCAATCGGGCTGTTCAAATCGTCGTTCATGGCTGCGTAGCACTTTTCTTTCAGTTCAGAAATGTTTACCGAAGAAGCACTGCTTACCGTTAGCTTTTCGAGCGTTTCAGCAGCTTTTAAAAGCCTTTCCATGCCTTTTTCTGCTGCTTGAAGGGCCTCGTTCGAGAAGTCCAGCGTGCTGCGGTAATGGGCTGTAAGCATAAAAAACCGGATGGTCATGGGGCTGTACGCCTGATCGAGCAGGGGATGGTCCCCGCTGAAAAATTCCTCCAGCGAAATAGCATTTCCCAACGATTTTCCCATTTTCTGGCCGTTCAGGGTGATCATGTTGTTGTGCATCCAGTAGCGCACGGCGTCGTGTCCGTGGGCCGCTTTTGCCTGGGCAATTTCGGCTTCATGGTGCGGAAAGGTGAGGTCCATCCCGCCACCGTGAATGTCGAATGTTTCACCTAAATATTTTGTGCTCATGGCAGTACATTCTAGGTGCCAGCCCGGAAAACCATCGCTCCACTTGGATGGCCAGCGCATAATGTGCTCGGGCGAAGCTTTTTTCCATATTGCAAAGTCGAGCGACGAGCGCTTTTCGTCTTGTCCGTCCAGATCGCGTGTGTTGGTCTGCAAATCCTCAATCTTTCGTCCCGAAAGTTCGCCGTAGGGATAATGCTTGGCGTATTTTTTTACATCAAAATACACCGAACCGTTGCTTTCGTAGGCAAAGCCCGAAGCCAGAATTTTCTTCACCGTTTCAATTTGTTCGATGATGTGGCCGGTAGCGCGCGGCTCAATGCTGGGCGGCAGCACGTTCAGCAATTCCATGTTTTTGTGGTAATCGTTGGTGTAGATCTGTACCACTTCCATGGGCTCCAATTCGTCCAGCCGGGCACGTTTCTCAATTTTATCCTCTCCTTCGTCGGCATCGTTGGCCAGGTGGCCCACATCGGTAATGTTGCGAACGTAACGTACTTTATAGCCAAGGTGTTTCAGGTAGCGGAACAGCAGGTCGAACGTGATGGCCGGGCGGGCGTGTCCCAGGTGGGCTTTGCCGTAAACAGTGGGCCCGCAAACGTACAAACCAACCCTACCCGGGTGAATGGGTTCAAAAACTTCTTTTTTTCGGCTTAATGTGTTGTATATCTGTAGTTGATTTTCCATGAACTCGGCAAATTTTTGCAAAGGTAGAAAATTTTTACCGCGCTGAATCTGGAATTGTTTATTGAAATATATTTGCCGACGGTTATTTGATATACTGAATGAATAGGTTAACACCATTAAAACAGCGGCACTTGCTGAGAAATCAGGAAGAGTACCAGGTGAAATACAACTTTCTGAAGTTTCCTTCACCGGAGGAAGCCGCTGCCGCCATGCAGGAGCGACAAACGATTTTGTCGGCCATTGAAAGTCGTGTAAAGTGGGGATTCCACCACAGTAAAGTGGATGTGACAAACCTCTCGAGGGGCTGCCAACTCTGTGGTGAAGGGCAGTGGTCGTGCCTGTTTATCAACAACCTGTGCAACGGCAGTTGTTTTTATTGCCCCACCCGGCAAACCGATTTGGCCCGCCCCGAAACCAATACCCTTATTTTCGACGAACCGGAAACCTATGTGGAATACATCCGCAAATTTGGATTTAAAGGTGTTAGTATTTCGGGGGGCGAACCGCTTATTTCGTTCGATAAAAGCGTGGCCTTTATAAAAGCGGTGAAAGATGCCTTTGGTGAGGAGGTTTATGTTTGGCTTTATACCAACGGCATATTACTGACGCCCGAAAAAGTGGCAGCGCTGAAGCAGGCCGGACTCAATGAAATGCGCTTCGACATTGGTGCCACCGATTACAAAACCGACAAACTCCGGTTGGCGGTTGGGCAAATCCCGGTGGTGACGGTCGAGATTCCGGCTGTTCCTCTGGAAGAAGACCTGCTGAAGCAAAAAATCCGTGAGTTGAAGGGTTTGGGTGTAAGTCACCTGAATTTTCACCAGATGCGGCTGACGCCCTACAACTTCAATCAACTTATAGAGCATGGTTACAGTTACACGCATGGTGAAAAAGTGACCGTGATTGAATCCGAATTAACTGCTTTGAGGTTGATTCAATATTCGCTGGATGAAGGTATTGACTTTCCGATCAATTACTGTTCGTTTGTTTATAAAAACAGGCATCAGAAGTCGGCTAACCGGAAAAAACATGCGCCTTATGTGGTGTATCCGTGGGAAAGCATCACCGAAAACGGCTATATGCGCAACCTGTATGCAAAAGTGGATAACGGCATGCACGAGCAGGTTTTATCACAGTTCGCTGCTAAAATCGCATCCGGAAAAGCCTCATTCAGTGCCCGGACTGGCCGGTTTGATTTTCATTCGGAAGAACTTGCCCTTGTCAAATCGCTTCAACTTCCGGTTTTTGTGGAATATCATGTCAGTCATATTTTTCCGCAAGCTACCGGCATAAACGATTTTCAAACTGTCCACCTTGACGGAGACAAAGAAGTGGTGGTGGAACGCCGTCCGGCTGCTTTGCCCATAGAATTGAATGCGGAAAATATGAACGTCATGGAAGCGATGCTTTCCGGTAACCTTCCATACCAAGAATCAACAGATGCCGATATTCAGCAAATAATGGGTTTTGAACTGATTCCGGAAGGGCTGGGGGAGTATTATTAAAAAGGGTTTGAAACAGGTGGAAATAAAAAAATCCCCCAAAAAAATTGAGGGATTTCCGGTGAGGATTAATTCTGTTAGGAATTCAAGATTCTCAGCGCTTCGTCGTTCAGCGCGTCAGTCATAAACGGAATACCGGTTACTTGTTCGGTTTCGCGGTTGGCCGTGATGAGGTCATTGCGCGAAATTTGGTCGAGTGAAAACTTCCGGGCACCGGCCATAAATTGCTGTAGGCCACCGGCAAGTTTGTCGGCATAGCCACACATGGCAATGGCACCAAACGGAATGTTTTTCATTTCATCTTCTCCCACTCTGTTCTTCACCGATTCGTATTGGGCGAAAATCTCCTCGGGATACTTTCCGTATTCCATCACCGAAGGCGGCAAGGTTTCCCAATGGCCGTTCAATTCAGCCCTTCTTTCCGGGAATAAAGCTCCTTCAATGTTACTTCCCAGGAAGCCGGCAATCATCGGTGCACGGCCCAGGCAAACCAGTTTCGTAAATGGTGCCCCAAGTGCAAGTGATTTAAACATATGGTCTTCGCGGGCAAAACCTCCGGCAAATGCAATGTCGGGTACCTTAATACCTTTGTCGGCCAGTATTTTACAGTATTCGTACGCTTTTGCATGAAGGGCCAGGGAGGGAATTCCCCAGTGTTCCATCATGTTCCATGGGCTCATTCCTGTTCCGCCACCAGCTCCGTCGATGGTCAACAGATCGAGTTTGGCATCGGCCGAAAAGCGGATGGCCATAGCCAGGTTTTCCATGCCGTAAGCGCCTGTTTTCAGGGTAATCCGTTTGAAGCCTAATTTACGGAGGTAACTGACCGAATCCATGAAGCTTTCGCGCGTTTGTTCCACCGAGTGCATGTTGGTCGATCCCAACCGGCTGTGCCGGGCAAAAGAGGTCAGGTTACGGGTTTCGTAAGTTTTAATTACCACTGGATCAAATGGATCGGGATCGACAATATAACCGCGGTTTTTCAAGAACTGGGCATATTCCAGGTCTTTCACCTGAATTTCGCCACCAATGTCTTTGGCGCCTTGTCCCCATTTCAGTTCAATGATAATGTCGTTGCCGTATTTGTCAATCAAGTACTCGGCTACCCCGTTGCGAGCGTCTTCCACGTTCATTTGGATGATAATTGCTCCGTATCCGTCGTAATAACGGTTGTAAAGCTCAATTCGGCGCTCCAGTTCCGGGGCTTTTGAGATTCGTCCTTTCTCGAGCACCGATTCGCGATCGATGCCTACAACATTTTCGCCAACGACTACCGGGAAACCGCACAAGGCTGCACCAATGGCAAAAGATGGCCAGTAGCGGGCCGCAATGAAGGTAGAGCCCAGGGCGCCGGTCATCATCGGAATCCGGCACTTGGTTTTGATTTCGTTCCCAAACTCGGTTTCAATGTTCACGTTGGTGAAAATACAGTCATCCGGATCATCGGTCAGGTGTGCGGGCACTCCGTTCGATCCGTAAGCATACCCTTGGATGCGCAGGGCATGATAGCCCATTCCTACAGATGTAACGTTCGAAGAGCCTGACGTGGAATAACCGAAACGGCGCGGGTAAAGCATTTTGCGCCCTTCGAGGCACGAAAGCCAGGTTTCACATTTGCCTTTGCAGGCAGAATCGCACAAAGTACATAAACCGGATTCACATGGAGTACCCCGGTTCACCGTGCCTAGGGCATCGTTGTTTTTAACTTGCTGTAACATGGTTTTTTATTAAAAATGAGTGTGTGTGAAATATGACATTTGTCAGAAACGACAAAATAAAACATATTCGCAAAAAATACGAATGAAATCGAATGAAAAATCTACTGGAAGTTTCATTTCTAAAACATGGGATCTGATATTGTTTTAAAAAGTAAATTTCTTTTTAGAGGAATGATGGTATAATCTTTTATAAACATGATGCCAATTGGATGGAGCATCCAGAGATATTTAGGTAGCAAAACCGCATAAAAATACCGTCCGGGCAGCTATCAGCTGAAGAGTTGATACTCCGGACGGTTTAATGATTTTCAGTAAATATAAAAAATCGAAGGATTTGAACTAAAAACTGTCGGCTTCGCGATAGGCGTTGATGAAAGCCAGTTCGCCTTCCTTTCCTGGTAGGCTGCGCCCGTGTTCGCAGCAAAGCGTTCCCTCATACCCCTTGCTGTGAATGTGTTTGAAGATGTTTTTATAATTGATTTCGCCGGTCCCGGGTTCATTGCGCCCGGGGTTGTCGCCAATGTGGAAAGCTGCAATGGCATCCCAGGCCATATCAATGTTGGGGATGAGGTTGCCCTCTGTAATTTGCTGGTGGTACAGGTCGTCCACAATTTTGCAGCTGAGACTGTTCACCGCCTTGCAAATCATGTACGCTTGCGGGATTTTGGTCAGGAACAGGCCGGGATGGTTGGTCCAGGCATTCAGCGGCTCCATTACCAGTTGCAGGCCCGACGGTTCGACGATTTCGCAGCACATCCGCATATTGTCGATCACGTTGGCGGTTTGGTAGTCCCATTCCAGATCGTCGGCATAACGTCCGGGAACCACCAGCGCGGTTTTGGCGCCGGTGCGTTTGGCGCATTCCAGTCCTTCCTGCATTTTCTTTTTCAGCATTTCCCTGATTTCGGGGTCCTGTGTCACAAACGACTTTACGCTGAAATCGGCATACAGCACAAAAGGCCCCAGGTCCATGCCCAAGCGGGCCAGCTCGTTGGCAATCTTTTCCTGCAGGGCCGGTTGCTTGCCCATCAGCCCGTTATCGAAAATCGCCCGGAAACCCTGGTCGTGCATGAATCGGATCTGGTCAACCGGGTCGTCGCCGGCAAGCTCCTTAAACGTTCCTAAAGAAGGTGCATATTTTAGCTTGAATTGCGCTTCGTTGGAAGTTTTTGCGGTCGCAGCCGAAGTGGCCAAACTGCCTGCCAATCCGGTAAATACCAGGCTCCCGGCAGCCGTGTTTTTTAGAAAATTTCTTCGTTTCATAGGTTTGTCATTGGTAGATGATGCTCAAAAGTAGCTATTCTGCCATCAGACGGGCAACATGTTTTAAAACGTGTTTATACGACCAAATCCGGTCTGGTCTGTTGTGGTTTTCTTTCCGAGATTGTTCCGGCTTCACAATAAGTTTTATACATTTGGGAAATTTCATCATTCTTAAACCAATTAAACCAATCACGATGAACCGAAAACTACGCATGGGCATGGTTGGTGGTGGGGCCGGCGCTTTTATCGGGGCCGTTCACCGCATCGCCGCCCTCATGGACAACCAAATTGAACTGGTATGCGGCTGTTTCAGCAGCCATCCCGAAAACTCAATCGCATCCGGAAAATCGTACTTCCTTCCCGAAAACCGGATTTACACCAGTTATGCGGACATGTTTGAGCAGGAAGCCAAACTGCCTGCCGGTGATCGCATGGATTTTGTGGTGATCGTCACCCCGAACCACCTGCATTTCGACCCGGCCATGCAAGCCCTCGAACATGGCTTCCACGTGGTACTCGACAAGCCCGTAACTTTCACCCTGGATGAAGCCCTTCAGCTAAAAAAGAAACTGGATGAAACCGGCCTGCTGTTGGCGCTCACCCATACCTATTCGGGCTATCCGGCAGTGAAAGAAGCCAAAGCCCGCGTTGCCCGGGGTGACTTCGGCAACATCCGCCGTATTTACGTGGAATATCCGCAAGGCTGGCTTTCATCCAAACAGGAAGATGCCCGCAACAAACAGGCTGAATGGCGCACCGACCCCAAACGATCGGGTAAGGCGGGCTGCATTGGCGATATCGGTACCCACGCCCACCACCTGGCCGAATATATTTCGGGCCTGAAAACCACCGAGATCTGTGCCGAACTGAACACTTTTGTTCCGGGCCGTTTGCTGGACGATGACGGCGCTGCCCTGCTCCGTTTCGACAATGGAGCCAAAGGCGTGCTGATGGCCTCGCAGATTGCAGCCGGCGAAGAAAACAACGTCAAAATCCGCGTGTACGGCGAGAAAGGCGGATTGGAATGGCAACAGCACGAACCCAACACGCTATGGATTAAATGGGCCGACCGCCCCACCGAAATGGTGCGCGTGGGTACCGGCCAAATGGGTGCCTGGGCCCAACACAACACCCGTACGCCCGGTGGCCATCCTGAAGGGTACCTGGAAGCCTTTGCCAATATCTACCGCAACTTTGCGCTTACCCTCCAGGCGAATTTGAAAGACGAACAGCCCACGCCCGAGATGCTCGATTTCCCCGGTATTGAAGACGGGATCCGCGGGATGCGCTTCATTGATGTGATGGTGGAAGCCGGCTACAACGACTCCGTAAAATGGGTGAAGTTTGAGCCGTGAGCCGTGAGCCGTGAGCCGCGAGTAGCAAACATCAAGAATCTAAAACCAAATGAACATGGGAAGACCTGTTACACTTTTTACCGGACAATGGGCCGATTTACCCATTGAAGCCATGTGCCAAAAAGCCAAAGAGTTTGGCTACGACGGCCTGGAGCTTTGCTGCTGGGGAGACCATATCGAAGTGGATAAAGCCGATCAGGCCTATTGCAACGGGCGGCTTGAACTACTGAAAAGATACGACCTGCAACTGTTTACCATTTCCACCCATTTGGCCAGTCAGTGCGTTTGCGATCCCATTGACGAACGGCACAAAAACATCCTCCCCACCTATATTTGGGGCGATGGTGACCCGGAAGGCGTCCGACAGCGAGCCGCTGAGGAAATGATCAAAACCGGGCAGGTGGCCAAACGACTGGGTATCGATACCGTAGTGGGTTTCACCGGCAGCCCGATCTGGCACATGCTGTATTCATTCCCGGCCGTATCGCAGGCGCAGCTGGACAAAGGCTATGAGGAATTTGCCCGACGCTGGACACCTATCCTGGACGAATATCAAAAGATGGGGGTGAAATATGCGCTGGAAGTCCACCCCACAGAAATTGCCTTCGACATTGCCACTGCCCATCGGGCACTGAAGGCCGTCAACTACCATCCGGCTTTTGGCTTCAATTACGATCCGAGCCACTTTGGCTACCAGCATGTGGACTATGTGCGGTTTATCAACGAATTTGCTGACCGTATTTTTCATGTTCACATGAAAGATGTGTACTGGAGCGACATTCCGACAACTGCCGGTGTTTTTGGCGGGCATATGGAGTTTGGCGACAACCGGCGCTACTGGAACTTCCGCAGCCTCGGACGCGGCAAGATCAACTTTGAGAACATCATTCGCGCTTTGAATGACATCGGGTACAACGGCCCCCTTTCGGTTGAATGGGAAGACAGCGGCATGGACCGCGAAGCCGGTGCTGCTGAAGCTTGCAACTTTGTAAAGAAAGTAGATTTTGCACCTTCGGGACAAGCTTTTGACGATGTGATGAAAGCAGAGTAATCCAACAAACATTATTTTATTTTAACCTAAATCAATGACAACAAGCAGAAGAACATTTATCAAAAACACGACAGCAGCAACTGCTGCTGTTGGCCTGGCGGCCTCAATGCCGGCAGCGATGAGTGCCTGTTCCAGTCCCGACAAGTTGGTCCGTTGCGGACTGATTGGCGCAAAAGGCATGGGCTTTGCCGACCTTCGGGCTTTCCTGGGGCAGCCCAACACCGAGTGTGTGGCCATTTGCGATGTGGACCAGCGCGTGCTGGATGCCCGCGTGGCCGACACCGAAAAGTTACAGGGGAAGAAGCCCAAAGCCTATAATGACTACCGAAAGTTGATTGAAGATCCGGAGGTGGATGTCGTCATTATCGGAACACCCGACCACTGGCATTGCCTGCCCTTTGTGGCTGCCTGCGAAGCCGGGAAAGATATTTATTGCGAAAAACCCCTCGCCAACTCCATCGAAGAGATCAACATCATGGAGCGGGCTGCCGCTAAATACAAAACGGTGGTACAGGTGGGGCAGTGGCAACGCAGCGACCCGCACTGGCGCGATGCCGTGGAGTATGTGTATTCCGGTAAGCTGGGGAAAATTCGCACCGTGCGAACCTGGGCCTACCAGGGATGGATGGAGCCGGTTCCCGTTCAGCCCGATAAAGAACCACCTGTCGGCGTGGATTATGATTTCTGGTTGGGCCCTGCCCCGAAAAGGCCTTTCAACCCCAACCGCTTTCACTTTAACTTTCGGTGGTTTTGGGATTATGCCGGCGGGCTGATGACTGATTGGGGCGTACACATCATCGATTACGGTTTATTTGGGATGAAAGCCAAAGCGCCGAAATCGGTCATGGCAATGGGGGGTAAATTTGCTTACCCCGACGATGCTTCGGAAACTCCCGACAGCTTGCAGGCTTTGTACGAATTTGACGACTTTACCCTGTTGTGGGACCACGGCACGGGCATCAACGCAGGTCACTTTGGCCGCGACCACGGTGTAGCCTACGTGGGCAACAATGGTACGCTGGTGGTCGATCGCAATGGCTGGGAAGTGATCCCCGAACGCAAAAACGACAAAGACCTGATTGAACGGGTGGAACTGCAAAAAGGAACCGGCAAAGGGCTGGAACTTCACATGGCCAACTTCCTGGATGGAGTACGCAACCGCAAATTCGACCTGAATTGCAGCATCGATATTGCTGCCAACACAGCCCGGGTGGCCCATTTGGGTAACATTGCCCTGAAAACCGGCCGCCGCCTGTATTGGGACAGCGATAAAAGCCAGTTTGTTGGCGATGAGGAAGCCAATAAATTCCTTGTCCCCACTTACCGCAGCCCGTGGGAATTGCCAATAATCTAACGCTTCCAGATCCGGTCTCATTCATATGGGCCGGATCTTTTTACAAATAGGCTGGATTTACTTGTGTATCAACGATTCATTTCCGAATTTTGGTTTTTGAATATTAAACGTCTAACCCAATGATCAAACACTTATCTGTAATCCTGGTGTTGGCATCCGGCATGTTTGCCTGTCAACCCAAAGACCCTTCGCTAATGATAACCCAGGAAATTAATGAGGGCTGGCAATTTGCCGAAGATGGCAAAGATGACTGGCTCCCTGCCGCAGTGCCCGGTTGTGTGCACACCGACCTGCTGGCCAACGAAAAAATTGAAGATCCCTTCTACCGCCTGAATGAACGCGATCTGCAATGGATCGACAAGCTGAACTGGGCTTATAAAACTAACATCCGGGTAGAAAAAGAACTGATGGCGCGCGATCGCGTGGCGCTCGATTTTAAAGGATTGGATACATACGCCGACATTTTTCTGAATGGCAAGCAGGTAGCATCAACCGATAACATGTTCCGCGAATATCTGGTGGATGTGAAGTCTTTCCTGCAAGAAGGCGAAAACGAGCTGAAAATTGTTTTTCGCTCGCCCATCGTCGAAGGCTTAAAAAAATACGATGCCAATCCGTTTGTTATCCCCGTGTCGGATAACGATCTGGCTGAAATCGGGCAGGTGGAAGGTGGCAAAAAGGTGAGCGTTTATACCCGGAAAGCGGGTTATCACTTTGGCTGGGATTGGGGGCCCCGCCTCGTAACCAGCGGCATTTGGCGCCCGGTTTATTTGAAAGCCTGGGACGATGCCCGTATCAACAATCTGCAGATTGTTCAGCATGAGGTGAACGAACAAAAAGCCACCTTCACAGCTGTTATTGAGGTTGAATCGGAAAAATCAGGGCCTGCCATCATTCAGCTTGAAAATGATGGGCAAGTATTGGCCACTGCCCAAGTAAAACTGCAAGCCGGATCAGCTACCTACCCGGTTGATTTTCAAATCGCCGACCCAAAATTGTGGTGGACAAACGGTTTGGGCGAACAACCTTTGTACACCATCAAAGCCAGTCTGCGCATTGACGGGCGTACAACCGAAGCAACCGGCCGCATTGGAATTCGTACGCTGGAGCTGGTCCGCGAAAAAGACGAGCAGGGTACGTCTTTTTACTTCAAATTAAACGGTGTGCCGGTTTTTATGAAGGGCGCCAATTATATCCCCAACGATGCCTTCCCGTCGCGTGTTTCGGACGATATGTACCAAACGGTGGTGAACACGGCCAAAACATCGAACATGAACATGCTGCGCATTTGGGGCGGCGGCATTTACGAGGACGACCTGTTTTATGATTTGTGCGACGAAGCCGGTATCCTGGTTTGGCAGGATTTTATGTTTGCCTGCGCCATGTTCCCCGGCGACGATGAATTTCTGAGCAACGTGAAGGAAGAAGCTGCCGACAACATCCGCCGGTTGCGCAATCACCCCAGCATTGGCCTATGGTGCGGCAACAACGAGATTCTGGCAGCCTGGTACAGCTGGGGCTGGAAACAGGCAGAAGAGGCAAAGAGCCAGGAAAATGCGGATAAAATCTGGAAAGCATACGAAGATATCTTCCATAATGTCCTTGCCGAGGCGGTTGAAGAGCACGATCCTGCGCGGGCATATTGGAGCTCCAGCCCGTCATCGGGGACAGGCATACCGGCCGATTTGGTGAATGGAGACGAGCACTATTGGGGAGTTTGGTGGGGCAAAGAACCGTTTAAAAATTACGCCACCCACATCGCCCGTTTCATGAGCGAATACGGATTCCAGTCGTTTCCCGAACTGAAGACCGTGAAACAATACGCCTTGCCCGAGGATTTCGACATTGTTTCGGAGGTAATGAACTCGCACCAACGTTCGTCGATCGGTAACAAAACCATCGAGTACTATATGTTGCAGGATTATAAAAAGCCAAAGGATTTTGAGTCGTTCCTGTATGTAAACCATGTGTTGCAGGCCGAAGGTATTAAGTTTGCCGTGGAAGGCCATCGCCGTGCCATGCCCTATTGCATGGGCAGTTTGTACTGGCAAATCAACGACTGCTGGCCGGTGGCTTCGTGGAGCTCGACCGACTATTACCAGCGCTGGAAAGCCCTGCAATACTATGTGAAAAAGGGTTTCGAGCCCATTCTGGTTTCACCGTACACCGAAGGCGATTTCCTGAAAATAGGCATCGTGAGTGACCGGCTGCAGAGAATTAATGCAACGTTGAAACTCAGTATGGTGGATTTCAGCGGGAAAGTGGTTTGGGAAAATGCCGTGCTGGCAGAAATACCCGCCAACTCCAGCGCATCGTATTACGACGTAAACCTGGTGGAATTCCTGGAAGGGAAAGACAGCCGAAACCAATTGCTGGTTGCCGAGGTGGTTGAAAACGGACAGGTAATTGCTAAAAACTTGTTCTATTTTCGTCCAGTCAAAGAATTGAACCTGCCGAAACCTGAGGTGGATTACACGATTGCAGCAGTTGATGGTGGCTTCGAGATTAGCTTGCAATCTGACAAACTGGCCAAAAATCTGTTTATAACCATCGGCGACGAAGAAGGCTTTTTCTCGGACAACTACTTCGATCTGTTACCCGGAGAACCGGTGAAAATCAAGCTGCAAACAGCTATTCCGAAGGAGAAACTTGATGAAGTGCTGGCCATCCAAACCCTGGACGGGGCATTCTGAGCCGAACTTTCGGTAAGGGAGTAAGTTTTCAATTGGAGGAGAAACTCATTCAGCTAAAACTTTCTTGTCCTCATCTGTTTCATTTATATGGAACGTTGTATTTTTGGTGATCGAAAATCAGTGACTATCATCGCCGCTTGAAAAGAAAGGAACGAGAATGAGTTTGCAACATATACAGGTCATTGCATTTGATGCCGATGACACTCTTTGGGAAAACGAAAACTTTTTTAGGGAAGCCGAACACGACTTTTGCCGGGTGATGGCCGAATTTCAACCCGACAAAAAAGTGATGGAAGCCTTGTACCGCACCGAAGTGCAAAACATGGAACTTTACGGGTACGGTATCAAGGCTTTCATTCTTTCGTTAATTGAAACGGCGCTGCTGGTGTCGGATAAAAAAGTGAGGCCGGAACAAATAGAAGCCATCATCGGTATCGGGAAAGACATGCTGCAAAAGGATGTGATTTTGCTGGACGGCATCGTGGACCTGCTCGACAAACTGTACGGCAAGTACCGGCTGGTGCTGGCTACCAAGGGCGATTTACTCGACCAGGAGCGGAAGCTGAAGAAATCGGGACTGCTGAAGTATTTTCACCACATCGAGATCATGACCCACAAGCGAAAGGAAAACTACCAGGAACTGCTGAAACACCTCGACATTCCGGCCGAAAATCTGCTGATGGTAGGTAATTCGCTGAAGTCCGATATCTTGCCTGTTATTGAGCTGGGCGGTTATGGCGCGCATATTCCGTACTACACCACCTGGATCTTTGAGCAGATGGACCCCAAAGATATTCAGAGCGAGCGCTTTTTTGAACTGAAACAAATTCACGAAGTTTTAGACCTGTTCAGCGAAACGTTTTTATACACTTAAACTATGGAATACAAGGGAAATATCCTGAAAATGCGCACCGAGCCTGACGAACCTATCCGGTATTTTTTGCCGGTGGGCGAACAGGAAATCGACATGAACGCTCTTTTGGGCAAGTCCATCCGTTTTCAGTTCAACGGGCAAATCAACTGCATTGCCTGCGGGAAAAAGACGAAAACTTCCTTCGGGCAGGGCTTCTGTTATGCCTGTTTTCAAACTGTTCCTGAGGCCAGCGAGACCGTTATGCGCCCGGAACTGTCTAAAGCCCAATTCGGCATTGCCCGCGATCTGGAATGGGCCCGCGAGCACGACCTGATCGATCACTATGTGTATCTGGCCGTTTCAAGCGAGCTGAAAGTGGGCGTTACCCGTCATCATCAAATCCCCACCCGTTGGATTGACCAGGGCGCCAGTTATGCCATCCGAGTGGCCAAAACACCCAATCGCCACATTGCCGGGGTAATGGAGGTTTTCCTGAAAAAGCACTTCACCGACAAAACCAACTGGAGGGCCATGCTGCAAAACAACGTGGCCGAAAACTTCGACCTTGCGGAGGAAAAGGCCAACCTCATACATCTGCTGCCTGCCGAGCTGCAACAGTATGAATGTCCCCAAAATGAGGTGATAGCCTTGCATTATCCGGTATTGGAATACCCGGCAAAAATCAACAGTCTTACCTTTGACAAGGATCCCGTGGTTGAAGGAATTTTGCAGGGCATAAAAGGCCAATATCTGCTGTTCGACAGCAATCGTGTCATCAATATCCGCAAGCATAATGGCTATTTTCTGACGGTCACTTTCGATTCATAATTGTTCTACCGTTGATTGAGTTAATTAGAAAGTAGCGGATTTGTATCCCTTTCAATCTCGTAATCGCTTGTTACATAAACTATTTCTATAACATTAATTTTTCAGCCTATTTCAGCGGCTTGTCGTTTATTGTCAGCTAATTTTTTCGTTATTTTAAACTTTCCTTAAAAACGGCTCGACAAACATTTTTTATTATGGAAAATCTCGATTGGAAAAACATAGGTTTCGGATACCGGAAGACCGATTTCAATGTGCGTTGTTATTATAAAGATGGCGCTTGGGGCGAACTCGAAGTGAATGATTCGGAGTACCTAAACTTGCACATGGCAGCTACTTGTTTGCATTACGGGCAAGAGGCTTTTGAAGGCCTGAAAGCCTTTACGGGCAAGGACGGCAAGGTGCGCATTTTCCGGATGGAAGACAATGCCCGCCGTATGCAGTCGTCGTGTGATGGCATTCTGATGCCGCAGCTTCCGGTTGAGAAGTTTACCGAAGCCGTGAAACTTGCCGTGAAGAAAAACCTGAATGTTGTACCTCCGTATGGCTCCGGCGCTTCGTTGTACATTCGTCCGGTATTGTTTGGCACCGGTCCCGAGATTGGCGTAAAACCTGCCAGCGAGTACATGTTTATCGTGTTTGTGATGCCCGTTGGACCATACTTCCCCGAAGGGTTTAAACCCACCGACCTGGTGATTATGCGCAAATACGACCGTGCAGCACCCCAGGGGACCGGTAAATACAAAGTGGGCGGAAACTATGCTGCCAGCCTCGTAGCCGGTAAAAAAGCCAAAGCCGGACATTATTCGGCCGTGCTTTACCTCGACTCGCGCGAGAAAAAATACATCGACGAATGCGGCCCTGCCAACTTCTTTGCTATTAAAGACAATACCTATATCACCCCGCAGTCCGATTCTATTTTGCCCTCTATCACCAACATGAGTTTGATGCAGCTGGCCGAAGATTTGGGGCTGAAGGTGGACCGTCGGCGGGTACCCGTTGAGGAATTGGAAACGTTTGAGGAAGTGGGCGCCTGCGGAACTGCTGCGGTGATTTCGCCCATCAAGCGCATCCACGACGATGATCTGGACAAGGAATACCTGTACGGTACCGAACCTGGCCCCTGGAGCACAAAATTGTACGAAAAGCTCCGCGCTATCCAGTGTGGCGACGAACCCGATGTTCATGGTTGGGTAACCTTAGTTGAGTAAGCGTTTCTAAACGATTATACACAGCCCCGTCCGGATTCAGGATGGGGCTTTTTGCTTCGGTAAAGTTTCTCAGTCCGCCCCAATTCAGGGCTTCAATCTAAGTGAAGCCCTGGATAATACATACAAAAAAAGCCGAACAAAACTGTCCGGCATGAATTATGAATCATTTTGCAGAGAATGCTAAAACAAGCGTTTGAATCCGATGATCGATTTAACTTCTTCCAAGGTGCGTGAAGCCGATTCCCGGGCTTTTTCGGCGCCCAGCCTGGCCACCTTGGCCAGGTAAGCATCGTCTTCCAGGATTTCGATAATGCGCTCGCGAATGGGCGAGGTGTAGCCGATAATATCTTCGGCCAGCTGCTTTTTCATATCACCGTAGCGGATTTGGCAGTTGGCGTAAGCTTGCTCATAATGTTGAACCACTTCGGGATCGGAAACAATGCCCATCAACGTAAACAGGTTTTGGATAGGTTCTGGTTTTTCAGCGTTCATTTCGGTAGGGCCGGCATCGGTAACGGCGCGCATTACCTTTTTGCGGATGTCCTTCGGGTCGTCGTACAGGTTGATGGCGTTTCCTTCCGATTTGCCCATCTTTCCGCTGCCGTCCAGGCCGGGAACCTTAATCAGGTCGGCACCGCCAAAGGTAAACGGTTTGGGCGTGGGGAACACTTTCTTCCCGTACATCCGGTTAAAACGCTTGGCAAACTTGCGGGCCATCTCCAGGTTTTGCTCCTGGTCCTTGCCAACCGGTACAAAGTTGGCTTTGTGAATGATGATGTCGGCTGCCATCAGTACCGGGTAGGTCAGCAGGCCGGCGTTGACATTTTCGGGCTGCTTGCGTGCCTTTTCCTTAAACGAAGTGGTGCGTTCCAACTCGCCCAGGTAGGCGTTCATATTCAGAAAGGTATATAGCTCGGTTACTTCGGGCACATCACTTTGGATAAAGATGGTGGCCTTTTCGGGGTCGATCCCGCAGGCCAGGTATTCGGCCAGTACTTGTTTCACCCCCGACTGAAGGTTCTCGGGCGTGGGATGGGTGGTCAGCGAATGAATGTCGGCAATGAAGAAGAAACAGTTGAAATCTTCCTGCATTCGCAGAAAATTACGCACTGCTCCGAAATAATTGCCCAAGTGTAAATATCCTGTTGGCCTGATGCCACTTACAACGGTCTTTTTGTTCATCTGATAGTTCTTGAAGAAAGTGAGCTGCAAAAATAGCTTGATTCCCTGAAAGACAAAAATTTATTTTACTGCCTGACGGGTAGTTTTGGGTGAAGTATTTTTGGCCTTTTTACTTTTAACTTTCTCCTTTGATTTGCAATCAAGAATCAATTTAAAATATCAATCCGTACTTTTTTTCGGTTGAAAACTTTGAAAATAATAATTAGTTTTACGGAAATTTGAACTGAAACAGATGTTGATTGTCAATTCACATGCCGGAAATTGGTGGTGGCGCAGCCTGAAACAGCTGGCGTAAACAATTTCTTGGTAGATTATAAAATACAAAGGCCATGTTGTTTACGCAGCATGGCCTCGCTTTTTGGGGATGATATTTCAAGTGCAACAAAAAATAAACTGATAAAATAACTGAATTATGGCCAGACACAAAAAGATTTATTTGGACGAGGCAGATATGCCTAAACAATGGTATAACCTGGCGCCGGACCTACCCACTCCGCTAAACCCGCCTTTGGGCCCGGGTGGTGTGCCGGTAACCCCGGAAATGCTTGCCCCGGTTTTTCCGATGAACCTGATTGAACAGGAAGTGAGCATGGAACGCTGGATCGACATTCCCGAAGAAATTCGCCAAATTCTGTTCCGCTGGCGCCCAAGTCCGCTCATTCGCGCTTACGAGTTGGAGGAAGCGTTGGGAACCCCGGCGAAGATTTACTACAAAAACGAAGGCGTTTCGCCTGCCGGAAGCCATAAGCCCAATACGGCTGTTGCCCAAGCCTGGTACAACAAGCAATTTGGCATTAAAAAACTGACCACCGAAACCGGCGCCGGACAGTGGGGCTCGGCCCTGTCGTTCGCCTGCTCCATCATTGGTGGCATCGAGTGCAAGGTGTATATGGTTCGTGTAAGTTTCGACCAGAAGCCTTTCCGCAAAATGATGATGCAAACCTGGGGCGGCACCTGCATTGCCAGTCCAAGTACAGAAACCCAGGCCGGACGCGACATTCTGGCCAAATACCCGGACACCCCCGGTTCGTTGGGGATTGCCATTTCCGAGGCTATTGAGGCCGCCGTAACCGACCCAACCGGGCAAACCCGTTATTCGCTTGGTTCGGTGTTGAACCATGTGATGTTGCACCAGACCATTATTGGTTTGGAGGCAAAAAAACAATTGGCCAAAGTCGGCATTTCCAAACCCGATGTGGTGATCGGCTGCTGCGGCGGCGGAAGTAACTTTGCCGGCTTGTCGTTCCCGTTCATTTACGACAAAATTCATGGCGCCGATATCCAGGTGATTGGCGCTGAACCGTTCTCGTGCCCAACGCTAACAAAAGCTCCGTTTATATACGACCATGGGGATGTGGCTCAAATGACACCGCTGATGGCCATGCACAGCTTAGGCCACAATTTCATCCCGGCGCCCATCCATGCCGGTGGATTGCGTTACCACGGTATGGCTCCGCTGGTAAGCGCCGCCCTGCGCGACGGCTTGATGGAGGCTCAAGCTATTCACCAAAGCGAATGTTTTGAAGCTGGCTTGTTGTTTGCTAAAACCGAAGGCATCATCCCGGCGCCGGAGACTACCCATGCTATTGCGGCTACCATTCGCGAAGCTAAAAAAGCCAAAGAGGAAGGCAAGGAAAAAGTCATCCTGTTCAATTTCTCCGGACACGGTTTGATGGACTTGGTGGGCTACGATAAATATCTGGCCGGGAAATTGTCCGACTACGAATACCCGGAACATGAAATAGAGGCCAACCTGTCTCAATTGAAAGGATTCCCGCTTCCCAAATAAACAGCATTAAAATAAGGAGAGCAGAGCAGAAGTTTCGGCATTGTCCGGGACTTCTGTTTCTGTTTAAAAGGAAACCGTTTCGCATGGGAGGCTTCTACCGAATAAAATCGGACAATACAGTATTTTGCTTAACTTTGCAGCTGACTAGCAAATTTCGAAAATGGAATCAACTCGACAGCAAAAAATAAGCCGGTTACTGCAAAAAGAACTGGCCGATATCTTTCAAAAAGAAAGCCGTACCCTGTTTATGGGAAAAATAATCAGCGTGACCACGGTGCGTGTAAGTCCCGATCTGGCGCTGGCACGTTCCTACATTAGCATCTTCCCTTCAGAAAATGCCCGGGAAGTTTTAAAGCAAATCCGTATTGCCAATCCAAAAATCCGGGGGCTCCTGGGGCGCCGGGTAGGAAAACAGCTACGCGTTATTCCCGAACTTGAGTTTTACATTGATGACAGCCTTGATTACATCGATAAAATTGACGAACTCCTGAAATCATAAAAAGTCCCGATGATCAGTCTCAGTTGGCAGATAACAATCTTGAACTGAAAACGGCAAACTCGAAACTGTATGCAATACGATCCGATCAAACGTTCGCTGGGTAGGGTGTTCAACCAAACTCCGGCATTGAGAAAGCTTTTCTATCGCCTGCTCGATCTGCTGCTGCTGCGTGCCTGGCATGTCGGGGAAGAGCTAAAAAAGCTGAATCTTCCCGAGACAGCACATATTCTGGATGCCGGTTCTGGTTTTGGACAGTACACTTACCGCATGAGCCGGATGTTTCCGAAGGCCAGCATTTTGGCGGTGGATGTGAAAGAAGATCAAATTGCCGATTGCAACCGCTTTTTTGGACAAATAAAGCGGGCTGGCCGGGTGCGTTTTGAAGAAGCAGACCTCACCCGGTTTGTGCAACCTGGTAAATTCAGCCTGATCATTTCAATTGATGTGATGGAGCACATCGAAGAAGATGTGCAGGTGTTTCGCAATTTTCATCAGTCGTTGACAGAGGAAGGTGTGTTGCTCATTTCCACGCCGTCGGATCAGGGTGGCTCGGATGTGCACGACCATGACCACGAAGAGGGAGTGCATGGTTTTATTGATGAGCATGTTCGCGATGGCTACAACATTCGCGAGATTGAAGAAAAACTCAAATTGGCAGGCTTCTCCAGGGTTGAAGCCCGCTATTCGTACGGCAAACCCGGCAGACTGTCGTGGCGTCTGTCCATGAAATACCCCATCCAACTGCTTGGGGCGAGCAAGTTGTTCTTCGTCCTGTTGCCCTTTTACTACCTGATTGTTTTTCCCTTGGCAGCTTTGCTGAATTATAGGGATGTGAAAAGCCGCCACACTACCGGAACCGGTTTAATCGTAAAAGCTTTTAAATAAATTGAAACTGGCCTTTTACATAGCGCGCCGTTACCTGATTTCGAAAAAATCGGTCCATGTGATCAACCTGATCTCGGGCTTGTCGGTTGTGGGCGTTGCGGTGGGTACTTTGGCGCTGATTGTCGTGCTTTCGGCCTTCAACGGGATCGACCTGTTTATCCGCGATTTGCTGTCCAGTTTTGATCCGGACTTGAAAATTACGGTGGCCGAGGGCAAAAGTTTTTCGACTGAAGGGCAGATTTTTGACGAGGTAACCAACCTGGAGGGTATCGCTTCCTGGACACAGGTGGTGGAAGAAAATGCGCTCCTTCAGTACGACGAGCGGCAAAAATATGCTGTGGTGAAAGGCGTGGAAACCAATTATGCCTCGTTTTCCGGCTTGGATTCCATGATTATTAACGGTCAGTTTATGCTGGAAAACGGGCCGCACCAGTTTACTGTAATCGGGCAGGGGGTGGCCGTTGACCTGTCGGTTGGCTTAAATTTCGTCGATCCCATTCATGTTTACTATCCAAAGAAAGAACAACGAACCCAAATTGCACTCGAAAATTCGTTCAACCACGAATCCTTGTTTCCCTCCGGCGTGTTTTCGGTGCAGCAGGAAATCGACAGCAAATACATCTTGGTGCCCATTGCCTTTGCGCGCTCCATTTTTCAGTTGGAAGAGAGGGTAACGTCGCTGGAGCTTCAGTTGAAGGAGGGCGTTGACGTCAGCATGGTGAAGTCGCAGGTTCAGCAATTGCTGGGATCGGGTTACCGGGTGCAGGACCGATTTGAGCAACACGAATTTTTGTACCGGGTGATGCGCTCCGAAAAATGGAGCAGCTTTATGATCCTGAGTTTTATTTTGGTGATTGCCTCATTTAATCTCCTGGGCTCGCTCACCATGATTATCATCGATAAAAAGGACGACATCCACATCCTCGAAAGCATGGGCGCCGGTAGCCGGCTTATCCGGATGATCTTTCTGCTCGAAGGTTGGCTGATTTCAGCCATCGGGGCCTTTGCCGGTCTGGTACTGGGAATTGGTCTGGTATGGGCCCAAAAAAACTATGAACTGCTGAAATTGCCCGGCGACGGCGCCTTTGCCATTTCGGCCTATCCTGTACAGCTACAATTACCTGATGTGGTAGCTACCTTGCTAATTGTGTTGGGCATTGGTTTTCTGGCCGCTTGGTACCCCGTAAAGAGCTTGGCGAAGCGTAAAACTACGGGGTACAATTAGATTTTTTTCATTTGTGTTCTCAAGGGTAATGTATCACCGACTCTTTTTGTTGAAATATTTCAACTATTCCACAAATTTATAGCCGATCCCTTTCAGGGTTTTGATGTGGTCGTTGCCGATTTTCTCGCGCAATTTGCGGATGTGAACGTCGATGGTACGGTCGCCCACCACCACATTGTCGCCCCACACCGAATAGTATATTTCTTCGCGGGTGAACACCTTTCCGGGTTTCGACACCAGCAGGGAAAGCAATTCGAATTCTTTTCGCGGCAGCACCATCTCTTCGTTGCTCATTTTAATCAGGTAGCGTTCTTTGTCGATAACCAGGTCGCCAATGGTAACGGTATTGCTGTTTTCTACCGGGGCTGCTGCAGCCGTGCTGCTGCTACCGGTACGTTTTAGTAAGGCTTTCACCCGGCTGACAAGCACCTTTGGCCGGATCGGCTTGGTGATGTAATCGTCGGCACCGGCTTCAAAACCGGCTATTTGAGAATAATCTTCGCCCCTTGCCGTGAGAAAGGCGATAATACTTCCCTGTAGAGCCGGGATTTTGCGCATTTCCTCGCAGGCGGCAATGCCATCCATTTCGGGCATCATCACGTCCAGGATAATCAGGTGGGGGAGTTTCTTCTCGGCAATTTTGATGGCTTCGGCGCCATTCTGTGCCGTATATACTTTGAAACCTTCTTTTTCGAGATTATAGCTAATGAATTCGAGGATATCCACTTCGTCGTCAACCAGCAGGATTTTGTATTTTTCGTCGCTCATAATGGCACTTGTTAAGAGGTACTAAAGGTATTCCGATTGTATTAACAAAACATTACAAATTCATTAAAAAAGAATTTCACGAAAATTACCAATTTCATTTGGCTTTTTCAAGGGTGAAGGTGAAAGTTGTTCCTTCGTCAACCACTGATTTAACGTTGATGGTTTGCTTGTGCGCCTCAATGATGTGCTTCACGATGGACAGGCCCAGGCCGGTGCCCCCCTGCTCGCGCGAGCGGGATTTGTCAACCCGGTAGAACCGTTCGAACACGCGCGGGAGGTCGTTTTTTTCGATTCCGATCCCATTATCCATCACCTCAATCATGACATTTCCGGCCAAATCGTAAAACGACACTTTCACAAAACCTTTTCGTTTGCCGTATTTTATTCCGTTGGCTACCAGGTTGGTCATCACTTCCATGATCCGCTTTTTATCGGCACGCACCAATACGGGTTTTTCCGGCCGCTCAAAAACCAGTTGAATTTTTCGTTCGTTGGCCATCATCATTTCCATCTCGAACACCTCATCTACCATCTTTACCAAGTCGAAACTTTCAATGCGCAGCTTCAGTTCGCCCGACTCGAGTTTGGTGATCGATTCCAGATCTTCCACAATGGAAATCATCCGGTCGATGCTTTTTTCGGTGCGTTTCAGGTAAAGTTTGTTGATTTTCGGGTCATCCAGGCCTCCCTCCAGCAAGGTGAGAATGTACCCCTGGATGTTGAAGATGGGGGTTTTTAGTTCATGCGAAACGTTTCCCACAAATTCCTTGCGGTAACGCTCCAGGTCTTTCAACCGGGTAATTTCCTGGGTTTGGTTTTTGGCCCACTCTTCTACTTCGCGGCGAACATCGGCAATTACGTTTCCCTCCTGAGCGGCCTTCTTCCCCTTGGCTTTTTCCTGCACCGGGATTTCGCGGATTACTTTGTAGATGGGCTCGATTTTATCGTTAATATATTTCTTAAGTACGAAGACAACGCTTAGGTAAATGAGTAAAAAGAAAATAGCAACAAACAGTAGGTTGATATAAGCCGGGCTTTTGGAGTAGGTTGACAAAAGGCCGAAAAAGAGATATAAAACGCTGATCATTAGGGCCATGTAAAAGGCCAGTTTTCGTACCGGGTAGGTCTTCATTTCATCATAATTTTGTCAGTAAAAATATAACAAAAATCATAGTTCATCCTCATTAACAGTAAATTGATGGTTAGTTAACACTAATTTAATACGCGTAGAGTTACAGCTCTTTACTTAGCGTATATTTTTGCACGCGTTTATATTCAATCTTAAGTACATGGAACAATACTACCTTATTCTGGTTGTAGTCTTGTTTGCTCTGGCCATTTCTGATCTGGTTGTTGGAGTAAGTAATGACGCTGTCAACTTTTTGAATTCTGCTATCGGATCAAAAGCAGCTCCTAAGTGGATCATTTTTACTGTTGCCGCCCTTGGTGTGTTGGTTGGCTCTGTTTTTTCGAGTGGCATGATGGAGGTTGCCCGCAAGGGTATTTTTCACCCCGACATGTTTATGTTTTCGGAAATAATGATCATCTTTTTGGCGGTGATGATTACCGATGTGATTTTGCTGGACATGTTCAATACATTTGGCTTGCCTACATCTACTACGGTTTCTATTGTTTTTGAACTGTTGGGATCGGCCGTTGCCGTATCGTTGGTAAAAATTCAACGGGCAGGCGACAGTATCAGCACTCTTTACAAATACATCAACAGCGAAAAGGCGCTGGCCATTATCTCCGGTATCCTCATCTCGGTTATTATCGCCTTTGCGGTTGGTGCTATTGTGCAGTACATTTCGCGGTTGGTTTTTTCGTTCCGGCAACACCGGACGCTCAAATATTACGGCGCAATTTTCGGTGGGCTTTCTATTGCTGCTATGACGTATTTTATGCTGATTAAAGGAGCCAAAGGTGCGACGTTCATGTCGGATGAACTGGTGGCCTTTTTAATGGATAACATTTTCAATTTGCTGCTAATCAGTTTTATTGGATGGACCATCATTCTGCAATTATTGTATTGGATTTTCAAGATTGATATTCCTAAAATGATTGTGTTGGTGGGAACGTTTGGTTTGGCTATGGCTTTTGCCGGAAACGACCTGGTCAACTTTATTGGGGTTCCGTTGGCTGGTTTTCAGTCGTTTACTGCCTGGAGTGCAAGCGGTGGTGTTGGCGCAGATGCCTTTTCTATGGAAATGCTGAAAGGCAAGGTGCCAACCCCGGAGTACATGCTGGTAATTGCCGGATTGGTCATGATTATTACGCTTATCACATCCAAAAAGGCGCGGAATGTGGTGGCAACAACGGTTGATCTTTCGCGTCAAAGTGAAGGCGATGAGCGTTTTGGCTCATCGGTTTTATCGCGGGTAATTGTACGGAAAACGATCCAGGCTAATAAAAATATCCGCAAATTAATTCCCCATCAACTGAATGCGGCCATTGACTCGCGGTTTGAACATCCGAAGGCAGCGCCTGCAAAAAAAGGTGAAGAGAAGGCTGCTTTCGATAAAATACGGGCAGCAGTTAACCTGATTGTTTCCGGGATATTGATTTCACTGGGTACCTCGCTTAAACTTCCGCTTTCAACAACTTACGTGACCTTTATGGTGGCTATGGGTACTTCGTTGGCCGACCGCGCCTGGGGCCGCGAAAGTGCTGTTTACCGAATCTCCGGCGTGTTTGCCGTAGTTGGCGGTTGGTTTCTTACTGCCTTGGTTGCCTTTTCTGTTTCGGCGGTAATTGCCTGGATTATTTCTATTGGAGGCAATTATATGGTTTTTGCCTTCATTGTTCTGGCCATTTTCACCATCGCCCGCACGCACATCATCTTAAAGAAAAAGGCGGCCACACGTAAATCGGAAGAGGAAGAAAATATTGTTGAAACCGATGAGGCTGACAAGGTGATCGAGAAAACCAAAAAGCAAGTGGTAAATGCGGTTTTGACCATCAACAAAGTTTATTCAGTCAGTCTTGAAAGCTTCCTGCGCGAAGACCGGGGCCACCTGAAAGAAGCGCTGGACGCCAAGGATTCGTTTAATAAGAAGACCAAAAAGATGAAAAATAAGCTTTCTGAAGTTATTACCACCCTTCAGCAAAGTGATTCGCTCGAGATCGGTCATTTTTATGTACAGCTGGTTGATTACCTGCGCGAAGTTTTCCATTCGCTCAACTATTTGGTAGAGCCTATGTACGAGCACCTTGAAAATAATCACCGCCCCTTTGTAGCAGCCCAGGTGAAAGAATTGAATTCTTTTATTACGGAGACCAATGATTTTGTCAACTTGACACTGCATGTGGTTAAGGAAGAGCGTTTTGAAGAGATCGACAATGTAATTCGCCAGCGCGATGAACTGATCGTAAAGTTATCGGCTCTCGAAAAAGCTCAGATTAAACGGATAAAAAACAAAGAAGTTAATACCCGAAACTCGGTTCTTTTCTTCAATATGATTACCGAAACAAAGAACCTGTTGATGAACTATGTCAATTTGATTAAGGCACAACGCGATTTCTTCTCGCGTGCAAAAAAATAGTGCGACGTTTCATTATTGATCGAAAAGCCTGGATAAATGCCTTAAAAACGCCTTTATTCAGGCTTTTTTGTTGAATAACTTTCCCTTAAGAAGGAATTGTTCCCAAGGTCTCAGGTCTTTCTGATTGAACTTCCCTGACTGGATACATGTAGCTCGTATCCGGCGCCAAAAACAAGGGGTAGGTTGCGGTCGGTGTGCCCGGCGGGAAAATCGAAACATACCGGGAAATTGTATTCCTTGACGGCATTCAGGATGATTTCTTCAACCGTTTGGCCAAAAGGCGAATCGTTATCTTTCATTTCCGTAAAGCCGCCGATAATCATTCCGCTCAAGTTTTGCAACTTGCCGGCCATTCTCAGGCTATGCATAATCCGGTCGAGGTGGTAGAGGTATTCCGACAGATCTTCCAAAAACAGGATTTTTCCTCGGGTATCGGGCTCAAAAGGGGTTCCCAGCAAGCTGTAAAAAATGGACAGGTTTCCGCCTGTGACTTGCCCGGTTGCTTTTCCTGCACGGTTAAGCGGGTGTGCGGGGCAATCAATAGGCTGATTTTTACCCGTTAGAATATCCATCAGTGTGGTGAAGCTTTCGGTCGGTTGTCCGTCTTTCAGGTAGAAAGCCGGCATGGCCCCGTGAATGCTGCAATAGCCTTTTTGCTGAAAGAGGGCGTGCAGTAAGGTGATATCGCTGAATCCGACCAGCCATTTCGGATGGTTGCGAAAGGCTGTAAAAACCAGTTTCTCGGCGATACGGACAGCGCCGTATCCACCGCGTGAGCAAATTATGGCGCGGCAATCCGGATCATCCAGCGCCTCTTGCAGATCGCCCAATCGTTGCTCATCGGTACCGGCAAACTGAAAATGAGTATCAAAAACATGCTTGCCCAACACGACTTCGTATCCCTGTTGGCGGAGCAAATCCATGGCAGGAAGTACCTTTTCTTCTTTCACTTTTCCGGCAGGCGAAACAATCCGGATCCGGTTTCCTTCTTTTAAATTGGCTGGTTTGAGCATTTCCTGAAATTTTAAGTTGAAGATACAAATCTCTGTTGGATTGTTGGTGAACCAAAAAGAAAGGAATGCGTACTAATCAGCACAATGTGCTGAAATTTTAACAATTAGAATTAAAACCGATGAGAAAGAGAATTGGCGTGTTGGGATCGGGTATTGTTGCCCGGGTTTTGGCGAATGGATTTTTGCAAAATGGGTATGAAGTAATGATGGGTAGCCGCGACCCGAAAAATTTGGAGGATTGGCTGGAACAGGCTGGCGAAAAGGGGTCGGTGGGTAGCTTTGAAAATGCCGCGCATTTTGGCGACCAGGTGGTGCTCGCGGTCAAGGGCAGTGCGGCGGAGTTCGTACTCGACCTGGCCGGGGCGGCCAACCTGCATGAGAAAACCGTGATCGACACGTGCAACCCGATAAGCGAAGAGGCACCAGAAAATGGCGTGCTGCGATATTTTACCAAACCAAATCAGTCGTTGATGGAGCACTTGCAGACGAAATATTCGCGCATTCACTTTGTAAAAGCATTTAACAGTGTCGGGAATGATTTGATGGTAAACCCGGTTTTCAGGGAAGGCAAACCCACCATGTTTATTTGCGGAAATAATGCGCAGGCCAAAGCGGATGTGGAGAAAATCCTGGAGATGTTTGGCTGGGAATGCGAAGATATGGGAGGTGTTCAGTCTGCCCGGGCGTTGGAGCCGCTGGCTATTTTATGGTGCATCCCGGGCTTTTTACGGCACGAATGGCGGCATGCTTTCAAATTGCTGAAAAAATAGCTTTCGCAGCCGTCCAACAAAAAACCCCTCGAGTGGAGGGGTTGAAGAGTTTATTTTTTCACGTAAATCCAAACGCCGGAGCCGGGTGATTTTGTTTTGTATTCGTCGCGGGCGTTTTTTGCCTCATCAAGCGATGCAAAACTTCCCAGCGAAATGTAATGAAGCCCTTTGATAACACCTAAGTTTTCCGCCTCGTACCCTTTGTTTTTCATTTGTGCAATGAAGGTATCGGCATTTTCTTCGTTTTTGAAGCTTCCGCCAATCATGAAGTAGTGATGTTCAACTACCTGTTCTTCCTGAATTTGTTCCGCAGCCATTGCTACCTCTTCTTCAACAACCGGTTTTGAAGGAGTTTGCACGGTCATCATCTCGGTCAGGTTTGCCAGATCGGATTTTAGCAGGTTCTCCTTGTTGTTTTTCAGTGGCGTAACAGCCAGCGCCAGTAACAGCGGCACGGCAACCAACACTTTCTTCAAAGTTCTGCGTTGAAACATTACCTGTACAGCATCCTGTTGAAGTTGTGGTACTGATTTTTTTGCTTGGTTGCGGGCAAATAGGGTTTCGTAAGAAAAAGGTGCCAATCCAAAAGCGTCCAGGTTCAGGTTGCTCATCAGGGCGGGGGTAAAAATCAGGTTTTCCTGATCGTCGTACCGGAGCGATCCGACACCGGAAATGCTGATTTCCTCGCCGTCAGTCAGCCGGTAGCTCAATTCCTGCACCAGCAAATTCACTTTTTTGCCAGCTGCGATATAATTGATCCCTTCGGCCGAGGCCACGTGGTTGATAAACAGGCCATCGTTAAAATTCAGCTTTTTATTGAAACTCACGGATTTTGCCGGGGGCGTAAATTGGGCTGAACGCATACCGGCTGGTTTGTAGTTGGTTACAAAGCCACCAAATCCCGGAATGATGACACAATCATTCAGTAATAACAATTCTTTGATGTAGGCTAATAATTCCACGGATGATAGAGTTTACGTCCAAAATTAAAGAAAAATTAATAGGTTGGCAACCTAAAGTTTTCAACATTTTAACCGAGTTTTTACCGGGATGCTTGTAATATACACGGGCTTAATCCATAAGCCGAAGATATAATTTGTAATTTTGGGCAAAATACTCAATTACCTATGACTAAAAAAATTCTCGTAACCGGTGGTACCGGTTACATTGGCTCTCACACGGTGGTGGAACTTCAGCAGGCAGGCTACAGCGTTGTTGTGGTTGACGATCTTTCCAATTCGAGCCTCGATGTGCTGGATAATATTGAACAAATTTCCGGAACACGGCCGGCTTTTGAACAATTCAATCTGGCTGATGCGGCTCAAACAGATGACTTTTTCTCCCGGAATCAGGATATCGCTGCCATCATTCATTTTGCAGCCAGCAAAGCGGTGGGCGAGTCGGTGAAAATACCGTTGCATTATTACCGCAATAACCTGGTGTCGCTGATGAACATCTTGGATGGACAGCTGAAGTACAACATTTCCAACCTGGTTTTTTCGTCGTCGTGCACTGTCTACGGCCAGCCCGACAAGTTGCCGGTAACCGAAAGCACACCGCGTAAGGATGCCGAGTCGCCTTACGGAAATACCAAGCGGGTAAATGAAGACATCCTGCAGGATAGCATTAAAGCCTATCCGCAACTGAAGGGGATTGCCCTGCGCTATTTCAACCCGATTGGCGCCCATCCGTCTGCGTTGATTGGCGAGTTGCCGCTTGGCGTTCCGCAAAACCTGGTGCCCTTTATCACCCAGGCGGCTGCCGGCCTGCGCGAGCAGATCAGCGTGTTTGGCGACGATTACGATACGCCCGACGGTTCGGCCATCCGCGATTATATCAACGTGGTGGATTTGGCCAAAGCACATGTGGTGGCCATCGAACGTTTGCTGCAAAACAAAAACAAAGCGGGCTATGAAGTTTTCAACCTGGGTACCGGAAATGGCTATTCGGTGCTCGAAATCGTACATGGTTTTGAGAAAGCGACCGGCGTTAAACTGAACTACAAAATTGTTGGGCGCAGAGCCGGCGATATCGTTAAAATCTGGGCCGACACCAGCTATGCCAACAAAGAACTGGGCTGGAAAGCTGAAAAAGGCCTGGAAGAAACCCTGCTTTCGGCCTGGAACTGGGAAAAACGGGTTCGCGGGATCAATTAGGAGATAGGCATACTTGCAGGAGGATAATCTCCCGAAACTGAATTTGAAGGCGGGTTTTGCAGAAAAGCAGGACCCGCCTTTTTCATAATCACTTGTTGCCTGATGTTGTTTTGGTGTGGATCAAAATGAATTACACCTTCATTTCTGAAAAGAACAAAGATTACAGCTATCTTTGCGGCGGAGGCTAAAATCAAGTCAGCCTGCCGTTAACGTTTATCCAGATGAAAGAGAAAAAAGAAAAAAAGGAAACCAAACCGAGCGAAAAAAGAACCAAACCGGGGCAAGCCCCATCCATCCGATTCAAAGTGAAAGTGCAAGAGGAGCTGATGAAATTCCTGATTGCGCAACTGCCCCACAAAAACCGCAACAACATAAAAACCATGCTGAAAAAGAGGCAGGTGCTGGTAAACGGAACTGCCATTACCCAGTTCAACCATTTGTTGAAACCGGGGCAGACCGTTGAATTGAGCCGCAAACCGGGGAAAGCTGCCGTGCACCTGCGTGGCATCAACATTGTGTATGAGGATAAAGACCTGATTGTGGTGAATAAGAATGCCGGTCTGCTGACCATTGCCACCGACAAGGAAAAGCGTGAAACGGTTTACAGCATGCTCAGCACATATGTGAAGGATGAAAATAAAAACAACAAAATATACATTGTTCACCGCATCGATCGCGAAACGAGTGGCCTGATGATGTTTGCCAAAAACAAGGAAATGCAGGAATTATTGCAGGAATCGTGGAAACAAACCATTGCCGAACGCAGCTACCTGGCCGTCATCGAAGGAAAACTTGATCCACCCGAGGGCACCCATATCTCCTATTTGTTCGAGAGCAAAGTGTTTATCGTGCATTCCAGCCAGGATCCCGAGAAAGGGCAGAAGGCCATTACGCATTATTCAACCCTGAAAAGCAATGATCTGTATTCCTTGCTGAAAGTCAACCTCGAAACCGGGCGAAAAAACCAAATTCGTGTTCATCTGAAAGATTTGGAGCACCCGATAATTGGCGACAAAAAATACGGTTCCAAATCGAATCCCATCGGGCGGCTTGGGCTGCATGCCTGGGTGCTGGCATTTACACATCCCATCACCGGTAAAAAAGTACGTTTCGAAACCTCCATCCCCAGCAGTTTTCTGAAGTTGTTCTAGCAGGGGAGGTTTCCATTTTCAGCAGAAAGACCTATTTTTGACTTTTGTAAAAATTGAATCATGAAGACCATCCTCATTACCGGCGGTGCCGGATTTATCGGATCGCATGTGGTCCGGTTGTTTGTCAACAAATATCCCGATTACAACATCGTTAACCTCGATAAACTCACCTACGCCGGTAATCTGGCCAACCTGAAAGATGTGGAGAACAAGTCCAACTACGAGTTCGTAAAAGCCGACATCGTGGATGGCGAGGCCATGCTGAAGCTCTTTCAGGAACGGCAGTTTGATGGCGTGATTCACCTGGCAGCCGAGTCGCATGTTGACCGTTCGATTTCGAACCCCACCGAGTTTGTTTTCACCAATGTGATTGGCACGGTAAACTTGCTAAATGCTGCCTGCGCCATTTGGAACGGCCAGGCCGAAGGAAAACTGTTTTATCACATTTCAACCGACGAAGTGTATGGTTCGCTGGGCGAAGAAGGGATGTTTACCGAAACCACCAAATACGATCCGCACAGTCCGTACTCGGCTTCCAAAGCCAGCTCCGACCACTTTGTACGGGCCTATCACGATACTTTTGGCCTGCCGGCTTTGGTTTCCAATTGCTCCAACAACTATGGCTCGTTCCAGTTTCCGGAGAAGCTGATCCCGCTGTTCATCAACAACATTCGCAATAATAAGCCGCTGCCGGTTTACGGCAAAGGCGAAAACATCCGCGACTGGCTGTGGGTGGAAGATCATGCCCGGGCTATCGATGTCATTTTCCACCAGGGTAAAGTGGGAGAAACCTACAACATTGGCGGACATAATGAGTGGACAAACATTAGCCTGATCAAACTGATGTGCGAAATTATGGATCGCAAGCTGGGCCGCGAAGAAGGTACTTCGGAAAAACTGATCACTTACGTAAAGGACCGCGCCGGGCACGACCTGCGTTATGCGATCGACAGCACTAAGCTTCAAAAGGAATTGAGCTGGGTGCCCAGCCTTCAGTTTGAAGAAGGCTTGGAAAAAACCATCGACTGGTACCTGGAAAACGAAGAATGGCTGCAAAACGTCACTAGCGGCGACTACCAGAAATACTACGAAGGGCAGTACCAAAAACGTTGATTGAGGGCAAATAAAACAAGATAAACAGCAACCGTTGATTGTTGTACAAAAGAGTAGGGGCCAAGCGCCCCTTTTTTGTTGAGGGAAAGAAAAGTTTTTAAGCCAATCGTCCCTATAATTTGATAATTATCAGTTTTGAGCTTACATTTGCGGGAAATTATCAAATTATCCCACCTTACCGGGACTTTTGATTATAGCGAAGAGCGGAGAGATCGGGCTCAGCGAAACTCTGGCAACCATCCTTTTCAGTTGAGCAGGAACGGTGCCAAAACCCGGCCGGAAACGGAATTATAATTGAAACCAAAAACAAGATGAACGAATTGAACAAAAACACCTTACGGCTTTTCTGTCTAAGCCGGATGCACTTCGCTAACAGTTGTATGCGCTGACCGGCGCTTTACCTTTTCATCCTTATCCGAAAACTGTTCCCGGTAACGGGAATGGAACAACTGCATTTCAGGTTGCACAGAACTAATAAATCATCCGGAAAATGAGCATCAAAAAAACATACGAAGAGATAAACGAAAAAATCCGAAGCGGGAAAGCCGTGGTGCTGACTGCCGAAGAAGTGTCGGCTATGGCAAAAGAACTGTCACCTGCCGAGATTGTAAAAAAGGTAGATGTGGTGACCACAGCCACTTTCGGAGCCATGTGCTCCAGCGGGGCGTTCATTAACTTTGGCCACGCCGACCCGCCCATTCGCATGGAAAAAATCCGGCTGAATGGCGTACCCGTTTACGAGGGACTGGCTGCGGTTGACACTTATATTGGCGCCACCGCCTGCGATCCCGACAACCCGAAATACGGCGGGGCACATGTCATTCAGGATTTGGTGGACGGCAAAGAGCTGGAGCTGGAAGCCTGGGGTAAAGGAACGGATTGCTACCCGCGCAAGTACATCCGCACCAAAATTAGCAAGGAAACCGTAAACGAAATGTTCCTGTTCAACCCGCGCAATGCGTACCAAAACTACAACGTGGCCGTCAACACCACCGACAAAATCAAATATACTTACATGGGAACGCTGCTCCCCAATTTGCGGAATGCGACCTATTCCACCTCGGGCGAGCTGAGCCCGCTGCTGAACGACCCCGAATTCCGCACCATCGGGCTGGGCACGCGCATCTTTTTGGGGGGGACTGAAGGTTATGTAGTGTGGCCGGGCACCCAATTCAACACCAGCAAACCCAAAAACGAATTTGGCGTGCCGGTGAGCAATTCGGCCACCATTGCTGTTATTGGCGACCTGAAGCAAATGAGCTCGGAATACCTGCGGGCTGCCTATTACGAAAAGTATGGCGTGAGCCTGTTTGTGGGTATCGGTATCCCGGTTCCGGTTTTAGATGAAGATATGGCCCGACGGCTTTCCATCCGGAACGAACAAATAGAAACCACCGTGCTGGATTACGGTAGCGAGGGCACGCCTGCCCTGGGGCGTGTTAATTATGAGCAGCTCCGGTCGGGAGCCATCAAGGTGAATGGAAAGAAGGTGCGTACAGCGCCGGTTTCGAGCTTGGAGAAAGCCCGAAAAATTGCCGGTTTGCTGAAAGAAAAAATTCAGAAGGGTGAGTTTGAAATCACAAAGCCCGTGATGCGATTCCCGTCGAATACATCTTTGAAGGGCCTGAAAGAAACAGGAGGTGAAGCATGAGAAAGAAACGGTATATACTGAAGTTCCCGGCGCAAAGTGGCGATAAGCCCCTGAGCTATCACCTGGTAAAAGATTACGACATTCGGATCAATATTTTGAAGGCGGAAGTATGGCCGGGAAAAACCGGAAGCTTGCTGCTGGAGCTGGAAGGAACAGCCGAGAACCTGAAAAAGGGGATTGCCTGGCTCGAAGCCAACCAGGTAACCTGCGAACCGATTGACAAAAAAATCCGCTGGAACCACCAGCAATGCATCAACTGCGGAAATTGTACGGCCGTTTGTTTCTCGGGCGCACTCACCATGGACAGCAATTGGGAGCTGACGTTCAATCCCGAAAAGTGCATCGTGTGCGAACTATGTGTTCCGGCATGCCCATTGAATTTATTTGAAATTGACTTTAGGGAGTAAGCTGATAAAGAATAAGTTACCCTGAATTTGTTTCAGGGCCTGCAAAAATGATAATGATTCTGAAATAAGTTCAGAATGACGAATTTGACATATAACATGATATTCGAACCCAGAACATATCGCAACAGTTTTTCGAAGGAGCGTTTCCAGTCGTTTGTGATAACCTACAAAGATTCCGATTTGTGGGTGGGCATCGATCATTCTTCGTTTAAAGAAGAAATGGCTGAATTTGCCCTGAAGAAGTTGACCGGGATCCGCGATGAGCTGGAAGCCTATATTGCCGTCGATCCGTTCTTCAAAAAAAGCCTGAAACCCTGCCCGGTACAGGAAACTGCTCCCCAAATGGCCAGACAAATGGCGGCAGCAGCCGAAAAAGCAGGCGTTGGGCCCATGGCCGCCGTAGCTGGAATGTTCAGCGAAATTATTGGACAGGCGCTTCTGGAAAACTTTACCATCGGTGAGTTGGTTATTGAAAATGGCGGCGACATCTTTTTGAAACTGCAAAATCCGCTGATCATGAGTATCTTTGCAGGAGAATCGCCTTTGTCGGGCATGGTGGGACTGGAAATTACCCCTGAACAAACACCGATGGGTATTTGTACTTCTGCGGGGACGGTTGGCCCGTCGATGAGCTTTGGTAAGGCAGATGCCGTGATGATCGCCTGCAAGGAAACGGCGCTGGCCGATGCTTTTGCCACCGGACTGGGCAACCTGATCAAAAAACCAGGTGACGTGGAGAAGGTGCTGAAACGAACAGAAACTTTTCCGGCGATTATTGCGGCCGTGCTGATTTGCGAAGACCAAATCGGCATCCGTGGCGAGTTTGAGATGAAATTGTTGAGTTAAGCTAAATAGTGAGCGGGTGACTTCAAGTCACCCGCTCACTAAAACAATTATGATGACTATAAAAAAAGACATACGTGAAGAACTGAAACACCGGGTGCTGGTGTTGGACGGGGCCATGGGAACCATGATCCAGAAGCACAAGCTGACCGAGGAAGATTTCAGAAACGAGGAATTGAACGAGCTGAAAAATGAGCTTTTCGGTAACAACGACCTGCTTTCCATTACCCGTCCGGATGTGATCAAAGGTATTCACGCGGCCTTTTTGGAAGCGGGTTCCGACATTATTGAAACCAATACATTCAATGCGACCAGCATTTCGCAGTCCGATTATCACACCGAAAAATGGGTGTACGAGATCAATAAGCAGTCGGCTGTGATTGCCCGCGAAGTGGCAGACGAATTTACGGCCAAAAACCCGGATAAACCGCGCTATGTTGCCGGTGCCTTGGGGCCAACTAACAAAACGCTGTCACTGTCTCCCGACGTGAACGACCCGGGCTACCGGGCTACTTCCTTCGACCTGGTTAAAGAAGCCTACCGCGAACAGGTGGAAGGGCTGCTGGATGGCGGTGTGGATCTGTTACTGGTAGAAACCATTTTCGACACGCTGAACGCGAAAGCCGCCCTGTTTGCCATCGAAGAAGTGCTGGAATCCCGCGGGATACGTCTGCCGGTGATGGTTTCGGGAACAATTACTGATGCCAGTGGGCGGACACTTTCCGGGCAAACCGTTGAGGCATTCCTGAACTCGGTGCGCCACATCGACTTGCTGAGCATCGGGCTTAACTGCTCGCTTGGCGCTAAAGACATGCGCCCGTACCTGGAGGAAATGGCTCAAAAAGCGCCGTTTTACATCAGTGCCTACCCGAATGCCGGCTTGCCTAACCAGTTTGGCGAATACGACGAAACGCCCGAAGAAATGGCTACGCAGGTGAAAGATTTCCTCGACAACCACTTTGTCAATATTATTGGTGGTTGTTGCGGGACCACACCCGACCACATCCGCAAGTTTGCGGGTATTGCAGAGGCGGCACAGCCCCACATAAAACAAAAGAACGATGAATTGACCCGTTTCAGCGGATTGGAGCCGGTGACCATCACGCCCGAAACTAATTTTGTGAATATTGGCGAGCGTTGCAATGTGTCGGGTTCCATCAAATTTGCCCGCCTGATCCGGGAAGAAAAATACGAAGAAGCCCTGGCTGTTGCCCGCGAACAAGTGGAAAACGGCGCCCAGGTGATCGATGTGAACCTGGACGACGCGATGCTCGATGCCAAAAAGGAAATGGTCACCTTCCTGAATTTGCTGATGGCGGAACCCGATATCGCCAAGCTGCCAATCATGGTCGATTCCTCGAAGTGGGAAGTGATCGAGGCCGGGCTGAAATGTTTGCAGGGCAAAGCCATTGTGAACTCCATCAGTATGAAAGAAGGGGAGGAGCAGTTTCTGGAACAAGCCAGTAAAATAAAACGTTATGGCGCTGCCGTTGTGGTGATGGCCTTTGATGAGAAAGGACAGGCCGACAATTACGAGCGTCGTATCGAAATTTGCTCGCGTGCCTACAAATTGTTGACGGAGAAAATCAATTTTCCGGCCGAGGATATCATCTTCGACCCCAACATCCTGACCATTGGGACGGGGATGGAAGAGCACAACAACTACGCCGTTGACTTTATTGAGGCGGTGCGTTGGATCAAGCAAAATTTGCCACACGCCAAAACCAGCGGCGGGGTGAGCAACGTGTCGTTCTCCTTCCGCGGTAACAATGTTGTGCGCGAGGCCATTCACTCGGTTTTCCTGTTTCACGCCATCAAAGCCGGGCTCGATATGGGGATTGTGAATCCCGGAATGCTCCAGATTTACGATGAAATTCCGAAAGACCTGTTGGAATACGTAGAAGATTTGGTGATGAACCGTCGCCCGGATGCCACAGAACGTTTGCTCGAATTTGCCCAAACCCTGAAAGAAGGCGAAGGCAAAACAGTCCGTAAAGATGAATGGCGCGAACTGCCGCTCGAAAAACGCCTGGAACACGCGCTAGTAAAAGGCTTACCAGATTTTATCGAACAGGATTTGGCCGAAGCGGTGCCGTTGTACAGTCCAACGCTGAACATCATAGAAGGTCCGCTGATGGATGGCATGAACGTGGTGGGCGACCTGTTCGGCTCGGGAAAGATGTTCCTGCCACAGGTCATCAAATCGGCACGGGTGATGAAGAAAGCTGTGGCCTATTTGCTGCCGTTTATTGAAGCCGACAAGGCAAAATTCAAGAACCAGCAGAGCAGTCAGAAAAAAATCCTGATGGCCACGGTGAAAGGCGATGTGCACGACATCGGCAAAAACATCGTGGGCGTGGTGCTGGGCTGCAACAACTACGAGGTGATCGACTTGGGCGTGATGGTACCAACCGAAAAGATTCTGGAAACCGCCCGCGAGGAAAAGGTGGACATGATCGGCCTCAGCGGATTGATCACTCCCTCGCTCGAAATTATGGTGAGCGTGGCTGCCGAAATGGAGCGCCAGGGATTCTCATTGCCGCTGTTGATTGGCGGTGCAACCACCTCGAAGATCCACACAGCGGTAAAAATTGCCCCGCAATATTCCAAGCCGGTGATCTATGTGAAAGATGCCAGCCGCACCGTGAATGTGGTGGCCAACCTGCTGGCCAACAACGAAGAATATATTCAGTCAGTTAAGGATGAATACGCCCAAATCCGTGAGTTCCACGGCCAGAAAAAAGCCAAGGAGTACCTGAAGTTGGAAGAGGCGCGGGCCAACAAATTCACGCCTGACTGGACTGCCGACGTGATTTATAAACCGAAGAAAACCGGGATTTTCGAGTTGATCGATTTTCCGATCGCCGAGCTGCGCAAATACATCGACTGGAATTTCTTCTTCTTTGTTTGGGAGCTGAAAGGCCGTTTCCCCGACATTCTGGAAGATGAAGTTCAGGGCGAACAAGCACGCAAAGTGTATGCCGACGCCCAGCAAATGCTCGACGAGATCATAGACAAGAAAATGTTGCAGGCCAACGGCATCTACGGCATTTGGCCGGCCCAGGCCGATGGCGACGATATTGTGCTGTTTGAAGACGAAGCTTGCAGCAAAGAGTACGGGCGCTTCTATCACTTGCGCCAGCAGGAGAAGAAAAAAGAAGGCTCACCCAACTTCTGTCTGTCCGACTTTGTGGCGCCCAAGGAGCTGGGGAAAACCGACTATTGCGGCGCTTTTGCCGTAACGACGGGTATTGGCATTGAAAAGTGGATGGCCGGGTTCAAGGCCGACCATGACGATTACAAGGCCATCATGCTCGAAGCGCTGGCCGACCGTTTGGCTGAAGCTTTCGCGGAACTGCTGCACGAGAAAGTGCGCCGCGAATATTGGGCCTATGCTCCCGACGAGAACCTGAGCTGGGACGATATACTGAAAGTCCGCTATCAGGGCATCCGCCCGGCCATGGGCTATCCGGCCTGCCCCGAGCACCACGAAAAGGAAAACCTGTTCAACGTGTTAGGTGCTGAAAAAATCGGCATCACCCTGTCGGAACACTATGCCATGTACCCCACGGCAGCAGTTTGCGGTCAGTTATTCGCCCATCCCGAGTCGCGCTATTTCAGTCTCGAAAAGATTGGCAAAGACCAGGTGGAAGATTACGCCCGTCGTAAAGGTGTTTCAGTTGAACTGGTAGAACAATTCCTGCCGGTGAACCTGAATTATAAAGGAGTGTAGCCCACTGGAACCGTCATTAAGAGCGTAGCGAAGTAATTTGCTTGCTGGACTGACGTCAGATTGCTTCGGTCATGCTTAACTCGCAATGACACAGCAGGAACCTTGACATTTCAAATTTGCAGTTTAGGATTTCAAACTTTTGTGTGATAAAACGTATAATTTTTGCAGATAAAAATTAAATGATAATGAACAGTACGACGAAAAAAACAATTCTTGCATTTATTTTAGGCATGGTGCTTATGTTTGTGCTCGACATGATTTTTCATTTCAACAACTCGATAGAAAAACAACTGGAACGCGAAGCCGACAAAGCGGGAAAGAAGATTGAAAACCTGTTTAAATAGTAGAAAATGAAAGTAATCGATATCATCAATAAAAGTGATAAAACCGTCTTTTCGTTTGAGTTGCTACCCCCGCTTAAAGGGAATGATGCCAGCGCCATTTTTCGCACCATTGAAAGTCTGGTGGACTTCGATCCGAAGTACATCAACATCACCACGCACCGCGACGAGATGATTTTCAAGGAAATGGCTGACGGCTCCATTAAAAAACAGGTGGTGCGCAAACGCCCGGGAACGGTGGCCATTGCAGCTGCCATCCAGCACAAATACGGTATTCCGGTGGTGCCTCATATTTTGTGTGGCGGTTTCACTAAAAGCGAAACCGAACATGTGCTGATTGACCTCAATTTTATGGGCATCAGCAATGTGTTGGCGCTGCGTGGCGATGGCAGCAAAAACGAGCACGTGTTCCGGCCGGAGCCGGATGGCCATGCCAATGCCAACGAACTGGTGGAACAAATTGTGGACCTGCGCAACGGCAAATACCTGGATGCCGACCTGAAAAATTCTACTCCGCTCGACTTTTGCATCGGGGTGGCCGGGTACCCGGAAAAACATTTTGAAGCGCCAAACTTCGAAACCGACCTGATGTACCTGAAGCAAAAAGTGGATGCCGGCGCCGATTACATTGTTACCCAGATGTTTTTCGATAATCAGGTTTACTATGATTTTGTGGACAAGTGCCGGGCTGTGGGCATCAACGTGCCGATTATTCCGGGCATCAAGCCGATAAACCTGAAAAACCAGCTGACGGTGCTGCCGAAGATTTTTGCCATCGACCTGCCCATGGACTTGGCAAAAGAACTGGCAAAATGTAAGAATAATGACGATGCTAAGATTGTTGGTACCGAGTGGGCCATTCAGCAATCGCGCGACCTGGTAGCACACCATGTGCCCAGCCTGCATATCTATACTTACGGCGTTTCGGACAATACCCGCAAGATTGTGGAAACCGTTTTTTAAGACGATTTAACGATATAATAGCCTGATCTGAAGGCTCCGACTTTCCCAAAAGGCCGGAGCCTTTTCTTTTTAGAATTTCCTATCTTGCAGCTATCAAACTTTTATGCCATGGGCTTACCTGATATCCACAGCAACAACGTGCAAACATACCTTGACCGGGAAGAAATCATCCTGGACACCATTGCGCAAATTATGAAAGACTTTGGCATGTTTGGGGTCGAAATCCATTTTTCGGGCAATATTGAGCAGGCGTACCCGGAAATGCACCAACAACTGGTTGGGCAAATCGACCGCTTGTTGATTGACAATTCCGAGCTGTTGATGTCGATTTTGTACCAGGTGGACATCAGCGACCGCGACCTGGCCCGCACGCAGCTCGATTTTCCGCGTTATAACCAGGTGGAGGTGATTGCCCACCAGATCATCTTCCGTGATCTGAAAAAGGTCTTATTCCGGCGTTATTTCAAATCCCAACAATAAGAATCCGGGCCCGGCGTAGCTTTCCCGTACCTGTTTGAGTGAGCATAAAAAACAAACCCTGAAATCGCTCGTTTAACCGGCTATTCCAGGGTTTGTTGTATCAGGTTTGTTCGTCCCTATTCAAACGATGGCAAGGCGCCAAAGTTGAGGGTGGCAAAATAGTCGTCGAGGGTTTCAGCCCGGCGGATTTCCACTACTTCGCCGTTCTCGCGCAGCAACAACTCGGCAGAACGCAACTTGCCATTGTAGTTGAAGCCCATCGAGTGGCCGTGTGCGCCGGTGTCGTGGATCACCACAATATCGTCGGGTGTAATCTCGGGCAGCAGGCGGTTAATGGCGAACTTGTCGTTGTTTTCGCAAAGCGAGCCGGTTACATCATACAAATATTTGTGCGGCTGGTTTTCTTTGCCCATCACTGTAATGTGGTGGTAAGCGCCGTACAGGGCAGGGCGCATCAGGTTGGCCATGCACGAGTCCAGTCCGGCATATTTTTTATATGTTTCTTTGATGTGAAGCACTTTGGAAACCAAATAGCCGTAAGGCCCGGTGATGGCCCGGCCCGATTCGAAGAAAATTTTCAGCGGTGCCAGTCCGTTGGCTTCAATCATTTTTTCGTATCGTTCTTTAATGCCAGCGCTCACTTTTTGCAGGTCAACCGGTTTATGTTCGCTTTTGTAAGGAATGCCGATTCCGCCGCCCAGGTTGGCAAATTCAAATTTGATCCCCACTTCTTTCGAGATTTCGATGATCAGGTCGAACACAATTTCAGCGGTTTCCACAAAATAGTCGGCATCCAGTTCGTTCGAGGCCACCATGGTGTGAATACCAAAACGTTTCACGCCCTTTTCTTTCAGTAGCTTGTACCCTTCGATCAATTGCTCGCGGGTAAAACCATATTTCGACTCTTCGGGGTTGCCAATGATGATGTTGCCTTCTTTCAGCGCGCCGGGATTGTAGCGGCAGCAAACCAGCTCGGGCAGGCCAACAGTTGTTTCGAGGTAGTTGATGTGCGAAATATCATCGAGATTGATGATGGCGCCCAGCTCAACTGCTTTTTGGTATTCATAGGCGGGGGTATCGTTCGAGGTGAACATGATTTCCTCGCCGCGCATGCCCAGTTTTTCGGCCAGCACCAACTCGGCCATCGAGCTGCAGTCAATCCCGAATCCTTGTTTCCAGAGTAGTTTCATCAGGAAAGGGTTTGGAGCGGCCTTAATGGCGTAGTATTCCTTAAAACCTTCGTTCCACGAAAAGGCTTCGTTGAATTTTTGTGCATATTCCACCATGCCTTTTTCATCGTAAATATGAAAAGGAGTTGGGTGTTTCTCAATTACTTGCTCAATCTGTTCTTTTGTAAAGGGTAATTTTTTCCCGATCATAGATTCTGTTTTTGATAGAAAGGACAAAGATATTAATTAAAAATGGCCCTTTTCTTTTGATTTATTATTTCTGTGTTCCAGTTAACAGAGATTTGACAAATTCCGGCCTTTTTTGTTCATGAAAATGATAAAATAATGAAACAACTCTTTCCATTGATTTCTTCGTGTGAACTTAGCCAATAAAAATGTCTCCTGTACTTTTTGCCAATGATGCAGGTGCAAACAAATCAGCTGTTCAGATCATCCAGCAATTCGGCGCTGAAGTAGCCGGAAGCAATTTCGCGCACCTCGCCGGTCATGCGGATTTGCCAGTCTTCGTCAATCTGAAGTTTCAGTTCACCGCCCGGCATCCGGATCGTCAGATTGCGGTTGGTAAGGCCTTTTTTCACCATCATGGCCGCCACAGCGCTCGACGAACTTCCCGAAGCCAGTGTGTATCCGGCGCCGCGTTCCCAAATCAGGATTTCAACCAGGTCGGGCGAGATCACCTTGGCAAACTGAACGTTGATGCGGTTGGGGAATTTCGGGTGGTTTTCGATATGCGTTCCAACCTGTTTGATTTCGTCAACCGATAATTCATCTTTTAAAATAATACAATGCGGATTTCCTACCGACACGCAGTTAATGAGGTAACTGGTCCAGTCGAGGTAAAGTTCCTCATCCAGGCATTCCGGCTGATCACTTTTTACGGGCACTTTATTGGCTTCGAAAATTGCCTTGCCCATGTCCACCTGGATGGTTCGGGCCTTGCCTTTTTCCTGCTCAATTACCTCGGCCTGCACTACTCCGCCAAGTGTATCGATGGTGAACGACGCGGAGTTGGCATAGCCATAATCAAACAGGTATTTGGCAAAAATACGCAGGCCGTTGCCGCTTTTCTCGGCCTCGCTACCATCGGGGTTGAGGATGCGCAGGCCAAAGTCGGCTTTGTCGGTATCCACCAATACTAAAATGCCGTCGGAGCCAATGCCGTAGTGCACATCACAAACCGTGCGTATATTTTTTTCAGTAAGCTCAAAATTGATATCAAGGCTGTTTACAACCAGATAGTCATTGCCCAGTCCGTGCGATTTAACAAAGAAATTCTTCATGGCTCAAATTATTTTAGAATTGGTTGTACAAAAATAACAATGTTTCCTGCCCGAATGCCGGCAAGCGTCAATCATATTTATTTTGGATGAAGTTTATTTGTCCCAGCTCCCGCAGTGCTTGACTTGTCCGTTTTCGAGCAGTAGCAAGTTTTTCACACAGCTCGGGATCTCTTCCCGCAGGTGCGTCACATACACAAGCGTGGTGTGCAGATGGGCACAAATTTCGTCGAGCAGGCTCACAAAACGCCGGGTTTGGTGCGGATCGAGTCCCTGGCAAGGTTCATCGAGGATGAGTAACGACGGAGATTTGACGAGCGCACGGGCCAGTAATAACGATCGCTGTTCGCCAAGCGAAGCATGCAGAAACAGCCGGTTTTTCAGGTGATTGAGCTGAAGGATGGAAAACCAGGTTTCCGCCAGATCGTATTGCAAGTCGGTGGGCTGGCTGGCAAAGCCAATCTCGTCGCGAAAACCCGAAACCATCACATCCCGGCACGATAACGAATCGTAATGGGCATGTGGTTTGTCGCTTAGTCCGGGAATGGTGTTGAAAATTCCCTCTCCCCGTAAAAAGTACAGGTGCAGTTCGGGCGATACGTAACCGATGCGCCTCTTAATTTCCCAGATGCTTTCTCCACTACCGCGCTTGCGGTCAAACAAAACCAAATCGTTGGCATAGCCTTGCGGGTTGTCGGCCGTTACCAGGCTGAGCAGCGTGGTCTTTCCGGCGCCGTTGTGTCCCAGCAGCGCCCATTGTTCCCCGCTCTTCACCTGCCAGTTGATGCCCTTGAGGATTTCTTTTCCACTGATTGTCACGTTCACGTTTTTCATGCCGACGACCGCCGAAAACGTTTCATTGCCCGGGGGCAAAACCGATAAAATCGCCGGTCCTGAAATGGTTTTCCGGTCTTCTTCAAAAATAGTCGGCTGATAGTTTTTTGTATCAGTAAATTGGGTAACCCTGCCGTTGTGGAGTTCAACCACTTTGCTGATGCTTTCGGGAAAGTGTTCGGGCGAACAAATTATCACCAGCAAAATGCCGGCACTGATTTGCTGCTCTAACAGATTTGTCAGGTTTTCGCGTGCTTCGGCATCCAACCCTACAAACGGTTGGTCGAGCACCAACACGTTGGGTTTTTGCATTAAAGCTGCGGCCAGATGAGTGCGCTTTCGTTCGCCATTGCTTAGTTGAAGCAATTTGCGGTCGGACAAATGGCCGATGTGCATTTGCTCCATCACCTGCTCCATCCCGTTTGTTAGCATTGCGAATTTTTCATGCACCTTTTGAAGGTAAGCCCGCACAGAGGGCGTGTTTTCCATACCCTGGTTTTCGTAGCGCTGGCCATAGTAGGTGCTACGCCTGCCCGAAAGCGACATGAAATGGTCTTGCTGGTCAACCATCAGGCGAGCCAGTCCGGGTGCTATAGCCAGGTTTCCGTGGGTGAGCGAAACTCTCCCGGCCAGCAAACGTCCAAGGGTGGTTTTACCACTGCCCGAACTTCCGGTTATTGCCAGCGATTCGCCATACTTCAGCTGAAAAGAAACATCGTGCAGAACGCTGGTCTGGCCACTACTGAGCGACACGCCTCTTGCCTCCAGCCACATGGTGTCAAATTTTTCCGGCATCTTCTTTTTCTTCAAAATGATAAACAAAGATAAGCGACCTGCAGAATGCAGACGAACGATCAGTCGGAAAAGAATGTATTTCCGGTTTGTGTAAGATTTTCCGTCCTTTTTTGGCTGTGACAATTTGTGACAATTGCTGACAACGTATGATATCTGTTTGACACGCAGGTTACATGGGGGCCATACATTTGTATCGTACAATTGAAACAAGAAAACAAGAAACAAACAGAATTCGAAACAATTAAAAACAAGAGCCATGAAAACAATTATGACAACTGTTCTGCTGGTGCTGGTCATCAGCCTGGGCTACGCCGGAAACACATCGGTACAGCAAGCCCGCCAAAACTTGAATGTTGACCTGAAGAACGTTTTCTCTGAAGACATCAGCCGGTACAACAACTATCTTTATCAGCACGGAATTGAAAAGCTGGATGAGGATGTTCTGGTAATCTTCAGGGTAAACGAAGATCAAAGCCTTGGAGTATTGCGTGTTACCTGCGATAATCCACAAGCTATCGAGTATGTGAAGCATGTGCTTCAATCGAAAAACATCAAGGCCGATGATTGCCTGGTTGGAAAGGCGTTCACGGTTAACTTTGATTTACGTTACAGAGCGTATTGATTTCGGGGGAAATTGTAAATTGGTGCTGTTAAAAATTTATGAAAATGCAAAGACGCTTTTGGATCAAGACCGGTAAGGTTTTAATAGTTACCCTGCTCATGCTGACGGCTTTTGGTTCTTCGGAACTGAAGGCCGCAGACTGGCGGGCACTGACCGATTTCAGGGGGGCTTGGTTGTTTACCGTAGGCGACGACCCGGCCTGGGCCCGCCCCGAAACGGATACCGGCGATTGGGATCGGCTGAATGCCCCCGGCGATTGGGAACGTTACTATCCGGGATACAATGGTTACGCCTGGTACCGGAAAACGTTCAACCTGAAAGCCATTCCCAAAACAAAGGCGTTGACCTTATTCCTTGGCTATATCGACGATGTGGATGAAGTATTCATCAACGGACAAAAAGTGGGGCAAACCGGCCAGTTTTTTCCCAATTATCAAACTGCATACAGCGTGGAACGCCGCTACGTGGTGCCCGCTTCCCTTTTGAAAGAATCGGGCAATGTGATTGCCGTGCGGGTGTACGACGAGTACCAATATGGCGGAATTATACGCGCCGACCGCTTTGGCCTGTATTACGACCGTGAGCAGGAAATGCTGCGTGTTGACCTGAGCGGGAACTGGAAATTCAGTATTGATAATTTTGGTGACAATCATTCCGTAGGCCTGGACGATTCGGGTTGGGACGAACTGTTTGTGCCCATGAGCTGGGAAAGTCAGGGCTACCCCGAATACGACGGCAAAGCTTGGTACCGCAAACGTTTTACCATGCCCACCTCGCTCCAGGGACAGGACCTTTTCCTGGTGTTGGGGAAGATCGACGACTTTGACAAAGTTTATCTGAATGGCAAACTAATCGGGCGTGTGGAAGAGTTGGAACAATATTCGCGTTTCAGGCGTGGAAATGCCTACAACCTGATCCGCGCGTACGAGATCCCGAAAGGTCTGATAAAAGCTAAAAACCTGATTTCGGTGGAAGTGGACGACCCGATGGGGGTAGGCGGAATTTACGAGGGGCCGGTGGGCATCATGACCGGCGATGCAGCTCGTGAATTACTTAATAAACACCGTTGGAGCAGCAGTAACAACTGGAATTTCTCATTTTGGGATCTCTTTCGAATAGTTGAATAGCTATGAAACGAACAAAATTATATTGCACACTAAGCGCCAAGCGGGTGCTGCTGATCGCTTTGTTGACCAGCCTGATAATTTCGGCCATGCCTGTGCAGGCTTTCATCCCCGGCGAAATCAGCCTGAAAGGCTACTGGAAATTTCGCATCGGCGATCGGAGCGAGTGGACATCTTCCACGTACAATGATGCCGATTGGGACGACATTCGTGTACCTGCCCGCTGGGAAGATGAAGGTTTTCAGGGGTACGACGGTTTTGCTTGGTACCGTAACCCGGTAGTGATTCCTGAAAGTATGAGAGGGCAGGCGCTCATTCTTCAGCTTGGTTATATCGACGATGTGGATGAGGTCTATCTGAACGGGAAGAAAATCGGCCAATCGGGTTCATTCCCGCCACACACCGTAACCGCGTACAATGCCTTGCGGAAATATCAAATTCCCGGTGATCTGATCAACTTCGGGAAAGAAAACATGATTGCCGTAAGGGTGTTTGACTCCCAGCTTTCCGGGGGGATTGTTTCGGGCGAAATAAAAATCTTCTCAACAGGCGAAATCCCGTCTTTCGATATTGACCTGAACGGCGAATGGCTTTTCAACAATGGGCGGCAGTACGATGAAAGCGAAGCTGTGACCATCCAGGTGCCGGGGCAATGGGAAAATCAAGGTTTCTACAATTATGATGGTTATGCGGTTTATACGCGCAAGATCAGGGTGACCAAAGCCATGGCCGAACAGCGCACCGTATTGGTTGCCGGTCGCATTGACGATGTGGACCAGTTGGTCATCAACGGGCAGGTGATCGGACAAACCGGCGACTACAACAAGCGAAATCCGGAAACCCGGTATCGTGAGTTCCGTAACTATTTCATACCTCCCGGCGTGTTTAAGGCTGATCAGGAAAATCTGGTCGAAATACGGGTTTTGGACACCGGCGTGGAAGGTGGCATCGTCGAAGGTGCGGTGGGGCTGGTTACACAGGATAAGTTCCGTGCATATTGGAAATCCAAACGTGTCAATCCCCGTTAATTACGTTACCATTTTAAACTTTTGTCTTTTTTACTTCACACTTGAATATTAGTTTTTGCAAATAGTTTTTTCAGTTCCCCGTTTCATCGGTTAGGTGGCGGGGAATATTTTTTGGTGCACTAGTTTCTAAGCGTTAGAAGTTCAAATACACGATACATAAAAAGCACCCCCGCTAACAGGGATGCTTTTACTATCGTAATTTAATCTCTACTTCTTCAGCAAATCGCGAATCTCGGCCAGCAGTTCTTGGTCTTTGGTGGGTTTCGGCGGTTCGGGGGCCGGGGCTGGTTTTGCTTCCTCCTTCTTTTGCATCCGGTTCATGGCCTTAATCATCATGAAAATAGCAAAGGCGATGATCAGAAAGTCGATGGTGGTTTGGATGAAATTACCATAAAGCAAGGTTGCCCCTTTGGTAACCACTTCGCCAGCCTCATTTAATACATCTTCGCGCAGTACGTATTTCAGCTCTTTAAAGTCAACACCTCCCAGCAGCATTCCAACCGGGGGCATCAGCACATCATTGACAAAGGAAGCGACAATCTTTCCGAAAGCACCACCAATAATGATACCTACGGCCATATCGACTACGTTCCCACGCATCGCAAAGGCCTTAAATTCTTTCATTAAACTCATAGTTGAATTTTTTTTAAAATGAGTGATTAAAAAAGAATCAAGTTAAAGCAGATTCCTGCAAAAATCAATAGGCTTGAACATCAAATTTTCAGGCGTATCGGAATTTCCGGAACATGGAAAGCATAAAAAAACGACTATCTTTGTAGCCCACAAAAAAAAGAGATACTGAAATCACTGAAAATCTGTATAAAATGAGCCAGTATAAACGTACGCTGATCACTTCGGCACTTCCGTATGCCAACGGACCGGTGCATATTGGGCACCTGGCGGGAGTTTATGTTCCTGCCGATATTTATGCCCGTTATCTCCGGTTGAAACACGAAGATGTTTTATTTATCGGCGGATCGGACGAGCACGGCGTTCCCATTACCCTAAAAGCTAAAAACGAAGGAGTGACTCCCCAGGATGTAGTGGACAAATACCACAGCATCATCAAAGATTCGTTTGCCCGCTTCGGTATTTCATTTGATGTGTACTCGCGTACCAGTGCACCGGTGCACCACGAAACAGCTTCGGAATTCTTCCGGAAATTATACGATAGCGGCAAGTTTGTGGAGCAAACGTCGGCTCAATATTACGACGAAGAGAACAAACAATTTCTGGCCGACCGTTACATTGTAGGAACCTGTCCGAAATGCGGTTTCGAAAAAGCTTACGGCGACCAGTGCGAAAGCTGCGGCACCTCGCTCAGCCCAACCGACCTGATCAACCCCAAGTCGATGATTAGCGGCAACACGCCGGTGCTGAAAGAAACCAAACACTGGTACCTGCCACTTGATGAATACGAACCCTGGCTGCGGGAATGGATTCTGGAAGGCCACAAAGAATGGAAAACCAACGTGTATGGCCAATGCAAAAGCTGGATTGACAGTGGATTGCAGCCACGTGCCGTTACCCGCGACCTGAATTGGGGCGTCCCCGTCCCGGTTGAAGGTGCCGAAGGTAAAGTGCTGTATGTTTGGTTCGACGCACCCATCGGATACATTTCAGCCACTAAAGAACTAACCCCCGATTGGGAAAAATACTGGAAAGATCCTGAGTGCAAGATGGTGCATTTCATCGGAAAGGACAACATCGTTTTCCACTGTATTATTTTCCCGGCCATGTTGAAGGCTGAAGGCAGCTTCATCCTTCCCGAAAATGTTCCGGCCAATGAGTTCCTCAACCTCGAAGGCGACAAAATTTCCACCTCGCGCAACTGGGCCGTCTGGTTGCACGAATACCTTGATGAGTTTCCGGGCAAAGAAGATGTGCTGAAATACACGCTGACGGCCAATGCACCCGAGACCAAAGACAACGATTTTACCTGGAAAGATTTTCAGGCACGCAACAATAACGAGTTGGTGGCCGTACTGGGAAACTTTGTAAACCGGGCGCTGGTGCTCACCCAAAAATATTACAGCGGCGAAGTTCCGGCCTTGGGCGATTTAAATGATGTTGACCGGCAAACGCTGGCCGAGATCGGCAAACTGAAAGCCGATGTCGAAAAAAGCCTGGATACTTACCGCTTCCGCGAAGCACTGAAACTGGCCATGGACCTGGCTCGCCTGGGCAACAAATACCTGGCCGACGAAGAGCCCTGGAAGGTGGTGAAAACTGATCCGGAACGCGTAAAAACCGTGATGAACATCTGTTTGCAGATCACCGCCAACCTGACCATTATGCTGGAGCCGTTTTTGCCTTTCAGTATGGACAAACTGCGTGGTTTCCTTAACCTTGGCAAACTGGATTGGAGTGAGCTTGGACGAACCGATCTGCTGGCAGCCGGACACCAAACCAAGCAGCCTGAACTGCTGTTCGAGAAGATTGAAGATGCGACAATTGATGCCCAGGTGAAGAAACTGCAGGATACTAAAAAAGCCAACGAGGCAGCCCAGGCTACAGCCAAACCGGCCAAGGAAAACTGTTCATTCGACGATTTCATGAAGATGGATATCCGTACCGGAACAATTATGGAAGCCGAAGCGGTAGCAAAAACCAAGAAATTGCTGAAGCTGAAAATTGATACCGGCATCGATACGCGTACCGTTGTTTCAGGAATTGCCGAATATTACAAGCCGGAAGAGATTATCGGTCAGCAGGTTTCGATTTTGGTGAACCTGGAACCCCGTGAATTACGTGGGATTATGTCTCAGGGAATGATTCTGATGGCCGAAGATGCCGATGGTTCGCTGAAATTTGTTTCACCGGTTGACAAGGTGAAAAACGGCTCTGAGGTGCGATAAAATTCTTTTTTAGCTGTCATGCTGAACTTGTTTCAGCGTATCCATCAAATAGCCGACAGACCTTGAAACAAGTTCAGGGTGACTCTTTTCAAGATTACGACAGTCGTGCCAACTCATGGTTGGTGCGCTTCCGTAAGTTGCCGTGCTGCCCTTGCAGATCGGCTGCTTACTCTATATATAACAGAAACCGCTTTTGTACGCAAAGGCGGTTTTTTATTGCAAAAAAAAGGGCCGCTTTTGCGGACCCCTTTCAACTAATAAACCAACTAAACCTAAACTAAACCTGAATCTATTTGCGTGTGTAAATTTTGTATTCCCAAGGTTGAAGTTCGATATTCACCTTTTCTCCGCCAATCAACTTCTCCTTTCCTTTCCACGCTGCAAAATCGTGTTGAACATCGAACTCAACACTATCAACAACCGGTTGTGAAGAAAGGTTCATGATTACCAGGACAGCATTGTCATTTTTTTCGCGGACATAAGCCAGCAGTTGGTCCGGGTGGCCGTTGTTCAGAAAGCGAACGTCCTCACCAAACTCCCCGTTCCATAAGGCCGGGTTGTTGGTTTTCAGCGCGATCAGGTTTTTATACAGATCTTCTTTTTTCATTTCCGACCAGTCAATTTCATCTTTTTCGAAGAATGCCAGCCGCTTGTCCAGCCCGGCTTCCTGCCCGCTGTAAATAAGCGGAATTCCCGGCACTGTAAACGAAAATACGGCAAAAGCATCAGCGGCATCGCCCATGCGTTCGCTAACAGTTCCGGCCCAGGAGTTTTCGTCGTGGTTGGTGATAAACTGCATGGGAAATGAACCTTCGGCATATTTGCCGCCAATCTTTTCAAAATAATTCCGGATATCAGCGGCCGTTTTTTCACCTTTTGCCACATCGTTCATGATGTGGTGCAACTCCCAGGCATAGTTCGATTCGAAAGCCATTTCGAGTAGTTCCGGGTGGTCTTCGTCTTCGGCCAGCATGTACACCGGCTTGATAGAGTCGAACGAAGTGCGGGCTTCTTCCCAGAAGTCGTTCGGAACGCCCCAGGCCACGTCGCAGCGAAACCCGTCGATGTTGGTTTCGGTGAGCCAGTAGTCCATCGCATCGATCATGGCCCGGCGCATCTGCGGCACATCGAAGTTCAGGTCGGCGATATCGGTCCAATCCGGATCGGGTGAGATGATGGCGCCGGTCGAATCGGTGGTAAACCACTCCGGGTGATCGTAAATCCATGGATTGTCCCAGCCGGTGTGGTTGGCCACCCAGTCGATGATGACTTTAAAGCCCAGGTCGTGCGCCTGGTTGACGAGTTCCTTGAAATCATCGAGCGTTCCAAACTCGGGATTGATGCCGGTGTAGTCCTGCACGGCATAATACGAGCCCAGGCTGCCTTTTCGTTTTTCTTCCGAAATGGGGTGAATGGGCATGATCCAGAGGATGTCCACACCGAGTTCCTTCAGCCGCGGAAGGTGTTCGGCAAAAGCATCGAATGTACCTTCGGGCGTGTATTGGCGGATGTTCACTTCATACAACACGGCATCTTTCAGCCATTCCGGCTGAATGCGCGAGCTTGTTTCTTCCTGTTGGTCTGCCGGCTTTTGTTTGGGCAGGCAGGCCGTTAAACCTATTCCAACCCATATCAAGATAAAGAAAGCGGGCAAAATGTATTTGGTTTTGTTTGTCATGGCTCGTTACTTTTTAAGTTGAATGATCATGGCCGAACGGGCAGGAACGGAAAAGCTTTTTAGATTGGTTATCTGATTCGATGAGATGATATCAGTTCCGCTTTGGTAGCCTTTCATCATCTCGGCAAAACGTTCGGTTACCAGGTTTTTGCTTTCCAGGTTTTTATTGAGGACGACCATCACGGCATCTTTATCATTGTAGCGGAAATAGACGTACACGCCATCCTGCGGCACAAAGTGTTTCATCTTTCCTGTGTGAATCACATTCTGTCCCTTCCGCCAGTTTTGGATGGTTTTCAGGTAGTTTTGCAGGTCTTGTTGGTCGGCGGAGAGTCCTTTGCCGGTAAATGCATTCACAGCATCGCCGGGCCAACCTCCCGGAAAATCGCTGCGGATGATTCCGTGATCGTCCGTTCCCGGATTGGACATCAGCACCTCAGTACCGTAGAAGATTTGCGGGATGCCGCGGGTAGTCAGGAAATAGGCCAGTCCCAGTTTCAGCAAGTCAGCATCTTCGCCCACCTGGGTGTAAAAGCGCGACATGTCGTGGTTGTCGGGGAAAACCACCAGGTTTTCGGCATCGGGATACAGAAAATCGTTGGCCAGCATCTCGTACAGTTGGATCAGTCCGTCGTTCCAGCCTTCTTCGGTACTCAGTCCGGAGCTGACGGCGTGTTGCAACGGGAAATCCATCAGGCTGGGAAGGTAGCACTGGTAGCCATCGGCATTGTGCTTGCCCAGTTGCCAGTACGAGGTGATGGCCGGGTTCAGGCTCCATTCTTCGCCTACGATGTTGAAATTCGGATATTCTTCCAGCACCCGCTTGGTCCAGTCGGCCATCATATCCTTGTCGGGGTAGGGCCAGGTGTCCTGCCGGATGCCTTCCAGTCCGACGTATTCGATCCACCAAATGCTGTTCTGGATGAGGTAATTGGCCATGAACGGGTTTTTCTGGTTCAGGTCGGGCATGGTGGGCACAAACCAGCCATCGCTCATCTCGCGTTTATCGATTTCCGAGGCGTGCGGGTCCTGGTTCACCGTGCGGCGGTGTGAGGTGATTTTGTGTTCGGGGTAATTGTTGATCCAGTCGGGCATGGGCATGTCGTCCATCCACCAGTGTTCCGAGCCGCAGTGGTTGAATATCATGTCCATGATCAGTTTCATGCCGCGTTTGTCGAGCTCGTCATTCAGCTCTCGGTACTCATCGTTGGTTCCGTAACGGGAGTCAACGCGGTAAAAATCGGTGGTGGAGTAGCCGTGGTACGATGTGCGGGTCATGTTGTTTTCGAGCACTGGGTTCAGCCAAACAGCTGTAAAGCCGAGGTCGTGGAGGTAGTCGAGGCTGTTGATGATGCCCCTCAGGTCGCCGCCGTGCCGCCCGTCTTTATCGGCCCGGTTGGGAAGCTCTTTCATGCCGGGCATGGCATCGTTGTCAGGGTTGCCGTTGGCAAAGCGGTCGGGGGTGATCAGGTAAATCACATCCGATGGGTTGAATCCCTGGCGCAGGGCGGAGCTTGGCTCGCGGGCTTTCAGCTCATACAGGTAGCTGGCCACTGTTTTCTTTTTCGAGAGGAATGAGATGGTAAACGAGCCGGGTTTTGCCTCGGGTGCTATTTTCAGGTCGATAAACAGGTAGTTGGGGTTTTCAACGCGGGTAACACTGGTAAGTGCAACACCGGGGTAGTTCAGATCTACTTTGGTATCGGCAATATTTTCGCCATGAACCATGAGTTGCAGGTTGGGATTTTTCATGCCTGCCCACCAAAACATGGGTTCTACTCTCAGGTTGCCGGTCTGTTGGGAGAACCCGCAAATGGTGAATGCCAACAGAACGTAAAGAATCATTGATTTTTTCATCATCGTTTTAAATTGGTTCAGGTTATTTCAATAAAAATATAAACGGGGTGTGCAGTCGTTTGGCCCATGATCTTTCGGGATGGTCCTCACCCGGAAATTTAAGGGTTATCCGGTTGGTATGGTCATATCCCTTAAGGATCATGGTTTTGTCGATCACAAGTTGGTGTTTTTCATACAGGCTGTCCAGAGTCTCCGTTCCGTAGTCGAAATAGAATTGGTGAGATGCCGGATCGGGCAGATTCTCGGTCAGATACCAGTTAAAAGCTTGGGGGATGAAGTCGTTTTGCTCAAATGTACCGGGCCAGTGTGTCGAGAGGCAGGCTGCCCCTTTAAAAATATCGGGATACTCACAGATGGCGTACATCGAAATCAATCCGCCCATGCTGGAACCCGCGATAAAAGTATGGTCCAGGTCGGGGAGGGTTGCGAATTTCTGATCGATGCAGGGCTTAAGTTCGTGAATGATAAATTTCAGATAATTGTCGGCCAAGGGCTTTCCTTTTAGCCATGTTGCAACTATTGAGTCGCGCAGGTTCTCATCCAGCGATGCCAAGGGCTTTTCCGGGAAATATTCGGCGTGCCGGTACTCTGCGTTGTTCCATATTCCAACCACGATGCACGCCTGGATTTCCTGTTCGTCAATTAAGGCTGAAAAAACTTCATCCACCTGCCATTCCTGTTTGTTCCCGGTAAGGGTTGAGTCATACAGCATTTGCCCGTCGTGCATATAAATCACGGCATATTTCTCTGTATTGCTGTAGCCCTCCGGCAGCCAAACATCAATATTCCGCGGCTGCACAAAGCGGGATTGAAAATCCGGGATGCGCACAATTCTTCCGGCCGAAGGCACCGGCAACTGAGCATGAGTTTCGTTCATCAAAAACATCATGGTAAACAGGAGAATCCATTTCTTCATAGCGTTTGTTTTATTTCGACCTCAAGCTTGTGGTTGCCGTTCAGGATATGCTCTTCTCCCCAAATAGACAGGGTTAAAGTTCCCGGATGGTGGTTGATGATGGTCAGTTCGTTGGCCATGCTGATTTCCAGGTGCGAATCGCGGAAGTTGAGGCGGAAGGCATATCCTTTCCATGATTTGGGCAGGAACGGGTTGAGATGCAGTTGCCCGTTTACTACGCGGATGCCGCCGAAAGCTTCCACAAAGGCCATCCAGGTGCCGCCCATGCTGGTAATGTGCAGGCCATCTTCGGTGTCGTTGTTATAGTCGTCCAGGTCGAGACGGGCCGTGCGCAAGTACATTTCGTATGCTTTTTCTTCGCGGCCGATACGTGCGGCCAAAATAGCATGGATGCACGATGAAAGCGAAGATTCGTGTACCGTGATTGGTTCGTAAAAGTCGAAGTGGCGGCGCAGGGTTTCCGTGTCGTAATCCTCCTGGAACCAGTACAAGCTTTGCAGCGTGTCGGCCTGTTTGATGTAACACGAACGCAGGATGCGGTCCCACGACCAATGCTGGTTGATGGGACGTTCGGTAGGATTGAGATGGGCCGCCGGGATAATTTCTTTATCCAGAAAGCCGTCCTGTTGCAGGTAGATGTCCAACTCCTTGTCGTAAGGGAAATACATGTTTTCGATGATTTCTTTCCAGTTGGTCGTTTCCTGCACCTCGTTAAACTTCCATTTGTTCACCAGTTCTTCCCACAAATAAGGCTGTTCTTTTTTCAGGTAATCAATTACTTCCAGGGTGTATTTCAGGGTCCACACGGCCATGTTGTTGGTGTGGAAGTTATTGTTGACGTTGTTTTCGTATTCGTTGGGGCCGGTTACGCCCAGGATGACATATGCCTGTTTGACATCCGACCAATTGACGCGCTGGGCCCAGAAACGGGAAAGGGCCAGCAGCACTTCAAATCCGTAAGGGGCCAGGTATTCGCGGTCGCCGGTGTAGTTGATGTAGTTGTAGATGGCATAGGCGATGGCCCCGTTGCGGTGAATTTCTTCAAAGGTGATTTCCCATTCGTTGTGGCACTCTTCGCCGTTGATGGTCACCATCGGGTACAAGGCTGCACCATTTTCGAAGCCTAGCTTTTGGGCATTTTCGATGGCTTTTTGAAGGTGTTTGTGACGGTAAATCAGCAGGTTTTGCGCCACACGCTGAGGAGCCGTTCCTAAAAAGAAGGGCAGGCAATAGGCTTCGGTGTCCCAGTAAGTAACGCCGCCGTATTTTTCGCCGGTAAAACCTTTTGGGCCAATGTTCAGGCGTTCGTCGTCGCCAGTGTAGGTTTGCATCAGTTGGAAAATGTTGAACCGTATGCCCTGCTGGGCAGCCACATCGCCTTCGATACGGATGTCGGCGGCTTCCCACTTTTCTTCCCAACATTTGCTGTGTTCTGCAAATAACTGGTCGAAACCTGCCGCCATCGCTTTTTGAACGGATTTTTCTGTTTCTGACATCAGCTCATTGCGGCTGATATAAAGCGAAGAGTTGATAGCAGCAAACTTTTCGATCAGCAATTCTTCGCCCTCCTGCAAATTCACTACAAAAGTGTTGGCCAGGTACTTTTCGCGGTCAACTTTCGGGCCGGCAGCCGATAGGTTTTTTCCGTTTTTGAGCAGACGTGTGCCAATTCCGTGGCAAACATGGAAGCCGGATTTTTTGGTTTCCATCAGCAGGTAGGCTTCCTGGTCGCTGGCTTTTTTTTCAAGCTCCATCCAGAATTTCTCGTCGTAGTTGGAGTCTTCATTTTTCACATCTCCGTCAATAAACGAGGTGATTTTTACCGGCGCCGAAAAGTTGAGGCTTTTGATGTTGTACCGGATGGCCCCTAACGCTTTATCTTTCATGCTCAAAAATCGCCGGGCAAGCACTTCCACCTGTTTGCCGGAAGGAAGTTCGGCGGTAAACGAACGGGTGAGCAGGGCATCTTTCATGTCCAGTTCGCGGCGGAAGGCATGGACCCGGGCAGTTGCCAGGTCCAGCTCCTCTCCTTCAATTTCCACGCGGATGCCAATCCAGTTGGCCGCGTTCAATATTTTAGCAAAATATTCCGGGTAACCGTTTTTCCACCAGCCCACCAAGGTTTTGTCGGGGTAGTAAACCCCGGCTACATAGTTTCCCGGAAGACTGTCGCCCGAGTATTTTTCCTCAAAGTTTGCACGTTGTCCGGTATGCCCGTTGCCCAAGCTGAACAGGCTTTCGGAAACCCGGTTGTAATCGGGATGAAAGCCATCTTCAATAACCTTCCACTCGTGGTGTACAATATATTCTTTCATACCAGTTTTTCATTTAACATGTAGGTAACTATCTTCTTGCATGCATGCTTGTAGCTTTTCCAGGTTGAAATCTGCAAATCCCGGAATCACCAGATTGGCTTTCTTCAGGATGGTTATATCGCCAATACCTACGCAAAACATGCCTGCATTTTGGGCTGCTTCGATGCCTGCTACGGCATCTTCGAAAACCACGCATGCTTCCGGTTCAACCTGTAACTCGGCTGCTCCGTTCAGAAATACTTCCGGGTCGGGTTTGGCCTCCGAAACCTTGTTGCCATCAATGACGGCGTCAAACAGGTTTTCAATATTCAGCCGTTTCAGGATCAACCGTGCGTTTTTACTGGCCGAACCCAAGGCAACCCGGATGTGGTTGTTTTTCAGTTCGGTGATAAACGATTTCACACCCGGCAATATTTCGCTTTCATCCATCTTCAGAATATATTCCAGATAAACTTCGTTTTTTTTATTAGCCAAAGCTGTTTTTTCTTCTTCGGATAATGTTTTCCCCCCGATTTCCAGGATGATATCCAGCGATCGCATCCTGCTAACACCTTTCAGTAGTTCGTTGTGCTCCTCGGTAAAATCAATGCCAAGCTGTTCTGCCAGTTGCTTCCAGGCCAGGAAATGATACCTGGCCGTATCTACAATCACGCCGTCCAGATCAAAAAGACAAGCTTTCAGTGTTCTCATGCCATTACTTATTTAGGACTGTCAATATCATCAACAAACAACACGGTGACGGCTGCTATCAGCATGGACGCACCGCCCAGCAGTAAGGCCATAATAGCCTGCCCGCCAAATACATGTTTCATGAAAAAGCCCAGGATACTGGCCGCCAGGATTTGCGGGATCACGATGAAGAAATTGAAAATCCCCATGTAGGTGCCCATTTTGTTGCCGGGCAACGATCCGGTAAGAATGGCATACGGCATGGACAAGATGCTGGCCCAGGCTACGCCAACACCCAGCATGGAAAGAATCAGCAGGTTCGGATCGCGCACCACGTAGAACGAGGCCAGCCCAATTCCGCCCAACACCAGCGAAACGGCATGGGTGATTTTCCGGTTGGTGTATTTGGCCAGCACCGGCAACAGAAAAGCTACTACCGCGGCAAAGCCATTGTAAACGCCAAACAAAACCCCCACCCAGTTGGCGCCTTCGTTATAAAGTTCTGAAGCTGTGTCGGATGTTCCATATACATGGCTGGTTACCCCGGCTGTGGTGTAAATCCACATGGCAAACAGCGCAAACCACGAGAAGAACTGAACGATGGCCAACTGCCTCATCGTTTTGGGCATGTTCATCATGTCGGTGACAATTTCTACCAACCCGTTTTTGGTTTTGTTGATTTTGGCAAGATGGCCGGTAAGTAACAGAATCAGGCCGAAAACCAGCAAACCCCCGCTCAGGATGTACAGTTCTTTTTCCAGGTTAAAAAAGAAAAACACATAACTGAGAATGGCGCCTGCAATGGCAAAAAATATTCCGTTCCGGGTGAATTTGCCAATCAGCTCGAAAGCAGTTTTCAACACCAGTTTGGCCGATGGATTGGAGGAAATCTTTTCTGCTTCGAATGATTGCAGCTCTTCGGGCGAGTACTCTTTGGTGCGGACAACCGTCCAGAGTACGGCCAGAAAGAAAACAGCCCCGCCAATGTAAAACGACCATTTTACGGAAGGCGGAATGTGACCTGCGTCAGCTACGTTGGCTACGCCGAACCAGTTGGTCATGGCGTAAGGAAGGAAGGAGGCCACAATGGCCCCGGTGCCGATGAAAAAACTTTGCATGGCGAATCCCTTTGTCCGTTGTTCGCTGGGCAGCATGTCGCCCACGAAGGCACGGAAAGGTTCCATCGAAATATTGATGGACGCATCCATGATCCAAAGTGTGCCGACGGCAATCCACAACATGGGCGAATTGGGCATAATAAACAAAGCCAAAGAGGCCAGGATGGCGCCAATCAAAAAATACGGACGTCTTCGCCCAAAGCGCCCCCAGGTTTTATCACTGTAATGGCCGATGATGGGCTGCACGATCAATCCGGTAACGGGAGCGGCCAGCCAATACACGGCCAGACGGTCAACATCGCCACCCAAGCTTTGGAATATGCGTGAAACATTGGCATTCTGAAGGGCAAATCCAAACTGGATACCCAGAAAGCCAAAGCTCATGTTCCAAATTTGCCAGAAACTAAGAACAGGCTTCTTCTTCATAAAACAATAATTTTAGAATAAAAACAGCGGAAACCACCAACCGAACCGGCAGGTGAAATATGGAGTAAGTTCGAAGTAAAATATCGGATGAACAATGCAAATATAGGGAGGTTATTCGCACAAATGCAAGTGCTTCGGACAAAGAACAGTCTGTAAAAGCCTTATAAATAGGGCAAAAACAACTTGAAAGCCCCATTTCAAACGTTTGCAGAGAAAAACTAAAAAAAGTGTAATTTTTTATTTCGACGAACCTCTCACAATCAGATTGGCGCTCAACACCCGGGTTTGAGGGACATAGGTTTCACTTGGGCTCAATAGTCGATTCAGCAAAATTTCGGTGGCAACAGAGCCCATTTCGTAGCCATGCTGGTCAACCGAGGTCAGGTTGGGCTCGGTAATGCCAGAAAAACGTCCGTCGCTGAAACCCACAACAGCGATTTGCTGGGGAATTTTGATTCCTTTCTTCTGCAGGGATTGCATGGCGCCGATGGCAGTAAGGTCGTTGGTAGCGAAAATGCCATCGGGTGGATTGTCCATCGTCAGTAAATGGTTGGTGGCAATCAAGGCCTTCTCGTACGTATCGGCATCTATAATCAACTGAGGGTCCGCCTGCAATCCGGCTTCCCGGATAGCGCGCAGGTAGCCTTCTTTGCGGTCGCGGCCAATAAGCAGGTTTTGCGGTCCGGCAAAGTGAGCGATTCGCCTCCTTCCGTTTTCAATTAAATGTTTGGTGGCTTTGTATGCCGCTTCTTCATCGTTTATAATAACCTGGTCGGCAATGATTTCGGGTACAATCCGGTCGAAGAACACGAGTGGCAGGCCGCCTTCCTGTAACATGACCAGATGATCGAAATTGGTGGTTTCTTTTGAAATGGAAACCAAAACCCCGTCCACCCGGTGCGACAACAACATTTTGGCATTGGCCACTTCGCGGTCGTACTTTTCGTTCGACTGGCAAATAATGACCGTAAAGCCGGCCTCGTAAGCCACATCTTCAATTCCGCTAATCACCGACGAAAAAAAGTAGTGTACAATTTCGGGGATGATCACCCCGATAGTATTGCTGCGGCTGTGCTTTAGGCTGAGGGCTACCGCATTGGGCTGATATTTGAGTTTCAGGGCCAGTTCGTTTACGGCCACTTTCGTTTCCTCACTGATATCGGGATGGTTTTTCAGGGCTCGCGAAACGGTAGAAGGAGAAATCCCGAGAATCCGGGCAATATCTTTTATGGTAACCTGACTGCTTCTCATGGTGATTGGTAAAGGTGTCTGCAATAATAAAAATAAATGTAAGAATTAATTCTGAATAGCGGGTGAAGGGTAGCGTGGAAACCTGTAAGAAACTAAACACACACCCACCAGTAACTACCTGTTTTGCAACATAATCGGTGCAAACGTCACCGCAAACGTTTGCGGTTCTGAAGATGTTAAAAAACGTAAAATGATGACAGGAAAAGCCATATCATTGCACCATCGGATAAAAAATATGGAGTAAAAATCGAGTAAAATGGATTGTAAATGATCTAAAAATCAATGTAAAACGTGATGACCTAATTGAATTCAAGAACTAATAACAAAGTAACATGAAGATTATTCGCAAAAACTTGAAAGTCCTGCTAATGGTCCTGGGAATAATGATAGCCCATACCGGCTTTGCCCAGGTAATTAGTTTAACCGGGAGGGTTACCGACAGTGCAACCGGCGAACCGCTTCCGGGCGTTACCGTTGTTGAAAAAGGGACCACCAATGGTACCATTACCAATTTCGACGGGGACTATACCCTATCGGTAGCTCGTGGTACCACCGTCCAGTTCTCCTACATCGGCTACAAAACCACCGAACATGTGGTTGGCCAAGCTACCACCTTCAACGTTGTCCTGGAAATCGATACCGAGCAGCTGGAAGAGGTGGTGGTGATTGGTTATGGCCAGATACGCAAAGAAGATGCAACCGGAGCTGTAGCCTCTGTTAGTTCATCTGATTTTAACCAGGGAGCAACCAGCTCACCACAAGACCTGATCCAAGGGAAAGTAGCCGGTGTGCTGATTCAAACAGAAGGTGGAGCACCTGGTTCTTCAGCCAAAATCCGGATTCGAGGGGGGTCTTCCATGTCAGCCAGTAACGATCCGTTAATTGTGATCGATGGCATGCCCATTGACAACCGTACCATTGACGGGATGAGCAACGTGTTAACCTCGATAAACCCGAATGATATTGCTTCATTCACGGTATTGAAAGATGCTTCTTCAACAGCAATTTACGGTTCCCGGGCTTCAAACGGGGTAATTCTTATCACCACGAAAGAAGGTAAGCAAAATCAGGATTTCCGGGTCGAACTGGAATCGAAAATGAATGTCAGCGAAATTAAAGAATACATTGATGTATTGGATGCTGACGAATTCAGAGCTTTGGTTAACGAACGGGCACAAGTAAGCAGCTCCGTTAATCCGGCGCTCATGGGCAATGCCAAAACCAACTGGCAAGACGAGATTTTTCAAACAGCCATCGGGCACGAACATAATTTAAGTGTATCGGGTGCTCTTGATAAAGTTCCATTCCGCGCATCAATCGGTTATACCGACCAGTTCGGTATTCTGAGAACTTCATCAATGGATCGTAAAACAGCAACCTTTAAGGTAAATCCAAGCTTACTTGACAATCACCTGAAATTAACAGCCGGGATCAAGTACATGAATGTTGGCAACCGCTTTGCTGAGCGTGGCGCCATTGGAAGCGCGCTTCGATTCGACCCAACCAAACCTGTTTTCAATAACACCGGTATTTACGGCGGTTATACCACCTGGTTGATGCCCGATGGATCGCGTAACGTAAACGGTACCCGTAACCCGGTAGCTCAATTGCAGCAACGTCATGATGAATCAGATGTTAACCGATACATCATTGATGCACAGGCAAATTACAAACTGCACTTCTTCCCAGATATCACCGCTACGTTGAAAGTTGGTTTAGACGAATCGGACAGTGATGGTTTTACCAATACCGATACTTCTGCTTCCTGGGTGCAAACAGCTTCCTCCGGCGTAAAACGAGACTATACCCAAAAACGTCGGAACAAGCTCTTTAACTTCTATTTAAACTACCAAAAAGACCTGCCGGAAATTGAAAGTAGATTGGACGCCATGGCCGGTTACGAATGGCAACATTTCTGGTCTAACGCTTCTGCTCATGAGGTTGATCGTTTCAACACCGTTATTGTTGACTCAAAAGACGAAACAGAAAACTACCTGGTGTCATTCTTCGGGAGGGCAAACTACTCGTACAAAGACAGGTACCTGTTAACTGCAACGGTAAGGGCTGACGGTTCTTCCCGCTTCCACAAGGACAACCGTTGGGGATACTATCCGTCAACAGCTTTGGGATGGCGCATTACTGAAGAACCATTCATGCAAGACCTGAAGGCTGTAAGTAATCTGAAGCTTCGTTTAGGATACGGACTCACAGGTCAACAGGAATTAAACAGCGGAGACTATCCTTATCTGGGCATTTATCGCTTGAGTGACTCGCGTACTCAATACATGTTGGGCAATCAATATTACACGCTTATTCGTCCGGATGGATATGACCAGAGCCTGGAATGGGAAAAAACAAAAACGTACAACGTTGGTCTTGATTTTGGTCTCTTCGACAACCGTTTAAGCGGAACTGTTGACTTTTACAAAAGAGATACAAAAGACTTGCTGAACACCATCCCGGTACCGGCAGGAACTAACTTTACAGATCGCTTGCTAACCAATGTGGGTGACTTGGAAAACGTAGGTATTGAATTGTCAATCAATGCAATACCGGTAAGTACCAAAGATTTGAGCTGGGAAGTTAGTTTCAACCTGACCCGCAATAGAAATAAGGTTACGAGACTTACCAACTACGACGATCCAAACTACAAAGGTGTCGATGTTGGAAATATTAGTGGTGTTGGTGTAGGTAATACGATTCAAAAACATGCTGTGGGCTATCCGCTGAATACGTTTTATGTTTACGAACAAGTGTATGATGCGAATAGCAAACCCATTGAAGGACTATACGTTGACCGAAACAATGACGGAACAATCAATGAAAACGACAAATACTATGCTGAATCACCGGCCCCGGATGTATTCATGGGACTTTCTTCCATGCTTTATTACAAAGATTTTGATTTTGGCTTCAACGCCCGGGCTTCAATTGGAGGTCAAATCTATAACAACGTAATTGTTGGCGCCCGTTATCAGGAACTGACGGTTAATGAGTATCTGACCAACATGCCTTCAGAAATCAATAATTCGAAGTTCACCACGGCACAGCAATACTCCGATTACTTCCTGGAAGATGCCTCATTCTTCCGGATGGACAATGTGACGCTGGGGTATAATTTCAAGAAGATGCTTAAAAAATCAGTTGGCATTGATCTTAACTTACGCTTGTACTCTTCTGTTCAAAATGTATTTGTCATAACCGACTACAGCGGATTGGATCCCGAAGTAAACGAAGGGATTGATAACGACATCTATCCTCGCCCACGAGTTTATTTGTTTGGACTTAGTGCAAGCTTTTAATCAATAAACCATTACAATCATGAATACAAAATATAGCATAAAATATCGCGCAATCGCAATGCTGATGCTTCTCTTTGCCTTGGGCTCATGCGTCAACGATTTGGACACTGTGCCTCTTGACGAAGATTTGCTGACCGCGGATAAACTGACGGACGATGCCTCCTACAAAGGAATGCTGGCTAAATGTTATGCAGCCTTTGTGGTTGGCGGACAAACAGGAGTTGACGGAGAACCTGATATTAGCAGTATTGACGGTGGGTTCTCATCTTACTTACGTCAGCTTTGGAACCACCAGGAATTAACTACCGACGAGGCTATTTGTGCCTGGAACGATGGAAACCTGCGTGACTTACACGATATGGACTGGACGGCATCCAACGAGTTTATAACGGCCATGTACTACCGTATCACCCTTGAAGTAGCCTATTGTAACAACCTGATTGCGCTGACAAAAGACCAGGACGAATTTGAAGCGTACAATACTGAAGCTCGCTTTTTAAGGGCGCTGGCTTACTGGCATTTGCTTGATATGTTTGGTACGGGGCCTTTTGTTACTGAAGAAGATCCGGTAGGTTCTTTCTTCTTCCCGGAACAAGCCACTGCACAACAGCTGTTTGATTACATCGAATCGGAACTCAAAGCAATTGAAAACGAGCTGCCGGCTCCGCGCACCAACGAATACGGACGGGCTGACCAGGCTGCTGCCTGGATGGTTCTATCCAAACTGTACTTAAATGCAGACACGTATATTGGCACACCAAAATACACGGAATGTATCACTTACACCCAAAAGGTAATTAACGGAGGGTATAGCCTGGAGCCGAATTACGAGTATCTTTTCCTGGCTGATAATAACCTGCGTGGCCATGAAATCATTTTCCCGCTTGTATGTGACGGAGAACACACCCAAACCTGGGGTGGAATGACATTCCTGATCCACTCAACAGTAGGTGGCGATATGCCGGCCAGCGAATCTGGTATTGATGGTGGTTGGGGAGGAAACCGGACAACCAAATCATTCGCCAATCTTTTTGATGACATTACCGGCGAAACCGATAGCCGCGCTTTGATTTGGACAGAAGGCCAAAATTTTGAAATTGGAGATATTTTCAATTTCCGCGACGGTTATGCTTTACGTAAATTCCGTAACATAACTTCGGGTGGCGTGGTTGGCTCAAACCTGTCACATCCGGATACCGATTTCCCGCTGTTCAGATATGCTGATGCCTTGTTGATGTACGCTGAAGCCGTTGTTCGCGGAGGAACAGGTGGCGATATGGGAACAGCCGTAAACTATATCAACCAAATCAGGGAAAGAGCCTATGGCGATAATTCCGGCAATATTACAGAGACCGACCTTACGCTTCAGTTTTTACTGGATGAACGCGGACGCGAATTGTACTGGGAGTGCCACAGAAGAACCGACTTAAGACGTTTTGGCAAACTGGCTGGCGGAGAATACATCTGGCCTTGGAAAGGGGCTGTAGCTGCAGGAAAATCAATTGATGCAAAATACAATCTTTTCCCAATACCCGGCTCTGACATTAATGCCAATCCGAATTTAACGCAAACCACTGGTTATTAATCTTATTAATTAGATTACCATGAAAAAATTTAAATACCTGCTGATAGCATGCCTCACAATTACCTTGTTTTCGTGTGAGGATGATGATATCGTAAAATTAAATGATTCAGAGTATGTGCCTGCATCTAATATTCAGGGGTTTGGTACAACTTTGGACATATCAAAAGATAGAAAAACCGAAACCCTTACGGTTTCGTACACTCCTGCAACTTACGGAGTGAATATTGTTAAAACACACAAACTTCAATTTGCTGCTTCAGAGGACTTTGCCAACCCGACTACTTTTGATGTTGATGCATCAGATAATTCATTCTCTTTCTCGGTGGGCGCTTTTAATGAATTCCTTACGGAGTCATTGGAACTGCCGGTAGATGAAGAAGCTACGGTTTCAGCACGAATCATGACCTATTCGCTTAGTGGGGTTGATACGCTGTACTCAGCGGTAGTAAATTTTAAAACAACGCCCTACTTGGATATTCTTTTTGCTCCAAATACCTTCTACTTGTTTGGTGACGGCGTAGGACGCATCGCACAAAACAATAAGCTTAAATTCAACAAAGTTCACAGCGAACCGGATGATTCCTGGACAATCGTATGGATGGAAGCTACCGGAACCTTTAAATTGTGTTCTGATGTTAACTACAAAGGTGTTATTGGTAAAATTGGAGATCCCGTTAACGGCGAATACACTTTGGGAACAGTTGATAACAGAGGTGAAGATATACCTGTACCCGGAACGGCTGGCTATTACACCGTTGGTGTAAACCTGGCAACCAATAAGCTGTTGATTGAACCTGCCAATATTTATATCACCGGACCGAATGTTAATGCATGGCCTGTTAGTTCTGTTACCGAAGAGAACAGATTTAAGCTGGATGCTGCAAACAAGACGATGTATTTGACCAAAAGCCTTTTGGGTGGCGAACTAAGGCTTCATGTAACCCATCCGTATATTTCCGCTGCTGACTGGTGGCATGCCGAATTCATATTCCTTAATGGAAAGATTGCATACCGGGAAGATGGCGGTGATCAGGAAAGGGTTAATATCAGTGGAGGAGAACAAACCATTGAGCTTGACTTCATTAATCAAACTGCTAAAATTAAATAGAAATGAAAAATATAAGCTATTTTCTAATGCTGATACTGGCGGTTTTTGCATTCTCCTGCGAAGAGGATTTTATGACTCCGCCGGTCAAAACACCTGTTGAAGGCACTGCCCCGGTATGGGTCAATCAACCTTCATCAGATATTGACACCGTTCTTTTTAAACGAAACGAAGATGGAGCCTTACTTTCACTAAGTTGGACAGCTCCGGTTTATGCTGATAACATTGGCGTTCGTTATTTCCTGCAACTGGATACTAAAGGCACTAATTTTGCGAATCCAATCGAATTTGACCGGATTGCTGCAACAGAAATGACCGTGACCATCGGTCAGCTAAACGCTGCTTTGATGAAGCGGTACAATCCTGCTGAAAAGGTAGAGATCGAAATTCGTATTCGTGCTGCTTCAAATGAACATTTGGCGGATCTGTACACCGAACCGTTTTCCATGAAAGTAACACCTTACCTGGATGTTCCTGTTCCTTCTGCATTCTATATGATGGGAACAGCAACCGAAGTCGGTTTTACCAGTTCTGATGCTTTGCCCACCCTGAAAGATGGCGATGTGTTCTACAAATACCTGAAACTAACCACAGACGGTGCATTCCGCTTCTCGGATGCACAGTCCGACGGCGGGTTTGCATACAACTATGGTAAGTTTGCCACAGTATCTTCAAACATTGAAGAGGCAGGTGATGAAGATGGCAACTTTAAATTTACCGGTGAAACAGGTTGGTACGAGGTAAAAGCTGACTTCACAAATAGTGAGTTAACCATTGCTCCTTTCCAGGTTGGATCAACCACCTACACTTTCGATCCCGCTGAAGTTTACCTGGTTGGCGACTATACAGATACCGTAGCTGCCTGGAGTCCTGAGAACTCGCCGGCGATGATCAAAAAGTCGGAAGGGGTTTACACGATTGAAACAGCCATTAAAGACGGCGCGATGCTCAAATTTGTTGGCCAGCAAAGCTGGGGCGACCTTGACTGGGGCAACCTGGGTGGCGATGGTTCCGAAGGCATCGTTGGCCCAAAAGGCAAAAACGGCAACATTACTTTTGATGGTGGCGATAAGACTTATATTGTAACCCTGGATCTTAACAAAGGTGCGTATATGATTGAAGAGGCTGCTATATACCTTGTAGGTGATGCGACAGAAGCCGGTTGGGATATTGCTAATGCAATTGAACTAAAATGGCGCTCGGGTCATAATGCTTACATTGGGTATATTCCATTAAAGAGTGGTCATTTTAAATTCTTCCCGGCAAAAGGTAGTTGGGATAATGGCATGGGTAGAATTACGGATTCAGAAGATCCTAAAGGTGGTTTATTAGGAGGAGAAAACAAGGATATTCCTAGTACAAACACAACTTCTGATTTCAAATTGTATAGAATTGCTGTTTGGTACGACACAGATGCCAGCTCCTACAAGTACTCTGTTTTAGATGCTGAGATGGTTCTTGTCGGAGATGCTACACCTGCTGGCTGGTCCATCGACAATGGATTTAATATGGTCTATGCAGGAGAAGGTAAATGGGTAACATACGCTGACATGAATGCCTCAGGAGGATTTAAATTCTTCTATGAAACCGGAAACTGGAACTCAGGCTATAAAGAGTATGATGCAGTAAACAAACCAGGTGAATTATCTCTTGAAGGTGGAGATCCAAATATTTCAACTCCGGGAGAAGGGTATTATAAGTTAACAATTGACACTTATAATATGAGTTACACCAAAGAACTCATTGCAACCAGAAAGATGTATCTGGTTGGTTCTCCTAATGGATGGAACATAAATGAAGGGATTGAACTGATCTGGGATGCTACGAACAACGAATGGACTCTTACCATTGATCTTACAGCTGACGATGCATTCAAAATCTTTGCTGAAGCAGGCAATTGGGATAGTGGATTTAAGTTCAAATACGAAATGCTTAGCTTTGAAGGAGGAGATCCGAACATGTCAACTCCGGAAGGTGCAGGAAATTACACAATCAAATTTAGCTTAGCTAAACGGACTTTAACCTTTACTAAAAACTAACCTTATTTTAATGCTCTCAGGGGGTGCCCGTAATTGGGCAACCCCTTTTTCACTAAATAGAATGCCATGGCAAACAAGTTTCTTCTTTTTATATTTTTTCAACTTCTTTTGCTGCTTGGCTATGGCCAGGTTACCACCACACCGTCTTTTGCTGTTGTTGATCAGCCGGTAACCATCGCGTTTGATGCCACCCAGGGAACAGCCGGGCTGCAAGATTATACAGGCGATGTATATGCACACACTGGTGTGATTACCGACCAAAGCACTTCGGGCGACGATTGGAAATATGTGCTAGCAGATTGGGAAGTGAATGTCGAGAAAGCGAAAATGACACGGATCTCGGCCAATATTTACCAACTTCAGATTTCGCCCGATATCCGTTCGTTTTACGGGTTGCCACAAGGCGAGACGATCAAGCAGATGGCTTTTGTTTTTCGAAGCGCCGACAGTTCTAAAGAGGGCAAAGCTACCGGTGGAAAGAACATCTACGTCACGGTTTACCAATCCGGGCTGAATGTGACTTTGTCATCCCCTGCCTCAGCTTCGATCTTTCAGAAAGACGAAACCATTCACGTGGAAGCGATGGCCTCAACCGTGGCTGATTTGTCGCTCACCTTAAACGAAACGGAACTTGTTTCGGCAAATTCAACCGAACTTGTTCATGATTTCAGTCTGACAGAAGCCGGAAATTACTGGCTCAAAATTACTGCTACGGCCGACGGGCAAACCGCCAAAGATTCGCTCTATTTTTCGGTTCGGAATGAAACCATAACCGAATCCCGCCCGGCCGGAATCCGCGATGGCATCAATTACATCGACGACCAAACCGTGACCTTGTCGCTGCTGGCGCCCGGAAAAAGCTTTGCACACGTAATCGGCGATTTTAACGATTGGTTGCCCAATGCTGACTACCAGATGAAACAGGATGGTGATCACTTTTGGCTGACCGTTTCGGGCCTGGAGCCGCAGCGTGAGTATGTATTTCAGTACCTGGTGGATGGCGAAATACGCATCGGCGATCCGTATAGCGACAAAGTGAGCGATCCTTATGACGATCATTACATTTCTTCAACCGCCTATCCAAACCTGATCAGCTATCCGGCCGGAAAAACCGAAGGACGGGCCTCTGTACTGCAAACCGCGCAGGTTCCCTACACTTGGGAAACCACCAATTACACTCTTCCTGAAATTGAAAATTTGCATATCTATGAATTGCTGATCCGCGATTTCACGGCAGAGAAAACGTACAAGTCGATCCGGGAAAACCTGGATTATTTTGAACGGTTGGGCGTGAACACGCTGGAGTTTATGCCCTTCAGCGAGTTTGAAGGAAACAGCAGCTGGGGCTACAACCCGAACTACTATTTTGCGCCCGACAAAGCCTACGGGACCAAAAACGACTTAAAGGAACTGATCGACTCGTGTCATCGTCGGGGTTTCGTGGTCATACAGGATATCGTGCTGAACCACGCCTATAATTCCAGTCCGATGGTGCAGCTCTACTGGGACGCGGCGAACAACCGCCCGGCAGCCAATAATCCGTGGTTCAACGTTACTTCGCCCAATCCGGTATTTGCCTGGGGATCTGATTTTGACCACGATAGCCCCTTCACCCAAGCCTTTGTGGACAGTGTAACCAGTTATTGGCTCACCGAATATAAAGTGGATGGTTTCCGCTTCGATTTTACCAAAGGCTTCACCAATACTCCGGGTGACGGAAGCGCTTATGATGCTGCGCGCATTGCCATTCTGCAGCGGATGGCCGACCATATCTGGTCGGTAAAACCCGAGGCCATCATCATCCTGGAACATTTTGCCGACAATGCAGAAGAGAAAATCCTGACCAGTTACCAAAACGGGATGCTGGTTTGGGGAAATGCCAACTTTAATTTCAACGAAGCCACAATGGGCTTCAACGAAAGCGGGAAATCCGATTTTTCGTGGGCCTCCTGGCAAAAGCGCGGATTTACCAAACCCGGCTTGGTGGCCTACATGGAAAGCCACGACGAGGAACGGTTGATGTATAAAAACCTGACCTATGGTAATGTTTCGGGAAGCTACAACATTAAAAACCTCACTACCGCGCTGAAGCGGAACGAAATGGCTACCGCCTTCTTTTTATGCCTCACCGGCCCGAAAATGATCTGGCAGTTTGTCGAATTTGGCTACGATGTGTCCATCGATTTTAACGGGCGTGTGGGCGAAAAACCGCTGAAGTGGGAGTATCTCGACGATGCCGACCGGATGAAACTGTTCGATGTGTATTCGGCCATGCTACGGTTGCGCGACCAGTTTCCGGTGTTCACCTCGGGGGTCGAAACGTTGAATCTGAACGACGAATTGAAAAGTATTCAATTGGCGATGGGTGACCATCATATCACGCTGATCGGCAACTTCGGGATGACCGTAAAAACCATTCAGGCGCCATTTCAGCACACCGGCACCTGGCACGAGTTTTTTACCGGAACCAGCTACAATGCTACTGCTACAAGCATGGCTCTAAGTTTGCAGCCTGGCGAGTACCGGCTCTATTCCGACCAGCCCCTGCCGGCTTTTAAAGACCTGGCCACCGAGGTGGAGGAACCGGTGTTACAACCTTCGTCCGACATGTTGTTGTACCCAAACCCGGCGAGCAGCCGGATTTCAATCTCTTGCCCTGACCGGATTACCGATTTGGCACTTTACAGCATGGATGGCCGTCTGGTGAAACAACTTAAAACCTCCGATCACGAGGTTGTTTTACCGATTGACCGGTTTCAGCAAGGTCTTTACATCATTCAGGCTAAAACCGAAAAAAACAGTTATACCCGAAAATTCATTAAATCAGAATAAATAACCTTTTAAAGATCAATTAAATGAAAAATGTTTTGCTCCTGATTGTGTTGTTTCTGCTGGCAGGGTTTGTGGAGGCTGAAGAGTTGGTTTCACCCAACGGAATGCAGAAACTCCAATTTGAAGTTGTTGACGGAAAGCCGGTTTATCAGTTATATTACAAAGGAAAAGCAGTAATTGCTGCCAGTAGCCTGGGACTGGATTTGAAAGATGAAGCCGATTTGTTGAATGGTTTTGAAATTGAAAAGACGGAACAAAGTACGTTTGACGAAAGCTGGAAACCCGTTTGGGGCGAAGTGAGCGAAATACGCAACCACTACAACGAATTGGCCGTGACCTTGCGCCAGACCGAAACCGACCGCCTGATGGTCGTACGCTTTCGTTTGTTTGACGATGGATTGGGCTTCCGTTACGAATTTCCCGAACAACCCAACCTGATTTATTTCGTCATTAAAGAAGAAAAAACACAGTTTGCCATGACCGGCAACCATACCGCGTGGTGGATCCCCGGCGATTACGACACCCAGGAATACAGCTACACCAAGTCGAAGCTTTCCGAAATTCGGGGACTGATGCAGCAGGCCGTCACGCCCAATGCTTCGCAAACTCCATCGTCGCCAACCGGAGTACAAACGGCCTTGATGCTGAAAACAGATGATGGCATTTACATCAACCTGCACGAAGCTGCCCTCATCAACTATGCTTGTATGCACCTCGACCTGGACGATCAAAATATGATCTTCACCACGCACCTGACTCCCGATTCACGAGGAGACAAAGGCTATATGCAGGCCCCCTGCACCTCGCCCTGGCGAACCATCATCGTATCTGACAAAGCGGGCGATATTTTGTTGTCTCACATCACCCTCAATCTGAACGAACCTTGCAAAATTGAAGACACTTCCTGGATAAAACCTATGAAATACATTGGCGTTTGGTGGGAAATGATTACAGGCAAAAGTTCGTGGGCGTATGCCGATCTCCCGAGCGTACAGTTGGGTGTAACCGATTATTCCAAAGTATCTCCCAACGGAAAACATGCTGCCAATACAGCTCATGTAAAAGAATACATCGATTTTGCGGCTTTGCATGGTTTTGACGGTGTGTTGGTGGAAGGTTGGAACGAAGGTTGGGAAGACTGGTTTGGCAAATCGAAAGATTATGTATTCGACTTTGTGACCCCCTACCCCGATTTTGATCTGGAGGAAATTCGCGATTATGCCAATGCGAAGGGAGTACAAATGATTATGCACCACGAAACATCGGGCTCGGTGCGCAATTACGAGCGGCACATGGACCAAGCCTATCAGTTTATGGTGGATCACGGCTATCCCGCTGTGAAAAGCGGCTACGTGGGCGACATCATTCCGCGTGGTGAAACGCATTACAGCCAGTACATCGTGAACCACTACCAGTATGCCATCGAAAAGGCTGCCGATTACAAGGTCATGGTCAATGCCCACGAGGCTGTTCGTCCTACCGGTATTTGCCGTACCTGGCCCAACCTGATTGGCAACGAATCGGCACGCGGCACCGAGTACGAAGCATTTGGAGGAAACACGCCCGACCACACCACCATTCTGCCGTTTACCCGCCAGATTGGAGGCCCAATGGACTACACACCCGGTATTTTTGAGCAAGACGTGAGCAAATACAATCCAGATAATAACTCGTGGGTGAATTCCACCATTGCCCGCCAGCTGGCGCTGTATGTTACCATGTACAGCCCGCTGCAAATGGCTGCCGATCTGCCCGAAACTTACAACAAGTACCTGGATGCGTTTCAGTTTATCAAAGACGTGCCGGTAGATTGGGACGACTCCAAGGTGCTGGAAGCCGAGCCCGGTGACTTTATTACCTATGCCCGGAAAGAAAAAGGCACTGACAACTGGTTTGTTGGCCGAACAAACGACGAAGAGGCACGAACCTCATCCATCAGTCTCGACTTTTTGCCCGAAGGCGCTGAATACGTGGCTACCATCTATGCCGACCGGAAAGATGCGCATTACCGCAACAATCCGAAGGCTTACCAAATCAACCGGTACGTGGTGACCAGCAAAACCAGGCTCGACCTGTTTTGCGCTCCCGGTGGCGGGTATGCTATTAGCCTGATCAAAGCCGATGCAGCAACTGACCTGAAAGGAATCAGGAAAAGATAAAATGGGATAAATAATGTTTAACCAATCACGCAAATATTTAAACAAATTCGCTTCCATGCTGTTTTATGGATAAAGCTTCAATTGAAGTGAAAAGCCATGATAACAATCAGAAAACATTCGGATATTTATACCCTCGAAGTGAAACAAGAACTCCCGGTCTCAATAGAAGAGGCCTGGGAGTTCTTTTCAAATCCTGCCAATCTCGCTAAAATTACTCCCGGGCACATGGGATTTCGGATCACTTCGGGAGATTCCTCAAAGATGTATCCCGGCCAGGTTATTTCCTATCGGGTTTCGCCTTTCCCCGGGTTCGGCACCAATTGGGTCACCGAAATAACACAAGTTGAGCCCTTAAAGTATTTTATCGATGAACAGCGATTCGGTCCGTACCGGATGTGGCATCACGAACATCGTTTTGAGAAATCAATTGGCGGAATCATTATGACCGACAAAGTAACCTACAAGCTACCTTTTGCGGTGCTGGGGCAATTTGCTCATTTCCTGTTTGTCAGGAAACAGCTGCGCCGGATTTTCGAATACCGTTACCAGATGCTCAGTTTGTTTTTTAACTCCTAACCCGTTTTTTGGGCTGAATGTCTTATCTTGGAGTGGATTTAAACTTCAGAAATATGTCAGCTTTTACCAATAACCAGGAGAAACGGGTGCAAGCTTTGGTGGACTTTGCCAAACAGATGATGACTACCAGCGATAAGGCCGCGCTTGTCAACGCACATCAGGAACTGATTCGTCAGGTGACACCCTCCGAGGTGATTGCCTTGTTTGATGTGTTGGTGGCCGAACGAAAAGACCTCCCGGAACTGAAAACCGTCACCAATAAAATCTTGCATTTGTTCCACAGTCCGCTCCTGGCTTATCCTGCGCTGAAACCGGCGGAAAACAGTTTTCTGGATGTTCTGGCCCGGAACAACCGGGAAATGGAAAGCTTGCTAAAATCGATGAAGCCGGACATCAAACAGCTGAATCTTGATCCGACGAATGATGAGGCCCGGAAAAGTTTGCTGGAAAAACTGGGAAGGCTCCAAGCTTTCGATTTGCATTACCAGATCAAAGAGAACGTGCTTTTCCCTGCCCTTGAAACCCATTGGCCCGATTACCGCTGCGTGCAGTTGATGTGGTCGTACCAGGATGACATCCGCCGGGAGATGAAAGCGCTTCGTGAGCAGCTGGAAGCGCCCGGGCTCGATGTGAGCCAGTTCAACCGGCTGGCCGGCGATCTTTTCTTTAACATGCTGGCCATTCGTTTCCGGGAAGAGCACATTCTTTTTCCACACATCCTCGAAACGATTCGGCCCGAGGTGATTCAGCAAATGTTTTCTGATAGTTCTGAAATAGGCTTTCCTTACGTTACAGCTGAAAAAATAGAACAAGTTGCTTCGTCTGCAGAAGCGGGAGGCGATTGGGTGAACCTGGAAACCGGCAATTTGAAAGCCGATCAGATCATCCGCATTTTCAACCACCTGCCGGTTGATATTACATTTGTGGACGAGCACGATACGGTACGGTATTTTTCAACACCGAAAAAACGCATTTTCCCCCGCACCAAGGCCATTATCGGGCGCAAAGTGCACAATTGCCACCCGCCCGAAAGCGTGCATGTAGTGGAAGAAATTGTGTCGGCCTTCCGCAACGGGAAAAAGGATGAGGCCAGCTTTTGGATCAATTTCAAAAACGAAAAAATCCTGATCCAGTATTTTGCTGTTCGCGATGAAGCAGGGGAGTATAAAGGAGTGATCGAAGTGACCCAGGAAATTAGCGGTATTCAGCAACTAACTGGCGAGAAACGGTTGTTGGACTGGGAAAAATAATCTCTTTATGGTAAATTAGCGAGAAACTAACTCTTGAAAATATGTCGAGCGCCGGACATGTAGCGGATATGATCGCCAGAATGAGGGTCAACCGCGAACTTTCCAAACGTAAAAATCCTTTTAAGAAAAAGGAAGAAGCCATTTATGAGCATAAACACATTGGTTTACGATTTCAGGAACCCACGGCTGAGCAGAAGAAAAGGACTTTTCTCTGGATAAAAAGGGAGAACCAACGTCAACTTTTGCTGGACCGGTGGATGATTATTCTCTATGTTCTTCTTTTTATTTTCTGTTTTGGCTGGTTTGTTTTTCAAATAAACTGACTTGATTGCCGAAAAGAAGAAAAGGCTGTCTCCCGAAGCTATTGCAAATCGGGGACAGCCTTTTTCAAAAAAAGTATTTCAGGTTTTTTCTAGATGAAAAACTTCAGTATAAACAAAGCGGCCAGCACATACATCACGACGGAAATGTCCTTGAATTTGCCGGTCAGTAATTTCAGCAACACATACGACAACATCCCGAACACGATACCCTCGGCAATGCTGTAAGCCAGTGGCATCATAATGATGGTCAGGAAAGCCGGGATGGATTCGGTGAAGTCTTCCAGGTCCACTTTCGTGATGGGCGACAACATAAACAAGCCTACCAAAACCAAAGCCGGGGCAGTTGCAGCGCCGGGGATCATGGTAAACAGCGGGGCAAAAAACAAGGCAACCAGAAACAATCCGGCAACTGTCAATGAAGTCAGCCCGGTGCGTCCGCCCTCAGCAACACCCGATGCACTTTCAACATAAGTGGTAACCGTGCTGGTTCCCATTACTGCGCCAAAAGTAGTACCGATTGCGTCGGCAAAAAGTGCTTGTTTCACGCGGGGCACACGGCCTTCTTCATCCAGCATATTGGCTTTCGACGAAACGCCAACCAAGGTTCCAACCGTGTCAAACATATCCACAAAAAGGAAGGTGAACAGCACAATCAACATGTCGAGGCTGAAAACCTGCGAAAAATCCATTCGCCAGAAAATCGGCGAAACCGACGGCGGAACATCCACCAAATGGCCTTCGGGAAGGTGGGTTACCCCAAACGGAATACCGGCAACAGTGGCTGCAAAAATACCGATCAGCAAAGCGCCTTTCACTTTCAGGGCCAGCAACACCCCGGTAAGCAAAATACCAAACAGGGCTACCAAAACGGAGGGCGAACCCATGTCGCCAAGACCTACCAAAACGGCATCGTTGTTAACAATCACTCCGGCATTTTGGAAGCCGATAAACGCAATGAACAAACCGATCCCAGCCGAAACAGCATGTTTCATCGATAGCGGAATGGCGTTCACAATCAGTTCACGAATATTGAAAGCGGTTAAAATCAAAAAGATGATCCCTTCCAGGAAAACGGCAGTGAGGGCAAACTGCCAGCTGTAACCCATACCCAGCACCACGGTGAAGGCAAAGAAGGCGTTCAGTCCCATTCCCGGTGCCAAAGCAAACGGCAAACGGGCAACTAAGGCCATGACAAGAGTGGCTATGATAGAGGAAACAGCCGTTGCTGTGAAAAGCGCATTTTTATCCATGCCTGTGGCGCTCAAAATCCCCGGGTTTACAGCCAGGATATAGGCCATGGTCATAAAGGTGGTAATACCTGCCAACAGTTCGGTTTTTACCGTCGTATTGTTTTCTTCGAGTTTAAAGAATCTATTAATCATGAACAGGATATATTAAATTAAAATGTCCATTTAGCAGCAAGGGTTGGCATCACATTGAAACCTTCCATTCCGCCAAAGTTGTTACTTATTTCCACTTCACCCCCTACCGAAAAATGATCGCAGATGTTGTACCACAGCTGAGGCTCAGACAAGAAGATAAAGTCGCCATAGGCAGTTTCTTCTTTCCAGAAATCGGCAAAACCGGTAAAAGACATTTTACCCTTCAGGAAGTTAACATACCAAACACCGGTTAATTGGAATGAGGCATTTTCTACCCCACGAATATTTTTGTACATAGCTTGCAGGGTGAACCCTCTTGAAAAATCTTCGGCATTCCACGAATATTCCAAACCACCCAACCAGGCATCGTTAATTTGGTAAGCGCCACCAGCTGCGCCAGCTTTCCATTGTCCAAAACCACCGTTGTACTCAATGTGGGCAGCCAAAGGTGATTTCCCTAATTTGAAGGCTCTGGCAATTTCCCAGTAGGCAAGGCTTACACCTTCTACATCGCCAACGCCATAATCCATGTCAATAAAGAAAAATGTACTTCCCATCTTATCCGGGCGAAACATTTCAACCGTAGTGGTCAGGTAACTGCGGTCTTTGCCCAAATCATAGTGGGTCTGAACGTTTTGGGCAAATGCGCCCAAGCTGAGAACAGCAGCAAACAGAATCAGTAAAACTTTCTTCATGGTCAATTCATTTATAAGATTAGTAAATTTTCGATGCCAAAAATAGCAAAAAAGTAATAGCTACTTTACAATTCAAATTATTCTTCCCTGTTTGATAATCACTTATGCTGTAAAACCTCAAATAAGACCACGCGGTCTTAAAATTTGGCTCGTATAGATATAGTTACTAATTTGCTATCGGCTATGAAAATCAGCATAAAGTGGCCTGATCATCAAAAGGGGCCTTTCCCGTTTTTAATACCAAAAACCCAACAACTATGAAGAAATTTACACGAAGGGAATTTGTAAAAACCAGTCTGGCCGGTGTTTCTGCGGCTTCGGTAGGTTATGCTTTTTCAGGTTTTTCGTACCTGCCGCCTGCCGAAATCGATCAGGTACAGCTCGGTAAAACAGGCCTACTTGTTTCTCGGCTGGCTTTGGGCACCGGCACCAATGGACATGCCCATCAATCGGATTTTACCCGCATGGGCTTTGACAATTTCCTGAAAATTGCCCGCACAGCTCACGAACGGGGCGTTACTTTTATCGACACGGCCGATTCGTATGGCACACATCACTTCGTGTCGCGTTTTCTGAAGGAAGTTTCACGCGAGAAATGTCAGATCATGACCAAAATATGGACCGAGAATAACTCGTGGAACACGGTGGCTCCAATTCCGGAAACGCTCGATCGTTTCCGCAAAGAATTGAATACAGATTATCTCGATCTGGTGCTGTTGCATTGTATGACCAGCGGCAACTGGGTAGAAACCAAAGCCAGCATGCGCGAAGAGCTGAACGCGGCCAAGCAAAATGGCATCGTAAAAACCGTGGGCGTTTCGTGCCACAATTTCGAGGCGATGAAGGTGGCCGTGGAAGATCCGTGGGTCGATGTAATTTTGGCCCGCATCAATCCTGGACAAAAGGTGATGGACGGCACCCCGGAGCAAGTAATGGACTTGCTGAAAACGGCCAACGAAAACGGCAAGGGGGTGATCGGGATGAAGATTTTTGGCGCCGGGCAATGGGCTGATCCCCGCCAGCGGGAAGAATCGATCAAATTTGCCATCCGAAGCGGAAATGTACACGCCATGACCCTTGGCATGACGACACCTGAACAGGTAACCGATGCAGTTGACCGCATTATGGCTGTGGTAAACAGCTAACAGTTGAACCTTCACAGATACTGAGTTTTGGAATCTGCTACGTGCTGTAATGAATTACGGCAGCTTTTTTTAATTTTGTTTTCATGGAAACCATACCTAAAACCGATTGCCTGAAAATTGGCTATCTGCAAAAACCCCACGGCATAAAAGGGGAAGTTGTGTTGAATTTTGAGCTGGAGTTCGAATCCAGTTTGGAAGAAGAACCGCCCCTTTTCCTGGAAATTGACGGACTGCTGGTCCCTTACTTTCTGAAGCCCGACGGCCTTCGCTTTCGTTCGGGCGAAGCAGCCCTGCTGCAATTTGATTGGGTGGACGACGAAAATCAGGCCCGGCAGATTTGCGGATGTGCTGTTTATATGAAAAAGGAGGATTGGCTTGACGACGAGGAAGAACTGCACCTGCATATGCTGGTGGGCTACCGGCTATTTGACAGCAAACGCGGAATTATAGGCACAATTGAACAGGTGGACGACTACGCCGGGAATCTCATTTTTCAGGTTACCTACAACGGACAAGAAGTGCTTATCCCTTTCAACGAAGACTTCTTGGTTCGTTTTGACGACGAAAAACGTGAAATTGAACTTCAATGCCCGGATGGCATTTTCGATTTGTAGGAATAATTTCTTTTCCCGTGCAACGTTTGTTGAATTAGCTTGTCTTTAGCAAATGAGTGAAGTCTAATTTTTCATACAGAAAACAATAAAACAAAAACAGATGAAGACAAAATTAACAACCGTCCTAACGCTGATTGCTTTTTTCATTGGCTTTCAGTCTGTCCAAGCCGCTGAGGAAATACGTGAAGTAGCTGCTTTCTCCGAAATTTCGCTCCGGATCCCGGGCAAACTTTACCTGGAACAGGGAAGTAAACAATCTGTCGAAATTGTTGCCAAACAATCCACACTCGACGAAATCATTACCGAAGTGAAAGGCCGTGAATTGATCATCCGATTCAAAAGCAAGAATTACTTGTGGAAGGATTTTGAAACCGGCAAGATTGAGATTTTTATCACAGTTCCTGAAATTGACGGGCTGTCTGTTTCCGGCTCAGGGGACATTATTAATGACGGTGAAATCAACTCGCGTATTCTGAACCTGGCTGTGAGCGGAAGCGGCGACATTTTGCTGAATGACCTGAAAGCCGAACGCCTGAAAGTAGCAATTTCCGGCAGTGGCGATGTGGAACTGGCCGGAAGCGGAAAAACCGAAGACCTCAGTGTGGCTATATCCGGTTCGGGAAATTACAAGGGGGCAGACTTTGCTTGCGATGATGTGAATGTGCGGATTGCGGGATCGGGAAGCGCTTATGTACATGCCGATCGCGTTTTAAATGTACGCGTGGCCGGATCGGGCGATGTGAAATATAAGGGAAACCCGCAAATTGACCAGTCGGTGGTTGGATCGGGCAGAGTCATCCAATACTAACTTGATTGAGGTTGGAAATAAAAAACCGGAAAGCTTTGAATTTTCACGTCAGGCTTTCCGGTTTTTCTTTTACTCCCTCAGTATCTGAATTTCGCCGCCAACGCCCAGTTTGATGATGCTGGACGGGGTGCCCGGGGTTGGGTCTTCCTGCCGGTAAGTTACCACATAATCTACTGCGGCTTTTAATTCATCGCTAATGTCGGCAAAAGTGGCCGGCGAGGCTTCCCCGCAAATGTTGGCCGATGTTGATACGATCGGCTTTTTGAAACGCTGAATTAACTGACGGGTAAAATTTTCTTCAGTGATACGGATGCCAATACTTCCATCTTCGGCCACCAGGTTTTTAGCCAGATTTTTGGCCTCCGGATAAATAATGGTCATCGGCTTATCGGTTACTTCTATCAGGCTGTAGGCAATTTCAGGAACTTCAACCACATAACGGTCCAGCAAATTGACATTCTCCATCAACACCAACATACTTTTCGAACCGGCCCGTCTCTTTATTTCAAAAACCCGTTTTACCGCGGCTTCGTTGGTGGCGTCGCAGCCCAGTCCCCAAACCGTGTCGGTGGGGTACAAAATGACCCCTCCGTTTTTCAATACTTCAAGCGCATTTTTGATATCGTCATGCATGATGTACGTTTTGATAGATATTTAATAATGTTTGAGCATAAGTTTTTGCCTGGAAACGTTCGGCATTTTGCCGTCCTTTTTCTTTCATCTCATTTTTTGATGACGGATCTTCCAGAATTCTTCGGATAGCCGCAGCAATTTCTTCCGGATAGGCCGGGTTGATGTAAAGCGCTGCCTCGCCGCCGACCTCGGGCAAACTGCTGATGTTCGAAGTAATTACCGGACAACCACAGGCCTGAGCTTCGGCCACCGGCAGTCCAAATCCCTCAAAAAAGGACGGATAAACGGTGGCTTCCGCCAACTGATACAAGTGGCTCAATTCCGCGTCGGTAAGGTTGTGCAAAAAAATTACCCGGTTTCCCAACTTCCTGATCAAGGGTCGCAGTGACTTCATGTACCGGGTAGGTTTTCCGGCAACAACCAGCGATACCGGGATGTCTCCCTGGTCAAGTGCCCGAAGCGTACAGCCAAGGTTCTTACGTGCTTCAATGGTCCCCGGGGCAAGCAGGAAACGATCCGGCAAATGGTATCGGTTCCGGGTTTGATCAAGTTCTTCGGGCGTGCTTTTCTGAAAAAATATGGGATTGACCGACTGATAAACAACGTCAATTTTCGTCTCAGGTACCTTAAAGTAATGGATCAGATCCTGCTTGGTTTGCTGGCTGATGGCAATAATCCGGTCGGCAATATGGCTGGCATGTTTGCACTTGCGAAAATAAATGGCCCGGTCGATAGCCCGGAATTGGTTCGGAAACCTCAGGAAAATCAAGTCGTGCATGGTAACAACAGTTTTGATTCCTGTTTTTTCGATGCCAAACGGGAGTTCGTGGCTCAGTCCGTGAAAAATATCCAGGCCTGACTTTTGGGCCAGCTCGGTTACTTTATATCTTCGCCACAGTGGTCTCACCCGGCTCCACCACACACTTTCGGGGACAATCAGTGCTGCATTTGATGGTGGAGAGAAAAGCTGCTCATTTCTTTCGGGTGTAAACAAAAAATAACCGTTCCCCGGATAATATTTTGCCAGCGATCGGATGGTATTTCTGCTGTAACTGCCCAATCCGGTGGAGTTCAGGAAAGCCCGTTTGGCATCAAATCCGATATTTAATGATTGCCTCATGCCCCAAATTTACGAAAAGGCCATCATCTGAGTTTGCTTTACCCGAAAAAAGCAGGCTTTTTCACGAACGGTTCATTTTTTAGGCAGAAAACCCCTAAGCGACCACAGCATTTTTAAGTGCCTTGCTTTAATCATCCCAATTCAGCCAAAGGTTTTTTATCTTTATTGAAAAAATCGAAACAATGAAGAAGCTGGTAGTTTTGACTGGCGCCGGGGTGAGCCAGGAAAGCGGATTGCGTACTTTTCGGGATATGGGTGGACTGTGGGAAGAATATGATGTAATGGATGTGGCCACGCCCGAAGCCTGGGCCCGAAATCCCGAATTGGTAAATCGGTTCTACAACGACCGGCGCAGGCAATTGTACGAATGTGAGCCGAATGCCGGACATCGCGGGTTGGCCGAACTGGAAAAGTATTTCGATGTACACATCATAACCCAGAACGTGGACGACCTGCACGAACGGGCGGGCAGCAACAAGGTACTTCACCTTCATGGCGAACTGAAAAAGGTACGCAGCACGGCCAATCCGAATTTGGTGTATGAACTGGACGGCTGGGAGCTAAAACTGGGCGACACGTGCGAAAAAGGGAGCCAGCTCCGTCCGCACATCGTGTGGTTTGGCGAGGCCGTACCGGCGATGGACGAGGCCATTGAGCTGGTTGAACAAGCAGACATTTTTGTCGTGGTGGGAACTTCGCTGAATGTTTATCCGGCTGCGGGCCTGCTGCATTACACGCACGACGATGTGCCCGTGTATGTGATCGATCCGGAGCGACCGCCTGTGTACCGGGACGGTGTGGTTTTTATTGAAGAAAAGGCCGGGGCTGGCGTGGACAAACTAAAGAAAATGCTGTTGCAGCCATGAAAAAACTTGTTGGCATAACCTGTTTGTTGCTGGCGGTTTTGGCCGTGAGCGCCCAGCGTTTCGATGCCGGTATGCTGGCTGGCCTGAATGCCTCGCAGGTAGAGGGCGATTTCACGAAAGGCTACCATAAGCCTGGCTTTGTGGCCGGACTTTTTGTGCAAACCAACCTCTCTCGCACCGTGTTCGCGGCCATGGAAATGAAATATGCTCAAAAGGGCAGTCGCAAAAGCCCAGATAAAGATGAACCGGAATTGGAAAAATACATCATGCGCCTCGGTTACGTTGATTTGCCGGTTTATCTGGGTTTTCGCACCAACGAAACCCTTTCCGTTATCGTCGGGCTTTCGGCCGGTTACCTGGTCAGCAGCGGCGAGTACAACAATTACGGTCTGTTCCCCGAAGAAGACCGGCATCCGTTCAATGAGTTCGACTTTCAGGCACTGCTGGGCGCCCGCTACGAAATCGCCGACCGGCTTTCGTTCGATTTGCGGCTGGCCTATTCTTTTATGCCGATCCGTGATTTGAACGGCGATGTGCTTTGGTACTGGTGGGACGACCAGTACAATAAGGTGATCACCTCCGGATTGTATTATCGTTTCGGGAAATAGTTACCGGCTCAGAGAGTTTGTTTACCTCAGGTTAACTTCCTCTTGCCGATTTTCAGACAAATTGATTTTGTTTGTAATCATCATGAAATCAAAAATTTGTAAGATTGCATTCCGAAAAAGGCCATGAATCTTATCTGCGGAATACTTCCTAGTGATGAATATTTCGGGGGATAATTATTTTACAAATAGATATGGCCCAAAGGCAAATATCAACCAATCAGCACACAACAATGTTCAGAAAACTACTTTTCTTACTGGCTTTCTGCCAAAGCTCGGCCGGAATTACGTTTGCTTCGCCCGGCGAGGATGGCAGATCGGAGCGAAAGATCATCAGCGGCCATATCAAAGATGCTGAAAACGGTGAAACCCTGATTGGCGCTACCCTTTTTGTTGAGGAGCAAGGAGTGGGCACTGCAAGTAACGAATATGGTTTTTATTCCATCTCACTGTTGCCGGGATCCTACACGCTTTCGTATTCATTTATCGGTTATCAGGTGGTTGAAAAGAAAATTGACCTGACTGAAAATACGGTGCTTGAAATTGAACTGACACCGGAAAGCAAAAAGCTTCAGGAGGTAGTAATCGCTGCCGAAAAGAAAAACAAGAACATCACCCGGGTAGAGATGGGCGTGGAGAAACTTCAACCCAAAGTGATTAAATCGATACCGGCGCTGATGGGTGAGGTGGATTTGATTAAGGCGATCCAGTTGTTGCCCGGCGTGCAAACGACCAGCGAAGGAGGCTCAGGATTTAGCGTACGTGGCGGCACCCCCGACCAGAACCTGATCCTGCTCGACGAAGCCACTGTTTACAACGCTTCGCACCTGATGGGCTTCTTCTCGGTATTTAACAACGATGCGGTAAACGACCTCAAGCTGTACAAAGGCGACGTTCCGGCCCAATACGGGGGCCGCCTCTCGTCGTTGCTCGATGTGCGCATGAAAGATGGCAATTCAAAAAAAATTACCGGGGCTGGCGGAATCGGAAGCATCTCCAGTCGTCTGACGCTGGAAGGCCCCATTGTTAAAGACCGCACAACCTTTCTTTTTTCCGGAAGAAGAACCTACCTCGACTTGTTTTTACCGCTCTCGGGTGATGAGGATGTGAAGGACAGCAAGCTTTATTTTTACGATGCCAACATGAAGTTCAGTCACCGGTTCAACGAAAACAACCGCCTGTTTGTGAGCGGCTACCTGGGGCGCGACGTGATGAAAAGCCCCGATTTCAGGATGGGATTTGGCAACCAAACCTTCACTGTTCGCTGGAACCACATCTTCAGCCCGAAACTTTTTATGAACCTGACCACCGTTTGGAGCCGCTATGATTATGAACTGGGAACGTCGGACGACCGCCCCGAGTCGTGGCTGTGGGAATCGGACTTGCAGGATGTGGGTCTGAAAGCAGACTTCAGCTATTTCATTCAACCCGAACATTCGCTTCAATTCGGATTACAAAGTTTTTACCACGGTTTCAACCCCGGTTCGGCCAAAGGTATTGGTAGTCAAACTGTTTTTTCGGAATATACGGTTGAAAAAAACCAGTCGCTGGAACATGCGGGGTACGTGTCGCACCAACTAAAAATAGGCGAGAAATTAGTAGTGAAATATGGTGTTCGGGCATCGTTGTTCCAAAATATGGGCGAGGCCACGGTTTATCATTTTGATGACAATTTTGAGTTGACCGATTCTACGACATTTGCAGCAGGCGATATTTACAAAAGCTATTTTGGATTAGAGCCTCGGATTGGTCTTAACCTGATGTTGTCAGAACACGCGTCTGTAAAGTTCAACTACAACCGCTCACGCCAGTACATTCAGCAGGCTTCCAATTCTACGGCGGGCAGCCCGCTCGATGTTTGGTTCCCGGCCAGCCCGAACATCAAACCCCAGGTGGCCGACCAGTATGCCATGGGCTATTTCCGGAATTTTGGGAATGATGTTTTCCAGGCTTCGGTGGAAGCGTACTACAAAGACATGCGCAACACAATCGACTTTGCCGACCATGCCGAATTGCTACTCAACAAGCAGATGGAAGGAGAGGTGCGTGTAGGTAATTCCAAGGCATATGGGGTTGAATTTTTGCTGAAAAAAACTGAAGGCCGCCTGACCGGCTGGCTGGGTTATACCTTGTCGCGAGCTGAACGGACTGTCCCTGGGATTAACGAGGGGAAAACGTACGTGGCACCTTTTGATAAACCGCACGATATCAGTTCCGTGCTGAATTACGACCTAAGTAGGCGTGTTTCCTTCTCGGCCAACTGGCTATATGCATCCGGCCAACCGGTTACCCTGCCGGTTCAGCGCTATGAAATCAACGGAACCATCATCCCTCTTTACTCCGAACGTAATGGCGCCCGTTACGACGATTATCACCGGCTCGACCTTTCGCTCACCCTTCGCGGGCGCAACAAACGAAACCGGCCCTGGAGCGGCGAGTGGGTTTTCTCGGCCTACAACGTGTACAACCGGAAAAACACCTGGGTGCTCAACTTCAAACAAGATGAGGAAGATCCGCGCGAAACTTACGCTGAGAAAACATATCTGTTCCCCATTGTGCCTTCAGTTACGTACAACTTCAAATTCTGATGACCATGAAATATTTAAAATACTTTTTCCCTGCTGTTTTAGCCGCCCTATTTTCGGCCTGTACCGAACGGGTTGAAATTGACCTGAAAGAGGCCGGTGAACCCAAGCTGGTTGTTTTTGCCGAAATTACCAACGAACGTAAGGCCCATGCCTTGTACCTTTCGAGGTCGGTACCATATTTTTATAACCAGGAAGGCCCGGTTGTTGCAGGGGCTACTGTCCGGATCAGCGATGGAACAAACACTACACAGCTAACTGAAGATATTACTCAACCCGGAGTTTATCTTACTCCGGAAGATTTTGCCGGCATTCCGGGTTTTACTTACCGGCTGACCATTGAAGATGTAGATGTAAACGACGATGGTATTGCCGAAACCTATTCTGCCGAAACGGAGATGAAAAACACAGTTCCGGTTGAACACATCACGGTAATTTATAACAGTCGGTGGGATGGCTGGGAAGTGAAACTTTATGCCCTTGAGCCGGGCGAAACCACCGATTATTACCTGTTTAAGGTATATAAAAACGGGGTGTTATACACGGATACCATCGATAACTACTGGACAACCGATGATAAATTCTTTAACGGGAACAAGATTGATGGGCCAATTGTCCAGTATTTTGACGAGGAAAAGGGAGAAATTGTGAATCCTGGGGATATGGTTACCCTCGAAATGGCGGGAATCACCAAAGAATACTACGAATTTATTAATGCCTTGCAACAGGAGGTGAATGAGAAGATCCCGCTTTTCAGCGGACCTGCTGCCAACCTGAAAGGAAACATCAGCAACGGGGCGCTGGGCTTTTTTGCGGTGATGCCCACTTCCCGCGGATCGACTGTTTACCGTGGCGAGGGGCTCCCGCAAGCTGTTACTGTAACGAATAATTGATCAAAATTAGTTTTTTTAGGCAATGGCCAAAGTGAGGATGCTGACCTTGGCCTGGCAGCTTTTGTGAATCGCATGGGCACAGGCTTCCAGGGTAGAACCGGTTGTCACCACATCATCGACTAAGATGATATGTTTGTCTTCAAAAACCGACGGATCGGCCACTTCAAAAATGCCGTCCACGTTTTGCCAGCGTTCAAAGCGCGACTTTCGGGTTTGGGTAGCCGTAAAAACAACCCGCTTTAGGTTGGTTGTATCCACCGGTACTTGGAATGCTTTTGAAAGGCCAAGTGCGATGTGGTAACTTTGGTTGTAGCCCCGTTTGCGTTCCTTTTTCGGGTGAAGGGGCACCGGACAAATCAGGTCGATATCCGCAAATTCGCCTGCCTGCTGCAGTTCGCATCCAAAGCGTTCACCCATTAATTCACCGATTTCCTTCAAACCACGGTATTTCAGCTGGTGCAGTATTTTTTGGTAGTTGCTGCCTTTTCGAAATTCGAAGTAGGCGCAGGCACGCTCAATGGGTACGCGTCCGTAAAAAAGTTGCTCCATGCTGTTATCTGGATGGCGGTGGTGATTGGTGCGTGGCATATGCAGCAGACACGACAGGCAAAAGTGCCGCTCGTCGCGAATCAACTTACAGCCGCAAACCACACAAATCCGCGGGAAAAGCAGCTCCAGAAAATGATGAAAGATTTGACTGGCAGGTTCTTTCATGGTGAATAGACATTTTGTGTGAACGATTTTGACAAATAAAAGATAGTAATTTTATGCTTACTATTTTAATCCTGAGGTAACATCGTTCGCCGCACTTAACAATTCAATGACACTTTTATAAACAAGCCATAATTTTACGTTGAAATAATGACCGTACTTTCAACCAGTCAATTAAAATGATTGTCAGACAGACATCGCCGAAGAATTAAGCCGGTTATTTTTCGTCTAAAATGAGTTGGCTTAAATTCAGTACTTCCCTTCCCCTAAAAGTTTTTCCCAAAGGTTGCTATTCCCGGCAACCTTTTTTATTGCCCCGCTTTTCCTAATGGATTATGAAAGACGAAAGCCTGAAACAGGTTGTCCCAGGCTTTCCGTTATCGGTCAGTTTCTTAATTAATTTTTCAAACCGCTCCGTTCCAGCAGGGCATCCACGGTTGGTTTCTGCCCGCGAAAACGGATGTAAAGTTCCATCGGGTGCTCGCTGCCCCCCTTTTCGAGGATGTTGGTACGAAAGGCATCGGCGGTGGCGCGGTCAAAAATGCCGTGCTTCTTAAATACCGAGAAGGCATCGGCATCCAGCACTTCGGCCCATTTGTAACTATAGTAACCGGCATCATAGCCACCGGCAAAAATGTGCGAAAACGAGGTGCTCATCAGTGAACCTTCCACGGGGTCGAACAATTCGGTAGGGGCAAGCGCTTTGGTTTCAAAGTTGCTGACAGGTTCGTCAATCGGCTTTTCCTGAGTGTAGTAGGCCAGGTCGAGCATGCCGAAACTGAGCTGGCGCTCGGAAAAATAACCAGCTTGGAAATTCTTCGCAGCTACCAGTTTTTGGATCAGCTCTTCGGGCAGTCTTTCGCTGGTTTCGTAATGAACGGCAAAGCGGTCGAGCCACTCCTTTTCGTAAGCCCAGTTCTCGTGTATTTGCGAGGGCAGCTCTACGAAATCCCAGAACACGCTGGTTCCCGAGGTGCTCCCGTATTGACATTGGCTCAGCATGCCGTGCAGCGCATGGCCAAATTCATGCAAAAAGGTAGTCACCTCTTCAAAAGTAATCAGCGATGGCCGGGTTTCGGTTGGTTTGGTAAAATTACATACAATGCTGACATGCGGCCGAACGTTCCGTCCGTTTTCCATGTACTGGTCATGAAAATCGGTCATCCAGGCGCCCGAGCGTTTCCCGTCGCGCGGAAAAAAGTCGAGGTACAGCACCGAAATAAAATCGCCGTTTTCGTTATACACTTCGTACGGTCTCAATTCCGGGTGATACACCTGAATGTGGTTATTTTCGCGGAGCTGCAAACCGTAAAGTTCCCGCGCCAGGTCAAACACGCCGTCAATTACATTTTCTAGTTTGAAATAAGGCTTAACCTCTTCCTCGTTAAAACCGTAACGGGCATTTTTCAGTTTTTCGGAATAGTAGCTCCAATCCCATCGCTGAATTTTCCCCTCGAAGCCGTTTTCGTTGGCAAACTGCTGCACTTCGTTAAATTCGCTTTCGGCAAAAGGGCGCGATGCCGCGTGCAATTCTTTCAGAAAGGCTTCCACTTTTTCGGGCGTTTCGGCCATGCGGCGGGTAAGTTTGAAGGCGGCATGGTTTGAGTAGCCCAGCATGTTGGCTTTTTCCAGGTTCAGGTCCACCAGTTTTTTGATGATGGCTTTGTTGTCGTACTCATTGCCCTGGTTGCCTTTGTTGCTGAATGCCCGGAACATCTGCTCCCGCAGTTCGCGGTTATCGGCATATTTCATAAACGGAACGTAGCTGGGATACTGCAAGGTGAAGATCCAGCCTTCCTTGTTTTTTTGCTTGGCGGTGAGGGCGGCTGCTTCGCGGGCAAATTCGGGCAATCCGGACAAGTCGGCTTCTTTGATGATGTGCAGTTCAAACGCGTTGGTTTCGGCCAGCACATTTTGCTGAAACTGTAATCCTAGCTTGCTCAGTTCGGAGGTAATCTCGCGGTATCGAACCTTTTCTGTTTCGCCCAGGTTGGCCCCGTTGCGCACAAATCCCTGGTAGGTGTTTTCGAGCAGGGTTTGCTGTTCGGGCGAAAGTTGTAACCCTTCGCGCTGGTTATAAACGGCTTTCACCCGGGCAAAAAGTTCTTCGTTCAGCGAAATGTCGTTGCTGAACTCCGACAACATCGGGGCAACCTGCTGGGCAATTTGCTGCATCTCATCGCTGGTTTCGGCCGAATTTAGGTTGAAAAAGATTTTGCGGATGATGCCCAATCGTTTTCCACTATGCTCCATCGCCTCGATGGTATTTTCAAAAGTGGGCACTTGCGGATTATCAATTACCGCCTGTATTTCGGCCTTCGCTTCGCGGATAGCTGCCTCGAAGGCGGGAAGATAATGCTCATTCTTTATCCGGTTGAAAGGGGCCGTTTGGTGAACGGTGCCGAAGGGTTCCAAAAGCGGATTCTTCTTGGTTTCTGCTTGCGTGTTCGTCATCATGATCATCAATAAAAGGGCGCCAATGGCGCCGAAACATATTCTCATTGCTAATGTTTTAAGTTTTCAGTAATCTTCAAAATAAGTAGTTGTGTGAAGATATGATTACAAAAAACTTACAGTTTTGTTCAAATAATGGACTTTCGCTCTGATGGATCGCTGGAAAGTAGCCAGGTTGAGCAGCGATTATTTCTTGGGTTTTCGTTTCTTCTTCTCCACCGACCAGCCAAACTTTCCGATCGGATCGCCTACCTTGAAATAGTGTCCGTGCGAGTAACAAATCGGGTCGGCTTTTTTCAGGCTGAAAGCGCCGGTTTCGGGGTCGATATAGCGGTCGTCGGCTATCACGTTTACCACCTCCGAAATGAACATGTGGTGCGTTCCCAACTCCACGATTTCCTTCACTTTACACTCAATGCTGATAGGCGCCTCGGCTACAATCGGCGCTTTCACCACGCTGGCCGGGGCCGGGGTGATTCCCATCTCTTTCCATTTATCGTAGTTGGCCCCCGAGCGCACCCCGCACCAGTCGGTAGCGCGTGCCAGTTCCTCGGTGGTGAGGTTGATCACGTACTCGCCCGTACGTTTAATAATCTCGTACGAGTGGCGCGAAGGCCGCACTGAAATGTAGCACATGGGCGGATCGCTGCAAATGGTGCCTGTCCATGCGATAGTAATCAGGTTGTATTCGTCGGGGGTTTCGCCGCAGCTGACCAGGACGGCCGGTAGCGGATAAACCATCGTACCAGGTTTCCAATTTATTTTTGCCATGTTTGTTTGTCGTTTTCAGATGCGTACAAAAGTATAAAAACTCTGGGGAGAGGAAAACGGGGCCGCATCCTCTTGTTTCATTCCGTTTCATTTATTACCAAGGAAATCGAGATAAACTGATTTCTTTATGCGGGTACAAAACAGAACAGAATAGAATTTCTTTTTTCAGATAAAAATTCATATTATTGCTTAAATTGAACAACTCTTATGGCTGTTTCAAAATATATCCATCAAAGTCTGGAAAACAGATCTTCATTTGAGGCGTTTTTTAAGAGGAATTACCATCTATCGTGTCTGGTTGCTTTGCGGTATGTTAGAAACGAACAAGAAGCAGAGGACATTGTCCAGGAGACTTTTCTCCACTTGTGGCAGAAAAGGGCCGACTTAAAAATTCAGAAAAACTTAAAGAATTATTTGCTCCATGCGGTAAAAAACCGGAGCATCAATTATCTGCACCGGGGAAAACATTTTGATGATTTGCCTGACAGTAACCTTCTTACCAACCTGAATGAGGATCCCGATGAAGCATTTTCGGAAGAAGAGCTGGCCGTACAAATTGCCTCATCTATTGACGCGCTGCCCAATCAGTGTAAAAAAATATTCCTTTTGGCCTATAACGATCACCTCACTTACGATCAAATTGCGTCAACATTAAACCTCTCTAAAAATACCATCAAAACACAAATGGGGATTGCCTATAAAATCCTTAGGGAACGGTTAAGAAATTATTTTATAAATCTTTTTGCCTTGTCATTCAGACGATTATTCAAATAATACAGATTGATTTGCCCCATTCGGGAGCATTTCGGGGTACTTTTTTCAAAAAAATCCAAAATTGGCTTCACCCTTGTCCATCATTCCGGTGTCATAAATGAAAACACTTTGAAAATGGGGCAAGATAAATGGGAAACATGGGCATCTGTTTTGCACGGAGAGGCCACTGAGCCGGAAGGGGCTCACATGGATGCAGAAAGCGAGAAAGACTTGAAGGCTGCACACCGGATTTTTAATGCCCGGGAAAAAGTTGGTTTAGTCATGAAACTGAAATCTCCGGATGATGCCTGGACTGAAATAAAAGGGAACCTATATTCATCCCATACACGCTGGATAGAATTTTCAAAATATGCCGCTATCTTTTTACTCTCACTTTTAATTACCGGAAGCGCCTTTTGGTCTATAAATTCGCGGCAGAAGTTGGATGACCAATTTGCCAGTATCTCCGCTCCCAACGGGCAGATAACGAATGTAACCCTATTCGATGGCACAAACGTTTGGCTTAATGCCGGATCGACCTTAACGTATAAGCAGTCCTTTAATAACGATAACCGGGAAGTTATCCTGGAAGGAGAAGCGCTCTTTAACGTCACAAAAAATGAGAAAATTCCCTTTATTGTTCATGCCGGAGATGCGCAGGTTAAGGTCTTTGGAACTCAGTTCAACGTCAAAGCGTATAGAAATGACATGAAAATAGAAACTGTTCTGATCGAAGGAGAAGTTCAATTTAGTTCCAACCAGCAGTCGGTGATGATGAATCCGGGAGAATTGGTGCTTTTCGAGAAAAGCTCTGGAAATTTGGTTAGAAACAGGGTTAACACCGAAGAATACACCTCTTGGAAAGGCGGGAAAATCTATTTCAACAACGAAACCCTTCACAGCCTTGCACAGCAACTTGAGCGCTGGTACGAAGTGAAAATTTCTTTTCAGGATGAACGGATTAAGTCCTTTCGGTTTTCCGGCGTAATCAACAAAGAAAGATCGCTGGAATATACATTGAACATTATCGAGGAAATCAATAAGATAAAATTTGAATTTAACCAGGATTATGTCCTTGTGAAAGAAAAATAAAAGAAAGCCGGAGCATGCTGGTCACATACTCCGGCTTAAATAATATCTAATACCAGTTTTAGCAGAACGGGTATTAGCAAGTTTAACACTCAAATACAAACCTATGAAAAAAAATGTGATTTATCCGCCCGAGCGGATGAGGTATTACGCAACCAAACTATTGTTGACTATGAAATTAACAATCTTTTTGTTTTTGGTGAGCATGTTGGCGGCCTCTGCCAATACGTATTCTCAACAAAGTAAATTCAGTTTCCAATACAAGGATGTATCCATAAAGGCGGTGCTGAATGAACTTAAAAGCAGGAGTGATCTTCAGTTCTTTTACAGTAACGACGATTTTGACGTAAACCGAAAAGTTGACATCCAGGTGACCGATGCCAGTGTAGAAGAAATCCTGGACCAAATACTCGGGTCAGTGGATGTATCCTACAAAATTGTCGATAATTCGGTCATCATTTCCAAGAATGACATGAAGTGGTCATTCGACAAAACCCAGCAGCAACAAACCGTTTCGGGCACGGTTACCGATGCGGCAGGACTGCCCTTGCCCGGAGTTACCGTGCTTGTCAAGGGGACTACAAACGGAACCATTACAACTTTTGACGGGACCTATACCTTGTCCGGAATACCGGCGGACGCTACCCTGCAATTTTCTTTTGTAGGCATGGAACCCCAGGAAATCGCCGTGAGCGGTAGAAGCCAGATTAGCGTCGTTTTGCAGGAGCAAACAATTGGCCTCGAAGAAGTTGTTGCCATTGGATATGGTGTACAACGCAGAGAAGCGGTGACCGGTTCAGTTGCCTCGGTGGGCGGTGAGGAATTGCGCGAAATGCCATCAGGTAATATCACGCAGGCCTTGCAAGGACGTATGGCCGGGGTTGAGTTTGCACAAACGTCGTCCAGACCAGGCGCTTCCATGCAGATCCGCGTTCGTGGTACGCGCTCTCTCACGGCCAGCAACGATCCGCTGGTGGTGCTTGACGGGGTGCCTTTCGTTGGTTCTATCAGCGACATCAACCCGAACGACATCAAAACTCTTGATATCCTGAAGGATGCCTCGGCAACTGCCATTTACGGTTCGCGCGGCGCCAACGGCGTTATAATGGTAACAACCAACAAAGGACAAAAAGGGCAAAAGGCAAAAATTACCTACAATGGCCGCCAAAGCTTTAATAAGATCTTTGCCAAATACCCGATGATGAACGGGCCGGAATTTATTGCTCTGCGTGCGGCAAGAGGTCAGTTCTCAAACGGCCCGGATGAATTCGATAATATCAATACCGATTGGCAGGATTTGTTTTTCAGAAACGGTTATCAGGCGGACCATAATGTCAACCTTTCCGGAGGTACTACCAATGGCAGCTATAGTTTTGGCCTGGGATACTTGCAGGACCAGGGTGTCATTCCTACCAACAAATACACCCGATATAATTTACGCGCGTCGGTTGAGCAGGAAGTTGGTGAATATTTCCGTTTCGGCTTAAACTCAAACAGCAATTATAACTTTACGGAAGGAAACCAGGTTGGTTTGTACGGGGTATTGAGCATGTCGCCGATAGCCGACCCGTATAACGAAGACGGCACATGGAAAAGGACCGTACAAATGCCGTTGGATAACCAATTTGTCATTACCAGGGATGTCCTGGAAGGGTTAGAAGATGAGTGGTTGCAACACAACCGGGGATATGCAACCTACAACTCGGTGTACGGGGAAGCGAAAATTCCTTGGATTGAGGGCTTGAAGTATCGCGCTACACTGGGCTTGAACTTTACGCAGGCAAACAACGGCAACTATACCGCAGAGGGTATTAACAGCAGCACCCCGACTACGGAATCAACAGCTTCTATCAGTAACTATCACACTTATCACTGGATGATTGATAACCTGCTGACCTACGACCGCATTTTTGCCGACAAACACCGGGTGAATGTTGTCGCCTTGTACTCTGCCGAGGAAAACACAAGTTTCAATTCAGGTACCAATGCAAAAGGTATCCCGGCAGAAGCTTTCCAATATTATAGCCTGAGCAATTCTCTTGGTGAAGTCACCGCTACCAACCCAGCCAATGGAGGCTACACCCAATCAGGCCTGATTTCTTACATGGGGCGTGTGATGTACGAATATGGCGATAAATATATGCTTTCGGCTACCGTCCGTACCGATGCCTCGTCAAGGTTGGCCGAAGGACATAAATGGCATACTTACCCTGCTGTGTCGGCCGGGTGGAACATAAAAAACGAATCGTTTATGCAGGATATCACCCAGATAGACCGGCTGAAACTGCGTGTTGGTTACGGACAAACCTCCAACCAGGCTGTTGCTCCTTACAGTACGTTAGGTCAGTTAAGTTCCAGAGATTATAATTTTGGCGATGCTACCTATGCTACTGGGTATTACGTTACCCAGTTACCAAACCCGGATTTAGGCTGGGAGTACTCCGAAACATGGAACTTTGGGTTGGATTTCTCTATTCTGAAAAATCGCCTGTCCGGTTCGATGGAGTATTATGTAACCAACACGAAGGACATCCTGCTGGGACTTGGCTTGCCGCGAACTTCGGGGGTAAGCAGTTATACCGCTAATATCGGTGAAACCCGGAACAAAGGTTTCGAAATTTCGCTCAACGGAACAATTCTGGATGATGTAAACGGATGGACATGGGAGGCAGGCATTAACTTCTATACAAACAAAAACGAATTGGTAGCCCTTGCATCGGGTCAGGAAAGGGATGAAGGCAACGGTTGGTTTGTTGGCTACAGCATCAACTCGATATACGACCACGAGCGGGTAGGCCTATGGCAAGAAGGGGATCCGTACCGGGATATCCTGGAGCCGGGAGGCAACGTGGGTATGATCAAGGTAAAATACACCGGCGACTATAACGAGGATGGCACACCAACCAGACAAATTGGACCTGATGACCGGCAAATACTGGAAGTGGATCCCGATTTTCAGGGAGGCTTCAACACCCGTGTATCGTACAAAGGATTTGACCTGAGCCTTATCGGTAGCTTCCAAAGCGGCGGTATCCTTGTCAGTACCCTCAACGGACCAAACAGCTACCTTAACTTGATGACCGGACGCCGGGGGAACATAAATGTGGACTACTGGACACCCGAGAACACCGGCGCCAAGTATCCTAATCCGGCTGGTGTGTTAAGCGGAGATAATCCAAAGTATGCCTCTACCCTCGCGTACTTCAATGGTTCATTCCTGAAGGTGCGGAATATCTCTCTTGGGTATGACTTTAACCGATCGTTGCTTAAAAGCTCGGGGGTCAATATGCGCATGTACTTAAGTGTGCGGAACCCGTTTGTGATGTTCTCAGATTACCACAAGGAAATGGGACTGGATATTGATACCAACTCACGCGGCGACCAAAACGTTGCTTATGGTGGTTACAATAGCCGTATCCTGACGGTAGGTTTTAACTCGCCTTCAACCCGCAACTATGTAATTGGAGTTAATTTGACATTCTAAAAAAAGGGAAATTATGAAACATATAAATATAAAAACTATAGTGGGAACATTCATGCTGACGGTGTTCCTGGTATCGTGCTCTGATATTTTGGACGAACAACCCCGCAGTCTGTTTGAGCCCGGATACTTCAAAACCGAAAAGGGTGTCAACGGCGGTTTAACAGCGTTGTATGCACACCTGCGCTACATATACGGTAATGCTTATTATTATAACGCAGGCGTAACCGGTACCGACGAAGCAACTTATGCCCAGAGTGCGGATGGAAACTTCAAAGTGATGGACATCAGCGGCCAGGGGAATATTACTTCTACTGATACCGGGGGTGCCGGTACTTTGTGGGACAACGCGTTTCCGGCAATCAACACGGCTTCGGGGATTATTGAAAATGCCGAAGCAGTTGGCCTCGAAGCATCCTTGATTGCCGAAGCCCGGTTTTTCCGTGCCTTCGACTATTTTCAGTTAGTGCAGGTTTTCGGCGGGGTGCCTTTGGATTTGGGTGCAGGCGAACTGAAGTTCAATACTTCTCCGGTGAGGGTGTCGGTACGTAATACGGTTCCCGAAGTTTACACTAAATGTATATTTCCTGATCTGTTGATCGCGGTTGACGATTTGCCCGAGGTTGGACGTTATACAGGTACCGCCACCAAAACCGCTGCACGCTTGTTTTTGGCAAAAGCTTACCTGACCTACGCCTGGTGGCTGGAAAATCCAAATAACATTCCTACCTATCCGGAAACTTCCCGCACTGACCCGGACGGACATGACGCCCAGTGGTACTTTCAACAGGCTTACGACGTGGCTACCACCGCTATTGATAATCCTGGCCCTTACGGCTTAATGCCCACATTTTACGAATTACATGTGGGAGGAAACGAACGTAACCAGGAAATGTTGTTATACGCCGATCATACCGAAACAAGCGAAAAATATAACGGAGCAAGCTTGACGTATGGCAGTGGCGGTAGCGCGGACAATTTTGCCGCTTGGATGATGACCTGGAATTATACCGAAATCAGAAGCGCGACTAACCCTGACGGCACCGGTTCAAAAAGCACCGTTTTACGCGAAGCCGTTCAGGATCTGGGGCGTCCGTGGACACGTATGTGCCCGACCATTGAAGCTTTTGTAAACACGTTTGCCAATAAAACGGAGGATTCCAGGTTCGACGCTTCGTTTGTAACTGTTTACCGTGGTAACTGGCCGGTAAGTGGAGACAATACCGAGTTCTACTATGGTGCAAACGGCTTGAAGGTTTATCCGGGCGATCCGATACTTACGTTCCTGCCCGAAGAACCAGCCACGTCTATTACGTATCCTACCGGAGCAGGCCCAAGTAATGTTGGTGGGGGAACGTTGCCCGGAAGAGCTGATTATGTGATCGCGCCAAGCGGAATCAGTCGGGTAGTATATCCCGGGACCTGGAAGATGAGTACCTACCGCACCGATAACGCCGGAACACTGGGACAGCCTAATGCCGCGGTTACCCGTCCGTTTAATATTGCCAAATTCTCCGAATTCTACTTCGTTGCAGCCGAAGCAGCTGTGAAGGGTGCAACCACAAAAGCCGGTAAAAGCGCAAGGGAACTAATCAATGTCATTCGGGCCCGTGCCGGAAAATGGAAATTCGACAGGTTTAATAATGTGGAGAGAATTGAGGACAACAGCGCAGCCATGATGGCTGCAACGCCTGCTACTATTGATATAGACTTTATTTTGGCAGAAAGCTCACGCGAATATTACGGCGAAGGTTTCCGCTGGTTCGATTTGGTACGTACCCAAAAGTGGACTGAACTGGCTTCTACTTACACCATCGCTTCAAGTACCAAGGGCGACCATAATGCGCAAACCGTTACGCGCAGTATTCAACCATATCACTACCTGCGCCCCATTCCGCAAAGCCAGATTGATGCCATGGAAATGACCGAAGCAGAAAAAGAGGCTTATCAAAACCCGGGCTATTAATTGGCTCGTTACAAGCTGATTAAAGATTAAATCAATGCTAACTTCTCAGCCAAAAGATTACCTGCTGGGAAGTTAGCTTTTTTATTCCGCTAACTGCGTTGTTGGTTCTCGTTATCTGGGTTGAAATGCTATTCTGAAGTCATTTTTGAAGCGATAAACAGCAGGTACGCCAGCATGGTGCAACCAAACATGATTGTTCCCATAGGAATGGGGGTGCCGGTGTGAAATAAAGCCAACAAAGACCCCACGGCCCCGCTCAGGGCAAAGCGCACCACGCCGATCACAGCGTTGGCCGAACCCGAAATTTCGGGAAACTGGTTGAGAATGAGCGCGACAACATTGGAGAAAACCAATCCCAGGCTACCTACAAACAAGACGATCAGGCTGAAAACTATCCACAAGTTGGGAATGTCCTGCCTGACGGCATAAAACAGCAGCAAGCCGGAAGCCAGTTGCAATAACAATCCGACATGCAGTAGTTTGGCAGGATGGATGGTTTTTACTAACCTGAAGTTGATGAAAGTAAGCGCCACGTTCAGGAGAATATTGGCTCCGAAAAAGATCGGAAAGTGGCTTACCTTCACCTTAAAAAAATCAATATACAGGAACGAAGCCCCGGTTAAAAAGGTAAACATGCCGGCTACGGCAAAACTGTTGGCCAGTACCAGAAAAACGGCTTTGGGCGAGCTGAAAACCCGGACGTACGATTTTGTGAACTGCGGAACCGTCACCAGGTTGGTAATGAATTCACGGCCACGCGATTCGGGCATCAACATATAAAAGAGGATAAAGGCCAGCAGCGAAACCGAAAACATAAAAATAAAGATCGACTGCCAGCCAAAACTCAACAGCAAAAACGACCCGATAACCGGCGCTGCCAGCGGGGCCATCATCATAATCATACTAATGAGCGATGAAAGGCGGGCCACCTGTTTGCCCTCAAACCAGTCACGCACAAATGCCATATTGACTACCGAGGCACAGCCACCACCAATGGCTTGCGTGAAGCGCAGTACCCAAAGCAATCGTACATCGGGCACAAAAACCGCCAGCAAACTTGACATGCTGAACAGAAACAGGCCTGTTAGCGCTACCTTTTTACGACCAAAGGAATCGGAAAACGGGCCTCCCAAAAACTGGCCGACAGCTACTCCGGCAAAATACACCGTCAGTGAAATCTCGAGCATATTGATGGGCTGACCAAAATATTTGGCCATCGTGGGCAAAGCCGGAATATAGGTATCGGTGGCAAAAGGCGAAATGGCTGTCAGCATGGCCAGCAGCAAGGTAATTTGCGCGACGAAAAACTTGTTGTCCCTCGAAATCATAAACCGTTTCAGCATACCAATCTCTTTCGTAATATTAAAACCTGACCGTAAAAATAAGCTGTCGTAGAAAACCAAGCTGGTTTCCACCTCCCTTTACGTGTGAATTTTACACAAACTTACTTTTCAGGAGCTTTCTGAACATTCGAGTTGAAGTTATTTCTCTATCTTGTTGAGGTAAGCATTTCCCGGTGGTAGCGGCGTGCCACAATGCTGATATAGAAGAGCTGGAAAGCGTGATAAATCATTACCGGTACCAAAAATAAGCTGCCCAAGGTTGATCCGGCAAACAACACACCCACCATCACCGAGCCATGTATCAACGATTTTTTGGAGCTGCAAAACAATACGGTAATGCGGTCTTCGCGGTTAAAACGCATCAGTCGGGTCAACAGTTTGGTCCCTTCAAAAATGAAAAAAAACAAAGTCAATACGCTAGCCGATAAAAGCAACAATTCGGTTAGCTTGATACTGCTGAAAATGCCTTTCAGAAACGAATCGCTGAAACTACGGTAAACAATAGACAGAATAACCGACTTGTCGAATAAGCTGATGTAGCGACGGTTGCGATTGGCCCACTGCCCCCAAAAACGGTGTAGCAGCAATCCGGCACAAAACGGGATGAGGATTTGCATGACCAGATCGCGCAACACTTCGCCGAAAGCAAAGGTTTCCTGATGCTTTTCCATGAAAATGCCCATCCAGGTGGGGGTTATCAAAATGCCGATTACGCCCGAGATGCTGGCATTGAAAATGGCGCTGGGCAAGTTGCCCTCTGCAATGGAAACCATCACCACCGAAGACGAAACGGTGGAAGGCAGGGCGGCCAGGAAGAAAACTGCCAGCCACAGAATTTCATTTTCGGTGCCTTTCAGCAACGGACGGAAAAGCAGCACCACCAACGGAAATACCAAAAAAGTAATCGTTTGAATCATCAGGTGGAGTCGCCAATTGCTCAGGTCGGTCACCAGTTTATCCGGGCTTAGGCGTAAACCGTAAAAAAAGAAAAGTAATGCAATGCCGTACTTGATCACCACTTTCAGTTCAACAACGCTGCCTTCTCCGCCAATGCCAGGAATAAGCCAAGCGAGTATAATCATCGACAAGATGCCGGTGATAAAACCGTCGGGCAGATAACGTCTGAGTGTTTTAAAGTTGAATGAAGACATGCTAAACCAGCTTGATGAAAGATGAATTTGCAAAGATGGCGTAAATTCCAGAAACGGTACCAAGGTTTGCAAACAAAAAATTCCCGGTTCCTGATGTTTGCTGAGAATGACACATTCTTTTGTGAACAGGGTAGTGGTATCCTTGAAGCTTTTTTAGTCTTCTGCAGGCGGTCGTAATTCTCCTGTTCCCAACCAGTTTTCTTTTTCGTTAAGAAATAGTAAAAATTAAGCATGAATTAATAAATTAAGCAATACTTAATTATTTTTGTCACGTAAAAGGAAGATGAATCTGGTGTTGTCAGTTGTTGGTGGCTGAATACCAACGTTTATCAAGAAAATCGGAGATAAATAAAAAACGAATAAATGGAAAATTTGATCAAAGCTTGTAAAGAAAAAGGAATTGTTCTTCCGGTTGAATTGGAAGATATCCTGAACAATTGTAGAAGCGTGACGGTGTTTAACAGCACCGACGAGCTGGCTGTAGCAGCTACCGGCGGTGCTGCCAGCCAGGAGTTTGAAGTAGCTTATGAAGTGGAGGGGAAGGGGCCGGTGACCGAAGCCATTGTGCACCGCGTGAAAAACGGCGTTTCGGCAAATTATACCGACCCGTACATGCGGCGCCGCGACCCCGACACGATGGCTATTGCCGATGACCAACCCTCGGATAAGGAGCGTTTTGCTGATAAGTACAATTATGCTTTCGACGATTTGCGCCTGGATACCTTCAATTGGCTGAAAAAGCAAGACCTGGCCATGTTCTTTTTCTTTGCCGGGCGCGATGGCATTGGTGCCGGTGGAGTAGCAGTAGCTCCGGCTAATGCGGCTTTCTTTGCCATGGGATTGTCTATGCTTCAGCAAATTATCCCGGTTGATGAACTTCCGGAAGGATTTGGACTCAAGTCAATAATTTATGTGGCTCCGCCATTCCGGCATACTCATTTTGATGGCAAACAAGTGGTGGTTCACAATCGGTTGAAAAATGTACATGAAATGTTTTCGTACAACCTGTATCCGGGGCCGAGCGCCAAAAAAGGGTTGTACGGCGTATTGCTGAGCCAGGGCGAAAAAGAAAACTGGGTGACTGCTCACTGTAGTACGGTGCAGGTGGTCAGTCCGTATGACAATACCACGACTTTCATGCACGAAGGGGCAAGTGGAGGCGGGAAAAGTGAAATGCTCCAACACATTGTGCGCGAGGAAAACGGGCAAATCCTGATTGGCGAGAACACCAAAACCGGCGAACGGAGGCTGATCAACATTCCGTTGTTCTGCGCGTTCAACCCGGTAACCGACGACATGGCGCTTTGCCATCCGTCAATTCAAAAGAAAAATGGTCGTTTGCGCGTGCTCGATGCCGAGAACGCCTGGTTTATCCGGGTTGACTCCATCAACCAGTATGGCGACGATCCGTTTTTGGAAAAGATTACGCTGAAACCGCCCAAGCCGCTTCTGTTCCTGAACATAGCCACAACACCGGGTTCCACCGCTTTGGTTTGGGACCATATTGAAGATGCCCCGGGCAAGAAATGTCCCAACCCAAGGGTAATCCTGCCGCGCGACATTGTGCCGGGAGTTTTGGACAAACCGGTATCCGTCGATGTTCGCAGTTTTGGGGTGCGCACCCCGCCTTGTTCAGACGAGGCGCCATCCTACGGTATTCTTGGCTTGTTTCATCTGTTGCCACCTGCTTTGGCCTGGCTTTGGCGACTGGTATCTCCCCGCGGCCATGCCAATCCGAGCATCGTTAGCACTGGTGGAATGGAAAGTGAGGGCGTGGGATCGTACTGGCCCTTTGCGACCGGCGAAATGGTGCACCATGCCAACCTGCTGCTCGAACAAATTGTTGCGACACCCAAGGTTCGTTACACCCTGGCGCCCAACCAGTATGTTGGCGTTTGGAAAGTGGGATTCAAGCCGCAACTGTTGATGCGCGAATACCTGACTCGTCGCGGTGACGCTCAATTGCGCCCCGATCAGTATCAGCCGGCCCGCTCATCGCTGCTGGGTTACGAGTTGAATTACCTGACGATTGAAGGAGCAAAAATCCCTTCGCGGTTCCTCAAAGTATATCGTCAACCCGAGGTTGGAGAACAAGGATATGATGAAGGGCATCGCATCCTGATGGAGTTCTTTAAAAGTGAGGTGAGAAAATTTGACAATCCGGCCCTGTCCAGTCTGGGACGGCGCATTATTGCTGCCTGCCTGAACGATGCAACTGTTGAGGAATATGCATCGTTGCTTGGAAAATAGTACCGGATGAAACGAGCCATACTGATATTGCCGGTATCCGTGATGATTTTTCTGGGCGGCATTTATGCCTGGAGCATGTTTGTGCCGCCTCTTCAGCACGGATACGGGCTTTCAGCTTCACAAACCCAATGGATTTTCGGCGCGGTGATCGCATCGTTTACCACGTCCATGATTGGTGCCGACAGGTTGCTAAGGAAAATCGGCTTCCGGGGGATGATTTTAGCCGCTGCCCTGCTGTATGCCTCCGGTTATCTGATGGCGTCTTATTCCGCCGGGCATTTTGAAATCATTTTCATCGGTATTGGCTTGTTGAGCGGCATTGGTACCGGCTTGGGTTACATGAGCTCACTTTCGGTGCCGGTTGGCTGGTTCCCAATGCGGAAAGGCTTGGTTACCGGGATGGTTTCGGGTGGGTTTGCTGCCGGTTCAATATTGCTGACCATTTGGTCGGGCTGGCTGTTGGATAGGGGGACCGATGTGCTGGACGTATTTCGCTATATCGGTGTCTCGTACGGCTTGCTGATGGCGTTGATTGCATTTGCTTTGCCCCGCGAAAAACCAGTAGGTGCGGGTCGTGCTGAAAAGCTCGAAGTTCCCTTCAGCCGGTTATTGCTTCTTTTTGTAGCCATGTTTCTGGGTACTTTTGCCGGCTTGATGGTGATTGGCAACCTGAAGCTTATGGGGGAAGGGGTTTATACCGACTGGCAATTATCCGCTGCCATAGTGCTGTTTTCGTTGGCCAATTTCAGTGGACGGCTGGGGTGGGGTTGGGTGAGTGACCGGTTTCCAACGTTCGCCTTACTGGCAGTCGCCTTGTTGGTACAGGGCATGTCAACTTTTTTGTTGGGGCATTTTAGATTTCCGGTGGTCGTGTTTTACTTGCTGGTGATGCTGACAGGTATGGGGTTTGGGGCCAACTTTGTGCTTTTCGCCCGCGAAACGGCGCACGAGTTTGGCATTCACCGCCTGGGGAAAATCTATCCGTTCATTTTCTGGGGGTACGGGTTGGCCGGAATCTTTGGCCCGGTTACCGGCGGTGAGCTATTCGACCGGTTTCAGGACTTTAGCCAGGCTACCCTGTTATCGCTCATGGCCAGCCTGTTGGCTATCGGGGTGTTTGGGCTTCAACTATGGATGGTAAAAAGGAAAAGTGCTTGACCCGGTATTTCACCATTAACGGATTTAATATTAATCAAGTGGGTATGGCAAATATTCGCTAACATTACCCTGAATTACGGACCGCGAGGTCAAAACAGAAAGGAGTGGACCATGAAACGTTTAGGTGAACGTATAAAAAAGAAGCGCGAGCTGCTTCATCTTCAACTGAATGATTTAGCCAAGCGGGTGGGGATCAGTGCCAGCGCTTTGTCGCAAATTGAAAAGGCCAAGGCTTTCCCATCGATTGTGACGCTCAAAAATATAGCCGAAAACCTGCACACCACCGTGGGCGATTTAATTGGTGAAAATGAAATGCTGTCGCAAAATCCGCTGATTACCGCTTCGGATAGAAAATTTGTTGAAAGTAACGCTGGAGGCAGCGAACTGTACCTGCTGTCGCACCACGATCCGCTCAAGCAGATGGAAACTTACCTGATTCGGTTTAAACCGGGCTCGGATATTTCGGATTTCTTTGCGCCCCATGCCGGGCAGGTATTTTGCCATGTGCTGCAGGGCGTTTACCGGTTTCTGCTGGATGGTGAACCTTATATGCTACAACCCGGCGACAGCTTTTACTTCAACACAGTACTCGAACATGAGGTGCAATTGACTGAAGGCGAATCCGGCGAGTTGCTCTGGGTGGTTACGCCGCCCAATGCCTGACCGGATTTTTTTATCCGCAAGGTTTTTGGCAGCGCTGGAAATCGAATGGTGGTTTTATAAGTACAATAGCGCTTTCTGATTATCTTTACGGCCCGAATCAACACAAAAGCTGGCCTATGAAATCCCTGAAAAACGCACTGATACAAATTACGCAGAACGGTATGGGAACAGGTGATGAAGCGCTCGGCCTTCAGCTTGTGACCAACTACCTCACGCTGATCAACGAAGAAAACGAATTGCCGAAGGTGATCACTTTCTACAATGGCGGGGTGAAGCTAATTTGTACCGGCTCTCCGGCTGTTGATATTCTTCGAACGCTGGAGCAAAAGGGCGTTAAGTTGCTGGCCTGCAAAACCTGTTTAAACCATTTTGGGTTGATGGGCCAACTGGAGGTAGGCATTGCCGGTACCATGATGGACATCATTCTGCTACAGAAAATAGCGGATAAGGTGATTAACCTGTAACATTGGGATGGTTAGCCGACAGCGGGGACTACGCTGCGCGAAAAGAAAAATGCAGGCATTTGCCCGCATCTTTCATAAAAATGGCTATCGATTCTTCCCTACTTGTTGAATTGTGCCTTTTTCAATTCTTCCTTGATGAGTTTGCCGGGGGTAAAAATGACTTTGAGGCCCTTGATTTTCGAGGTGTGAAAATCTTTTTCATCTTCAACACCTTCGCTGCTAAAGCTTACGCGCAACGTTCCGAGTTCCCCTAAACTAACAGATCTGCCGTCAAGCAAATCTTTGGGGATCCGTTCCACCAGGTTTGTGATCACGTTATTGATATCGCCCCGGCTCAGGGATGAAATATCGGCGATATCGCCACTTAACGAACTAATGGTTTTGGTGCCGTTTTTTACAGGTGATGCATAAATTTTTTTGGGAGCGGTGGGATCGCTTGGATTGCCACGCTCAACTAATTTGTATTTCAGCATGTTTAAAGATTAATTAAAAAATTGGTAATATGATAATCACAGGCAATTTATGACAATGATCCGAATAAGTCAATACCTGTTGATAACTTAATTATTGTTTCGCACGGGCTGGGTGTATTTTTATCCGGATGCCGTAAAAATTCCTTCTAGAAGAAAATATTTTTTCTCCTAGATGGAATTTTATTTTCTCCTAGAAGGAAATAAGGTCGCTGACCGGGTTAATATTTTCCTGATCACTTTTATCGTTCGCCTTCACTGGGAAATATCTCTGCGCCCACTTTCAGGGAAATCGCTTTTAAAATATAGTTCACCCTTTCAATGTACATGTGCCTCAAAAGCTTCCAATGCCTGAGGTATTTCCGGTAGGTGCAGGGTAAGTTAATCTGGGCTTTCCACGTGGCTATGGCATGTTGGTCACGAGGTCACGACGTGTCGTGACCGTACGTGGCTTTCCCGGTTTAGGTCGTTTCGGATTTTATCCGGCGCGTAGGGCCACGGCATGCCGTGGCCGGGCGGATGGTAACGCCCCTGAAAGGGCAGTTTAATTTCCTTCATGAGAAAGAATGGCTTTTAAATTCTTAAAAGCGATTTCCCTGCGAGCGCTATCATCAATTCCTCTGAAATATTTTCTACTTTTGCCGTGTTTTGGTGGCTTTCTTTCCCTGGTCGGGAAAGTGCCTTAATAAGGGAATCCGGTGCAAATCCGGAGCAGTCCCCGCTGCTGTAAACCTGTATGTTTCTTCGGAACTTACGCCACTGTCCGGCCACTGCCGGATGGGAAGGCCCGGAGAAGGGTGAGCCAGAAGACCTGCCAGGAACACACATTGTTTAACCTGATCTTCGGGGAAAAAAGATCGTTGGAATGTTCCAAATCTTCCAAATCGATTTTTCCGGGGCTTAATGCCAACATGCATGACAACGCGTTTGAAAACTTTTTTTGCCCTGTTGCTGCTGGTTGTACTGGCAACACATGCTGCCGCGCAGTATCCGGAACGGATTATTTCGCTGGCGCCCTCGCTCACCAAAAACCTGTACCTGCTCGAAGCCGGCGATTTGCTGGTGGGCTGCACCAACTACTGCACCCTCCAAAGTAAAACCGATGCCGAAGTGGTGGCCACGGCCGTGCAGGTAAACTACGAGAAGGCGGTAATGCTGAAGCCCGACTTGGTAATTACCACCACGCTCACCAACCCCAAAACCATCGAAACCTTCCGAAAACTGGGCATTGAAGTAATGGTGCTCGAAACGCCGCGCTCGTTTGCCGAAATTTGCAGCCAGTTTATTGCCCTGGGCGAAAAGCTGGGGAAAAAGGAGCTGGCCGGGAAAATTATCGCAGACGTGCAGAAGCGGATTGAAACCATCAAACAACGTGTACCCAACGAGAAAACCGGGCAAAAAGCGTTCATGCAAATTGGAGCCAATCCGTTGTTTGCTGTGGTGCCCAACACGTTTTGCAACGACTTCCTCCGCTTTTCGGGAACCGAAAATATTGCCGCTGACCTCAGCATCGGAAGCATCACCCGCGAAACCGTGTTGCTGCGTAACCCCGACATCATCATTGTGGTATTAATGGGTATTGTTGGGGCCGAAGAAAAAGCAACCTGGGAGCAGTTTAAAAGTCTGAGCGCCGTAAAGAAAGGGCAGATTTTTATCGTGGATGCCGATCGCACGTGCAGCCCGACACCGATCTCATTTGTGGAGGCGCTGGAAGAAATCATCGATCTTATTTATTCGGATAAGCAATAACAGACAACGCGATGGACAAAGGCTACATTCATATTTACACCGGTACGGGCAAAGGTAAAACTACGGCAGCGGTGGGCCTGGCCGCCCGCGCACTGGGTCAGGGCTTTCGGGTGGTGTATGCCCACTTTATGAAACGGCCCGACGTGTATGGTTACACCGAAATCGACAGTCTGAAAAAGCTGGGCGCCACGGTAATGGGCTTTACCAGCGGACATCCGTTTTGTGATAGAAGCCTCACCACTGATCTGCTCCGCCAACAGATGAAAGAAGCCCTGGTCACCTTGACCGATTACCTGAAAACTTCGCCACCCGACCTGCTCATTATGGATGAAATCCTGATCACCGTCCGCGATGGTTTTCTGGATGAAGAAGCGTTGATCGGCTTCATCGACCAGAAACCGGCAGGCACCGAGCTGGTGCTAACCGGACGCGGGGCAACCGCTAAGCTGATTGATCGGGCTGATTATGTGAGCGAAATCAACAAAATAAAACACCCCTACGACCAGGGAATCACGTCGCGCAGGGGCATTGAATTCTAACTTCAAACGGATACAAACATTCAGCGTGAAGGAGCGATCGAAATATTTCAAATGGTTACTGGTTGTGGCAGGCTTGACGGCCTTGCTGTTGGTGGCTGTGCTTATATCGCTGAGTACCGGCGAATTGAAAATCGGCCTGGGTGAAGCGCTCCGGCTGCTGTTTGCCGGGGGCGACGAAAGCTCGCTGGAGCATATGCTCATCAGTCAGGTGCGGCTGCCGCGCATTATGTTGGGGGTTGCTGTTGGCGGGGCGCTCAGCCTGGCCGGGGTGATGTTGCAGGGTATTTACCGCAACCCGCTGGTGGAGCCATTTACCCTGGGCATTTCGGGTGGTGCCTCGCTGGGCGTGGCGTTCACCATTGTGCTGGGACTGCACCAAAAGCTGGGTGCTTTTGCCCTCCCGCTTTCGGGTTTTTTGGGCGCTTTTCTCATCATCTTCCTGGTTTATACGCTGAGCTCGCGCCGCGGAAATATCAATATTCAGCACATGCTGCTCACCGGTGTGATGGTCAGCTTTGTGGCGTCGTCGGCCATGATGTTCCTGATGGCAGTGAGCAGCACCGAAAACCTGCACGGCATCGTTTTTTGGATCATGGGCTCGCTGGATGAACCTGATACCCGCCTGGTGTGGCTCACGCTGATCGTTACACTGCTGGTGCTGTTCATTTCGTATCTGTTTGTGCAGCCCTTAAATGCATTGCGGTTGGGCGAAGAAAAAGCGCTCCACCTGGGCATCAATACCCATGTGGCCATCAAAGCGTTGTTTTTGCTGGCTTCGCTGCTGGCTGGCATTTGCGTGGCCGTAGCGGGGGTCATCGGCTTTGTGGGCCTGATCATTCCGCATGTATTGCGCTTGTTTTTGGGTACCGATTACCGCATCCTGCTGATCAGCTCTTTTTTGCTGGGGGGCTCGTTCCTGGTGCTGTCTGATGTGGTGGCCCGGACTATCATTTCGCCCAACGAATTGCCAATTGGGGTAATTACGGGCATTATTGGCGGCGTGGTTTTTATTTTGTTGATGAGCCGAAAAATGAGGAAAGGAATGTAATGATGGGGCAGGCATTTTTTGATATCGAGAATTTCGCGTGCGGTTATCCGTCTTTCCGGCTGTCAGGGATTGGCTTTTCGCTGGAGAAGGGCTCATTTGCCGGGATTATCGGCCCCAACGGGTCGGGGAAGACCACTCTTTTTCGGGGCATCACCGGCTCGCTTCCGCCGCTTTCGGGCCGGATGTTGTTGAATGGCCGGTCGCTGCAATCTCTTTCGTTGCGCAAAAGGGCGCAAAACATCGCAATTGTTTCCCAGTTTGTGGATGCCGACCAGATCACTGTTGAAGATTATGTGCTGATGGGCCGGATTCCGTATTATTCACGGTTTCAATTTTTTGAGACCAGCCGTGATCGTGAGATTGCCGAAAAATATATGCGGCTTACCGAAACCTTTCAGCATAAAAACAAACTGATGACCGAGTTGAGCGGTGGTGAACAGCAGCGTGCCGCCATTGCCCGTGCCTTGGTGCAGGAACCCGAATTGCTGCTGCTCGACGAACCCACCTCGCACCTCGATATTACGCACCAGGTACGTATTTTAAATCTTTTACAGCAACTCAATGTGCAAATGGGGCTAACTGTGCTGATGGTCATCCACGACCTGAACCTGGCCTCGGAATATTGCGACCGGTTGTTGCTGTTCAACGAAGGACGGATCGTCAACCAGGGAAAACCCGACGATGTGCTAACCTTTGAAACCATAGAGGACGTTTACAAAACGCCTGTGATTGTGCGCACTAATCCGTATTCAGGTAAGCCTGTCGTTTTTTTGGTGAGCGACAAGATGATGAAGTCGAAATAACAAAAAACCGGGAAGCTTGCGTATGAAAGCTTCCCGGCAAATTCATGAAAAGAAAACTTGTCCCTTGCGATTACGATAATTAGACTGGCGGTTTCCCGGAACGTTTAATGGCGCTGGCCTTTTAACAGATTTTAACATCGAAGAAATTCCTGAAATTTGCTTACTTTGTGAACCAAAAGAACTTTCGTGAGTAAGACAAAACCCATAGGCGTAAATTTCGAGGAGCTGGAATCGCAGTGTTTGCCGCATTTGTCGGTTGACTGTGTCGTGTTTGGATTTCACGATAACCAGTTGAAAGTGTTGTTGTTGAAGTCGAAGTTTATCGACGAATGGAGCCTTCCGGGAGGTTTTGTCGGTAAAACGGAGACGGTGGAAGAAGCCGCTACCCGTGTGTTGAAAGAACGTACCGGGCTGGGCGAAATTTTCCTGAACCAGTTTCATATTTTTAGTGATCCGAAACGAAGCAATCCCGGGCTGAAGCCCGAGAACATGAAAAAAGCCGGCGTAAAACTCACCAATTACGAATGGTTGGGCCAGCGGTTTCTGTCGGTCGGATTTTACGCGCTGGTCGAATTCTCGAAGGTTGATCCCCAACCCGATGTATTTTCGCAAACCTGCGAATGGAAAGGCATCGACGAGGTGGAAACCCTGATGATGGACCACCGTCAAATTCTGGACAAAGCGCTGGAAACCATGCGCCTTCAACTTCGCTACCAGCCCATCGGCTACAACCTGCTGCCGGAAAAGTATACCATGCCCGAATTGCAAAAACTCTACGAAACCATTTTGGGCAGGGAATTGGACCGCCGTAATTTTCAGCGGAAAATACTGAGCTACAAAATTCTGAAACGCTTGCCCGAACGCCGTTTGGGCGTAGCCCACAAAGCCCCTTACCTGTACCGGTTCGATCTCGAAAAGTACAATCAAGCCTTATTGGATGGACTGAGCGGAGACTGGTAAGTTGCTCACATCCATAGCTAAACTATTTTGTTACGAATAATCTTTCCGGGAAGGATAACCGTTTTTAAATAATTTCTACATTTGTCGCGGATTTGGTTCTATGGATTCGGTAACAACCGGATCCGGATGAAAAGGGAATCCGGTGTAAATCCGGAGCTGTACCCGCAGCTGTAAGCCTTGTAAAAGCTTTCTGAAACCCCAGCCACTATTCGTCATCTGACGGATGGGAAGGCATCAGAAAGTAAGGTGAGCCAGAAGACCTGCCAAAATCTTTTCGAATAATAACAAAAGCTTCGGGAATAAAGCTGGTGAAATTTAGTCGTGTATTTTTCACAAATTTTATCCTAAGCTCATATTCTGTTTTAAGAAATGAGACGGTATTTTCTGTTCGTAAGTATTCTGGCCCTTGTATCAGGCAGTTTGTCCGCCCAACCGGCACAAGTTGCAGATTCTGTTCTCTTACACGAGGTAGCCACCTATGCTCCATACAAAAAGTATCAGGCCGGAGCCAAAATTGAGTCCATACCAAGTACTCAAATCGATATCGTACAGGCCACTGGTCTTGATCAGCTGTTGATGCGGTTTACCCCTATTTACCTGAAATCTAATGCAGGCGGCTTATCTACCATTCGCATTCGGGGTACAGCACCCGACCACACTTCCGTAAATTTTGGCGGCATTAACATCAATTCCCTCACCCTGGGGCACAGCGACTTCTCAAGTGTTCCGGTGTACTTGTTCGATGGTTTCGACCTCCAATATGGTTCGTCGTCGGCTGTTAACGGCTCAGGATCTATTGGTGGTGCGATCCACCTGGGCTTGCACAACAATTGGACGGATGGTACCCGTGTTCAAGCAACCGTTTCGGAAGGCTCTTTCGGCGAACAGTTGTATGGCACGAAGGTGTTTGTTGGTAACGGCAAGCTTGAGTCGGTTACACGCCTGTATTATTTTATGTTGAAAAACGACTTTGAATTTGTTGATCCTTCAGACAACAAGCGTTATACACAGCGAGGCGCAATGGTCGAAAACATGGGCTTGATCCAGGAACTGAATTATAAGTTCAGCGATAAAAAATGGTTTAAATCGGCTTTGTGGTTCGAACACGACTGGCACCAGATTCAGTTACTGATGGATGAGGTAAAAATGAATAATGTCGAGCCCGAAACACTCGACAACAAGCATGTTCGTTTTTGGTCGGAATACGAAAACCGTAAACATACCTTCAACTACAAAGTCGGTTTGGGTTATGTACACGACATGCAGCTGTACAATGCCAACCAGGATGCAAAAATTGGTACCGACCGGTTGATTGGTGAACTGGAGGGTAAACAGGATTTTGGAGTGAAACTTGGTTACAAAGCTGGCGTCAAGTACACTTACCTAAAACCCAATGTGTATGCTTACGATAAAGAGGTGATTGATTACGAACAGCAGGCCGATTTTTACCTGTCGGGCTTTTATATGCCGGGGAACAAGGTAAAGATGACATTAAACCTACGCCAACAAGTAGTTACCAATTTCGAAGTGCCGTTTACGCCCTCCCTGGGCGCCGAATATCGCGTGTTTTCGGATGAGGTTTCGGTGATGAAAGCAACCGGAAGCATTGGACGCAGTTATCGCATCCCGACTTTTAACGATCGCTTTTGGCCAGTTGTTGGAAACCCCGACTTGAAGCCCGAGGACGGGATGAATTACGAATTGGGGCTGCAATATCAGTATTGTACCGAAATGGTTCAAACCGATTTGAAGTTGAACGCTTTTTACCTGGATGTAAAAGACTGGATTGAATGGGCCCCGGCCAGTGGCGGATGGGAACCGTTTAATAAGTCACAGGTTGTCAGCAAGGGCATTGAAATGTCATCAAACACGGATATTTTCATGGATAAGTTACATTTCAACCTCAGGTTGAATTACAGCTTTAACCCAACTGAAATTAAAGATGATGAAAATACAGATTTGATTGGCCGTCAGGTGGTTTATGTGCCGAAACACATCGGCAATGCTTTTCTTAATCTGACATACGGGAACTGGAGTGTTTTTATCGATGGGAACTATACCGGCGGGCGTTTGGCCAACTACTCGGGTAATATTTTCAATCCCGAAGGCGAAATGCTGGATGATTATTTCCTGATGAACTGTGGCCTGTCGCGCAAGCTGAAGGTAAACAACCAACACTTCAAACTAACCTTTGCCACCAATAACCTGCTGGATACGGCTTATTACAACCAACCGGGTTATGCCATGTGGGGCCGTAGTTTCCGTTTCACCCTTTCAACCGATTTAAATTTCAACAAAAACTAATCGTTAATATCATGAAAAAGTTATTCAGATTACTTCCTTTTTTATTTCTGTCGGCAGCTCTTTTTAGCTCCTGTTCCGACGATGATGACAATGAATTATATCCAAGTGAATTAACCAAAGGCGCTTATGTGCTGAACTATGGCGGGTACGAGCAAAACACTTCTTCAATTACCAAGTATAACTATGAGGAAGATGAACTGACCGCCTTCTACTACCAACAACAAAACGGCGGTGAAAGGATCGGCTCGGCCCCGCAATATATCTACGAATACGAAGACCGCTTGTATTTGATGAACAACAATCCCGACCGCGTAGTGGTAACTGACCCGCTTTTTGTAGCGCAGGACACAATTACAACCGAAATTGTAAAACCTCGCTTTTGTGTTGCTAGTGGCAACTACTTGTACATTTCGTGCTGGGGAGGTGATATCTGGACCGACTCCTCGATGTCGTACCTGGTTAAATATAACGTTGTGACCAAAACTGTGGAAAAGAAGATTTCCTTGGCTGGTGGGCCTGAAGGTTTGGCGATTGCCAACGGTAAATTGTATGCTGCACTGGGCTACGCTAAAAAGATTGCGGTTATGAACCTGGCAACAGAAGCAATTTCATATATCACTACCGATGCAGTATCCAGCTATTTTGTGAAAGATAAAAGCGATAACCTTTATGTGAGTTTAGTTAGCTCCTGGTCTGACCCTTCAACCGAAACGGGTTTAGGTTATATAAACACCAAGACTGATGCAATGACCTTGTATCAACTGGATAATGTCAGTACTTCGTACGCTTCGATCATGTCATTCAGCAAAGATTACACAAAGCTATATGTGGTTGCCGCCGGTTACGATGCCAACTGGAATCTGGTTGGTGGCGTTCAAGTATTCAATACAACATCCAAAACGTATGAAGCAGAACCACTAGTTACCGGAGTTACCGGTTTGAACGGTGTTTCGGTGAATCCGGTTGATGGCAAAACGTACGTGTTTGTTGACAAAGGGAGCACGGTAAATGGCGATATGATGATTTACACAACTGAAGGTGAACTGGAAGCAACCAAAACCGTCGGTTCTTCGCCTGCCATGGCTATCTTCCTCGATTAAGAATAGATTCGCAATCTGAAAATGCTACCCTTGCCTGGCAGGGGTAGTTTTCGTGTTTCTTATACAGAACCCAAAAATCTCAACTGATGAAACTAACCACATTTTTTTTAGGCTTTATGCTGATGATGCTGATCGGTATGCCAGGCGTTGCCGGAAAAGCGAAATTTGTAACCGTTGAAATAAATTACGGTGACCAAAAAGCCCCGGAAACCATACAGGTTGAGTGTTCCCGTTCCATGACAGCCCTTGAGGCGCTGCAACATGCTGCCAAGGTAAAAACCCACCCCGTAGCAAATTACGTATTTGTAACCAGTATCAACGGGGTTGAAGCGGCACGCGGCGAAATGGCCTGGTACTATGCCGTTAATGGCAAAAAGCCGAAAGTGGCCATCAATCAACCTGTAAAAGGCGGCGATACCATCAGCTGGCGTTTTGTGAAAGATGTTTGTTCGTGTACGGTAGATAAGTAGTGATCAGTCTCGGTGTTCAGTAGCAGTGATCAGTTTTTACTCAGTGAAACTCCGTGAGCAACGCTGTGCTCTTTGTGGCTTAAATAAAGTACAATAGTTCCGCTCAAATTTGTCTCACTACTCACGATTTTCTTTTGGAACTTGAAATTTGAAACTTGGAATTTGAAACTTGGAATTTGAAACCCGAATGGCAACTATAACTCTTGTAACCGGTGGCGCCCGGTCTGGGAAAAGCAGCTTTGCCCAGCAAATGGCAGAGGGCAAAAGTGAACGGCCCGTGTATTTGGCAACCGCCCGTATTTGGGACGAGGATTTTGCCCAACGGGTGCGCCGCCACCAAGCCGACCGCGACCAGCGCTGGGAAAATGTGGAGGAAGAAAAGCAGCTTTCAAAACACGACTTCTCTGGCAAGGTGGTGTTGATGGACTGCGTAACCCTGTGGCTCACCAACTTTTTCCACGACTGTAGCTACCAGCTAGATGAAGCGCTCGAAGCTGCCAAAGCCGAGTGGCAACAGTTCATTCAGCAGGATATGGACTTAATTGTAGTAACCAACGAGCTGGGCATGGGTGTTCATCCCGAAAATGAAATGGCCCGCAAGTTTGCCGACCTGCAAGGCTGGATGAACCAGCACATCGCTGCGCAGGCGGACACCGTTTACCTGATGGTGTCGGGCATCCCGGTGAAGATTAAGTAGCGAGTCGTGAGCAGTGAGATAAGAAGTATTACTCGTATCTCGCTGCTCACTATACTTTTCAAATAATAAAAATTGACGATAAATGACAAACTCACTAAAAGACCAACTTCAACACAAAATTGACCTGAAAACCAAGCCCACCGGGTCATTGGGACAACTGGAACGCATTGCCCTGCAAATCGGGATGATCCAGCAGACTCTTTCGCCCGAGTTAAAAAATCCGGCCATGCTGGTTTTTGCCGGCGACCATGGCCTGGCCGATGCTGGTGTGAGCCCGTATCCGAAGGAAGTAACCTGGCAGATGGTGATGAACTTTTGTGCCGGTGGCGCCGCCATCAATGTATTTTGCAAGCAAAACGGCATCAATCTGAAAGTGGTAGATGCCGGTGTTGATTTTTACTTTCCGAAAGACATGCCAGTCATTAATGCCAAGGTGGATATGGGCACCAAAAACATGTTGGAAGAACCGGCCATGACCGTTGAACAGTGCCAGGAGGCTATGATGCGCGGGGCAGAGCTGGTGAAATCCGAAGCCGCTGCCGGTTGTAATGTTATTGGTTTTGGTGAAATGGGAATTGGTAACACGTCGGCGTCGTCGCTGCTGATGCACCGCTTTCTGGGGCTGCCCATTGAACAATGTACCGGCAAAGGTGCAGGTATGGTGGGCGACAAGCTCGACTACAAAACATCAGTCCTGAAAACCGTTTCAGAAAAGTATAACCCCACTTCGGTTGAGGAAACACTGGCTACCTTTGGCGGTTTCGAGATTGCCATGATGACAGGCGCCATACTGGAAGCCAGGAGGCAGCAGATGGTCATCCTGGTGGATGGCTTTATCACCACGGCAGCCACGCTGACTGCCATTCAGTTTGACGCCTCGGTCCGCGACAACTGTATTTTCTGTCATGCGTCGGAAGAACAGGGGCACCAGCTGATTTTGGAACATCTGCAGGCGGAGCCGGTCCTGAGTCTGGGCATGCGTTTGGGTGAAGGTTCGGGCGCTGCGGTGGCTTATCCGGTCATCCAAGCAGCGGCAACTTTTCTGAACGAAATGGCCAGCTTCGAAGATGCCGGGGTTTCGAATAAAGGGTAATACAGATTTTTGGATTTTCAGACTGCTGGATTATCAGACTACTGTAAATTGACTATTCCTGCGGTTTAGGTCGATGCTTGGGCAGCTACCCGAAAATCCAATGATCCGGCAATCCAGTTATCCAGAAATCTAATAATCCGAATATCATGAGAACACAACTCAACCTCTTTCTCACCGCGCTGATGTTTTACACGCGCATCCCGGTGCCCAAAACGCTGGAGTACTCGCCGGAGCGGCTGAACCGTTCAACTCGTTATTTCCCGCTGATTGGCTTGATCGTGGGTGGGCTGGGCGCTGCGGTATTCTACGGCTTGGTGCAGTTGTTTCCGGTAAGTTTGAGTGTGTTTTTGAGTATGCTGGCGACCATTTTGCTCACCGGTGCATTTCACGAAGATGGCTTTGCCGATTTCTGCGACGGTTTTGGAGGAGGCTATACGCGCGAAAAGATTTTCACCATCATGAAAGACAGCCGAATTGGAACCTACGGAACCATAGGTCTGATTGGCATGCTGGCGACCAAATTTCTGGCGCTGCAAGCCTTGCCGGTTTATACCGTTCCGCTGGCCTTGGTGGCCGGGCATGCTTTTGGCCGCCTGATGCCGGTACTCGTCATTTTTACCAGCCAATATTCGCGCGAGGACGAGCTGAGCAAAACCAAACCCATCGGCAAACGGGGCAGAAACTCCGACCTGCTGCTGGCTGTTTTCTTCGGGCTGGTCCCGGCAGCGCTTTTCCCGTGGCAGTTGATGGCTGTGGTATTGCCGGTGTCGTTGCTCATTACCTTCCTGTTCAAAAAATACATCGAACGGAAAATTGGGGGCTACACGGGCGATTGCCTGGGCGCCTTGCAACAAATCATTGAGGTGTTGTTTTATTTGTGTTTGCTGGGGGGCAAAGGGTTGATTTAACGTTTCGGAATAAATAAGGTAATAAGGTTTGCCGGGAATTGGGTTAATGTTTTCTACTAAGGTGGGCTAATGAAAATAAGGTTTCTCCGTTGTTTTTAAAACGGGTTACAAAACCTTATTTTGGTAATTAACCTTAGTAGCAGGACAAATGGAACAGATGACAACCTTATTACCTTATTTGAAATAGAAAAATAATGCTGTAAATTGACGGTCAACCTAATTCAATCAGCATGAAGATAGAATACAATAATTTGTACACTCATTTTGTGTTTACCACCCTGAGCCGTCAGGCCTGCATTCATGAAGCCTCGCGCGAACGTATTGAAAAATATATCACCGGAATTGTCAATAACAACGAATGTCAGCTGTATGCAGTCTATGCCAACCCGGAACATGTTCATTTTCTGGTTTCCCGTTCGCCCGGTGTTTCCGAACAACGTTTGGCTACGATTGTAGCCGAGAGTTCACAACGGTTTATTCACGAGAATAAATTGGTTGCCGGAAGTTTTCAATGGCAGCAAAGTTGTTCGGCTTTTTCTGTATCAAAAAGTCATGTTAACAGAGTTTGTAAATACATTCTGAATCAGCCGGAGCATCATAGGAAACATACCTTTGCCGAAGAGTACGAGGAGTTTATTAAGCATTATCAGCAAGCTATTCAAAAAGGGTTCGATGGGGAATAAGGTAATAAGGTTTACCAGAATTACGATTAGCAATTTTTCCTACTAAGCTTGACTATCCGATAAGGTTTATCGACGCTTTTTCAAAACCTTATTTTTTGTAGTTAACCTTAGTGGCAAGACCAACAGAAGAGACAGTAACCTTATTACCTTATTGGGTTCACCTCTGCCAATTTGCAAAACATATCTATGTTCAACGATCATTATATGAAAATTACCGCCATCCGCCACACCCGTGTTGCTGTGCCTCCCGGAATTTGTTACGGGCAGACTGATGTGGCTTTGGCGCCCACTTACGGCCACGAGCTGGAACAGGTGAAACAGAAGCTGAACGGAGCCACATTCGATGCCGTGTTTTGCAGTCCGCTAACGCGTTGCCGCCAACTGGCACAGGATTTATTTCCAGGGATGGTTATTCAGTTCGACGAACGCCTGATGGAGCTAAACTTTGGCCAATGGGAAATGCAGCCCTGGGACACCATCAGCGAAACGACGGAAGCGCAGGCCTGGTTTGCCGACTATGTAAGCGTTCGGACTCCCGGCGGCGAATCGTTCCGCGACCTGATCAGTCGCACCGGCGCTTTTCTCGACGAGTTACAGAATAACAACGAAACGAATGTCGTGGTGATCACGCATGGCGGCATTGTGAGGGCTCTGTCATGCCTGTTGAACCGGACTGCACCTTTGGACGCGTTTCAGCAACGGGTGGATTACGGCGAAGTATTTGAATTTACCTCAGCGCATTAGTCATAAAAGTAACTCACCTGCTTCCCGTCTTTCTTCAGGCTTCGGTACTCCCAGGGTTGCATGTGTTGGTAGGCCTGAAAAAACTGGCTGAAACTACTTTGCGACAGGTTCAGCATGCGCCCGATTTCCTTAAACGTGAGGGACGTGTGTTCCAGCAAATCGCAGGCAACCAGGCGCAGGTATTCGTTAATCCAGTTGTGGGCGCTCATCCCTGTCAGGCAACGAATGGCCCCGTCGAATTGCCGCGGATTGGCGCCCAGCATCCGGGCATAATGCGGTGCAGGCCGCTTCCCGTTGGTGACAATAAGCCGGGCCAACAGGTCGAGATAGCTGTTGCCGCTCGGAATGGCCTCGTTGACAAAGCTTGGCAGTTTGTGTTCGGTGGTTTTGTCGGTTTCCCGAAGGCCTGCATAAAGCATCTGCGGCGTAACGGGTTGATAGTTGATTGGCATGGGTGATATTTTTTCTCTTCAAGTTAACGTAAAATTTAATCATTCCCGACATTTTCCTAAAGTATTTAAGCCAATAATTTAGGAAAAAGTACAAAGTGATAAAATATTGGTACGTAAACTTTAGGACTATGTACAAGGTGATAAAATTAACAAACCTTTAGTTTAGGAAAATGCACAAAGGGATTAAATAATAGTGGGAATACTTTAGGAAAAGGTACAAGGTCTTTAAATTTTGAATTAGTAAATTTAGGAAAAAGGACAAAGGCCTAAAGTTTAGATGAAAAATGGCGCCGGTTTAGACAAATGTCTTCGTGTGAGCGAATTGAAAAATCGAACCGCCCTGGGCAAGCTGCCAAAGCGAATTTAAACCTGTTCAATTATCCCGTGAAAACCCCCTGTTTGCTCCGGTTTCTGCTATCTTTGGAACGCTTTTTCGGAAGGACGATCGTGTTTGTAATGATTTTAATGAATATGAAACAACAGCTTAAGCTCAAACCCATCCTGTTTGTCGGAACCGGCTCCGATGTGGGCAAGTCGGTGATCAACGCCGCGTTTTGCCGCATTTTTAAGCAAGATGGTTACCAACCGGCCCCGTTCAAAGCGCAGAACATGTCGCTGAACTCGTATGCCAGCGCCGAAGGTTTGGAACTGGGCCGCGCGCAAGCCGTGCAGGCCGAGGCTTGCGGCATTCCCTGCCTCAGCGCCATGAACCCCATTTTGCTGAAACCGACCAGCCACACCAAAGCCCAGGTGGTGCTGAACGGCAAACCGATGGGCGACCAAACGGCGCAGGAGTATTTCCTGAAAACCGACCGCGACTACTTGTTTTCCGAAGCCATGAAAGCCTGGCGCTCGCTCGATGCGCGCTACAATCCGATTGTGATGGAAGGTGCGGGCAGCATCTCGGAAGTGAACCTGTGGGACAAGGACATCACAAACATGCGTGTGGCGCTCGAAACCGGCTCGCCCACGATCTTGGTGGCCGACATCGACCGCGGCGGCGTATTTGGCAGCGTGTACGGTACCATCAAGCTGCTGCCCAAGGCCGAGCGGAAACTCATTAAGGGTATTCTCATCAACAAATTCCGGGGCGACATTGCTTTGTTTGAAGATGGCCGAAAGATGTTGGAAGAGCTGACCGGTATCCCGGTGATCGGTGTGGTTCCCTACTTCACCGACATCCACGTGGAGCAGGAAGACAGCGTGGTGATCGATTTCAAACGCGGCAGTGTGAAAGACGATGGCAAGGTGAATGTGGCCGTGGTGCTGCTGCGGCACATGAGCAACTTCACCGACTTCAACATGCTGGAGCGCATGCCCGATGTCAACCTGTATTATTCGGCCAACCCCGAGGAGATTGCCAAAGCAGATGTGGTGCTGGTTCCGGGCTCCAAGAATACTATTTCCGATCTGATGTTTCTGCGCGAAAGGGGTTTGGCCAAAGCCATTTTGCAGGCTGCCGAGGCGGACAAAGGTGTGTACGGCATTTGCGGCGGCTACCAGCTATTGGGCGAAGAAATCCGCGACCCGCATCATGTGGAGGGCGAAATTGACGCCATTCCGGGTCTCGGGTTGTTGCCGGTTGTCACCACCCTGACACAGGACAAACGCACCGTGCAAACCGATTTCAAATTTGCCGGTCGCGACGAAGCTTGCTCGGGTTACGAAATTCACATGGGCGTTACCGAACTGAAAAGCGGCCAACCCTTGTGTACGCTGAACGACGGCTCGGCTGACGGCTGTATGGTTTCGCCCAAACTGTGGGGCAGCTACCTGCACGGCATCCTCGACAACAAAGCGGTGGTGGAAGATATCCTGAAAGCCAACCAACTCAAGGCTGAAGTCGCCGAGTTTGATTACGCCAAATTCAAGGAAGAACAATACGATAAGCTTGCCGCCCACGTTCGTGCCCATGTGGACATGGACTATGTGTATGCGGTGATGCAGATTGATGAATAAACACAGTAGATTGAGGGCTTCACTTAAAGTGAAACCCTCAATAAAGCCGAGTCATCCCGAACTTGTTTCGGGATCTGTTTCAAATAAGAGAAAGGTCCTGAAACAAGTTCAGGATGACTTGAAAAGCATTTATGGACAATAGTTATTTACTCATACTCCCGCTTCTCACCGGTTTTGCCCTCGATGGCCTGCTGGGCGATCCGCGCTGGCTGCCGCACCCTATCCGGTTGTTTGGCTGGCTGATTGCTTGGTTCGAGAAGCGTTTCAACCGGGGTAAAAATCGCAAGCTGAAAGGAGCATTAACTTCGGCTTTGCTGGTTGGCGGTACCTGGGCTGTGCTTCATTTTGTGTTTGTTTATCTGGAAGGCTATCCCGCTGTTTTCATCATTACGGCATCCGTCGCCGTTTTCTTTGGTTTGGCCAACCGTAGCCTGGTTTACGAATCATGGCTGGTGATCCGTGCCCTCGAAAAAGAAGGGATCGAGGCTGCCCGCAAACAACTGAGCTTTATCGTTGGCCGCGATACGACGAAGCTGAATGAGCAGCAAATTCGCACAGCCGTGCTCGAAACCATGGCCGAAAACCTGAGCGATGGCGTGATCGCCCCGCTGTTTTTTTATGCGCTGGGTGGCGTTCCGGCGCTTTTCGCCTACAAAATGGCCAGCACCCTCGACTCGATGATTGCCTACAAAAGCGAGCGCTACAAAGACTATGGCTGGTTTGCCGCCCGCCTGGATGATTTGCTCAACCTGGTTCCCGCCCGGCTGACGGCGCTGCTGATGGTGTTGGTTTCTCTCAGTTGGAGCGGTGTGCAGCATGTATTCCGATACGGTCACCGGCACGCCAGCCCCAATGCCGGTTACCCCGAAGCGGCCCTTGCCGGTATTCTGAAATGCCAATTTGGCGGGCCAAATGTGTACCACGGCAAACTGGTCAAGAAACCTTACATCGGCCACCACCAAAAACAAATTAGCACCAGCGATTTTTGGTTTGCGGCTTATGTGAATATGGCTAGTGCTGTGGCGATGGTAGGAGGGATTGTGTTGGTGTTTATTTAGGCACTTTAGAAGACTCATCTTCTTACCTAGTTCAAGAATCAGGTTTCACTATTTTAATGTGCGATTAATAATTTTTAAGGTTGGAGTGTTTTAAGCATCGAGGAAATCCGGATGCCATTTATTTGTATTTTCTTTGCACCAAAATCGTTATTCATGGTCAATTATTCACATATCATTTTCGATCTGGACGGGACTTTATTAAACTCAAAAGTTGGGATTGAAAACTCGTTAAACTACATGTTTTCACGAATGGACCACGACCGGATTGGCTCCGTGGTAGTAGACCGGCTGATTGGCCCGCCCATCCAGGATGGACTGAAAAACGTGCTCGGCTTTGACGAACGTCAGGTGGAGCTTGGCGTTCGCTTGTTCCGTGAATATTACAGCACAAAAGGTTTGTACGAAGGCGAATTGTATGCGGGCATCGCTGAATTACTGGCTGAGCTGGCCGACAGGGGAACGAAACTTTATGTGGCGACCTCGAAAAAAGACCGTTTCACTGAAATCGTGCTGCGCGAATTTGGTCTGGATCGTTATCTGACCGATTTTCAAGGCTCGGGCGATGGCGGTCTGCATACCAAAGCAGGTATTATTACGCAGCTGCTCGATCGGAACCAATTGATACCTTCACCGAACATGGTGATGATTGGCGATACGAAATTTGATATTGTGGGTGGAAAGGCCAATGAGATCAGCACCATTGGCGTGGGCTACGGTTATGGCGATGCCGACGAAATCAGATCACTTCAACCCGACTATTTTGCAGATGACGTGGATGACTTAACCGAGCATCTGGTTTACTAGGAACAAGCGATAGGCGCAATTGGTCGATAAAGAAATCGGAAGCTTCTTTCTCCTGCAAACGCTCCTGTTCCTCCAGCAAGCGGGATTCTTTTTCCATTTCGGCAATTACTTTCTCCAGGCTTTTCAGCGAACTGGCTGTAGGCAGTGCCTGGCGAACAAGGTTTTTCAGAATGAGTATGCCAAACAAGGTTAGGATGGGCACATACCAGACAAAAGCAAAAGCTCCAGCAAAAAAGAAAAGCAGGTTAAATGCGGCGATGATGGTCCGTTTGGTTTTTTGGTTGCGTGGGGTGATGGCGCTTTGAAGCCCGTTTAAGTTAATCTTTTTCAGGTAGTGGTTGATCTGCTTGTTGGCTGTCAGGCTTTCGATCGTTTCGCGTGAATAGGTCAGTTTCAACCCCCAATATTGAGTCGCGGCAAAGTAAGCCGACTTGTATGCAGCGTAAACGCTAAATGCTATCGCTGCTAAAATGTACAGAAGTAACCCCATCGCATAACTTTTATAAATCGAAAAGCAATTCCCAAACCTGCCTGCAAATTAAATAAATAATCAGCAACAAAAACCACCTGCCCGTGAAAAATCATTCCAAATAAGCAGGTGGTTTTCAGTTGCTTTCGATTTATTGATTAGTAGGCCGACTCGAATTGTCGCAGGAAGCGGACGTCGTTTTCGAAGAAATGGCGGATGTCTTTGATGCCAAACTTGAGCATGGCAATCCGCTCAATGCCCATTCCGAAAGCAAAGCCGGTGTATTTTTTCGAGTCGATACCGCACAGGTCGAGTACATTTGGATCGACCATGCCGCAGCCCAAAATTTCGAGCCAGCCGGTATATTTGCATACGTTGCAGCCTTTTCCGCCGCAAATGGAGCAGCTCACATCCATCTCAGCCGATGGTTCAGTAAACGGGAAATAGGACGGGCGGAGGCGGATTTGCGTTTTTTCGCCAAACAGCTCACGAGAAAAGTACAACAAGGTCTGTTTTAAATCGGCAAACGACACGTTTTCGTCCACGTACAGCCCTTCAATTTGGTGGAAGATACAGTGTGCACGGGCCGAGATGGCTTCGTTGCGGAACACGCGACCGGGGAAAATGGCCCGGATAGGGGGCTGTGTTTTTTCCATTACCCGCACCTGCACGCTGGAGGTGTGGGTGCGCAACAGCACATCCGGATTTTTTTGGATAAAGAACGTGTCCTGCATGTCGCGGGCCGGGTGTTCGGGCGGAAAGTTCAGCGCCGAGAACACGTGCCAGTCGTCTTCAATTTCCGGTCCTTCAGCCACGGTAAAGCCAAGACGTGCAAAGATTTCGATGATCTCATTTCGCACAATCGACAGCGGGTGCCGGGTGCCGGGGCGCATCGGTTCGGCAGGCATGGTTAGATCATCGCTACCAGCCTGTTGGTCTGCATTTTCAAAGCTTTCTTTCAGCTCATTTATTTTTTGAAGGGCAAACTCTTTCAGTTCGTTGATGGCTTGTCCGACGGCCTTTTTCTGGTCTGCCGGAACGTTTTTAAAGTCGGCAAACAATTGGTTCAGCAGGCCTTTTTTGCTGATGTATTTAATGCGAAGTTCTTCAACCTGTTCCAAGGCCGAAACACTTACCGATTCCAGTTCTTCTTTTAGTTGTGTAATTTTTTCTAACATCTTCGTATGCTGTTGAATGGAGGCACAAAGATAATGAATGCGCCTGTAAATGCTAAAACATGCCGGTTTTTATTTGATGATCGTAATCTTTCGCAGGCGGATATCCTGCAAGGGTCGAAAATCGCTGTCAACCGGCAGCTGGTTGATTTTGTCGGCAACGTTCATCCCGTCAACTACTTCACCAAAGATGGTGTATGAACCATCGATGTGCGGTGCTCCGCCAATGGTTTTATATACCTGGCGCTGGTTGGCAGAGAACCGGTAGCCGGTTTCCTTTTCAATTTCGTTGAGTTCCTGATCAGAATAAGTACGCCCGGTAACAATGTAAAACTGCGAGCCGTCAGAGCGCCGCTTGCTGTTGCCACGATCAGGTTTCCGGGGTGAACCGATCATCCCACGTTTGTGAAAAAATTTCGGCACAATATGGGCCGGAAGCGTATAACCGGGGCCTTTCCATCCCACAATGTCGTCTTTCCCGGCATAGCGGGTGTCGGCAGCGCCGCTTTGGATGCAAAATCCTTTGATAACACGGTGAATGAGCAGGCTGTCGTAGTAATTTTCATTCACCAGTGCGATAAAATTGTCACGGTACTCGGGCGTTTCGTTGGACAGGCGGATACGAATATTTCCCAAGTCGGTTTCGAGCAGCAGACCCTTGATTTTGCTGTTGGCCTCGCTTACCGCTTTGCTGGCTGTGGTTTTTATATTTGTTAGCGGTTGCGCTTCCCGGTTGGCTTTTCTCATCAATTCTTTTATGATCGTTGATGGGATGACGAGCGGTTGGTTTTCATAGTCGATTACCTCCGAGTAGCCAAGCCCGATACAAGCGCCATCGGCTAAAAATACGGGCGTTCCGTAATATTGCGACCGGAACTGGTTGGAAACGTGGTAGCGCATACTTCCTTTCACATTTCCATAGCCGGTAATTTGCCCGCGGTGGAGCGGCAAGGTGTTGTTTTGCGGTTTGGCCAGAAAAAGCGATTTCTCGCCGTTGACCGCAATGCCCTCGTGCAGCGGGAGTCCCCTTCGAATGATGCCTTCGGTTTGGAGCAGAATGAGGTCGTTGATCCGGTCGATGGCCACAAAGCCGGTGATCTTGAATTTTTTGGTTTCGTCCAACGGCGTGATTAGCGCATCAGTGGCCTCCAGTAAAGGGGCTAGTCGGCAAACTACGAGATTACTGTCCACAAAAAAAGCGGTTTCGCTTTCCAGGAACCGGCCCTGGTCGAAACTTTCGATCCTGACAACGGACGGTACAAATCCCATGAAGCCATCGTTCGTTGAGATGGCTTGTTCGGTTGGCTTGCTTTCTTTTGTTTCGCTGCTTTTCTTTTCACCCGGCGAGCAGGCAACAAACCACAGGGGTATGACCAGAATGAACAGGCGGGTAATTAACTTCATTGGATGATGGTTACGTTGATTTTAACATCGGTGAAGGGGCGGTTGTTGCTGTCGGTTTCGAGGGCTGCTATTTTGTCAATCACCTCAAAGCCCGAGATGCATTCTCCGAAGATGGTGTATTTCCCGTCCAGATCGGGATAGCCGCCCACTGTTGTGTAGGCTTTGCGCTGTGCTGCGGAAAATTCTAGGATGCCCTGATCGAGATGATAGCGAGAGTCGATATCTTTCTTCACCCGACCGGCCAACTCGCGAAATTCTTCCACCTTGTTTTCGGCTTTCAATTCTTTTAGTTTTTCCCGAATGTCAGGGGTGAAAATCTGCTCGGTCACTTTTTTTCGGATGGGTCGGTTCACTGCAAGCTCAAGTGTATCCAGTTCGCCTTCAGTAAAAACCTGCCCTTTTACGATGTAGAACTGGGAGATGTCCGACTGCTTAAAGGGGTTCACCTCGTCGGGTTGGCGCGGGGCACAAAGCGCTCCCTTTTTGTGGAAATGGGCGGGAATGATTTCATCGTCCACCGTGTGTTCCGGATCACCGTACCCGATACGTTTTCCGGGTGCCGCATTCCGCGATGACTTGGAGCCACCTTGTATCAAAAAATTCTGGATGACCCGGTAAAACAGGGTGCCGTCGTAATAGCCTTCGTTGGCCAGTTTGATAAAGGCATCGCGGTGTTTGGGCGTGTCGTTGTACAGGCGAAAACGCATGGTGCCCAAGTTCGTAGAAATCTCAACAATACGTTTATCCTGAGCAGTGCCATCAATTTGAGATGAGAATAAAAAACAGGCTAATACAAATAAATACTTCATCATTCAATCACTTTCACTTTCATTTTCAAATCGGTTTTGGGCCGGTCAAACTGGTCCGTCTCTGTGGTAGCCAATTTATCCAGCACGTCCAGTCCTTCTACTACTTCGCCAAAAACCGTGTAGTTCATATCCAGCGACGGATAACCACCAATCGACGTGTAAATATTTCGTTTGGCCTCATCGATTTTAAAAGGTGGTAAGGCAGCAATTTCTTTTTCGGCTGCTTCGCGTATCTCCGCCACCCTCACGGCAAACTTATCCTGGTCACCAGCTTGGCGCAGTTGGTTCAGTTCCTGCTGATGCTGCACGAAATATTTCCGGTGTACGTCCTGCGCCCGTCGTGCATTTAGCTGCATTTCGAGCGAATCCAAGGCGCCGTTGGTAAAAACCGTTCCCTGCACAATATAGAATTGCGAGCCGGAAGACCGTTTTTCCGGATTTTGCTGATCGCCTTGCCGGGCAGCGGCCAGCGCCCCTTTCTTGTGGAAAAGCGCCGGGTTAATCTCTGCCGGGAGCGTGTAACCCGGGTCGCCGCCTCCCAACCGTTGTCCGGGCTGTGCGTTTTTCGATGCGGGATCGCCCCCTTGTACCATGAAGTTTTTGATGACGCGGTGAAAAAGCAATCCGTTGTAAAATCCTTCGCGTGCCAGTTTCAGAAAATTATCGCGGTGTTGGGGCGTTTCGTCGTATAGTTTAAGGATGATATCGCCAAATTCTGTTTCAATTTTTACCTGCACGTCTGTTTCTTTTGTTTCGGTATTTCCGCAGGAAAGGTTGAAAAACAAAGCCAGCAGCAAGATGGTTCCAATCAGTTTGTTCATAAAATTTTGCATTTCCACAAATATAAGTACTGTGATGTGTTTTATGTCATTTTTCGGGCCTTCAATATACTGAGATTATAGCGATCATGAAAATAATAGGCAGGTCTGCTACCATAATCATGCTGTCAGGCCGTAAAAGCCGGACTTATTTTTTGAAAATCAATCCTGAAAATTTTCCGATGAAGCTGGTTCAGCAGAAAACAATTAATTTTGAAAAATGGAAAACACAAATCCTGCATATGAATGAACTGGTAGTGAATGAGTTTATCCGATTGGAACGTATCAAATATTCCCACGCGTTTCAAGTGTTTCAGGCAATTGACCGGAACCGGGAGTTTCTTTTGCCCTGGTTGCCTTTTGTGGCGATGACCTGCACACAAGAGGATACCGAAGCGTTTATCCGGTCGGTGATGGCATCTACGGTTTCGGGGAAAGAAGATGTTTTTGTGATTTGGTACCAGGATCAGTTTGCCGGGCTGATTGGCCTGAAAGATACCGATCATATCAACCTCAAAACCGAAATTGGATATTGGCTTATTGAAGCGCTGGTAGGAAGGGGAATTATGACACGGGCAACGCGAACCTTGATTGGTTTTGTGTTTGATACGATGAATATGAACCGGGTGCAAATTAAATGCGGTGTAGGAAATGATAAAAGTGCTGCCATCCCCAAGCGACTGGGTTTTCGGTTTGAAGGAGTTGAACGGGCCGGCGAAAAGCACCAAGACCGTTTTATCGACCTGGAAGTTTACAGTTTGTTAAAGTCGGAATGGAAAAATCACTAAATCGTTCAACTATCACTTTGTTCAATAGTCCTCAATAATTCTTTCATTTTGATAATTTTATGGCTTGCTCTTGATGTTTTATGGCGGGCGAGTGATCAACTGTCACATTTTGCGCCTTTTAAGTCCTGTTAATATATGTAAAGGTGTAAACTTTTATTCATTAGAACCGTTTAATGTTTTGTTCGATTTTTTAATTTTGACCCGATCTATTTAAGCAGAAAACCAGAAAACGTGTAAGTTGTACGTTAATTTTTTAGCCACTATGGAAAACAGAACACTCAGAAGAACTTTGTACCGAGTATTAAGGAAAACAGGAGTTTCGAGAACCGATATCGAACTGGATGCTTCTTTTCAGGAAGATTTGAAATTTGATCAGGTTGATTGGGCCTTGTTCCTGTATTATCTCGAAGACTCTTTTAATATTAATATTGACGACAATGATGTGTCAAGATTATTTCAGGTAAAAGATTCCTTGGACCTGGTCAAAAATATCGCATAAAGGGGATATTTGATTGGTTTATTTCTAAGGGCATTTCGGAAGGAATGCCTTTTTTTATGTATTCCGGCTGAATTTTTTGCTTTCGTTCGGGGAATTCTGTTTAACTTTAAAAGAAACTTAAAAACTTAGTGTATTATGGAAATGATTGAAAGCTTCTCTACCTGGATTACCGGAATTGTTGTTACCTATGGGGTGAAATTCCTTGTGGCACTTGTTGTCCTGTTTATTGGTCTGTGGGTAATTCGAATGATTACCAAGGCAATGAGCCGGGTTATGGAGAAAAAGAATGTGGATGCTTCGCTGCGTGGATTTTTGAACAGCCTTACCGGAATTTTGCTGAAAGCCATGTTGTTTATCACCGTCATCAGCATGATGGGAATTCAGATGACATCTTTTGTGGCCCTTCTTGGTGCGGCCGGTTTGGCAGTTGGTATGGCCTTGTCGGGGACACTGCAGAACTTTGCCGGTGGAGTCATGATCCTGATATTTAAGCCGTTCAAGGTAGGTGATTACATCGAAGCTCAAGGCTACGCCGGTTCGGTTTCCGAGATACAGATTTTCATTACCGTGCTGAAAACACCTGATAATAAAACCATCATCATCCCGAACGGCGGACTTTCCACGGGATCCTTGATCAATTATTCCGCCGAAGAAAACCGCCGGGTTGACTTTTCGTTCGGCATCGCTTATGGCGACGATTATGACAAGGCCAAGTCGCTTCTGTTGAAATTAATCAAGCTGGATTCTCGCATCCTGGCAGATCCTGAACCATTTGTAGCCCTCGGCCAACTAGCCGACAGCTCGGTGAACATTACCGTTCGTGTGTGGGTGAATAGTTCAGACTACTGGGGAGTCTTCTTCGATATGAATGAAACGGTTTACAAAGAATTTGAGAAGAATGGGATGCACATTCCGTTTCCACAGTTGGATGTTCACCTTCAAAAATAAACACCATGAAAAAATTTCTGATGGCCCTTTTTTGTATGCCGTTGCTGGCAGGTGCACAAGCGCCTGCCGATTCGGTTAAGGTTTGGAAAACAGGGGGATTCGCTTCTCTGAGCTTTACACAAGTATCGCTCTCGAACTGGGTGGCTGGTGGAAAAAGTTCGGCATCGGGAACCTTGCTGATCAGCACATTTGCCAACTACCAGAAGGACCGGATTAGTTGGGAAAACTCACTTGATATGGGCTATGGCATTCTGAAAGAGGGAAGCGAAGATTACATTAAATCGGATGATAAAATTGATTTCAATTCAAAAATTGGTTTGAAATCGGGTGGAAATATTTTTTATTCGGCTTTGTTCAATTTCAGGTCGCAGTTTACCAACGGTTATAATTATCCCGATCGCGACAATCCGATTTCGCGGTTTTTGGCTCCCGGATATTTCACGTTGGCACTGGGGGCCGATTACAAACCCAATGATCAATTCTCGTTGTTTGTTTCACCATTGACCGGTAAATTAACCGTTGTCACGGATGATGAATTGTCGGACCAAGGTGCATTTGGGGTTGATATCGGAAAGAAAAGCCGGTCTGAAATGGGCGCTTTCCTGAAGGCACAGTTTAAAACGGAAGTGGTAAAAAATGTCAATCTGGAAACCAAAGCGGACTTTTTCTCCAATTATCTCGACAAGCCGGGTAATATTGACATTCATTGGGATGTCATGATCAACATGAAAATCAACGATTACCTGTCGGCCAATGTGGTGACCAATTTGATTTATGATGACGACGTAAAAGTACCGATTGATGACAACAACGACGGGATTGCCGAACGAAGCGGTTCGAGGGTACAATTTAAGGAACTTTTTGGTGTTGGATTGAACCTGAAATTTTAGCTTTTCAAAAAAACACGAAAATGGCCAAAAACATATCGTTCATGAGCTGGGAGTAGGGGTTTCATGCAAAAATAGGGGGTGTTCATACAATAGTGCGTAAAAAATTTGAAGGATTGGAAGTGAATGAATTACCTTTGGAGTGCGATTGAAATTTACTACCATTAGTAATTAAAATCAGTTTATTTTCTTTCATTCCACCTTCACACAAGCATTCCAAGCCGGCGGGGTCTCTGCCGGCTTATTTTATTTCACCATAATGATCACATGTTCGTCAAATACCAATTTGTCGCCTTTGCGGATTTTGGCCCGTTTTCGGAATTCCACTTCGCCGTTCAGTTTCACCAGTCCGTCTTCGACAACCAGTTTGGCCTGCCCGCCCGATTCCACCAGCCGGAGGAGTTTGAGCAGTTTGATCAGTTCGATGTATTCGGTTTGCAGTTCAAATTCAATCATCAGTCGGATTTAAAGGTTTGCCAATTGGTCTTTTTGTGTTTTGGTCAGTTTTTCTGCCACCAAATTGTACGAGTGGTCAATCCAGCTTTCGATCAGCCGGTCGTTTACCGAGCCATTAATGAGTACTGTGTTCCAGTGTTTTTTATTCATGTGATAACCGGGTAGTACGCAAGAATACGATTCGCGCAGCTCAACTGCCGTTTCCGGGTCGCATTTCAGGTTTACTGTCAAATCGTCCTCCAAATCAGTAAGGGCAAATATTTTCCCCATCACCTTAAAAACCAAGGTGGTTTCGTCGAATGGAAACTCCTCGGTAACACCCTTTTTCGAAACGCAATAATTTCGTAGCTCCTCAATGTTCATACGGAAATGCTTTGGGTCAAAAATAACGATAATTCCCGATTTCAGGCAGTAGGATAAAAAGCATCCTTAAAATGTTCCAGTTCAAAGTTTTGTCCGTAAAAGATGATGGAAATTACATCAAAACGCGTGTCCAGCTTGCTGTCGGTTTTAAAAATGAAGGCCTCGGCAGCTTCCACAAGATACCGTATCTTTTTGTTGCTCACGGCCTCGGAAGGGTGCTCAAAAGTAGTACCCGTCCGCGATTTTACTTCTACAATCACCAACTCGTTGCCATCACGGGCAATGATGTCGATTTCGTAATGATGAAAATGCCAGTTGGTTTCCAACAGCTCGTAGCCGAGTGAACGTAAATGTTGGCGGGCAATTTCTTCGCCTTTGTCACCGATCTCTTTTTGAAGGCTCATGGGTTTGTTTTTTGAAAGAAAGCAAGTTAATGTATTAACGCTCCGATTCAAATTTCGTAAATTTAATGGAAAACAAATTTCTTTCCTGATTGTCTTTTTAATTCAAACATTTGTTCTCCGTGAAAATTCATTCAGTCATGATCAAATTTTTAGTCTTTTTCATCCTGTTGCTTCCCGGCTTTTTAGGTGCACAGGAAAAACGGCTGCTGCTTTCCCACGCGGTAGATTCGGCCCTGATGAACCACCCCGGTCTCAATCAGGCACGTGCCGTTCTGGTGCAAAAAGAAAACGAGTGGCGCACGTTGACTGGCATCGAAGCGCCTGAAATCAGCTATTTCGAGGAAGGAATCGATAGCAAGGCAGCCAAGCCTTTTGAGGAAAGACGCTGGACAATTTCCCAAACAGTTGATTTTCCGCTGACCACTATTTACCGGTTGAAAGCTGTCAGGCAAGAAGCCGAGGCGTTGAGTTACCGCATCCGGGCGATGGAAAATGAGCTTAAGTCGGAGGTGAAATCGCGTTACGTGGAGGTGCTTTATGCCTTGTATCTGCAGGACTTGGGAAAGCAACAAAAGAAATTGGCGGACGAATTATACAATGCTGTTTATACTCGCTTTGAAACGGGCATCGGAAACGGAATGGATTTGCTGAATGCCGAGTTACAGGTGGCCGAGGCCGAAAATTCGCTCAGCGAAGCAGAACGTTTGCTGCATTTGGCGCGTTACAGCCTGTTTTATTTGATGGGGCTCGAGGTGCCCGCGATCAGCTACGACATTCAGTTTGCTGATAGCCTGAGCAGCACGGCCGTTGAAATTGACCAAATCCTGGCACTTTCAGTCTTGCACGAACAGCCAGCCTATACGGCTGCCCTGCATGAATATCAGGCATCACAATACAAATTAAAAGAGGCCAAAAGCAACCTCCTACCCGATATTCGTTTCAACCTGTACCGGCAAAATTATGGCGACGGATTTAATTATAATGGATTTGAAGTGGGGCTCAGCTTACCGGTTTGGCTGCCTTTCGGGCAAAAGGGGAAAATCAGGATGGCCGAAGCCCGGCAGACCGAAATTGAATGGCAGCAAAAAGACATTGAGTTGGAAATGAAGCAGAAAATTGAACATGCCTGGCATGGCTACATCAGCAGTAAGCAAATAATTGACCGCTACCAGCAAATCATGAGCGGCAAATCGCAGAAGTTGCAGCAGTTGAGTCTGGAAGCATTCCGGCTGGGCGAGATTGATCTGCTCAACCTGATCAACGCGCAACAAACCTTCTTATCCAATCAGAAGCAATACCTCGTGGCCTTGCGCGATTATTACCTCGAACTGGTTCAGTTGGAGAAATTTCTGAACAAAGAATTAGTGTATTAAAACGATAAGCACCATGACAACATTGAAAGAATATTTAATGGTTATTCTCTTTTTGGGGCTTCCTCTGACTTGGGCTTCGTGCTCAGGCGGTGGAGATAAAGTAACCACCGGGGAGGTGCAGGAAACTCCTCCATCCGTCGCGGGGCCGAGCGAAGGCAAGCTGATTGTCCGCCTCACCGATAAGGAGAAAACGGAGTTGAACATTCAGACCGCCCGGGTTAGCAGCAGCATTCAGCAATACACGTTGCAGGCCCCCGGTGTTGTGTTTCCGGCGCCCAACCATGTCAGTATTATCAGTACGCCTGTTGACGGACAGATTAGCGCCATTATGGTGCACGAAGGTCAATTGGTGCGGAAAGGCCAGGAACTCTTCAAAATTGAGAGCCTGGTGTTTGGGAACTTGGTTGCCGAATACCTGCAGGCCATTGCCGAAGAGAAGTTTCAGACCAGTCGGCTCGAACGGCTGAAGCAGTTGGTGGAGCAAACGATTAGCTCACGTTCGGAGCTGGAGCGTGCCATGTCGGATTTTCAGCGGGCGACGGCAGCTTCTATCTCTGCCTATGCGAAGTTGAAGGCCATCGGTGTGCCCGACCATGAAATTGAAGCGTTCAGCAATGCGGAGCAAATCGATCCCAGCCTGAAGATCCATGCCTCCATCAACGGAAGTTTCGACCAGCGCATGGTGGACCTGGGCCAGTCGGTGAATGCCCTGGAAAAATTGGGTCGCATAATCGATTTGGAGCAGGTACTCGTAAAAGGTTATCTGAGCCCGGCGGATGCCCGTTTTGTGAATCCCGGCGATAGTGTCACCATTGCCCAACGGGAGGGAAGTAGCCTGAACCTGAAAGCCCGGATTTCATCGGTTAACCCCGGCCTCGATGAAGATAATCGCTCGGTGGTGGTCAACATCGAAATTGTCCCCGAAAACAACTGGCCCCGGCCCGGTGAAAATGTCCGCCTCCAAATTAGCACCAGCTCGGTAGGCGAGGTGTTCGCCGTTCCGCTGCAAGCAGTGACCTACGACGGGAACCAAGCCATTGTGTTTGTTAAAATAGATGACCATACGTATGAAAAGCGGGCCGTGGACGTGTCGGAAATTCGCGACCGTTTTGCGATTGCTCAACACGGCATCAGCGATAATGAAGAGCTGGCCGTGTCGCAGGTTTTCAGCCTGAAAGCCCTCTCGCGCTACGAACTGATTGCAGAGGAATAACCGTCAAACCCGAAAAACATGTTACACCGGATTATCGAATTTTCTGTCAGACAAAAATATGTTGCTCTTTCGTTGGTGGTACTGATGGCAGTTGCAGGCGTGTATTCGCTCAGGCAGTTACCCATCAATTCACTGCCCGATGTTACGCCTGTGCAGGTATTGGTTATTACAAAAGCGGGGCGTTACTCGCCCTACGACGTGGAGAAACTGGTCAGCTACCCTATCGAAACGGCCATGAACGGCTTGCCCGATGTGAAGGAAGTCCGATCAATTTCGCAGTTTGGGCTCTCGGCCGTTACGGTTGAATTTGAAGAAAACACCGACATTTATTTTGCCCGGCAAATGGTTAGTCAGCGGCTGCAATCCATTGTTGACGAATTGCCGCCCGATGTGTCGGCCCCGCAGCTTGGCCCTATTTCTACCGCGCTGGGCGAAATCTATCAGTATGAAGTGAAGGGCGAAAATTATTCGCTCACCGAACTGCGGGAGATTCAGGACTGGCTTATTGCCCCGCAACTAAAGGTGGTGAAGGGCGTCACCGAGATCAATTCGTTTGGTGGCTTTGTCAAAGAATACAATGTCATTATTCAACCCGGAAAAATGCGGATGTACGGCGTGAACATCCAGGATATCATCGATGCTATTGGCAGCAATAATTCGGTATCCGGGGGAAATTTCCTGGAGCACAATCGCGAACAGTACATTGTGCGCGGTTTTGGACAAATCAACAAGAAGGAAGACATCCTCAATATTGTGGTCACCAAGTTGGGCAATACACCGGTGTTTATCAAGGATGTGGCCGAGGTGGAGTTGGGCACGCAAATCCGGCAGGGCGGAGTTACCCGCGACGGGCGGGGCGAAGTGGTTACCGGCATTGTGATGATGCTTCGCGGCGGCAACGGGCGTGAGGTGATTGCCGGTATCGAAGAAAAAATTGAATCCATCAACAAAAATCTGCCTGAGGGTGTGGTAATTGAAAAGTTTTACGATCAGTCGGACCTGATCAAACGGACCACAGGCACCATTACCACCAATTTGGTAGAAGGTGGTTTTCTGGTGATTGTGGTGTTGCTGCTTTTGCTGGGCGAATTTTCAGGGGCAATTATCGTGGCGATGGTTATTCCGTTTTCGATGTTGTTTGCCTTTATCGGCATGCGTGAGTTTGGGCTGGCTGCCAATCTGATGAGCCTGGGCGCGATCGACTTTGGGATGGTGGTGGACGGATCGGTGGTGATGGTCGAAAATATTATCCACCGTCTGCACGGAAGCGACAAAAAGGAACCGGCAGCAGAAACTATCCTGAAAGCTGCCCGGCAAGTGGTGCGGCCCATCTTTTTCGGGGTGCTGATCATCCTGATGGTGTATGTACCAATTATGACCTTCAGTGGGATGGAAGGAATCCTGTACCGTCCGATGGCGATAACGGTAGCAGCCGCCGTTCTGGGGTCGTTGTTATTGGCACTGGTGTTTGTGCCATCTATATCGGTCTTGGTATTTCGCCGCGGGGTGAAGCCCCGTAAAAACAGGCTCATCAGTTGGCTGCAACCCATCTACCGGCGCTTTTTGGAGCGTAACATCCAAAAGCGTGGGCTGGTTTTAGGTGTCGCCCTGGTGGTATTCGCGCTCTCTTTGGTGGTAATGGCGCGTTTGGGAAGCGAGTTTTTGCCCGAACTCGATGAAGGTTCCATCCTGGTGGAACAGGTTCGCATGCCGTCTGTCACTCTGGAAGAGTCGATTGAAAATGCCAATTGGCTGGCTTCCCAATTGATGAAAAACATCCCGGAGATTGAAACGGTGGTCCCCAAAACCGGACGCTCCGATTTGGCCAACGACTGGATGGGGGTGCATCAAACCGATGTGTGGGTGGTGCTCAAAAATCCGGATGAATGGCGCAAAGGGTTCACCAAGGAAGATATTGTTGCTCAGATTGAACCTTACCTGAAGACTGAACCTGGTCTGGCCTACAACTTTACTCAACCGATTGCCATGCGGGTGGATGAGCTGACCAGTGGGGTGAAATCGGATTTGGCCGTGAAAATTTATGGCGAAGATCTGGAAGAACTAAACCGCATTGGCGAGGCGATCTCGAAAGTTGCGGCCAGCCTGCCGGGGACTGATAACTATTTTGTGGAGCAGCCCATTGGGCAACCCTACCTAACCATTGAAATTGACCGCGAGGCGGTGGCTTCGTTTGGGCTGAACGTGGACGAGGTGCAACAGGTGATTGAAGCCGGCATTGGCGGCCAGATTGCCGGACAGGTGTACGAAGGGCAACGGCGTTTCGATATTTTGGTACGTTACCCGAAGGACATCCGGGAACAGCTTCAGCAAATCCAGGAAATTCCCGTGCACCTGGCAAACGGCCAGTTCATTCCTTTAAAACGGGTGAGCCGGATTGTTGCACAGGAAGGCCCGCGCGAAATTCAGCGCGAAAACGGCTGGCGACGGTTGATTGTGGGAGTCAATATCAAAAATACCGATATGGGCACTTACGTGGCCAATTTGCAGCAGGCAATTGATGAACAAGCCGAAGTTCCGCCGGGCTATTTTCTCGAATACGGGGGCACTTTCGAAAACCAGCGCCGGGCAATGAACCATCTGCTGTTAGTCGTTCCGTTGTCGCTTTTCATCATCATCGGCCTGTTGTACCTCAACTTCGGGCACATGCGTTTTGCACTCATCATTTTGCTGAATTTGCCGTTTGCCTTGTCGGGCGGCGTTTTTCTGTTGTGGGTCCGGGGTATGTACCTGTCGGTTTCGGCCAGCATTGGTTTTGTCGCCTTGTTTGGGGTAGCTGTGCTCAACGGCATTGTGTTGCTCGACCATATCAACGAACTGCGGAAAGAAAGCGACGGTCCGCTGAAAAAGCTGGTGGTGGATGGCGCCATCGACCGGCTTCGTCCCGTGCTGATGACCGCGCTGGTGGCCAGTTTGGGCTTCATCCCCATGGCCTTCAACTCAGGGCCCGGCTCCGAGGTACAGCGTCCCCTGGCCACGGTGGTTATTGGCGGGTTGATCACTTCCACCTTATTGACGTTGCTTGTTTTGCCAACCATTTACCTTTGGGTTGAAAAACGACGCGATAAGCAAAGCGGCAAAAAACAGTCGGCCACGGTTTCATAACTTTCCGCCTTTCGTGGTTTTGCTGTCCGTGTGCGTGGCGGAGGTTTCCGTCATCATGGGGAGAGTTTCCGTCTTCGCGAAGGAGGTTTCCGTCGGGGGTGTGAGCCGAATGGCTGTAATTTCGGCTGTCCGTGAGCAGGCGGTGGCAGTCCCTGAGCTACAAAAAAACGCGGGCTATTTTTTCATTTCTTCGAATGCTGTACATTTGGCAGCAGTGAAATCTGTCTTTCATGCAAATTCAGTCGTTACATAGTTCCAGTCCCGACACGTTGTTGCTGCACGAACTGAGCAGTGGCAATGTTCGCGCCTTCGATTTCATTTTCAATAAATATTACGACAATCTTTGCCGGTTTGCCTGTTCGTTTATTCACGATGCCGATATGTCGCAAAGCTTGGTGCAAAACGTGTTTGTGAAGTTGTGGGAGCGGCGGGTTTTGCTCGGTAAAATCGAAAACCTGGGGGGCTATCTTACCAGGATGGTACGCAACCAGGTGTCGGACTACCTGACAGAACTGAAGAAGATGGAGCTGAAACACGAGCACCGGGGAAGCATGGCCGATGATTCGACTGAGCATGAGATCCTGGGCCGCGATTTCGAGGAACGCCTGATTGTTGCCCTGGGACAACTCCCCCCACGGTGCCGACAGGCTTTCGAACTGAGCCGCTTCGAGAACCTGAGCAACAAGGAGATTGCCACCGAGATGAACATTTCGGTGAAGGGCGTGGAAGCGCTGATCGCCCGTTCGCTGAAAACGTTGCGGGTTGAGCTACGCGAATTTTTACCTTCTTTCAAACTGAAAAACAGCCCGTCCATCCTGTTTTTTATGCGGATGGCCAAACGGGGCCTGACCCATTTAACGTTGAAATGCAGTTAGTTTCCGAAAAGATTAGATTTTTTTCATTTTCGATGTAGGGTTGTCGCTGTCTTTTGGGGTCATCGGGGTAAAAGCAGAAAAATGGCACCCGATATTGATTCAATTTATGTCCTCATTTCCAAAAAACTGACCGGCGACATTAGCCCGGAAGATTCAGCCGTTTTGGATGAATGGCTGCGTAAAAGTGCGGCCAACCAAGCCGAGTTTGATGATTTGGCCAGCTTGTGGGAGAGATCGCAACGGCTTCATTTCCCCGGCAAGATTGATCGCCCCGCTGCCCTTAACCGGGTTCGCCGCCATGCCGGAGTCCGGAAAGTTGTCCCGAGTGGCCTTCGTTTGGTTTACCAGGTTGCTGCTGTGTTGCTGTTGTCTGTCCTCCTTTCAGGGCTGTATAACTATCTTACTTCCGAAAGCAAGCCTTCAGGTGAATATTTCCAGGAGGTGGTGGCCGCCTATGGCACCCGTACAAACGTTGATTTACCCGACGGCTCAACCGTATTTCTCAACTCGGGCAGTTCAATGAAATTTTCCAGCCAATTTGCTTCCCAAGACCAACGCCTGATCGAGTTGAAGGGAGAAGGCTACTTTGCCGTGGCCAAAGATCCAAACCGGCCGTTTATTGTGAAAGCCGGCCCTATTGAGGTGGAAGCGCTGGGCACCGAGTTCAATGTGGATGCCTACGAGCCGGAACATGCGATTGATGTGGTGTTGGTAGAAGGTAAAGTGGCCATCAATACAACCGATCGCCAAACCGCGAAAAAACTGCTGGTGCTGGAACCCAATCAGCTAGGCCGTTTCGAGGCAAAAGAAAATAAACTGATCAAAGAAAACACTTCCGATCTGGAGAAATACATAGGTTGGATCGATGGAAAAATGGTTTTCCTGGATGACCCAATCCGCGAGGTAATTCGGGAGTTGGAGCACTGGTACAATGTTCAAATCGAACTGACCGATCAGCGCCTGGCTAACTATCGCTTTACCGGGACATTCATTGACGAACCGGTTGAAGAAATCCTCAAGATATTCAGTATGACCTCGCCGCTGAGCTACGAAATAAGCCCGCTGGAAAAAGACAGCCAGGGGCGCTATCAAAAACGCTTAATCAAACTTAAAATGGAATGATATGAAACACTGACCACACACCGAACCCTTTGTAAATGAAAACAGGAAGGTGTTCCACCACCCTCCTGTTGTTAACATGTCTGCTACGAACAGACATCCAATAGAGTTTAAAAATTTAAACATTTCGAATTTATGAAAAAAACTAACAAGAATGGAATACTTCACCGTATTCTAAGGACTAAAGTTCTGTTTATTATGAAACTGACTACTTTTTTCTTCTTATTGTCAACCTTTACGTTGATGGCTTCGGGAACCTATTCCCAGAACAAGACATTTACCATGACCCGGGAAAATGTACAGATAAAAGATGTTCTGCGGGAGATTGAAGACGAGAGCGGCTATTTTTTCATCTACAACAACGAGTTTGTCGATGTGTACCGCCGCATCAATGTCCATGCAAAGGATTTATCGATTGACAAGTTGTTGGATGAGATTTTTGAGGGGCAGCAAGTAAGCTACTCCATCGACAATCGCCGGATTATTCTGTCGCCCTCTGCTAAAATGTCGGTATCCGCTCAGCAAAACCAACCGGTGAGCGGAAAAGTAACCGACCCGGCAGGTGAGCCCATGCCAGGTGTTACCGTTTTGGTAAAGGGAACGACTACCGGTACGATTACGGATGCAGATGGGCGTTACAGCCTGTTGAATGTCCCGGGCGATGGGGTACTTGTATTTTCGTTTGTGGGGATGCGATCGCGCGAGATCGAAGTTGCCGGTCAAAGTACGATTAATATTACGATGCAGGAGGAGTCTATTGGCATTGATGAAGTAGTGGCGATCGGTTATGGGGTTGTTAGAAAGAGTGATCTTACCGGTGCTGTTTCTTCAGTAAAAGCTGATGAATTGAATCCAGGCGCCAATGCCTCTATTGAGCAAGCACTACAAGGCCGGGTTGCAGGAGTTCAGATTTCTCAAAAAAGTAATGAACCGGGTGGTGGCTTGAGCATAAATATACGAGGCTCCGGTTCGATCCAAGCCGGAAGTGAGCCTCTTTATGTCGTCGATGGTCTTATCATCAATAATAGTGCCGTTGCAGGTACAGGAGGGGTTGGTTTTACCGGTAATCAAAATCCAAGAAACCCGCTAAATTCTTTGAATCCAACTGACATTGAATCATTGGAAGTTCTAAAAGATGCTTCTGCAACTGCGATTTACGGATCCAGGGGATCAAACGGAGTTGTAATTATTACAACAAAAAAGGGCAAGAAAGGAAAACTGAAGGTTGCTTATGATGGATATTACGGCGTACAACAGGCCGCTGAAACGCTTGATGTGTTGTCGCCAACAGAATACCGCGATGTTTTAAATTCGATCATTGATTTGGGTGGGGGTGATCCTCTGCAACGGATCACAGAAATTGAAGGAGAAGGGACTGACTGGCAGGACCAGATTTTCCGGACAGCTGCGATACAAAACCACAATGTTTCCTTCTCGGGCGGCTCTGAGAACCTGACCTATTTTACCTCTTTAAACTACTTCGACCAAGAGGGGTTAGTTGATGGATCCGGAATTAAACGTTACAATACAAGAGTAAATCTGGCATACGATGAACAACAGAAGCTTCGGGCCGGGGTAACTTTGAACGCATCGTATATCTACGACGATTTTGCTTCCACAGGTGTTGGCATTAATGAAAATGGGGGAGCTATATACACGGCGATCAATTACGATCCTGTAATTGCTCCATATAATGCAGATGGAAGTTACAAGCGTTCCCAATTTTTCACAGGTGACAATCCGCTCTCTATTTTGAACGGAGAGGATGCATTTGCTGAAACATTTCGTTTTATTGGAAGTACCTATTTGGAGTATTTCATCATTCCTGAATTATCTGCACAGGTTAAAGTGGGGGGTGATGTACAGGATGTAAGGAGAGATATTTTCGTTCAGCCTTATACGTTGTCAGGTGCCGGTACAGGAGGAATTGCCTCAATCCAAACGGGAAGAAAAGACTATGTTTCTACAGAGGGAACCCTGAATTTCAACAAAGAGTTTGGAGTAAACAGATTGTCCGGTGTCGTAGGTGCAACCTACGAGTACTTCCAGACCAAAAGCTTTGCTGCTGATGCTCGCGGATTTGCGCTTCCTGATTTAGGAACCAATGCGCTGGGCTCGGGTGATCCACTATTAAACCATGTAGGCAGTGGCCGAACGCAGGCAAAGTTTATCTCATACCTGGCTCGGGTAAACTACTCGCTTATGAATAAATACTTGTTTACTGCATCCATCCGGGCTGACGGATCTTCCAGATTTGGTGAGAATAACAAGTTTGGCTATTTCCCCTCAGGTGCGTTTGCGTGGAAAATGCAAGAGGAAGATTTTATGGACGGATTAGATTGGATTACCGAATTGAAACCCCGAATTAGTCTTGGTAGCACAGGAAATGCCAATATTGGCAACTCATTGGCATTCCAGACATTCTCTACAGGAGGACAGGTTCTTTTTGGAAACAGCTATTACAGTACAATTTTGCCGTCAAGGATTGCCAACCCGAACTTAACTTGGGAAAGGGCCGTTCAATTCGACATTGGTTTTGATTTTGGATTACTGGAAAATCGAATTACTGGATCAGTTGACTATTTCAACAAAGAAACGACCGATTTGCTGGTTAATATTCCTCAGCCATTAAATACAGGATTTGAAGGTCAGGTTCAGAACTTGGGTGGTGTCAGAAACCAAGGATTTGAATTTACACTGAGCTGGGATGTGATTCGAAAGACGAACCTGTATTGGAATATTTCAGGCAATTTTTCAACCTTGAAAAATGAGGTTCTTAATATTGGTGATCGTGGAGATATTATTCGGGGAGGACTTGCTCAGATACCCGATTTCTCAATTATTACTCCGGGAGAACCATTGGATTCTTATTATGGACTTATTGTAGATGGTATTTGGCAGGTTGACGATGATTTTAGTATAACAAATGACAACGTAAGCCCGGGAGATATTAAGTATCGGGATATCAATGGGGATAAAACAATAAATGGCGATGACCGTTCTGTAATCGGCGACCCGATACCAGACTTTACCTGGGGATTTACCAGTAATCTGAAAGTAAAAGATTTCACATTGGATATTGTCATGCAAGGGGTTGAAGGCATTGATAAACTTAATGCAAACCTGGCAAATTCTATGTTCCCGAATAATTTCAGGCAGAATCGTATCGCAGAACCATTACTGAACAGGTGGACTCCTGAAAATCCATCCAATAAGTATCCTTCTTTTGTGAACCCATTAGCTTCTGGAGGGACTACTGCCCTTATTAGTACGTTAACAGTGGAAGATGCCTCTTTTATCCGCTTACAATCGGTAAAGCTCGGATATGATTTTCCGGTAGAAAAGATTGGCTTGTTCAGTAAACTTTCGTTTTACCTTACCGCTCAAAATCTATTTACGATTACAAAATATTTGGGAACGGATCCGGCAGCAAATGCCAGTGGGAGCAATTCTTCTGCAATCGATTTCAATGCTTATCCTCTTCCTCGTACCTATATGGTAGGTGTAAATGTAGAATTTTAAAAAATTGCAAAGATGAAAAATAGAATTATCAAACAAATATCAGGAATCTTGCTTTTAATGGGTTCAATTGTGTCATGCGAAAGCAAGTTGGATTTATCCCCTGTCGATGAATTTGCACCGGGAAATGCGCTGCAATCTGAAGCCGGACTTGAAGCATTGTTGTTCTCTGCATACAATGAGTATAGCATGGGGCCTACTGTCCGGGATGAAGTTTTGATCAGCGAAGTAACAACGGATATTGGCTTTGTTCGAATCGGGGCTGTCGAACGGGAAATGAAACCTTATATTGATTTTAACTGGGATGCCTCTACTGCCCAGCTTCAAAACTTGTTCTGGTCTCCAAGATACAGGGCGATAAGAAATGCAAACACCTTGCTCGACAATATTGAAGATTCTCAGGTTGATGAGGATTTCAAAAGACAAGTGGTCGCAGAAGCAAGATATATCAGGGCATTTGAATATGCGTATATGTACAAATATTTTGGAGTAGTGCCACTCAGAACAACTAGTGATTTAACAATCCAGCCCAAAGAGCTTGGACTTCCAGCCGAGGAGGATTTTAGAAACTTTGTTGAGACCGAGTTGATGGAAGCCGCCGAGGATCTAGTGCATCCATCAGAGCAAACGCAAGTTGCAAGAGCAACTAAAGGACATGCTTATGCTGCATTAACTAAATTTTTAATGAACACAAAGCAGTGGGCCAAAGTCGTTAAAGTTACCCAGGACCTGATGGATTTAAATTATTACGAGATATACCCAAATTACAGAGCAACTTTTTTTGTTGAAAATGAGCCTCAAAATAATCCGGCCAACAAGGAAATTATTGTGACCTGGTCGTTAACCAACGAGGAAGGCCGTAACAACAATTACCAGAACGGAGCTTTTCCTCCCGGATTCAGAAGATCGGACAATATCCCGGAATTTGAATGGACCACAAGTATGGCCAACTGGGCCACCCAGTTCACAATGAGAGATGGTTTTGTAGATTCGTTTGACCCTGATGACGCCAGAAAAAAAACGATTATTGAAAATTATTACAATGCTGCGGGGGCATTAGTAAATCTGAGGACAACAACTGACAACAGCAGAAGCATTAAATACTTTGATAATGATCAAGTAGGGAATGCTAGTGGTGCTGACACGCCATACCTTAGATATGCAGATATCCTCCTTTGCCGGGCAGAAGCATTGAATGAAATTAATGGCCCTACACAGGAATCTGTCGATTTAATAAATTTGGTAAGAAACCGAGCTGAAGTGACACCTTATACCTTAGCGGATGTAGTCGACAAAGAGACTTTCAGGGATTTGATTCTTGATGAACGTGGATGGGAGTTTTTCTCTGAAGGAAAACGTCGTGAAGACCTGATTCGCCATGGCAAATTTCTTGAATATGCCGAGCAACGCGGACTTACTGTTTCTGAAAAACAGGTGTATTTTCCTTATCCACTGGCTGAGGTTGATGCAAATCCGGCACTGGAACAACGTGAGGGATATTAGTGTACTTCTAATCGTTTAAGATTTGAGAGGGTTGCATTTGTAAAAACTTCTGGTGCAACCCTTTTATTTTCATCATGCCCGTTAGCCACGGGAGGCTTTTGTTTTACGTTTTTCCAATCCTTTTGGTGAATAAAAGTGTAGCCCTAGTAGTCGTTATCGAGCGTATAATGGCCAATGTGAAGATTGGTAATAGCCAAATACCAAGCCAAAACAAAAAAAAATTGAGTTCAATGATTTTAAAAGAATTTGTCATAAAAGGAATCTTTACACTTTTTTTGATGCTCCCTTCGTTCTTGATGCAAGCACAAGAAATGGGCGTGAATTTCAATGAGTCACTGTTTCACGCCGAAGATGTTGCCAAACTAGACCGGACAGAAACCACTTGGGTTCGGGGATTTTTTGATTTCTTTCCATATTATGAAAATCCGGATCGTCTCACCGATCCGGATGACCAGCTCGAAGATTTTTTAAACCTGAAAAACTCCGGGTACAAGACCATTCTCAGCATTAAATGGAATTTCCACAACAAATCCTATCCCGACACAGTAAGTGCTGAAATAGCCGCTTATAACGAGTTTCTTGAGCGTTTTCTGGATCGTGTTTGGGGAAAGATTGACATTATTGTTGTTGGCAACGAACCCTATATTGAGTCCATGAATGATTATGAACGAAACACGAAGCTGGCTCCGTTTTATCAATATATGTGTAATAGGGTTCACGAATACAGAGCGGGGAAAGAAGATATCCCGATTTATTTTGGAGCTTTTAACAGGCTATATGATTTTTACAGGAATACTGAGGGAGTTCTTAAGATGTTTGAATTTGTAAAAGAAGCACCATGGATTGAAGGTGTCGATTTACATATTCATCACAAAGAATACAACGACATTGTTTCGATGTACAGCTATGCAAATGATAAAATCAGAGAGGATCAGAAAATTTTGATTACTGAGTTTTCACTGGTTTTTTGGTGGCAGGATCATACCAGCGATCTCATTTCCTCCGAATTTGCATCCCAATATGGCTATTCAACTGATATGTTGGTGCATCAATACATTTCCAACGCACTGAATAATCGCCGGACGAAAGAGGAATGGGATGACTTTTTGAGTAGTTGTTCCTGGTTCGAACAAAGGAAGAACTATCTTTGGGAAACCTATGAACTCCTGTCTCAATATGAATCTTTCCATGTTGCCACCTATTCATACCAAATTAGCTGGGGGCTCAATTTCAATGAGAATACAGTGCCGTGGCTGCTGAATAACCTAATCGCCGCAACGACCATCGAAGACGACCCGCAAACAGGACAGAAACAGTTTAATTATGCCTTTATTGATGATTTCCTCAAAATTCAAGACATTGACTTAAGCCAGAATAATACACCTTTACCTCCGGACCCCGAAAAAATTTTTATGGCTTTTGGGTTTGATGATAACTTGACGGATGCTTCACCTGAAAATATCGAGTTCAATTTAAGCAAGGGAACAGAAACTTATTCGGAAGGTAAATTTGGAAAAGCGTTACATTTTAACAACACGGTTTTTGTGACGCAACAAGATAGCATCATCAATGTAGGATCAGAAAGCAGCACCTTGGGAGTATGGCTAAAAATGGATCAATCAACCAATGCCAATAGTGAGGCGATGACCATTTTGCACCAAAAAGATCCGTTAGGTGGCACGCCTCCCGGCAGGATTATGATGGAAGTTCTGAAAGACGACCTGCCTAGTTCTTTCGAGAGTGGAATGCGTGTGCAAAGCTTTGATGCGATTGAGTCGCAAACTTGGTATCATGTCGCTGTAGTTTTCGATGCTGAGAAGGGGATTAAAAGCATTTATATCAATGGGATACTAAAAGGAATCGCAGCCTTTGGTACCGAAAAATCGGTAGGACCATTTGTCTTGGGAGCCTTCAAAACTGAAGACAGAACTTATTTCAATGGCAGCCTCGACGAACTATTCTGGACAAGAGAAGTGCTTAGCCCTGAACAGATACAGTCCATCATGACTGAGGGGCTTACAGAAAGCTATGGAGGACAAGAGACTGATGTCCATTCTCTTAAGTACCAGCCTGACTTTAATCTCTTTTACCCAAATCCTGCAGTCAATAGTATTGAGTTTACGACGAAAGCAATGGAACTTGAAGGACAATTTCAGTTGTTCGACCTGAACGGTCGGACAGTTACATCATTGCAACCAGTGCAGGATGGCAGGATTGATTTGGATGATCTGGCAAGCGGAATCTATTTCATGAGAATAGTATCTGAAAACAAAACTTATTCCGATCGATTGATTTTGACAAACTAAGTAAGAAATTATGTGGGCTGTACCAACCAAAACACGGGCAGCATCTTTTATTCAGCAAAACTTAGTGTGATGACTTTCACCAATCTAAAAAAATACGATATGAAACGAATAAAGCTTACTGTTGTCATTCTTAGCCTATTTGGCTACACTTCCTTTTTAAGTTTCGGTCAAACAGTAGAGACCAAAAACGTACTTAAAATTGATTTGGCCAATTCGAAAAAAGTTTCTCCGATTGAATACGGCTGGCATTACGAAGAAATTGGCATGATCGGTGAAGGCGGTTTATATGCCGAAATGGTTCGCAACCGGGCGTTTGAAGAAGCCAACCCGCCCCGCGGGCTGGAAGTGGAGGATGGCAGGTATGTGGGCATTCCACAGGAAGGGGATAATCCACGAAAAAGAGTCTATTCGATCGACCCGCTTGTCGGATGGAGCAAATTTCCCGGGAATACACGAGACATAGAACTAAAAATTGTTAATACTCATCCGCTGAATCCATCTAATCCACACGCTCTGCAGGTTAAGTCAAGTGGAAAAGCTACGGCCGGGATTTCCGGGGTGGTCAATACCGGTTTCTTCGGGATGTACTTTAAGCAGGGTAACCGGTACAAACTGTCGTTTTATTCCCGGGCCGAAGATTTTAACGGAAAACTGAACCTTGTTTTGTGCGATTCGACAGGTCGAAAAATCTCGGACCAATTTGAAGTTGACAAACTTCCCAAAGATTGGGCGAAATTTTCGTTTGTTTTTGAAGCAGAAAAAACAACCACGAACGGAATGCTATGCATTGAGCCGGCGGGTGAAGGTTCTGTTTTTTTGGATGTTGTATCCCTGTTTCCAGGAGACACCTGGAATGATGGAAAATCGGTGTTCAGGTCGGATATCATGAAAAACCTGATCGATTATGCCCCAGATTTTCTTCGTTTCCCGGGTGGATGTTTGGTGCATGGCGTGAATGTGGAAACCATGTACCATTGGAAAGAAACCATTGGCGACCCTGCAAAACGTCCCGGAGCTTGGTCGAAATGGGAGCCCAACTACAGGACGGACGGTTTGGGGTACCATGAGTTTTACGAGCTTTGCGAATACCTTCATTGCGATGCGATGTACGTAACCCCTTCGGGTTTGGTATGCACCGGCTGGGTTCATCCGTCTGATGAAAAAGACGGGTATCACCATCCCGATGTTGATGTTCAGGACTATATTCAGGATGTTTTGGATGCCATTGAATATGCCATTGGCCCGGTCGATTCAGAGTGGGGAAGCAAGCGAGCGGCAAATGGTCACCCGAAACCATTTCCTCTAAAGTATATTGAAATTGGAAATGAGGATTTCGGCCCGGCTTATTACCGGAATTACGACGCAATTTACCGCGCTGTAAACTCAAAATATCCCCAGCTAACGATTATCGCAAACAGCATCATCGGCCAAAGTAAGGATGCGGATAAAAAAAGGGAAAGGATCGCTGAATTCGTCGATCCTTCAACCGTTACGATTTTCGATGAGCATTATTACAAAGATATTCCGTGGGTCGTTGAAAATTATTACAAGTTTGATCAATATCAACGTCCGGGACCCGATTTGTTTATCGGAGAATTGGGAATCCGGGGAACACATCCGCTGGATGTACTTGGCGAAGCGGTTTTTATGATGGCCATGGAACGAAATGCCGATTTGAAACCGATGATGGCCGATCGTCCGCTGATGCGGAACTGGGATTTTGTAGAGGGCCGTGGCAATCCGCTCTTGTTTCATACCAATTCAAAAAGCTTCAAAACATTCAATTATTACCTGTCGAAACTCTTTCGTGATAATAAAACAGATGTGTGGTATGATTCAAAATTCTTGAATGACGGCAATGCGGTTGCTCTCAGTGAGAAATATTTGTTTTCGTCAGCAGGATTCGACTCCGAAGCCAATGAATTGGTGGTTAAGGTGATAAACCTTCGGGAAGAGTCGGTTGCAACAAAGCTTCAGTTTGGCGAAGAAAACAGGACGGTGAACGCAACGATAACCAGCTTAAGCAGCGACGGAAAGGTGAAGAATACACCGAAGCGGCCTTATGCCGAGGTGCCACACGTTGAAGAAACCCACCTGGATTTGCAGGGAGAATATGTTTTTGAGCCGAAATCACTTACAATAATTCGTTTTAGAAAATCTTTTTAAACTAGACTAAACTCGTTAATTATGAGATCGATAAAAATACTCGTGACGTTATTGGGCCTAATTATTATCCATGCTGCCGTTGCTCAGGTGAGTATAACGGTTAATGCGAACAAGAAAGGACAACCCATATCCCCGAATTTATTTGGTTTATTTACCGAGCACATCGACAATAATGTGTATCAGGGTGCCTGGGCACAGGTGGTGGAAAACCCGGAATTTGTTTCCGCAGATTATTGGCCTGTGCGTGACTACGGCGACAGAATGGAAAGAAAGTTGAAAAACTTTCAGGAAACCTTTGACCTGCCGACTTTGACTAGTGAGTCGAAAAACGGATTTGCAGCCTATTGGGCATCCTCCGGAAATTTGAACGGAAGGCTGCTGAAAGAGGGCATGCACGATTTTCAGCAACTAAGAGCAGGAGATCAGACGGGCTATCTGGAGACAGGCGTATTTCTGCCGCTTCACCGGACAGACGGTTATGAAGTAACTTTGACAGCCCGTTCTGAAAATCAGACAGAAGTTGTTCTGCAATTTTTGAACCTTGAAAAATCAATCATTGGTGAGGCTACTTTTGCATTGAACTCCTCTTGGCAAACCTTAAAAAAGAAGGTAACTCTTGCAACAGCCGGGCACCAAAAAGGCGATCCATATTTGTTGCGCCTGGTCGTCGAGCCGGGCACCGTAACCGAATTTTCACGGATATTGTGCTTTCCGGATGATCATTTGGAAGGCTGGGAACCAGAGCTGGTGGAATTATTGAAGAAGATGGAACTTCCTTTGCTTCGTTTCCCCGGCGGCAATTTTGTAAGTGGCTACCACTGGATGGATGGCATTGGCCCGATTGATCAACGTCCGGTGTTGCCCAACCCTGCCTGGCATGAGATGGAATGGAACCACGTCGGAACGGATGAATGGATCAATTTATGCAAACTGATTGGTGCCGAGCCAATGATTTGCGTAAACGCTGGCAACGGCACCCCGGAGGAAGCAGCAAACTGGGTGAAATATTGCAACGATCCTGCCACTACGCCGATGGGGCGGTTGAGAGCGGAAAACGGAAATGAAGAACCCTACAACGTGAAAATATGGGAAGTTGGCAACGAGCTTTGCGGCGACTGGCAAATAGGGTTTACCGATGGTGACGGATATGCCAGGCGCTATGCTGCCTTTGCACCGGAACTGATGAAAGCAGACTCAAGCATTTCATTGATCGCGAACGGATTGATCCAGGTGTTGGAGAAATCTGAATTGATTAGCCGGGGAGTAGACCCGAAATGGAATGATAAGCTGATGGAATACAATGGGGATTTGGTGAGATCGATTTCGGTTCACTCCCTGGTTGGCAGAGCAGTTGACAGAGAGGCAGATCCGGTGGAGGTTTGGAAAGATTTGGTTGCTTTTATTGAAAACTATCCCAGTTTCTTGCAAAAACTGGTAGTAGAGCCCATGCAAGAGGCTAATGTAAAGCCCAAAGTTGCCATCACTGAATTGATGGATTGGCCACAACCGCGCTCGGTTGGCAACGTGACTAGCATCAGCGGGGCCTTGTGGTATTCAGGAATTATCAATACCTGTATCCGGAGTAATGGACTGGTGGAGTTGGTTACCCGGTCTGCGCTAATGAATCATGGGGGCGGATTGAGAAAGGAGCGGGGAATCGTTTATACCGAACCGGTTTACTGGAGCCACCTGATGTATGCGAGCCAGAACGGAACAATACCTCTGGATGTCAACACTACCGCACCAATATTTGACAGCTCTGGAAAATATGTGATCCGAAGAGAAAATATGCCGGTGGTTGACGCTGTTGCTTTGATGGATGAGAACGGCAGCACAACTTCAGTTTTTATCTGTAATCGCGATGCCAATGTGGCACAGGACGTTGAGCTGAAGTTGGACGGCTTTGAAGTAGAAAAGGATGCGGAGCTAATAATCATACGCTGTAATGATCTCGCCTTGCGAAATAGCTGGGATCAACCTGAAAAAATTGCTCCGCTTTTTGATGAAATCTCAGTGAAACGAAATCAAATCAAATGTTCAATACCTCCATTGTCTTTGATGAGAATTAGCTTAATTTCAAAATAGCTTGTCTTCGATGTTCAATTTTTTAAAAATGAATGAAATCGTAACGTATGAAAGCAGTTAAACTTACCGCGCTACATTTGACCATTGTATTGGTTTCGATTTTCAATAGTTCAAGCGCCCAACAACCCAATTCGCCGGGGCAAGTTGAAAACCCCGCGGATGCGATAAATCAAGCGTATTTGTTTGCTCACATGACGCATCAGGATTACGGGAAACTCTATTATTCCGTTAGTCTTGACGGATTGCACTGGTACGCCCTGAATGACCGTAAACAGGTGTTTGACGAGTATCACGGGCATCCCGACATTTGCAAAGGCCATGACGGACGCTACTACATTGCAGGGAACAGGGGAGATAGCTCTCCCGATATTAACTTTTGGGTTTCTGACGATTTAATTGCATGGGAAAAATACAGTACCTATACGCCGGATCTAAAAAGTACGCCCGATTATTCCTATGCTCTGCAGCGGATTGGAGCACCCAAAGTATATTTTGATCAGGGTTTGAAACAATACATCGTTACATGGCACACGCCACATAAGGAAGGCACAAAGGAAGATGCAGAACGCTACTGGGCCAGCCAGCGAACCTTATACGTGCTGTCAAACGATTTAAAGGTATTTTCAGAGCATCCGACACGTTTGTTTAGCTGGGACATGGGAACCATCGATGTTTTTATTCGAAAAATAGGAGAAAACTATTATGCTATTTTAAAAGATGAAACCTATCCGACACTTTACTGGACAACCGGAAAGACCATTCGCATCGCAAAAGCTCCGTCTTTACTGGGGCCATATTCAGAGCCGGGACCGTCAATCAGCCCGAATTTCAGAGAAGCGCCGATGCTCATTCCGTCACCCGATAACAGAGTCTGGTACCTGTATTATGAGCAATATCCGGGCGTTTCGTATGGATTGTCGATTGCGGATAATATGAATGGCCCCTGGTACCAGGCTTCAGGCTATACTTTCCATAGCGATTGGGACAAATACAGCTTTCCTCCTGCGGTGAGGCATGGCTGCATGATCACAATTTCGAAGAATGAGTATGACCAGTTGATCGATCATTTCGGCATGGTAATGGAATAGGAAACTTAAAATGACAGGAAAATGAAACACATAATCATCTGCTCGCTGATATTGATGATTGCCATACAGGTGGCAGCACAGGAAAAGAAGGAAATATTTTATGCAGATCCCACGATCCATGTCGATGGTGGCAAATATTACCTGACAGGTACCGGCGGACATCGGGGAGGGCCGTCGGGTTTTTCGGTATTGGAGTCCAAAGACCTGAAAAACTGGTATCCGCCGGCAGGCGCAACGGATGGGCTACACATGATCATGACCAAGGGTGATCAGGCCTTTGGCGAAAGCGGCTTTTGGGCGCCACAAATATTAAAAGTAGATGCTACTTATTATCTAACCTACACTGCCAACGAGCAAACCGTGCTGACCCAGTCTAACTCAGTGTTGGGTCCATATCGCCAGAAGGACGTTCTCCCCATCGATGATTCTGAAAAGAATATCGACTCTTTCATTTTTGAAGATGATGGGAAGTACTATCTCTACCATGTGCGATTCAACAACGGTAATTATTTGTGGGTAGCCGAGTTCGATCTGGAGAAAGGCCAAATTAAGCCCGAAACACTTCGGCAATGTCTTCGCCAGACTGAGGAATGGGAAGCCACTCCGAATTATGAGTCATCGCCAATTATGGAGGGGCCAACTGTTTTTAAGTTAAAGGACAAATACTACCTGTTCTATTCTGCCAACCACTTTATGAACATCGACTACGCGGTGGGCTATGCTGTGGCAGATTCTCCCAACGGACCTTGGATTAAACAAAAAGGCAGCCCGATTATCCACCGTTCCATCGTTGGTGAAAATGGCTCAGGGCATGGCGATTTTTTTGAAGGGCTCGACGGTCAATTATACTATGTGTATCATGTTCATTTTAACGAGGACCAGGTAAGCCCCAGAAGAACAAGAATAGTTCCGGTGGTGAAGGAGTGGGATGCTGAAACTGGCCTCTATAAATTCAGCGTTGAGGCCGATCAGGTCATTGTGCCCTTAGCAACTCAAAACTAGTCCACTGATCATGATTTGAAAGCATATTAAACAACCTGACTTTGACGGTTTGCCTCTGCAAATTTCTCTTTTAGGGCAAACGAGGCTTCAATTTTTTTTTTAAAGAGTTTTAGCCCATCAAGTTGTATTAGTTTATAATCCCGTAATGCAAAATATCAAACCGATGATGAAAAAGATATTCCTAACTTATTTGATGTTATTATTTCTTGTACAGATTTCTTCATGCAAAGACGATAATTCTGATCGTGAAATCGATGAAGTCGAGGATCAAATTACCAAAGTTCCATTGGGCGATCCGTTTATCATGCTTCATGAAGGAACTTATTATGCTTATGGAACCCTGTCGAATGATGGCATCGCCGTTTTTGTTTCCAACGACTTGCAGACTTGGGAAGTGCCGGCAGAAGCACCTGCCGGACTGGCTTTGCACAAGTCGCACGTGTGGGCCGACCGCTGGTTTTGGGCACCCGAAGTGTATCACGTGAATGGCAAATTCTACATGTACTATTCGGCTGACGAACATATTTGTGTGGCTACCAGCAATTCTCCGCTCGGGCCATTCAAGCAGGAAGTGCTAAAACCGATGATCGAAGATGAAAAGTGTATCGACAACTCCTTGTTTATCGATGACGACGGGACGCCTTTTCTGCTGTTCGATCGCTTTAACGACGGACTGAACATTTGGGTGGCAGAGCTGGAAGATGACCTCATCCAAATCAAACCCGAAACCATGGTCAAGTGCATCAATGTATCGCAAGCCTGGGAGGAAGTGTGGCCACGGGTAAACGAAGGTGCTTTTGTGTTGAAACACAACGACACTTACTACATGACTTACTCGGCCAACAGCTACGAAAGTCTATTTTACGGTATTGGCTTTGCCACCGCTCCGGCAATCACCGGACCTTGGACAAAGTATGCGCAGAATCCCATTCTGCAAAAACCGGAAGATCTGGTGGGCGTAGGACACAGCGCCATGTTTACCGATAAGGACGGAAACCTGCGGGTTGTCTTTCACGCACACAACAGTAAAGATCGGATTCATCCGCGCCACATGTATATCAGCACGGTCGGCTTTGAAAACCGTGATGGTCAGGAAGTGATGGTGATTGATGAAAATTTTATGACACCTGAATTAAAAAAATGAAAGGACGCATGTTTGGACTAATAGGATATCTGGCTATGTGCCTGTTTGCAGGAGGATGCAACAAAAGTGACGATCCGGCAGATACTTACAAACCCCTTACCGGTGACCCCGTTGACGGAATCCGAATTGCCTGGGATTACAGTTCCATGCAAAAACTGGCCCCACAGGGAGATCGCACCTTAGGCTGGGTGGGCTATCCGCGTGTTCGCCGGCTGAATGATGGCCGCCTGATAGCCGTTTATGAAACGCAAGGCAACGGCGAAATGGTAGAAAGCACAGACAATGGAAAGCACTGGAGTCAGCCGGTGCTCACCTTCCAAAAGCATACTTACACCAACAATCAGGGAGAATCGACCGATGTGAACATCGCCAATACCGAGCTGATCCAGCTGCAGAATGGCGACCTGGTGATGGCTTGCAATTATCGCCCGGCAAAAGACGAAATCGCCCCCTTTGCCATTGCCATCCGGCGCAGTACCGATGGCGGCCAAAGCTGGAGCGAAAGTCAGGTAATTTATGAAGCCGGTCCACGCTTTAGAGACGGCTGCTGGGAGCCTGCTTTTCTGCAACTGCCCAATGGCGAACTCCAGGTATATTTTGCCAACGAAAGCCCCTTCCGGACATCTGATGAGCAAAATATTTCTATGATCCATTCTACAGATAACGGGATGAGCTGGAGTGAAGACGTCAAGACCGTTTGCTTTCGCGAAGGACGGCGCGATGGCATGCCGGTTCCCTTGCTGGTCAACGATGAAATTCTTGTGGCCATTGAAGACAACAAAATCGGACAGTTTAAGCCATATATCGTACGAAGCAAAGTTTCCGAGAATTGGAAAACCCCGGTTTTGGCCAATTCTCCCCACCGGGAATCCGCTTTGCTGAAACCGCTTCCCGACGACATTTATGCGGGTGCACCTTATCTCATGAAACTTCCCTCGGGCGAAGTAATCTTGTCGTATCAAACAACAAGCGGGCGAACCACCGACTGGGAGCGCTCAACCATGGAAGTGGCCATTGGCGATCAAACGGGGAGCAACTTTACGAAGCTGAGCCGGCCGTTTGCCGTTCCCCTGGACCGGGAAGCCAAATGGAATTCAATTTCATTGTGGGATGAACGTACCATTGTTGCGGCAGCTACCACCAGTTTCCGAAGTCCGAATTGTGAAGTGTGGATTATCAAAGGCCACCTTATTCCTGAGCTAAAGGCTGTCGCCGGCGATATACAGGTTGATGGGAATATAAATGAATGGGGCGCTGATTTCCCAATTTTTATCGGACACCAGGGAGAAGCCAATCTTCGGGCAGCAATTCGCCACCATGATGACAAGCTGTTTATTGGCGTTAATGTGAATGACAGCCAGTTAACTTCCGATTCGAATAACAGGATTCGTGCCGATGGGGTGTATTTGTATTTAGATGCAAACAATCAGAACTTGCTGGAGCCAGGTGAGGGATTGTGCCGGTTTTGGTGTAATTTCAAGGGTGAAACAAAATTAGAAAAGGGAGATCGGGGACAATGGAAAGAAGTTGAACTGGATGGTGTACAGGCTGTGGCAAAAACAAAATCGGATACTGGTTATCAAATTGAGTTTGAAATTCCATTAGCAGCCATTCAACAAAATAAGCTAGCGGATTTTCGCATCAACCTGGGCTTGGTAAATTACAGTCAAAGCGCAGGTATTCAAGAAGAAAACCTGGTGAATTCAGTTGCTGAAGCATCCAACACCTGGTGCCGTGTTACGTTTCGATAATTAAAACGACATAGAAAGATGATAAAATCAATACCAATTACGTTGCTGGGGCTTATGCTGTTTGTTCAATGTGGCAAAACCGAAGTCCTTACCGAAGAAAAAGTAAAAACCACCTTTGCCAACCCGGTCTGGGATGGAGCCGATCCCTGGATGACCCAACAGGGCGATGATTATGTGTATTGCTACTCGGCCAACAATTCCATTATGATTTCACGGTCTAAATACCTCACCCGAAAAGGCGTGTTGAAACGAGTCTGGCAGGCGCCGGCCAGCGGTTGGAACAGTAACTGCGTGTGGGCGCCCGAAATTCATTTTATTGACGGGCACTGGTATGTCTATTATGCTGCAGGCAGTACCCCGGGTTCTCCGTTTATTAATCAACGGACGGGTGTTCTTCGTTCCAAAACAGCCGATGTTTTCAGCGATTACGAAGACATGGGCATGCTCTATACAGGCGACAATCCTGAAGATCCGGAAAGCAATGTTTGGGCCATCGACATGACCGTTCTGGAGCATGGTGGGAAACTGTTCGCCATTTGGTCGGGCTGGAAGGAACAACGCGATACAGATGCCACGCCGCAACATTTATACATCCAGGAAATGGAAAACCCCTATACGTTGAAAGGCACGCGCGTATTGCTGTCGTCGCCCGAAGAAAGCTGGGAAACCGGCGGTCCGCTGGATTTGAATGAAGGGCCACAAATCCTGAAAAATGGAGACCAGGTATTCGTAGTGTATTCCTGCCGCGAGTCGTGGTTGAAAGAGTACCGGCAAGGTATGCTCCAGTTGAATGATCCCGATGGCAATCTGCTCGATCCGGCCAACTGGACTAAAAAAGGCCCTGTTTTCGAGGGAACACCACTGGTGCATGGGGTAGGGCATGTCTCTTTTGTTAAGTCTCCCGATGGTACCGAGGATTGGATCATTTACCACTCTAAAAAAACAACTGAGCCGGGATGGGACCGCAATGTACGTATGCAACCCTTTACCTGGAATGCTGATGGAACGCCTAACTTCGGAACACCCGTTCCTGCTGGAAAAGAAATTGACCGACCTTCCGGGGAAATAGAAATTGAAAAAGCTGAGAACGAATAAAATCAATCATTCCAAAATCATAACATGGTGAAATAGCCATAAGAACAGAAGCTCATACAAACCGAAAATGAATAAATGGCTATTCCATGAGTACGTGACAAGGTTTATTAGAAAAAACAAATTTTTATACGAATGAAATCACAAACTTTTTTAATGCTGCTGGCCGTAGTGCTTCTTTTGGGGGCTTGCCAGAGTAAGACGAAACAAAGCGAACAAACGGACGAAGAGCCGGCAGTGAAAATCTGGACCGTCGAACAGGCCCAAGGCTGGAGCAATGAACATGGTTGGCTGCGGGGCTGCAACTTCAATCCCAGCACGGCCATCAACCAATTGGAAACCTGGCAAGCCGAAACCTTCGACCCGGAAACCATCGATCGCGAGTTGGGCTGGGCCGAAGAAATTGGCATGAACTGTATGCGGGTGTATCTGCATCATGTGGCCTGGGAAGTGGATCAGGAAGGCCTGAAAGACCGGATGAACCAGTACCTGAGTATAGCCGACAGCCACGGCATCAAAACCATTTTTGTGTTTTTTGATGACTGTTGGAATGCCACTTACCAGGCAGGCAAACAACCCGAGCCCAAGCCGGGTGTCCACAACTCGGGATGGGTGCGTGATCCGGGCGATTTGCTGCACGAACAACCTGAACTGATCACAACGCTCGAAACGTACGTGAAAGATATTCTCACTTCGTTTAAAGATGACCAGCGAATTGTGATGTGGGATTTGTACAACGAACCCGGGAATTCGGGCTATGGCAACAAATCGATGCCGCTGCTGAAACAAGTGTTCGAATGGGGCTGGGAAATTCGTCCCTCTCAGCCTATGTCCGTTGGCGTTTGGAACCTTTCGCTATCTGACCTGAATAAATTTCAGGTGGAGAACTCCGACATCATTACCTACCACAACTACGAAGGACCGGACAAACACCAGGCCGCGATCGACTCGCTGAAAGCCTACAATCGGCCGATGGTTTGTACCGAATACATGGCGCGTCGCAACAATAGTTTGTTCCAGAACATTATGCCAATTCTGAAGAAGGATAATATTGGTGCAATCAATTGGGGGCTGGTGGCTGGAAAATCAAACACGAAATATGCCTGGGATGAGCCTATTCCCGATGGATCGGAACCACCACTCTGGTTTCATGAGATTTTCCATCCCGATGGAAAGCCTTACAGTCAGGAAGAGGTGGATCTGATTAAAAGCTTAACATTGGATGAGTAATAGTCTGATTCATTGTTCTGTTTGGAACCTTGCAGATCATTCAATAAGCACAAGAAGAAAAATTAGGAAGCGGTATACCTGCTGAATATTTTTCCTCACAATCAGCAAGAAATCAAAATCCTCCCCGAAGTATTTCTATTCAGGGAGGATTTTTTTATCGAGCTGACAGTAGGAATTTCAGCCAAGTGCTGCAATGAGTTTCTTTCCAGACTGGCCGATTGGCGCGAAACATTTCGGGGAAACTTCTGATGAGTTTTTAATCGCTATTTGAAGTCTGATCGTTGGAGGACTATGATTTTAACTAAACATTAAACCGTATAAATTATGAAAAAGCTAAGTTTCTTATTACTAATTTGCTGTATGGCCTTTGAAGTTTTTGCCCAGGGCAGCTTCAATGGTTTGGACATGAACATGGGAAATTTGTATCGATTGTCCGATGCGGAAACACGGTCGATTAGTCCGGAGAATTTCACCGGCGAAATGGGGAAAGGTGGTATGGCCAAACCGTCCGACAGCGATCAGCGCAACGTGGCGAATGCCCATCATGCTGCCCGTGATTTGGGACAAGGTTGGAAGGTGAACCCGTTCATTATTATCAAGCCGGGCGAAACGTTTACCCTGGCCGAAATTGATGGTCCGGGTGCCATTCAGCACATCTGGATGACGCCTACAGGAAACTGGAAGTTTTCCATTATTCGCATGTATTGGGATGATGAAACGGAACCCTCGGTTGAAGTGCCGGTTGGTGATTTTTTTGCCATGGGCTGGAATGAATATGCACCCTTGAGTTCGCAGGCTATTTGTGTAAATCCAGGCAGTGCGTTCAACTGCTACTGGCAAATGCCTTTCCGCAAGAAGTGTCGGATTACCATGGAGAATATCAATGATCAGGATGAAATGCGCTTGTACTACCAGATTGACTACACACTGACTGATGTTCCTGACGATGCGGCTTATTTTCATGCCCAGTTTCGACGCACCAATCCGAACATGACTTCCGACTATATCATTGTTGACAACATCAAAGGGCAAGGGCAGTTTGTGGGCGTTTACATGGCCTGGGGCGTGAATAACAACGGCTGGTGGGGCGAAGGCGAAATCAAGTTCTTCATGGACGGTGATAAGGAGTTTCCCACCATTTGTGGTACCGGCACCGAAGATTATTTCTGTGGCTCGTACAACTTTGACAGGGGAGGACAATACAAGGAATTTACCACGCCATACGCTGGGTTACACCAGGTGATCCGGCCCGACGGAACCTATAAATCGCAGCAGCGTTTTGGCTTGTACCGCTGGCACATTCTCGATCCGGTACGATTCAAAAAAGACCTGCGCATCACCATTCAGGACTTGGGTTGGCGTCATGGCGGCCGTTACCTGCCACAAAAATCGGATATTTCGTCGGTGGCTTTCTGGTATCAAACCGAACCTCACGCCAAGTTCCCCAAACTACCAAGCTGGCAGGAATTGGAGGTGAATTAATTTTTTTTTGCAGAAGCCAATGGTGGCAGGTTTTGGATGAATGAATTAATTTAGCAGTTACTTCAAATACTTCGAACGAACCAATTATGAAAAATTTACTACTTACTACCACTTGCCTGGCTACCGTCACAGCCTGTACTACGGCTAAAAAAGAGGTAACGCCGCAGAAGCCCAATGTTTTGATTGTTTATGTAGATGATTTGGGCTTCGGCGATGTTGGCATCAATGGAGCCAAGGGGGTTCAAACACCACATGTTGACCGATTGGCAAAGAATGGTGTCAATTTTACGGATGCACACTGTTCGGCTGCAACCTGTACACCCTCGCGGTATTCCCTGTTGACGGGCAGTTATGCTTTTCGGAACCAGGCTGCCGTTTTGCCAGGTGATGCTCCGCTGATTATCGATCCCAATAAGGGGACGTTGGCTTCCATGTTGAAAGATGCAGGCTATACAACCGGAGTTATCGGCAAATGGCACTTGGGACTTGGCATGGGACAAGTAAACTGGAACGAAGAGGTGAAACCGGGGCCAAAAGAAATTGGTTTCGACTACAGCTTTCTGATTCCGGCAACCGGCGACCGCGTTCCTTGTGTGTTCCTGGAAAACCAGCGGGTTGTTGGCGTCGATCCCAACGATCCGATCACTGTTAGTTATAGTAGCCGTGTTGACGGATTACCGTTGGGTTCTGAGCACCCGGAACTGCTAAAACAGCAGGCCGACCCGCAACACAGCAACACCATCATTAATGGCATAAGCCGCATTGGTTATATGAGTGGCGGTGAAAAGGCGCTGTGGAAAGATGAAGATTTTCCGTTTGTGTTAACAGAGAAGGCCAAAACATTCATGACTGAAAATAAGGATAATCCATTCTTTCTGTATTTTGCTTTTCATGACATTCATGTTCCCCGGGTGGTAAACGAACAGTTTGTTGGCCAAAGCACAATGGGGCCACGTGGTGATGCTATCGCACAGATGGATTGGTGTGTGGGGCAGTTGGTGAAACAGCTTGAAGATCTTGGTATCGCCGAAAATACGCTCATCATCTTTTCGAGTGACAATGGCCCGGTACTGGATGACGGTTATGCCGACATGGCTGTTGAACTGGTAGGTGACCACCAACCGGCTGGTCCTTTCAGAGGGGCCAAATATTCGATCTACGAAGCCGGCACACGGATGCCCACCATTGTTTACTGGCCTGGAAAAGTGACCCCTAAGGTTAGTTCGGCCATGCTTACACAGGTTGATTTGTATGCTTCGCTGGCAAAACTGGCCGGACAGGAAATTGCTCCCGGCGATGCACCCGATAGTCAGGACCATTTGGATGCCTGGTTGGGAAAAACAGAAACAGGGAGGGAATCGATGCTCGAAGAGGCCTATACGTTTGCCTTACGAAAGGGCGACTGGAAATATATCAAACCGCAAACCGGAGGTACTCCCGACTGGATGAAAAACAAACAGGTTGAAAGCGGGCTTGAAGATGTTCCTCAACTTTATCATTTGAAAGATGATCTTCAGGAATCTGTTAACCTGGCAGGGAATTACCCCGAATTGGTAGAGGAAATGGCAGCCGAACTGGAGAAAATCCTCCAATAAAAGTTTCTTATAGCATAAAATACCGCAAGGAAGAATCCGGTGAGGAAGTTCAATCGGTTTTTTCTTGCTGGTCTTAGTCGTAGTAGGTGGCAGCAGCCGGTCTGCCTGGCAAGCTGTTTCCATTTTTCACAGATAGCTTCAGACTTTCTTTCAGAAACATTACATTTGGTCAAAAATCACGACAAGCTTGAACGAAAGACTATCCCATAAAAACCAAGATTCCATTCTTCATTTAAAGGAAGGTTCTTCCGAAGCTTTCCGGGAACTATTTGATGCTTACGGCCCCCGCATCCACCGCTTTTCGATGGGGTATCTGCACAATTCCTTTGAGGCGGAAGAGATCGTTCAGGAAGTTTTCCTGAAAATCTGGAAGGTGCGGGAAGAGCTTTCGGAAACCAAATCGCTGGAATCGTTCATTTTCACCATTGCCAAAAATGCGATTCTGAATACCATCCGAAAATCGAAATACGAAGAGGTTTATTTTGCCTATACCAAGCTGCACCCGCAAAAGGATGTTTTGCTGGACGAAGAACTTGATTTTAATGAGTTGGAAAGGGCGTACCGTCTTTCGGTTGAAAAGTTGAGCCCGAAACGGAAAGAGGTTTTCCTGCTGAGCCGCGAAAAAAATCTTACGAATGCCGAAATTGCCCAACAGTTGGGTGTCTCAGTTAAAACCGTTGAAAATCAGATGACATCGGCCTTGTCCGAAATCAGAAAATACTTGCACCAATACGGTTTCTCCGGGTTGATCTTCTTCGATCTGTTTTTGTAGAAAAAAATGCATCCCGGAATAGGGGGTGGATGTGGGTTGTGTGTATAACGTTACATACAGCACAACTTGGATATGAAGCCGGAGCACAAAATAAACCTTACCGAATACCTTCGAAAATTGGATGAAGGGAAGCTGAATGGAGTTGAAAAAGAAGCATTACGGGAATATATTGCCTCAACTTACAGGGACCGGGAGTTGGATGAACTGATGGCCCGGCATTGGGAAAACCTTCAGGTTTCAGCAAGTGAAGCAGATACCCCGTATTTTAAAAAGTTAAAGAATAATATTTGGTTGAAGATTTTGTCCGGTCAAGCTGGAAAAACCAGATCCATTGGTTGGAAAGACTATCTCGTTCGTATTGCCGCTGTTTTATTTATTCCCTTACTGCTTAGTTCCGTTTATTTGTTTTACCGCTTGCACCAACAGTCTGATGCTGGAAGCGAGCTCGTCATGCAGCAGGTATTTGCGAGCCCCGGATCGAGGGTGCATTTCACTCTGCCTGATCAGAGCGAAGTATGGCTGAATTCTGGCAGTACGCTGGAATATCCAGTGAACTTCGGCAAGCAGGGAAGGCGAACTGTTAAATTATCCGGGCAAGGCTATTTCAACGTAACGCCTGATAAAGATTGTCCGTTCCGGGTAGAAACAGTTGGCGATATGGATGTGGAAGTGCTGGGAACTTCGTTTGATGTGGCCTGCTATACCGACGACCACCATTTGAGCTTTACCCTGGAGCAAGGGGCCATTGCCCTTCAGGATAAACAGGGAAAAGAAATTGCCCGCCTGGCACCAGGGCAACAAGCCCGTTTTGAAAAAGACACGCAGAAGCTGCTGATCGAAAAGGTGGATACCCGTTTGACCACTTCCTGGAAAGATGGACGGCTGGTCTTTAAAGACACGCCCCTTGCCGAGGTAACCAAGCAACTGGAGCGTTCGTACAATTGCGAAATCCACGTTGCCCCGGAGCTGCTGCGTTCTGACATTTTGTACACAGCCAGCATCCAGGATGAAACCCTGGGCGAAGTGCTGAAAATGATTGAAATATCGACATCTGTTAAAACTGAGATCAAAAACAGGGAGGTGAACATCCGGAATTAAAACAAACAAAGGACAGTGTTGCGACCACTGCCCTTTGGCGAATCAATTATATCAATAACTAACTCAATGAAAAATCAAATTTATGAAAAAAACTTGGTTCTTATCGGACTATAGGTATGTATTTGCCTGTGCCGGGAAAATCTTTAAAATTATGCGACTAGCTCTTTTTCTAACTATTCTGACCGGTTTGCAAACCTTTGCAACAACCAATTACGCTCAATCCCAAAAACTGGAATTGAAAGTGACTAAGGCCAAAATCTCTCAAGTGTTGGAGCAAATTGAGGATGAAAGCAATTACTTCTTTTTTTACAACAACAAAAACGTTTCGCTGGACAAAGTGGTTACCCTCGATTTGAAAGACAGAACCATCAACGAAGTCCTCGATATTCTATTCGAAGGCACCAATATCAATTACACCATCAACAACCGGCAGATTATTTTATCGGGCGACCAGCCAGCTAATTTTCAGTCGGTACAGCAGAAAGTTGTGAGCGGAAAGGTGACCGATGTCTCCGGCCAGCCCCTGCCCGGTGTAACCGTTGTGGTGAAGGGCACAGCTATCGGGACAATCACTGATTTCGAAGGTAACTTTTCGTTGCCGAATGTTGACCCGTCCGGTGTACTGGTTTTCTCCTTCGTAGGAATGAAAACCCTCGAACTACCGGTTGGCGGCCAAACCGTGTTCACGGTTTCACTTTCGGAAGAAACCATAGGTATAGAGGAAGTGGTGGCCATCGGTTATGGTACCTTGAAGAAAGCAGATGTAACCAGTTCGGTTGCCACGGTGAAATCGGATGAATTTTTAAAAGGTAATGTGAAGGATGCGGGACAGTTAATTCAAGGAAAAGTTGCAGGTTTGACCGTTATTAGCCCAAGCGGCGATCCTACAGGCTCATCACAAATTATTTTGCGGGGCAATACCACCTTATTGGGAGCTAGCATGAATCCGTTAATCCTCATTGACGGGATTCCCGGTGACATGAAGACCGTAGCCCCTCAGGACATTGAGTCTATTGATGTGTTGAAAGATGGTTCTGCGGCCGCCATTTACGGTTCGCGCGCAACAAATGGCGTTGTTTTGATTACCACACGACAGGCAAGCGGTACGTATAAAAGTTCGGTTGAATATAGCAGTTACGCGAGTATTCAGTCTATTGCGAGGAAGCTTGATATTTCAACTGCAGCTGATTTCCGGCAGCAGATAGCTGCAGGTTTCCGGAGTACCAATACAGATCTCGGGTCTTCTACCGACTGGTTGGATGAGATTTCCCGCCAACCCATTAACCATGTCCATAATGTAACCATCAGGGGTGGCAACTCAAAAACAAATTATCTTGTAAATGTGAACTATAATTCAGCAGAAGGTGTGTTTTTAAAGTCATACAATGAGTCATTCATTGGTCGGGCCGATATCAACCATCATATGCTTGATGATAAACTGAAAATTAACCTCAATATTCTGAACTCTACCAAAAAGCTGAACGGATTTAATGGCTACAATTACAGGCAGTCCATGATACAAAACCCGACTGCTCCTGTAAAAGACGAGAATGGGGATTGGTTTCAGGAAATAAACAAATTTGAATACGAAAACCCGGTTTCGAATTTGTATGAAAGTAATGGAAAAACGAATCAGCATCTTTCGCGATTTAACAGTACCATTACGTTGACTCCAGTGGAAGGATTGAAATTCACCAGTATCCTTTCATTCTCAAAATGGAATCAAAATGGCGGTTATTCCGAAACAAAACAACACATATCCACTTTGCGTGATAGCCGTAACGGATATGCCTCCATCGGTGCTGCCGAATCAATGGATAAACTGGCGGAACTGACAGCAGAGTACAGTAAAGTGATCGACAAACATCAGTTTAAGGTGCTTGCCGGTTACAGTTACCAGGAGAATGAATACACCAGTATGTCTATGGAAAACTGGAACTTCCCGACCGATCAATTTGGTTATTATAATATCGGGCTGGGAGAGGCCACAAAAAATGGTGATGTAACTAATCCACAATCCAGCTATCACTCTGAAACTAACCTGATTGGCTTCTTTGGCCGTGTAACATATAATTATGACGACAAGTATTTGCTGATGGCCAGTCTTAGGCGCGAAGCCGCAAGCCAACTGTATGGCACCGAAGATCCATGGGGTACTTTCCCGGCAATTTCGTTGGGATGGAGATTAACCAACGAATCATTTATGAAAGGGCAGACCCTTTTTAACGATATTAAAGTCCGTGCTGGTTACGGGGTAACAGGAACCCAACCTTCCGATCTGTTTAAAGGGGTGGGGTTAATTGGGTATGACCAATATGTTTTTTCTAACGGAACATGGGTCAGGACACTTATTCCAACTCAAAATTCGAACCCTGATTTGCGATGGGAAGAAAAGCATGAAACAAATATCGGTATTGATTTCAGCATGTTGAACCGGAAACTATCAGGTACCATTGATTACTATGTCCGGAAAATTGACGGATTGCTGTTCGACTATGCAGTTCCCAGCCCGCCAAACCTATATTCAACCACCAGGGCAAACGTGGGTAAAATGGAAAACAAAGGCTTGGAGATAATGCTAAACTATACCGCTGTAAAAACAACTGATTTTGAATGGAATACCGGTGTGACTTTCTCGACCAACAGCAACAAGCTGGTAAGCTTGTCAAACGATATTTATCAGGCATCAAGCGATTACTTTACAACCGGTTACACAGGCCCTCCGGTACAAACTTTTACCCACATCGTGCGGGTTGGCGAATCGATTGGTAATTTCTATGGATTTAAAGTGATTGATATTACTGACGACCAGGATGATGTAGCCAATTACGGCCAGTGGGTATATGAAGGGGCAGATGGCGAACCTGTGAAATACGCGGATTTCACACATTCATTTGGTGATAAAAAAGTGATTGGTAATGGTTTGCCAAAATATTATGCCGGCTGGACAAACGATTTTCGTTATAAAAATTGGGATCTGAGCATAACTCAACGCGGGGCATTCAAATTTCAGGTTGCCAACTTCCAGCGCATGATGTATGAAAACCCGACTTATACCCAATACAATTTGTTGAAAAATGCTTTTGACCCTGTATTTGGTAAAACCCAATTGAAATCGCCTCAGGAATTTAATAGTCACTATGTTGAAGATGGCGATTACTGGAAGATTGACAACATCACGCTGGGCTACAATATTAAGAATACGGGAGTGAAATATATTCAATCAGCCCGGATCTATTTCTCATCGCTAAACACGTTCATTCTTACAGGTTACAAGGGGATTGATCCGGAAGTTAGCCTGGTAACCAGCGGTGGTGGTTCTCAAGCCGGTATTAACATTAATAGTGGTGCCGGATTGAGTCCGGGCATCGATAGCCGGGATAAATATCCGACCATGCGTACATTTACGGTGGGAATCAATGTTACTTTCTAACTCTTAAAGAATCAGATATGAAAAAATATATTGTTATACGAAAAATAAGAAATTCAGTCTTTGCATTCCTTGTTATCATGGGGGTTTCCTGTACTGAATTGAAAGATGAAAGCTGGAATACCATTATCGCAAGCCAATTTTCGGCAACCGACCAGGATTTAGCGGCATTGGCGGGGTCTGCCTACGTAAACTGGCGTGCCGTCTTGATGCAATGGAACGGTCTTTATCGTGCCAATGAAGTTTCGGGTGATCAGATGTTGACCCCGGCCCGCCCGAATGGTTGGGTAGATGGGGGTGTTTACCGCCGCATCCACGAGCACAAATGGACAACCGACGATGACATTGTTGTCAATACATGGAGCCGAACTTATGCTGGGATAACCAATTGTAACCGTGTAATTTACCAGGTTGAGTCAGGAACTATTCCTGTTCCGGAGAGCGATAAAATAGCGTTAATAGCTGAGATGAAGTTATTGCGGGCTTCCTATTACTGGGTGCTTTGCGATTTTTTTGGAAATGTTCCAATTGTTGACCAATTTGATGTTCCGGAAGGATATCTTCCTGAGCAAAATACCCGAAAACAAGTTTACGACTTCATTGTCAGTGAAATTATTGAAAACATTCCGCTGGTCAGTGCCGAGAACAATCAAAAAACTTATGGCAAATTTAACCAGTGGGCGGGCTACGCCTTGTTGGCTAAAATGTACCTCAATGCCGAAGTTTACACTGGCACAGCAGAGTGGACCAAATGTATCCAGGCCTGCGATGCGATCATTAATTCCGATGCCGGATATGAGTTGGACGCCAATCAACGGGACGTTTTTATTACCAATAACGAAAATGCCAAAGAAATCATCTTTGCATTGCCCTTCGAATCGAAATATGTGACCGAGTGGAATGCATTCGACATCCACATGCAAACCCTTCAGCCGGAAAACCAGGCAACCTATAACCTACAGTATAGTCCGTGGGGTGGTGTTTGTGCGGTTCCCCAGTTTATCAGTACGTTTGATACTGATGATGCTCGCTACAGGGACAATTACATCAAAGGCCAGCAATATACCGCAACCGGGGACGTGATCTATGCCACGCTCGGAGCATACAAAGGAGAGCCCCTAGCCTATATCAATGAAGTGCCCGGAGTTGATTACTCGGAAGAAGTGCATGGTTTCCGTTTGGGTAAATTTGAAATTGAGATGGGCGCAACAAACCGTTTAAGTAACGACTTCCCTTTGTTCCGCTATGCAGATATACTGATGATGAAGGCAGAATGTTTGTTGCGTTTGGGCGATGAGGATGCAGCCGCTGACCTTGTCACAACAGTTAGGGAACGAAACTTTAAGTTGAACCCGGAAAAGGCTGAAGTTACCGGAGCAGAACTGCTCGCCGGAAGTTCTTATGATTATGGATTACGAAACCATATCTCTTCAACTGATGAAGGTGGATCTGATATCGAATACGGACGTTTTCTGGATGAATTGGGTTGGGAATTCTGTCAAGAAGGACGACGCAGAACAGACATGATCCGTTTTGGTGTCTTCACCAAAAAGTCGTGGTTGTCTCATTCTCCCAACGGAGACTACCGGGTATTGTTCCCAATTCCGATTGGAGAAATTCAGAAAAACTCCAACCTGGCTCAAAACCCCGGTTACTAGGGGGTAATTTATGAAGGATTAGTGAGGAACTTTTTCGCGTTTCCTCACTTTTCTTTTTTAGGCCGAATGATGCCATCTCCTATAGAATTTGATGTGCGAATATTTTCTATGTTCTCAATTAAGTAAGATAAAAACTAGTGACAATGAAAAGATTTTTTTATTTGATTTTAATATTCCTGGCTTTATGGATGGCAGCCTGCGCTCCTCAGGGATTTGAAAAAACTCAGTTTGGATTGAAAACTATAGTCGATTCAACGGAAATCGAGATTCAGTTTTTCTCACCCAAAATTGCACGTGTACTGAAATCGAAAACAGGTTTCGACTTTGAAAAGCAAAGCCTGGCCGTAATAAAAGGGCCGGAACCAATTGAATTAAAAACTGAAGCGAAGGGGGATGAGGTAGTGGTTTCATCTTCAGACGTTAGTGTTCACTTAAATCTGAAGACCGGTAAGGTTTCTTTTTATACACTTACTGGTACCTCTTTACTTAATGAGAAAGAGGATGGAGCCCAATTTATCCCTGTGAAGGATGTTGATGAGGATAGCTATGTAGTCAGCCAGTCGTTTGTTTTAGACCAGGATGAAAAAGTTTACGGGTTGGGACAGTTTCAGGACGGGAAAATGTCACAGCGTAATCAAGAACTATATCTGTTACAGGATATTTTAATCACAGCGATTCCGATGTTGCAATCCGATAAAGGTTATGGATTATACTGGGATAACTATTCTCCTACTTATTTTACTGATACAGAAGTTGAAACATCTTTTAGATCAACCGTTGGTGATTGTGTTGATTACTACTTTATGTACGGCGAAAATGCCGACGGGGTAGTTGCCCAAATGAGGGAGCTAACCGGGCAGGTTCCAATGTTTCCATACTGGACCTATGGTTTTTGGCAAAGCAAGGAAAGATATAAAAGTCAGGATGAAACCCTTGGTGTTGTAAAAAAATACCGTGAGTTGGGAGTCGCTCTTGACGGGATCATTCAGGATTGGCAATACTGGGGTGATAATTACCATTGGAACGCCATGGAGTTCTTAAACCCGGAATTCCCTCAACCACAAAAATTGGTTGATGAGGTTCATGATTTAAATGCAAATATCATCTTCTCTATCTGGTCGTCTTTTGGCCCTCAAACCAAGCCATATAAGGAGCTTGATGAAAACAATATGCTGTATGATTTTAAAACCTGGCCGCTTACTGATAAAAATGTATGGCCACAACCCAACGATGCTGCACCTTCGGGAGTCCGGGTTTATGATGCATATAATCCTGAAGCACGTGATATTTATTGGAAGTATTTGAATCAGGGCATTTTCAAACTGGGTGTTGACGGTTGGTGGATGGATTCTACAGAACCTGACCATTTTGAACGGGTAGATTCAGACTATAATCAAAAAACACATTTAGGTTCATTTCGCAAATTCAGAAATGCTTATCCTTTACTGACCGTTGGCGGTGTGTACACACATCAACGTGAAACAAGTACTGAAAAGCGGGTTTTTATTTTAACCCGCTCGGCTTTTGCCGGTCAGCAGCGTTATGGGGCCAATTCCTGGTCGGGAGATGTTCAAACCGATTGGAACGTGTTACGGAACCAAATCTCTGCAGGCTTGAACTTCTCGCTTTGTGGAATCCCTTATTGGAACAGCGATATTGGCGGATTTTTCACCGGGCGTTTCCCGGGTGGTGTTGAGAATAAAGCGTTTCACGAAATTTATGTGCGTTGGTTGCAATTCGGAACTTTCTGTCCGATGATGCGGTCTCACGGAACGGATACCCCGCGCGAGATTTGGAACTTTGGAAAAAAAGGCGACTGGGCTTACGACGCGATTGAAAAGTTCATCAACCTGCGTTACCGCCTGTTGCCTTACACCTATTCAACTTCGTGGGATGTAACAGCCAATAACTCAAGCATGATGCGTGCCTTAATGATGGATTTTGCCAGCGATAAAAAGGCGCTGGATATCGACAATCAATTTATGTTTGGCAAATCGATTCTGGTTTGCCCGGTCACAGAACCGATGTACGTAAAAGCAAAACATGAGGATAACAAGTACACGGATGCAAAAGAAGATTTTAGCTCGGTGAGGTCAACCAACGTGTATTTGCCGGCCGGAGCGCAATGGTTCGATTTCTGGACTGGTGAAAAGATGGATGGCGGTCAGGAAGTAGAAAAGGAAACGCCTATTGACATCATGCCGCTGTATGTAAAAGCCGGGTCAATCCTGCCTTGGGGACCGGAAGTACAATATGCCTCGGAAAAGAAAGCTGACGATATGGAGATCCGGATTTACCCCGGTGCTGACGGAGAATTCGTTTTGTATGAGGATGAGGGTGACAATTATAATTACGAAAATGGAGTTTATTCAACCATCACTTTTAAGTGGGACGATGACCGGCAAACACTCTCTATTGCCGATCGTCAGGGCGAATTCCCCGGGATGTTGACCGAACGCCAATTTCATTTGGTCCTGGTGAATGAAACGTCCGGAACCGGTTTAGCTGAAAGTGCCCCGGTAAAAACCCTGATTTACAGTGGGAAGGCGGTGAGTGAAAAACTTTAGATGAAAATGAGATGACAAATAACAACCGTAGAAATTTCCTAAAAAAAGCTTGTACCGCTGGAGGATGTTTCTGCGGTTTTTCCTTTTTTTCGGCTCAAAAATTACAAGCAGAAAGCGATAACGATGCGGAGGAGGCACAGAAGAAGCTGATGCAGGAATGGATTTCGACCCTGATGCTCAGTCTGGATGAACAAACCGACGAGAAGCTTTCGCGCTTGATCATGAAAAAATGTGCCCGGGTGCATTACGATCAGTTAAAGATGGATGACATTTTGCAGGACTATGTCGGTAATCCGAAAAAGTTTATCCAATTTTTGAAGGATAGCTGGAACTGGAAGGTTATTTTCGACGAGCAGGAGCAAATCATCCTGGCTGACGAGAACAAAAATTATTGCGTTTGCCCGATGGTGGATCACACGAAAGGCGTTAAATCGTCGGTTTTGTGCTATTGCTCCGAAGGATTTGCAGAGCTGATGTTTGCGAAAGTGGCCGGGCACCCGGTTGAAGCCCGGGTTATTTCATCCATCCATCGGGGAGACGATCGTTGTCAATACCAAATAAAACTATCATAACATGAAATTTAAAAAACTACTCTTATTAATTGCCCTTCTGCCAGTTCTGGCATTGGCTCAACAAAAGATAGCAGCCGAAGCCTTTCAGCTTTCGGAAGTGCGTTTACACGACAGCCCGTTCAGGCAGGCCATGATGGCCGACATGAACTACATCCTGGCCCTGGATATGGACCGATTGTTGGCGCCTTATCTGAAAGAAGCCGGTCTTCAGCCCAAAGCCGAAAATTACGGTAACTGGGAAAATACCGGTTTGGACGGTCATATTGGCGGTCATTACCTTTCTGCCCTTTCTAAAATGTATGCAGCAACCGGCGATGTGCGGATGAAGGAACGTATGGACTATATGTTGTCGGAATTGAAGCGTTCGCAGGAAGTCAACGGCGATGGTTATTTGTCGGGAGTTCCTGGCGGAAAAGCGATCTGGCAAGACATCGCGGAAGGAAAGATTGATGCCGGTTCCTTTAGTCTGAACAAGAAGTGGGTGCCGCTGTACAACATTCATAAAATCTATGCCGGACTTTACGACGCCTACGCTTTTGGAGGCAGCGACGAAGCCAAAGAAATGCTCATTCAGTTTACCGATTGGGCCATCCGTTTGGTGAAAGACTTGTCGGATGAACAAATTCAGGATATGTTGCGCAGCGAGCACGGTGGGTTGAACGAGGTGTTTGCCGATGTGGCCGCGATTACCGGCGATGAAAAATACCTGGGACTGGCCCGCCAGTTTTCGCACAGAGCTGTTTTGGATCCGCTGTTGAAGCACGAAGACCACCTCACCGGTATGCACGCCAACACACAAATCCCGAAGGTGATTGGCTACAAGCGTATTGCCGAAGTGGGGGGCAACGAATCGTGGGCCGATGCTGCCCGTTTCTTTTGGGAAAATGTGGTTGACAAACGTTCTGTGTCGATTGGCGGCAACAGCGTTCGCGAACATTTTCATCCGGTTGACGACTATTCGGGCATGATTTCGAGCGAGCAGGGCCCCGAAACCTGCAACACCTACAACATGCTGAAACTGACCCGGCAGCTGTTCCTGAGCGATCCGCAGGTAAAGTATATGGATTACTACGAACGGGCCTTGTATAACCACATCCTGTCAACCGAAGAACCCGAACATGGCGGCTTTGTTTATTTCACACCCATGCGCCCCGGCCATTACCGGGTGTATTCGCAGCCGCATACCAGTTTTTGGTGTTGCGTGGGCTCGGGCCTCGAAAACCACACTAAATACGGCGAATTGATTTATGCCCACTCGGGCAACGACCTTTACGTCAATCTGTTTATTCCTTCAACCCTAAACTGGAAAGGAAAAGGCCTGGAGCTGGTGCAGGAAACCCGCTTCCCGGATGCCGAAACCAGCACACTATTTATCAATCCGAAAACGAAAAGCGAATTTACCCTTCACATCCGTTATCCGGAATGGATGGATCGTGATGCTCTCCAGATAAAAGTGAACGGAAAAGAAGTGGCGTTTGCCGGTGCTCCTGGTGAGTATGTGGCATTGAAAAGAACCTGGAAGAAAGGTGACCGGGTCGATCTCGCCTTGCCCATGCATACTCGCGTTGAGCAGTTGCCCGATGGGAAAAATTACTACTCGTTCCTGCACGGCCCTATTGTGCTGGCTGCCAAAACCGATACCCTGAACATGGACGGACTATATGCCGATGATAGCCGCGGCGGCCACATCGCTGCCGGCGAGAAATACCCGCTCAACGAAATGCCGGTGATTGTTGCGCCCGAGGACCAGCTAACCTCCCTGGTAAAACCTGTAGCAGGAAAGCCGATGACTTTCAAACTCGAAAATTTATCCCCGGGAAAGTTTGCCAACCTGGAATTGATTCCTTTTTTTCGCTTGCATGAGTCGCGCTATGTTATCTATTTTCAGCGCCTGAGTGCCGATGAGCTGAAAGAAATGGACGCCAAAACAGCGATGGAAGAAGCCGCAAAAGCAGCGCTCGAACTAGCTACTGTTGATCTGGTTTTCCCGGGTGAGCAACAGCCCGAATCGGATCATTTTATCGAAAGTGAGCGTACCAATGCTGGCGTAACCCAAGGCAAGCATTGGCGCGATGCTACGGGCTGGTTCAGCTACCTGTTGACGGACAAAAATAAGGAGGCCGGGAAATTGCGCATCATGTACTTTGGCGCCGATAAGGACCGCCATTTCTGCATCAGTATCAATGGCGAAAAACTGGCCGATGTGAGCCTGGATGGCAGTAAAGGACCTGAATTTTATAGGGTAGATTATGAAATCCCGCAATCAATCATAGAGAAAGCCGATGGAAAACTTCGTGTGAAATTTGAAGCTAACCCCGGATCAGTAGCCGGAGGTATTTATGAAGTGAGGCTGATGAAAAGGTAATTGACCACCTGCTTATCGGAGGAAAGCTGACCCGCGCGGGATGGTATCCGATTGTGCGATTCTGGTTTCTTCCGAACTTTTTCTATTTTTACGACACCCAATGGGGTACCGGCAGGTGGCTACAGGGCCGATTTGCCGGATGTGGAGGAACGAATAGAAAACTAATCTGCCTGGCTTATGCGGTTTTACAGTACCATAGTGCTTGTTTTGCTGGTTTGTCTGGTCTCGGCTCAAAAGCGATTTTCTTTTGAGCACCTGACCGTTGAAGATGGGCTGGCCAACAATTCGGTACGTACCATGTTTCAGGATCGCGAAGGGTATTTGTGGTTTGGCACCCTTAACGGCCTGAGCCGCTTTGACGGACAGCAGTTCAAAACCTTCGAGTTCAGGCCCGACGACACGACTTCAATCAGTAGCAATAAAATCCGCGAAATTTATCAGGACGGTTTGGGTTACATCTGGCTGATGACCTACGAAGACCAAGCCCACCGCTTCGATCCGGCAACGGAAACCTTCATTAACTTCCCGTCTGTTCTGGGAAAGGATGTGGCTGAAAGCACGATTCATTTTATGTACGAATCGTCGCCCGGGGTGATGTGGTTGTATGTCAATGGGATGGGCTGTGCACGAGTCATTTCTTCAGCCGGGGCTTCCGAGTTAACCATTAGCTGGTTGAACAAAACGAATGTTTTGCCTTCGGACAATCTTAACTTTGTGAAAGCTGCCCGGCAAAGTGGCGTGTGGATTGGTACTTCTACCGGCATGTGCTATATACCCGACGACCGTCTCCCGGAACGTGAATTTCACCGGGCCCGAAATTATCTCACCGATCCGGGGTACAGTGTTGTGAATATCTTTGAATCGGATAGCGCAATCTGGATTGGCTGTCAGATGAGCGAAATCTTTCAGATGAAGGACGAAAAGGTCAACCTGTTTTGGAAGAATGCCGCTTCTGCGTCCCGCGACCGCAGGGTCAGTTTTATCGATGGCACCCGGACCGGGAAAGTAGTGATCGGTACCCGCGACGGCCTTTGGCTGGTTGATGAGAAAAACAACGAAAGCAACTACCTCACCGCCCGAAACAGTGGTTTGGTCAACAATTACATCACCCTGGCCTACCGCGATCGGTACGATGATTTTTGGCTGGTGACCAACCAGCGGGGTGTTTGCCGTTTTCAGCCCGAAACCCGCGGGTTTACCAATTATCCGCTGCAACCCGAAATCCGGCAATCGATCCTGGAAGGGGAAAAGCAGATTTTTAAGGAGGATCATAACGGCCATTTGTGGGTAGGCATTTACGGCGGTGGCATTTCCCGTTTCGACCGCGAATCCGGGCTGTTCCACCAGTACCTGCATGAGGAGAACAACCCGGGCAGTTTATCTTCCAATTTGGTCCTTTCTATTTTTGAGGACCGTTCGGGTAACTTGTGGGCCGGCACGTACAAGCGAGGGGTGAACAAGATTGATCTCCGGCAGAACAACTTTCACAATCGCACAGGTAATGCTGCTTCCACCGATTTTCAGGGGGAGGTGCGCGCCATTTTCGAGGATAGCCGCCAATGGATATGGACCGGGAATAAGCGAGGAGAAGTGGTGGTGTACAACCAGCAAATGAAGCCCTTGTTTGCCCTGAACGATTTATTGAACGGGCAGAAAATCTCCACCGGCGTGTATGCTTTCGAGGAAGACCGCGACCGGAATATCTGGATCGGCACCAAAGGCGACGGCATATATGTGCTGACTAACCTTCCGAGAACCGGATTCCCAATCCCAAGGTCGCTCGAAACGGTGCATATCAGTAATTATTCCAATACAAAGGGAAATCTGTCGTTCAATGCTGTGTTCGATTTGCACGAAGACCGGGCCGGGCAAATGTGGGTGGCCTTGTATCATGGCGGCGTGAATGTCATTCGTAACCCCCTGACCGAAAACCAGCAAATTTTGCATTACCTGGAAAATGAGAACGACAAGTTTGCCATTACCGACAATCGGGTACGTTGTTTTCTGGAAGACTCGAAAGGAAACCTGTGGATTGGTACGGCCAGCGGATTGAATTTCATGGCTGCAGAATACCGGGACACCGATAACAAAAAATTCCGGCAAATTCAACGGTCAGCACATCCGGGCAGTCTTTCTTACAACGATATCATTTGCATTTACGAAGATTCGAACCAGGAAATATGGGTAGGAACCTATGGCGGCGGTGTAAATAAGTTGTTACCGGGATGGCCGGAAAGGTTTTCTTTTGAACAGATCTGGCAGAAAGATGGACTTTCGAGTAACCTGGTCCTGAGCATGGTGGAAGACAAGTGGAACAACCTGTGGATTGGGACCGACTTTGGATTGTGTAAATATGATCGGGAAAACCGCTTGTTCGAAAATTATTATGCCTCCGACGGGCTGGGCGAGAACTCGTTTTCCGAAGGTCCTGCTGTTCTTACCTCATCTGGTCTGTTGCTTTTCGGGCACATTTCGGACATGGTTTGGTTCGATCCCAAAGACATTCAAAAGGAAGAAAGACAAGTTCCGATAGTGCTCACCAACCTAATGATAAACGGCGAAATCAACCAGGAAAAGCTGAATGAAGCCCGGCCTCACCTGGGTGATCCCGAGAAGCCATTGGTATTAAAGTACAACGAAAACTTTATCACCTTCGAGTTTGCCGCGCTTGACTTTAAGAGGCCTTCAAACATTCAGTATGCGTTTAAACTGGATGATTACGAGGAAAACTGGAACAACTCGGGCAACCTGAACCGGGCCATTTACCGCGATCTTCAACCCGGCGAGTATCTGTTCCGGCTAAAAGCGTCCAATAGCGATGGTCTTTGGGTGAACCCTGAAATGACACTGGCGATCACCATCTTTCCCCCACCTTGGAAAACTACCTGGGCCTATCTGCTCTACTTGCTCGTAACTGTTGGCATATTTTTCCTGGCCCGACGCTTCATTCTTGAGCGGATCCGCCTGAAGCACGAAGTGGCCTTTGAGAAACAACTGGCCGACGATAAACTGAAATTTTACACCAGTATCTCACACGAATTTAAAACGCCATTGGCACTGATCCTGGGGCCGGTAGAGGATTTGCTGTCCGATAAAAACCTGCCGCCGAACGTGGCATCACCACTTAAGATGGTAAAGCGAAATACCCGTCGGTTGCTGGAGCTGATTGACCAATTGATGGACTTCCGCAAAATCCAGAAAGGCTTTTTCAAAGTGAATCGTTACACGGATGATGCCGTGCGTTTTCTGGATGAAATTTATCTCGCGTTTGTACCCTTGGCCGAAAGAAAGAGGATCAGTTTCCGGTACACACACCAGGCAGACTCGATAGAGGCCTCGCTCGATTACAAATCGCTCGAGAAAATCGTGTTCAATCTGTTATCCAATGCCTTTAAGTACACCGCCAGTGGGAAGACGATTGAACTGGTGCTGGACGTGGACGAGGAGGCTAAGCATCTGAATATTTCGGTGAAAGACGAAGGTGAAGGTATTCGCGAACAAGACCTGCCCCGGATTTTTGAACGGTTCAGTTTCGGTGGCCGCTCGCATTGGAAAGATGAATCGGGTACCGGCGTGGGGCTTTCGCTCACCAAAGAGCTGGTGGAACTGCAAAACGGCTCTATCCGGGTGGAAAGCACGGTTGGACAGGGCAGTTGCTTTTGCGTTACCCTTCCCTGGCTGGTTGCCGAAACAGACATGCCGCAATCAGCGCCCGAAGAACCCGAATTGACATACACCAGTCAATACATCAGCGTGGCCGAAGACGATAGCGATGAGGAGACCGAAACCCACACCAAGACCAGTATGGTGCAAAAAGAAACCCTGCTGGTGGTGGAGGACAATACCGATTTGCGAAGCTGGCTGAGTACGCAACTGGGACAAAAATACCGGGTATTTCAAGCGGCAAATGGTCGCGAAGGGTTGGAACTGGCCAAAAAAGAAAGTCCCGACCTGATTATTTGCGATATCATGATGCCCGAGATGGACGGCCTCGAACTAACCGGATTGCTGAAAAACGAATTTCACACCAGTCACATCCCCATTGTGTTGCTGACGGCCAAATCGCTGGAAGAACATAAAATTGAAGGCATTGAAACAGGTGCTGATGATTACATCACTAAACCTTTCAATATGCTCTATCTGCAAAAGCGGATCGAGAACATTTTGAGGCAGCGCAAACAGCTGAAGGAACGCTTCGGGCGCGACCTGGAAGCCGGGCCGAATGATTTGGCCCGAACCTCGCCCGACCAGGAGTTCCTCACCAAAGTGGTTACGCTGGTTGAAGAAAATTTGTCTGATCCTGATTTTTCCATCGACCAACTGTTGGAGCATTTTAATTTCGGGCGTACGGTGTTCTATAAAAAGATGAAAGGCATTTCGGGCTATTCCCCCAAAGATTTTGTTCGCATCCTCCGGATGAAAAAGGCAGGGGCCTTATTGCGAGAGAATGATCTGAATATTAGCGAGGTTTGTTTTAAGGTTGGGTATAACGATTCAGATTATTTTAGTAAGCAGTTTAAAAGGCATTTTGGCAAAACTCCATCGGATTATAAAAAGGAATATTCTTTTGATCCTTCTAGTGTTTCGCTCTAAGTTTTTATTGGAGAAATCAAATTGAAAATATTTGAAAAATAGCTTCATGTGTCAATAAATTCAGGCATAAAAACAATTTGACCTGTTTTTTGTGTACAGAATTCCAGTTCTACCTAAACGGTTTGAGCGAACTTTGTAAAACATTAACCCAAGTTGTTGAGAATTAACTGACCTGAATTATGACCACACTACTTTCAAACTTGAAAAAAGCAAGCCTGCCGACACTGGTAGCCTTGCTTTTTGCTCCTGCTGTTTCCGCTCAGACGTTGCAGCCCAACCGTGACGAAACCTATCCTATAGCTATCAGCATCCCGATGGGAGAGGGGCCGGTCATCCGTGCCGGGGTCGAAATCCTACAGGTGCAAAAGTACCACGAAGATCCGGAAGAGGCCAGGTACGACCGTATTTTGAGAGAAGCCGCCGAATAAACCATTCTTTCGGGTTGAATTTCCAATAGATTATTCTTCCGGAAAAAACTAAACCAAATGATATGAAAGAAATCCACTTTTTTGCCTTTGCCCTGAGCCTGTTGCTTTGGGCTTGTCAAAGCCCGGACGTTCCGGTCCTGGAAACCGGCTCACAAACACCTATGCCCGATGCTTGGATTGATCAGGACACCGGTCATAAACTGATTCACCTGACGCCGAGGGAAGGAGAAAACCGCAGTTTCTACTTCCACAACAATCCCTTTTTACCGGCAACCAATACCGAGAATGCCAAAATGATCTTTTACGGAAGTGTTGACGGGGACATGCAGTTGTTTTCGGTTGATCTGAAAACACGGGAAACGGAGCAAATCACCCGGAAACAGGGAGTGTCGGGCGAGATTGTGGGTAAAAACGGACGCGAGGTTTATTACCAGTGTGGCGACAGTGTTTTCGCAACCGGCGTCGAGAATCACGAAACCCGGCTGATCTATGTTTTCCCCGATAGCATACGCGGGCGCATCACTACGCTGAACGCCAACGAAACCTTGTTGGCGGGGGCCATCAGCTCGCCCGAAGAGGAAACCATTTTTAAGCAATATCCAGAGAAGCGCGATTTTTTTAACCGGGTGTACGAAGCCAGGTTGTTGCGTTCGCTTTTTACGCTGGACGTGAAAACCGGAGAAATGAAAAAAATCTATTCTGAAAATGCCTGGCTCAACCACATCCAGTTTTCGCCAACCAACCCCAACTTGCTCATGTTCTGTCACGAAGGTCCCTGGCACATGGTTGACCGTATCTGGACAATCAACATTAATGGGGGTGGACCACAATTGGTGCATAAACGAACGATGGACATGGAAATTGCGGGTCATGAGTTTTTCAGCCCCGGTGGAAATCGTATTTGGTTCGACCTTCAGATGCCGCGCGGTGCAACCTTTTTCGTTTGTGGTACCGATCTTGAAACCGGAGAAGAAAAACGCTATGAACTAACCCGTGACGAGTGGTCCATTCATTTTACCATTTCGCCCGACCAAACGCTCTTTGCCGGCGATGGCGGCGATCCCGGGCAAGTGGCCAAAGCCGAAGATGGCATGTGGATCTACCTGTTTCATCCCGAGGGAGACCGGTTCCGCTCCGAAAAGCTGGTCAATATGAAACATCACGGGTATAAGCTGGAGCCCAATGTTCATTTTTCTCCGGACATGAAATGGATCATTTTCCGCGCCAATTTCGAAGGCCGTTCCGATGTATATGCCGTTGAATTGTAAGAGGCCGAGTTGTAACAGATAGAAAAGAGATAGATATGAAAACGAATAAAATGAATCGAATCCTGGTTGCCGGTAGCTTGGCGCTTGTCCTGCTTGCCGGCATGTTTACCGGGGCATGTACAGCCACAAAAAGTCAGTCATCACCGGCTTGGCCCGAAATCACCCATGAAACCAAACCTTGGACCCGCTGGTGGTGGCACGGCAGCGCGGTGAACCCGGCTGACCTGACAGCCAACATGGAGGAAATAGAAAAAGCAGGTTTTGGCGGCGTAGAGATTACCCCCATTTATGATGTCAGAGGCTCCGAGGATTTGTCCATCCGTTTTCAGTCGGACGAATGGATGAAAGTATTTGAGCACACCCTGAAAGAGGGGCAGCGCCTGGATTTGGGCATCGACCTGGCCAATGCTTCCGGCTGGCCGTTTGGCGGCCCGTGGATTCAGGCCGAAGATGCCTGTAAAAATGTGCAGTTCAAACAATTTAGTCTGAAAGAAGGTGAACGTCTGAACGAAAAGGTGGAGTTCATCCAGCAACCCTTGGTGCGGGCTGTCGGAAAACGGGTGGACATCTCGGAAGTGAAGTTTCCGATTAGCAGCAACACCAATTTACAGGAACTGGCCCTCGACCAGGTGCGCTTTGAAAAACCGCTTCCGCTGCAAACCCTGATGGCTTGCAGCGATGACGGCGAAATCCTGGAGCTGACTGATCGGGTGGCTGCCGACGGAACACTCGACTGGACCGCACCTGCAGGAACCTGGAAACTGTGTGCCGTTTTCCAGGGCTGGCACGGCAAAATGGTTGAACGCGCCGGAACAGGCGGCGAAGGAAACGTGATCGACCATTTCTCGGAAACGGCCACCCGCAAGTTTCTGAAAGATTTTGATGATAAAGCAACCCAGATTGACCTTACCGGCCTGCGTGCCTTTTTTAACGACTCGTACGAAGTGGACGATGCCCAGGGCGAATCGGACTGGACCCCGCTGTTCTTCGACGAGTTTGAGGCCCGCCGGGGTTACGACCTGAAACAGCATTTGCCATCGTTGATCGGTAATGGCTCCGAAGAAATGAACAGCCGTGTGCTGTGCGATTTCCGCGAAACCATCTCTGATCTGTTGCTCGACCGGTTTACCGTTGTATGGGCCGATTGGGCCGAGACCCACGGGGCAATCATCCGCAACCAGGCACATGGATCCCCGGCCAACATCCTCGACTTGTACGAGGCCAGCCACATCCCCGAAACCGAGGGGACCAAGCCCATGCGGATCAAAATGGCCACTTCGGCCGGGCATGTTTCGGGTAAGCCGCTCATTGCCTGCGAAGCTGCCACCTGGCTCGATGAGCATTTTTTGTCGGATTTGGGCGATGCCAAACAGAATTTCGACCGTTACCTGGCGCACGGCGTAAACCACATTGTGTATCACGGAACGCCATATTCGCCCCAAAATGAAGCTTGGCCCGGCTGGATGTTTTACGCCTCGGTGCACTTTGGGCCAACCAACTCCTGGTGGAACGACCTGAAAGCGCTGAACGACTATGTGGCCAACTGCCAGTCGTTTATGCAAAAATCGACTCCCGATAACGATCTGTTACTGTATTTCCCGATTTACGACAGCTGGTCGGAAAAAGGACGCAGCATGTTGAAACATTTTGGCGGTCCGCGTGAGCCCATTACCGAAGAGATCAGCCACGAATTGCTGGCCAAAGGTTATTCATTTGATTATATTTCTGATAGGCAGATACAGAAATTGACGGTAGAAAACAGCCGGGTGAAAGCGCCGGGCGCTACCTACAAAACCATTCTGGTGCCCCGCTGCGAATACATGCCCCTGGAAACGTTGCAAAAACTGGCGGCCCTGGTCGATGCCGGAGCAACAGTCATTTTCCACGAAAAACTTCCGGTGGATGTTCCGGGTCTGGCCGACCTGAAAAACCGCCAGCAGGCATTTGAAGATTTGAAGCAATCGTTTGCCTTCGAATCTCAAGGGGAGCTTCTTGCCTGCAAGGCCGGAAACGGACGGTTGCTGATGAGCGATGATGTAGATGCGCTGTTGACGCAGGTGAACGTGTTTCCCGAGGAAGCAGCCCAGCTGGGTTTGTGGTTTAGTCGCGTGAGCCGAGCCGAGGGCACTTGCTATTTCCTGACCAACTGGACAGATCAGCCGGTTGACCAATGGATGACGGTACAGTCGGCAGGTAAACAGGCGGTTTGGTTTAATCCGGTGGACCGGACGATGGGCAAAGCACGGGTTCAGGAAGTTGGTGAAGACCAATCAAAAGTATATGTACAGCTGGCCCCGGGCGAAACGCTGATCTTGCAGTGGTATCCGGCTGAAAGCGAATTGGCTGATTATCCGGTTTGGGAGTCAGCCGGTGAACGTCTGCTTTTAGCTGGAGAATGGACCGTGTCGTTTGTGAAAGGCGGGCCAACTTTGCCCGAAACTTTCCAAACCAGCGAACTGAAATCGTGGCCCGAAGTGTCGGACGAACTGGCCAAATTCTCCGGAACAGCAAGCTATAAAATTACGGTTGAAAAACCTGCCGGCCAGGCTTCGGCTTATCACTTGGATTTGGGTGAAGTAGCTGTTTCGGCTGCCGTTTATCTGAATGGCGAAAAGTTGGGAACGCTGGTTGGTCCAACCTATCAGCTAAACATCGATTCAAGTTTGTTGAAGGAAACCAACGAACTGGAAGTGAGGGTATCGAACCTGATGGCCAACCGCATCATCGACATGGATAAAAACGGCGTGAATTACAAGAAATTTTACAACATCAACTTTGCCGCAAATAAGCGCGAGAATGTTGGTCCCGACGGGGTCTTTACCGCCGCACATTGGGAACCGCTCCCCTCAGGACTGCTTGGCCCGGTGAGTTTAACACCCTTAGAACTAAAAAACCAGTAAACATGAAGCAACGAATTTTTTTCTTATCGATCCTCTCTGTTATTGTGTTGGCAAGTTGTCAATTGAAAAATGAGCCCGAAAAAATTGACCGGCATAGCGTGATTATGCGCAACAATGTGCTGGTTGAAGGCTTCGACTCGCTGGCTTCCCTTTCAATCGGGAATGGTGAGTTCGCTTTTACCACCGACCTGACCGGGCTGCAAACCTTTTACACCGACTATGAAAATGGCGTTCCGCTGGGTACGCAATCCAACTGGGGCTGGCATACCAACCCCAATACCGAGGGCTACGAACGCTCCGAAACGCTCAAATATTTTGAAGTGGAAGGCCGGCAAGTGCCCTACCGTCATCAATTGAAAGATAACCAGCGGGCGCAAGCTGCCTGCGACTATTTCCGAGAAAACCCACATCGTTTGCATTTGGGAATGATTGGCTTGGTGCTGACCAATTCTGAAGGTGAAACCGCCCGATTGGAAGATATCAAACAGGCCAAACATCACCTGGACATGTGGACCGGAAAAATCAGCAGTTCGTTTGAGTTTGACGGGCAGCCGGTAACCGTTGAAGTTTTTTGTCATCAGGATCAGGACCAGATTTCAGCCCGAATTGAATCGCCCCTGATTGCTCAAGGAAAACTGGCCGTTCAGTGGAAATTCCCTTTTGGAGTGGCCGAAAATACCCACGAAGGCTACGACTTTGATTCACCCGAAAAACACGAGTCGGTGTTAAGCGAAGTTGCATCGAATCAGGTGCTCATCAATCGTACGATGGACAATGACCAATATCAAGTGGCCATCGCATGGAAAGGTTCCGGTGCTGTTACCAAAACCGACGACCATCAATTTGTGCTTCAACCCGGAGAGCAGGAAGTCTTTGTATTCAACTGTCTGTTTGCCCCGGAAGTTGGCGGAACAACGTTGGCTGATTTCGAATCAACCAAAACAAACAACGAACAGGCTTGGTTGAACTATTGGGAAAACGGCGGGATGATTGATTTTTCAGAATGCACCGATCCCCGGGCGAAGGAACTGGAGCGACGCACCATCCTTTCGCAGTACCTGATCAAGATACAAAGTACCGGTTCGTTGCCGCCCGCTGAAACGGGCTTGACCTACAACAGTTGGTACGGTAAATATCACCTCGAAATGCACTGGTGGCACATCGCCCATTTTCCGCAGTGGAACCGGGAAAACCTCATCGAAAAACAACTGGACTATTACAACGACTTATATGCACAGGCCCTGCAAACCGCACAGGACCAAGGATACGAAGGTGTGCGCTGGCAAAAAATGCTGGGCCCTGATGGCGAGAACAGCCCTTCGTCGGTTGGTTCCTACCTCATTTGGCAGCAGCCGCATATCATCTGGTTTGCCGAACTAATGTATCAGGCTAATCCAACGGAAGAGACCTTGAACAAATACAAAGACCTGGTCTTCGCCACGGCCGATTTTATGGGCGACTTTCCGGTTTGGAACGATGAAAAGCAGCAGTACGATCTGGCACCGCCGCTTATCCCTGCGCAGGAGCACTGGTCGCGCGAAACCACGACCAATCCGCCATTTGAGCTGGCTTATTGGTACTGGGGACTGACAACCGCCCGGAAGTGGCAAGATCGCTTGCAACTGGAGGCGAATGACCAGTGGGAAAATGTCCGGCTTAAACTGGCTGCCCCCGATCAAGCTGAAGGGGTTTACTTGGGAATTGAAGGTGCAACCGAATCGTACACCAATATGGAATTGATGGAAGACCATCCGGTGGTTTTTGGCGCTTATGGTATTTTGCCGGCCTGGGACAAACTGGATCCCGAGGTGATGCGCAACACCATGCATCGCATTGCCGAGCGTTGGGACTGGCCTTCGACCTGGGGATGGGATTACCCAATGGCGGCCATGTCGGCAGTCAGGCTGGGAGAGCCGGAATTGGCTTTGGAGTTTCTGCTGAAAGATGTTCAGAAGAATACGTATCTGAAGAACGGACACAACTACCAAAGCGAACGTCTGCGTATTTATTTGCCGGGCAACGGCGGCTTGCTGACCACCATCGGCATGATGTGCGCCGGTTACGCCGGTTGCGAAACGGAAAACCCCGGCTTCCCCAAAGATGGCAAGTGGAAGGTGAAATGGGAAGACATTAAACCAGTGTTTTAGAGGCTTTGCCCCGAAGGGGTAAAATATTGATGACCCCGGGTGAGCGGAGCGTAACCCGGGGTTGAACAATGCAAAACAAAAAGGCGCATTCACCAATGTTTGTTGATAAAGAAATGGTTTCATGCGCCGCATCACAATAATAGTGTAAAGATCCTGAGAAAAGACAATAGATTATGAGCTACTCAAAACAACTACTGACGATTGCATTAATTTTGCTGGCTGGACTAACGTCCTGGGCCTCTCCCCAACAAAAGGAAATCCAATACCTTTCCGGGACCGACAATGAGAACACGGTTACTTGGGATCTTTATTGCACTTCGGGCCGGAACAGTGGCTTCTGGAGCACCATCGAAGTGCCTTCGCACTGGGAACAACAGGGTTTTGGCGAATACGATTATGGTCGCGACTACCGCACTTATGGCAAAAAGTTTAAGTTTTCGGATGAAACAGGAATTTACAAACACCGCTTTTCCGTTCCGCAGGATTGGAAGGACAAGACCATTTTCATTGTCTTTGAAGGATCGATGACTGATACGGAAGTAAAAGTCAATGGTGAGCTGGCTGGTTCCATTCACCAGGGCTCGTTTTACCGTTTTCGCTATGATATTTCCGACAAACTGAAAGCCGGACAGGAGAACGAACTGGAGGTGACCGTTCATAAAATGTCATCCAACCACTCCGTCAACCGGGCCGAGCGTTTCGCCGACTACTGGATTTTTGGCGGAATCTACCGCCCGGTTTATCTTGAGGCTGTGCCCAATGAATTTATCGATCGCGTAGCCATTAATGCCCAGGCTGACGGCAGTTTTTCAATGGACGTGTTTCCGGTGAATCTGAAGAAGAAGCAAACGATTCTGGCTGAGATCTTCGATGCGGTAGGAAACCGCGTGCAGAGCTGCGAAACCAAAGCCGGAGCCGGTGATTCTCTCGTCACCATGACTTGCCAGGTAGCTCAGGCCAAGCAATGGACACCGGAAACTCCGAACCTTTATTCGGTGAAAGTGAGCCTGAAAAACGGAAACAAAACCGCTTACGAGCTCAGCGAGAAATTTGGTTTCCGAACCATTGAAATCCGTGAGAGCGACGGTATTTATGTCAACGGCACCAAAGTGAAAATGAAAGGCGTTAACCGCCACGTTTTTTGGCCCGAAACCGGGCGCAGTGTTAATGCCACCATCGATTTGAATGACGTTCGGTTGATCAAGGAAATGAACATGAACGCCGTGCGTTGTGCGCATTATCCGCCCGATAAGGCTTTTCTGAATTATTGTGATTCGCTGGGCTTGTTTGTACTGAATGAATTGGCAGGTTGGCAAAATGCCTACGACACCGAGTCGGGAAGCAAACTGGTTCGCGAACTGGTGATCCGCGATGTGAACCACCCGTCCATTATCTTCTGGAGCAACGGAAACGAAGGCGGAACCAACAAGGAGCTGGATGACGATTACGCTATCTATGATCCTTCCAACCGCCCGGTCATTCATGCGCACCACCGTCCGGGAAACGATCACAATGGTATTGATTGCAACCACTACGAAACGTATTACAGTTCAAAAAAGATATTGGAAGGTGACTTGATTTACATGCCAACCGAGTTCTTGCATGCCCAGGATGATGGTGGTGGTGCCGCTGCCCTCGCCGATTATTGGGAATTATTCTGGCATTCGGAACGGGCGGCGGGCGGCTTTTCGTGGGTATTGGCCGATGAAGGATTGGTACGCACCGACCTGGACGGGACGATCGATGCCAACCGCGTGAATGCGCCCGACGGACTGGTGGGCCCGCACCGCGAAAAAGAAGGCAGCTTTTACGCCATGCGCGAAATTTATAGTCCGGTGAAGATTGCGCTGGACAAACTGCCAGCCGATTTTGATGGCCGGATTGCGGTGGAAAATCGTCACCATTTTACCAACCTCAAGGCCATTCGTTTTGAATGGCAGCTGGTGAATTTCAGCTTGCCCGAAGAGCGGGGCGTCTATCAAAAAGTCATGAAAGAAGGGAAAGCCGAAAGCCCGGACGTTCAGCCGGTTCAAAAAGGAGAATTGAAGCTGGAACTGCCGGAAGACTATCAACAATATGATGCCGTGCTGTTGCGTGCATTTGCTCCTTCGGGTGACGAAATCTATTGCTGGAGCTGGAAAACCGATGGCAACACCAATGCCGTGGTGCAACTGGTTGAAAAGGAACTGAGCGAAGCGGAGAAAGAACGGCTGAAGAAGCTGAAGGCCCAGGGAATTGAGGAGGATAACATCCTGCCCATTGAACAGCAGGCCGGCGATGACAAGCTAAGTTCTAAGGTCGAAGTGACCGAAAAAGATAGTTTACTGACCATGAAAGCGTCTGGAATTGCGGTGACTTTCAACATGAACAGCGGGCTTTTGGTGTCGGTTCAGAACGATTTTGGCTTGCCTATTCCGTTTAATAACGGGCCGGTGCTGGTGAGCGGCGAATCTGAATTGATTAGTGTTTCGCATGACGAAACAGCCCATGCCCATGTGGTAAAGATGACCTATTCGGGTGATTTGAAAGAAGTGAACTGGACGATGTATAATAGCGGTTGGCTGCAAATGGATTACGAATACCAGGTGGATGGCGGCCAGTATTTTACAGGCGTCAGCTTCGACTTTCCCGAGTCGGACGTGATTGGTGCCAAGTGGCTGGGCCGCGGCCCCACGCACGTATGGAAAAACCGCTTGCAGGGAGTCACCTTGGATGTGTATCAACGACTGTATAACAACACTTTGCCAGGCGATAACTCTTGGAAGTACCCACAGTTTAAAGGATATTATGCGGATGTATCGTGGATGGAATTCAACACCGTGCACGGCAAGTTTACCGTAGTTGCTCAGGAAGAGGACCTGTTTGTCCGCCTGTTTGACTTTCACGGTATCTCCGGGCCTAAAAATTACCCGGCTCTGCCAACAGGCAACGTTTCCTTTTTGGATGGCATTCCTCCGATCGGGACCAAGCTGGCCATGGGCATCAGCAACGACACCTGGAACCTCGGCCCGGCGGGCGAGCTGAACGTGATGGACAAACCAGTAAAACGAACCGTATATTTCTATTTCGGACTGCGAAACGAGTAGGTGATGCAGAAACTTATTGTAATCATACTGTTTGCTGCAATCTCCTGGGGTGTTGGCGCACAACCAATCGATCCAGCCCGTTGGTGGCAGGGGAAAGAGCGGGAACTCAGGTACAAGCCCGATGGCGAAGAATTTGTCATTCATAATGGTGACAAACGCTTCTCCCGAGCCATTTATGGAACCAATACCGGCTTCCGTTTTGAGACGAGCGATTTTCCCGAATTTGGGCTGTACATGCCCTATTTGGGCGGAAGCGTGTATATGGCCATTTCCACACCCACAGAAAATCGCTGGGTAAAAGATTTCGAGTCTGTCGAATCCCGCTTCAAATCGGGGCAGCGAACTTATATTCTGAAAGACAAGAACTTATTGGGACGCGGCACGATCACCGTTGATGCCGTTGCCTTGTCCGACGGCGATGGTTTGGTGGTCAGACACACCGCCGACCAAGTACCGGAGGGGACAAAAATTCTGTGGATTTACGGTGGAGCCAACAACAAGCGGTATAGCCGCGAAGGTGATCTGGGGGCCGATCCGGAAGATAGTTTCTACATCAAACCGGACAATTGCCAGGGAAATATCTTCGAGATAGCCAGCCATCAGGCGACGGTTTGGTATGGACATGCGACCAAACCGGTGTCCGACGACGAAGCTTATGAAAATTCCGAAAGCCGGAAAAAACAGACTTCCCCCGCATCGCCGGGGTATGGGGATTCGATCAGCATTACCGCCATATTTCCCCTGGGAACGAACATTCGCGAAGCCGATGGCAACCAAATTGACGATCTGGAACAATTGCTTCAGTCCGAGAAGTCTTCCCGCCCGGTCATTATTGCCGAATACGAAATGGACGCGGAGCCGTTTTACTTCGAATTGCACAGCCCCAAGAGCCGTGCACCTTTTGCCTACAACGAACTGGCCGATGCTTTTAACAAAGGCGTAGCTTATCGCGAAAAGATTGCTTCGACGCTGAAATTGCATACCCCCGATCCGTACCTGAATACCTTGGGTGGCATTTTCTCCGGGGCCGAGGATGCGGTGTGGGAAGATCCCGGCTATTTGCACGGGGCCATTGGCTGGCGAATGCCACTCACCGGCTGGCGGGCTGCCTACCTGGCCGATTTGCTTGGTCTGCACGACCGGGCACGAACGCACTTCAACGGCTACATCAACTCGCAGGTAACCGATGTGCCGGTTAGCTTGCCGCACCTGCAGGATGAAGAGCTGAACCTGGCGCGTGCCGCGAAAAAGTGGGGTACGCCGATGTATAGCAATGGCTATATCTGCCGAAGCCCCAACCGGACGGATATCATGCACCACTACGACATGAACCTGGTTTTTTTCGACGAGCTGTTGTGGCACCTGAACTGGACCGGCGACATGGATTATGCCCGCGAAATCTTTCCGGCCTTGCAGCGCCACCTCGCCTGGGAGAAGAATACCTTCGACCCCGACAACGATGGCCTTTACGACGGCTATTGCAGTATTTGGGCTTCCGATGCCCTGCAGTACAACGGTGGCAAGGCAACCCACTCGTCTGCCTATAACTACCGGGCCAACAAAATGGCAGCAGAAATTGCCAAGAAATTAGGCGAAGATCCTTCACAATACGAAAAGGAGGCGGAACTGATTCTCACAGCCATGAACCGCGAGCTTTGGATTCCGGAGAAAGGCTGGTGGGCCGAATTCAGAGATAATATGGGGCATGGCATGCGGCACGACAATGCGGCGGTGTGGACCGTTTATCATGCCATTGACTCCGATGTTCACGATCCGTTCAAAGCCTACCAGGCTACCCGCTACATCGATACGGAACTAACGCACATTCCGGTTCTGGCCAAAGGGCTGGACGACACGACCAACCACGTGGTGGCAACCACAAACTGGCAACCCTATAGGTGGTCGATCAACAATGTGGCCTTTGCCGAGATCGTCCATACTTCGCTGGCCTACTGGCAGACAGGCCGCGCGGACGAAGCGTTCAAACTTTACAAAGGGGCGCTGCTCGATGCCATGTACCTGGGCTCCGGGCCGGGCAACATCACCCAGATCTCGTTTTATGATGCCGCCCGCGGAGAAACCTACCGCGATTTTGCCGATCCGGTGTCTATGGGCGTTCGGGCGCTGGTGCAGGGCATGTACGGCATCGTTCCCGACCTGATGAACAAGCAGCTGACCATCCGCCCCGGATTTCCTGCGGATTGGGATTTTGCGGAGATCGAAACCCGGAATATGGCGTATGCCTTCAAACGCGAAGGAAATACCGACAGCTTTACCATCAAACCAAACCTTCTAAAAAAAGATATCCAGTTATCGCTGGAAGTGAAGGCCCCACGGAGCCGGGTGCAATCCATTCGGGTGAATGGCCGCGAAACGGGCTTTGACTTGCTTGATGAATCGGTTTCGGTTCCACGAATCAGGATTGATGCGGGCGTGGCACCAGTTTACGAAATTGAAATCGAATGGGCAGGTGAAGAGCTGAATACCGAAAAAGTAACGGCTAAAACGGCACGTGGTGAAAAACTTCACCTGGAATTGCCCTTCGAAGCTGAGAAGATCTACGATCCGCAATCGGTGCTTCAAGGTGCACAAATTCGAAATGGCGTGTTGTGCGGAACCGTTTCCGCAGAAAAAGGCAACAAAACTTTGTTTGTTGAGGTTTCGTCGGGCGAAATGCGCTTCTGGCTTCCGGTCGAACTGGAGGTGGTTAAGCCTGTTGAAATCGCCAATCATCCGGATTCAGAATCGCTTGTTTTCGATTTGCTGAATCATACCGATCAGCCCCTTGCCGGTGAGCTTTGGGTGAATGGCAACAACATGGGGGCGGTAAAAATCCCCGCTCAAGGAAAAACCAAACACGAGTTTTCTTCGCCGGTGGCCACCCTGGGGACGAATAAAATTGAAGTGAGGGCTGAAAGAAAGACGCATGATCTGCGGGCCATCAACTGGAACATCGCCAATCCCGCCGCGCAGGAATATCGTGCCGTTACGATGACGGATGGCTTTAACGAAAAGGTGCGCGACATCTTCGCCTACGGCAAATACCTTTCGCCGCGCTGGGAATACACCACGCTGCAGGTACCCACGCAAGGCATGGGGCAGTGGTGCCATCCCAACGACCTGTCGGTGATTGACGACAGCGGAATCCGCTCGCTGGCTGCGGCCAACGGCGGCACTTTTACCATGCCGCAGGGTATTCCGTTTGCAACTCCGGGCAGCAAGAATGCCAACAACATTGCATTCACCACTTTGTGGGATAATTACCCGGCTTCGGTTACCCTTCCGCTCAGCGGCAAGGCTTCGAAGGCGTATTTTCTGGTGGCCGCGTCCACCTATCACATGCAGGTGTATGTGTTGAACGGGCAAATCCGTGTCAGCTATGCCGATGGCACCGAGGACGTGCTCGACCTGGTTTTGCCCGACAACCTGATTCCGCTTGATCAGGATTTGTTTATCGATGACTGGGCCTTTTACACCCGGCAGCCCCGTCCGTGGCGGGTGCGACTGAAAACCGGCGATGTGAGCAAGTACCACGCCGGCGAGTTGGGCGGACGCATGTCGAACGACCCGATTTATGTAGATGGCGGAATGGCCACTTTACTTGACCTTCCGCTCGATCCGGAAAAAGAACTGGTGTCGTTGACTTTGGAAACGATGGCTAACGAAGTAATTATTGGCTTGATGGGGGTAACCCTTTCACGATAGCATAATCCTGATCGGATGACTTCGAATCATCCGATCAGTTTATCGCAGGAATTTTTACATCCTGATGGCGATAAATTTTCTTCTAGGAGAAAATAAAATTGCATCTAGGAGAAAATAAATTTCCGTCTAGATGAAAATTTAAGCGGGTACTGATGAAAAAATTGCCCGTTCAATAAAAGAGGAATTGACCATGCAAACACGACGTAATTTTATACAGCAAAGTTTGCTTGCCGGAGGGGCGCTACTGATTTCGGGCGGCCCCGGACTGGTGGCTTCGGTTCGCGATAAAAACTATCGGGAACAGGATATTTCTGCTTTTTCGAAGCGGTTGAAACCGATGGGGTGCATGCTCGAACTCGAAGGCTATTATGTTTGGGGCTGCAGCCCGATCGTAGCGCCTGACGGGAAGTTTCATGTGTTTTTTTCGCGTTGGAATGCGGAGAAGGGCATGGGTGGCTGGATTAACAGCTCGGAGATTGCGCATGCCGTTGCCGATGAGGCGGCAGGCCCTTACCGCGACATAGAAACCATTCTGGCTCCACGTGGCGAAGGTTTTTGGGATGGCACCACCTGCCACAACCCGCATATCCAGTTGGTTGACGGCACGTATTGTCTGTTTTATATCGGTAATTCGAACCGGAAGACAAACACCAAACGCATTGGTCTGGCAACCGCCAGCTCGCTCAATGGCCCGTGGAAACGGCCGGACAAACCACTGTTGGAGGTAGGACCGGAAGGGGCCTGGGATGATCATTGCACCTCGAATCCTTCCTTTCTGAAACATCCAAACGGACAGTATTGGCTGTATTACAAAGGCTGGAACAACGAAGAATATGAAAATCCGGTGGATCCGGCCATTCGCGGAAACCGCAAATACGGCCTGGCCATGGCCGAAAAACTGGAAGGGCCATATGTGCGCTACGCTGAAAATCCGATCATCGACTATTCGGCTTTGGGCAACAACCGCCAATTGGAAGATGGCAATGTGTTTCGGGAGAACGGGAAGTTCTACATGCTGGCGCGCGACATGGGGCGTTTTGACCATGAGGTGGGCATCATCCTCGAATCGGACGATGGGATTCATTGGTCTGAACCAAAAATCAGCTATTTCGGGGTGTCGCATTACATCAACCAGCCCGAAGCACCCAAACATTTACGTAAATACGGCCGGTTTGAGCGCCCACAGGTACTCATGCAAAACGGAAAACCCACGCACTTGTTTGTCACCACGCAAGGTGGAAAACAGATGACATCCACTCCTTTTGTTTTTGAAATTGAAGCGGATGTACACAAATAAATAGAATTGATCGGATGACTCAAAGTCATCCGATCAATAAAAGAGAAACTAAAAACTTTCATTGAAATGATAAAATTGATCAGCTTTTTCCTATTGACTTGGCTGTTGGCTTTCGGGCCGCAGCAGGCGACTGGCAAGCCCACCATTTATACGATTGGCGATTCAACCGTAAAAAACGGGCGGGGCGATGGATCCGGCGGATTGTGGGGCTGGGGCGACCCCTTGGTGCAGTTTTTTGATACCAGCCGGGTTCAGGTGGAAAACCATGCGTTGGGTGGAACAAGCAGCCGCACGTTCCGCACCAAAGGACTGTGGCAACCTGTTTTGGAAAGGCTCCAGCCGGGCGATTTTGTGTTGATGCAATTTGGGCACAACGATGCCGGCGCGATCAACGACGACTTCCGGGCTCGCGGCACGATCAAGGGCGTTGGCGATGAGTCGGAGGAAATCGACAACCTACTCACCGGCGAGCATGAGGTGGTGCACAGCTATGGCTGGTATCTCCGGCAATACATTCAGGAGGCAAAGGCGAAAGGAGCCATTCCGGTGGTCATGTCGCCCATTCCGCGCAATAATTGGAAGGATGGCCGCGTGCCGCGCAATGATCAAAGTTATGGTTTGTGGGCCAAAGAGGTGGCCTTGGGCGAAGGCGTTGAATTCATCAACTTAAACGAAAAAATGGCCTCGGCCATGGAAAAGCTGGGCGAAGCACAGGTGACGGGCAATTTGTTCTTTGAACACGATCACACGCATACGTCGGCTAAAGGAGCTGTCTTGGCGGCTTCGCTGATTGTGGAGGGCCTGCGCGAAGCAGACAACTGCCCGCTGAAAGACTACCTGCTGGAGAATCCTACCATCAACTTCCCGGCGAAAAAGAAAGTCTTGCTAATTGGCGATTCGACCGTGGCCAACGGAAACGGAGAAATTGTCGGTTGGGGACGCGAACTGCCAGCCTTTTTCGACAGCAGCCGGGTTGAGATGATCAATAAAGCGCGTGGTGGGCGCAGCAGCCGGACCTATTTGCACGAAGGTTTGTGGGATGAAGTTGTTCCGATGCTCCAGACCGGCGATTTTGTGCTAGTGCAGTTTGGCCACAATGATGGTGGAAATATCGACAAAGCCAAATACCGGGGTTCGCTCCGAGGGACAGGCGATGAAACGCAGGAAGTAACCCGCGAGGATGGTTCCAAAGAAACGGTTCACACCTATGGTTGGTACATGAAAAAGTACATCGCTGATGTGCAGGCCAAAGGAGCTATACCAATTGTTATTTCCATGATTCCGCGTAACAAGTGGAAGGAAGGGAAAGTGGAACGGGCTTCGGACAGTTACGGCAAATGGGCAAAAGAAGTGGCCGAAGAAACCAGTGCTTTCTTTATTGATTTGAATGAAGCCGTGGCTGCCGAATACGAAACGATGGGGGCGGAGGCTGTCAGCACGTTCTTCCCGGGCGACCATACGCACACCAATGCCGCTGGAGCCCGCTTGAATGCGAAAATCCTGTCTCAAAAAATAAATCAGCTCAGGGCTTGTCCGCTCAGTGGCTATGTAAACCGAATCAATGACTAATTGCTGGTGGCGTATTAACGATAAAGGAAATTGACTCAGTCACCCTGAACTTGTTTCAGGGTCTCATTCATAATGAGATGCCGAAACAAGTTCGGCATGACGTTCTCTAAAATATTCTTGATGCGACGCTAACAGTAAAGATTAATTATACGATGAAACGAATTATTCTGATCTTTTTACTCTTTTGTGGTTTCTCTGCCGTTGCCCAACGCCAGATGGAGCATCTGTCGCGTGGGCTGGTGGCTGTGCAAGCAGGCAACGATAGTGTTTTTGTGAGTTGGCGCCTGCTGCATTCCGATGCCGAAGACGTGGCTTTTAACGTTTATCGTCAGTCTGAAAATGGTGAAGAAGTTCTGTTGAATGAGAAACCTTTAACTGATGCGACATCGCTAATGGATGTTGTCAGCTTGCCCAATGGGATCTACACCTATCTGGTAAAACCGGTCGGAAGTGGAACTGAATTCGAGCCCGATGGTTCCTATCGACTGGTGAAAACCGACAATGTGCAGCCCTGGCTCACTATTCCCCTGCAAACACCCGAAAACTATTCGCCCGGTGATATTGCTCCCGGCGATCTGGATGGCGATGGCGATTACGAGCTGGTGGTGCATATGACCGGCCGCGGGCGCGACAATAGCCATGAGGGCATGACCTCTGAGCCGGTTTTTCATGCTTACAAGCAGGACGGCACCTTGTTGTGGAGCATCAACCTGGGCAAAAATATACGCGAAGGGGCACACTACACCCAGTTTTTGGTGTACGATTTTGATGGTGACGGACGTGCTGAAGTGGTCATGAAAACTGCCGACGGCACCGTTGACGGCATCGGGAATGTGATTGGCGATGCCTCGGCCGACCACCGAAATCAGGACGGGCATATCCTGCGTGGGCCGGAGTTTCTCACTGTGTTTGACGGGTTGACGGGCGCTGCCTTGGCCACAGTGCCTTATGTGCCGGGCAGGCATCCTTCAAAATTAGATCCCGCACCCGACGAAATGAAAGAAGTTTGGGGAGATGGCAACGCCAACCGTTCCGAGCGCTACCTGGCCTGTGTGGCTTATCTGGATGGCAAACGGCCTTCCATTGTGATGTGCCGGGGCTACTACACGCGTGCCACCCTGGCCGCTTACGATTGGCGCGATGGGAAACTGACCCAACGCTGGCTATTCGACAGCGATGACGGTACTCCGGGCAATCGCGCTTATCGCGGACAAGGCAATCACAGCGTGAGCGTGGGCGATGTGGATGGCGATGGCTGTGATGAAATCATTTACGGGGCAGCAGCCATTGACCACGACGGCACCGGGCTTCATTCCACCGGGCTGGGTCATGCCGATGCCTTGCACCTTTCCGATCTCAACCCTGCCCGACCGGGGCTGGAGGCGTTCAACATTCAGGAACGCTTTGATGATGCCGGAATGAACTTTCGCGATGCGAAAACCGGTGAGGTACTCTGGAAAGTCCCTTCGGTAAAGGCAGCCGATTCGGGTGGTGACAGAGGCGAAGGGCCTGGCCGTGGCGTTTCTTTCAACATTGATCCCCGCCACCCGGGAAACGAGTGCTGGGTTTTTGGCGCAGGCATCAACGGCCTGTGGAATGCACAAGGCGAAAAAATTTCAGAAACAACCCCGCGCAGTTGCAACTTTGCCGTGTGGTGGGATGGTGACTTGCTTCGCGAGTTGCTCGACCGAAACCGGGTCATGAAGTGGGATTGGCAGAACGAAACGCTCACCAACCTGCTGGTAGCCGAAGGTTGCCAGAGTAACAACGGTTCGAAATCGACGCCGGCCTTGAGCGCCGACCTGTTTGGCGACTGGCGCGAAGAAGTGGTGCTGCGTACCGAAGACAACCAATCGCTGCGGATTTACACCACCACCATTCCCACGCAGCACCGCTTGGTTACCTTGATGCACGACCCCATTTACCGGTTGAGTATTGCCTGGCAAAATGTGGCCTACAACCAGCCGCCTCATCCCGGATTTTACATGGGTGATGAGATGGAGAAACCCATTCGTCACGAACTGGATTTGGTAAAATACCAGCCAGCCGGCAGCAAACAAACAAGCTGGAAATTCGATTTGGGCAACGGGCCTGTAAAAGAGGGTTTCACCCAGGTCACTGAAAAAAATAGTTATACGCCTGAAAAAGGCTTTGGCATCATCCGTGCCAACCCGGTTCAGGCAGAAAAGATGGAAGGAAGAGAAGACGCAACCGGCGATTGGATCACTTCCGATAAGCCTTTCTATTTTCAGGTTGATTTGCCGGAAGGCCGGTACAAAATCACCCTCACGTTGGGAGATGGACAAGGAGAGTCGGCCACAACCGTGAAGGCCGAATCGCGCCGGTTGATGCTCGAAAACATTCAGACTGAAAAAGGCGAAGTGCTATCCAAAACAATCGTGGTGGATGTACGCACCCCACGATTTAACGACAGCCTGGAAATTCGACGGAAACCGCGCGAGATGACTTACCTGAACTGGGACAACAGTCTCACCCTGGAATTCAACGGCCCGAAACCCTGTGTTTCTTCCATCGTGATTGAAAAAGCAAATGACCTGCCGGTGATCTTTCTGGCCGGAAACTCTACGGTAACCGACCAGGAAAACGAGCCCTGGGCTTCGTGGGGGCAAATGTTCCCGCGATTTCTGAAGCCGGAAATCGTGGTGGCCAATTATGCCGAGTCGGGCGAAACGCTCAAGGCTTTCCGGCGCGAAAACCGGCTTCAAAAGATTTTGTCCCTGATGAAGCCCGGCGATTACCTGTTCATGGAATTTGCCCACAACGACCAAAAGCCGGGAGGCAACCACGTGGAGCCATTTACTACTTATCAGGATGAATTGCGTCATTTTATCAGCGAGGCACGAAAAAAAGGTGGCAAGCCGGTTTTGGTGACTTCCACCAACCGCCGTCGTTTTGATGAAGAAGGCAAGATCATAAACACCCTCGAAGATTACCCCGAGGCCATGCGGCAATTGGGTAAAGTTGAAGGTGTGCCGGTAATCGACCTGAATGCGATGAGCAAAGTTTTATATGAAGCACTGGGTCCCGAAAATTCGAAAAAGGCTTTTGTACACTACCCGGCCAATACCTATCCCGGCCAGGACAAGCCCCTGGCCGACGACACGCACTTCAGCCCCTTTGGAGCGTACGAACTGGCAAAATGTGTGGTAAAGGGAATACTGGACCAACAGCTGGATTTGGCAAACTATGTGGCCGATGAATTCAGCAGCTTTAGCCCTTCCGAGCCGGATTCATTCGAAAACTTTTTTTGGCCCGAAAGCCCGGCTGCCGATATACTGAAACCGGATGGAAACTAGGGATCGATGATTGGCGATTGATGAATGATGATTGAATATTTAAAACCAAATAATACAATGAGAAGAACGATTTTTAGTTATCTGATGTTGGCTGTGCTGTTCACGGCCTGTCAGACCGCAACGGAGAAATTTCCAACCAAACAGGAAGTGTTGGATAAAATGGTGCTAACCAATCAATATTTCATGGACAAATGGCCCGACACCGGGAAAAGCATTGTCACGAACCGGGAACGCCCCAGCAACATCTGGACAAGGGCCGTTTATTACGAAGGACTGATGGAGCTGTACAAAATCAAACCCGGCCCGGCCTATCTGGATTATGCGGTTTCGTGGGGTGAAGCGCATAGCTGGGGCTTACGCGATGGCGTCACAACACGAAATGCCGATAACCAATGTTGTGGACAAACTTACATCGACCTGTATAACATGGAGGCCGACTCGGTTCGTATCCGCGATATCAAGGCCTCCATCGATTCGATGATGGTCACCGATAAAATTGATGACTGGGATTGGATTGACGCTCTGCAAATGAGCATGCCTGTGTTCGCCAAACTTAAGGTGTTGACTGGTGATACCGCTTACTCGGAACGTATGTACGACATGTATATGGACACGAAAGTTACCCAGGGGTTGTGGAACCCGGAAGACAGCCTGTGGTGGCGCGATAAAGATTTCCTGCCTCCGTACACCGAACCTAACGGCGAAGATTGCTACTGGTCGCGTGGAAACGGTTGGGTAGTGGCTGCCCTGGTTCGTGTGATCGACATTTTGCCCAACGACCCGCACCGCGATGAATACCAAAGCACCCTGCTCCAAATGCTGGAAGCGCTGATTCCGCTGCAACGCGAAGATGGTTTCTGGGGCGTGAGCCTGCACGATCCCAGTCATTTCGAAGGCCCCGAAACTTCGGGAACAGCCTTGTTTGTTTACGGAATGGCCTGGGCGGTAAATAATGGCCTGGTTGACGAAGCCAAATACAAACCGGTCATCCAGAAGGCTTGGAATGCGATGGCCCAAAAAGCAGTTCACGAAAACGGCTTCCTGGGATACCTGCAAGGAACCGGCAAAGAACCGAAAGACGGACAGCCGGTAACGTACACCAGCATGCCCGACTTTGAGGATTATGGATTGGGCTGCTTCCTGCTGGGCGCCAGCGAAGTGTATAAGATGGCCGAATAAGTTAATGTTATTCTAAGTTGAAGGGAGAAGAGCCGCTGTTGTCCAGGTTCTTCTCCTTTTTCTTTTAACGCTTCTTAAAAGGCAGTTTTGAAGTGGCTCATGAGCTAACCCAGTTCAACAGAGAAAGCAGAACGTCCTGAGCCTTCCGGCTGTTATCAGTTGATAATACTTCACCGAACCACTGGGGGAGTCTTCATCATTTAATAACGGCCTCCCTGAAGCGTCGGGCGAGCCTTTATCAGTTGATTATTGCTTCACCGCCATGTTGGGGGAGCTTTTATCATTTAATAAAAGGCTCACCAATGCAACGGGCAGGCTTTAATCATTTAATAACGTCTTCCCGAACGATCGGGGGATTCTTTATCATTTAATAATGCTTTCGCCGAAGCTCCGGACAAGTTATAAGAGTTCTTCCAGGAGCTGCTCCCTAAAAAAAGCGGCGATCTTAACAAGCTACATGGGAGGTTTTGCAGGAATAACCGGGAACAACTATTTGCATGAAATAAAGGTTTTCCCTTTATCATGAACCTGTTGCAGAATTTCTCCACCCGTTTTTTATCAGATATGGTATGTTTGCTTTTCGAAAAGAACTTATTTTTGAGGTTCACTAATACAACTAATCATGATCAAATCAACCTCAATTTTCTTTTTGGCCCTGGTTTTCTTATTTTCCTGCAAGCAAACAAAAGAAACCAACGATTTAAAATTGTGGTACCAACAACCCGCCGAACAATGGATGGAAGCCCTTCCCATTGGCAACGGAAGTTTCGGCGCCATGGTTTATGGGCGCACCGATACCGAGCTCATCAAACTGAATCACGACGAATTTTGGGCCGGTCACCCGCACGATTTCTCGAACCCCGACGTTGCCGGTATTGCCGAACAGGTGGCCATACTGGTGCACGAGCGCAAATACACCGAAGCCAACACCCTGGTGCGTAAACTTCAGGGACCTTACACGCAGCCTTATCAGCCGCTGGCCGATTTGGAACTGACGCTCCATCACCGCAATCACACGAACTACCGCCGCGAACTGAATCTATCGGATGCCATTACTACCGTGAGCTACGATAACAACGGCGTGAGCTATACCCGCGAACTGTTCAGTAGCTTCCCCGACCAAATAATGGCCATTCGCTTGACGGCCTCCAAAGCCGATTCGCTGAACTTCAGCCTAAGCCTGAAAAGTTTGGTCAATTACAACGTGAAGGCTGTGGGCGACGTGTATAGCCTGGTAGCCAAAGCCGACCAGGATATTCTTCCGAACTACTTTAAACAGGGCGACGAAGCCCGTACCTACGGCGGCTGGGACGGCGATGGTATCAAGGCTCAGGTTAATGTGCGCGTGATTGCCCCCGGCGCGAAGGTCATCGTTTCGGATGCAGGCATTGAGTTGAATGACGGACAGGAAGCATTGATTTTGCTGTCGGCAGCAACCAGTTTTAACGGGCCGTTTAAGTCGCCCGGCTTTGAGGGAAAAGATTATGCAGCCATTGCAGACAGCCTGCTCGAAAAAGCTTCGACTCAAAATTGGGAAAGCCTCAAAGGCAAACACCTGGCCGACTACCACTCGCTGTTTAACCGGGTGAAGCTCGACCTGGGCCAGTTGGCAGGAACCGATACCCTTCCCACCGATGAACGCATCCTGGCTTTCCGCGAGAACCAAGACCACGGCATGGTTTCGCTGTTGTTCCAATACGGGCGCTATCTGCTGTTGTCGAGCTCGCGCCCGGGAACCCAGGCCGCCAACTTGCAAGGTATTTGGAGCCGGGCCATTCAACCGCCCTGGAATGCCAATTACACGCAAAATATTAATCTTGAAATGAACTACTGGCCGGCCGAACTAACCAACCTCAGCGAGCTGACCGAGCCACTGATGCGTCTGATTAAAACCAACGCGATAAAAGGCGAGGCGGTGGCCAAATCGTACTACGGCCTCGACGGCTGGACCAGCCACCACAACGGAGACATTTGGGGACATGCCGCCCCTGTCGGGCAGGGCGGCAACGACGATCCCATGTGGGCCAACTGGAGCATGGGCGGTGTCTGGATGCTGAACCATGCCTGGGAACATTACCTGTTTAACGGCGACAGCGCCTTCCTGGCCGATATGTACCCGGCCATGAAAGGGGCTGCCCGCTTCGTAATCGGCCGCCTTGCAATAAATGAAAAGGGCTACTACAAAACGGCTTTCGGCACTTCGCCCGAAAACCAGTTTATCGACCCGCAAACCGGCGCGAAAGTGGCTATTTGTGCCGGCCCCGCTGCCGACCTGGCCATGACCAACGAACTGCTGAACAATTGCCGGAAGGCGACCGAAATACTGGAAACCGATCCCGAATTTCAGGTTGAGTTGGATAGCTTGATTCCCGGATTGCAGCCCTTCAGGATAAACGATAAAGGAACCTTGATGGAGTGGAACGAGGATTTTGAGGAAGTTGACCCGCACCACCGCCACTTGAGCCATTTGTACGGCTTTCATCCGGGTAACCAGATTAATTTGTGGGATACGCCCGAATTGTTTACTGCCGTCGAAAACTCGCTGCTGCGCCGAGGCGATGAGGCTACCGGCTGGTCGATGGGCTGGAAAACAAATATGTGGGCTCGCATGCTGGATGGCGATCACGCCCTGGAAATCATCAACAACCTGTTCACTCCGATTGATTTCGGCCCGAAAACGGAACACCGCGGTGGCGGCATGTACAGAAACATGCTCGATGCGCACCCGCCCTTCCAAATCGACGGTAACTTTGGAGTAACCGCCGGTATTGCCGAAATGTTGCTGCAAAGCCATGCGGGGGCCATTCACCTTCTTCCTGCCCTGCCAGCCAAATGGGCTGAAGGCTCGGTTACCGGACTAAAAGCACGTGGCGGGTTCACGGTGGATTTGAACTGGGACGAGGGCAAACTGGCATCGGCCACCATTCATGCTGCTTTAGGTGGCAAATGTCTCATTAGATCGGAATGGAAGCTCGACTTACCCGAAGCTTCGGCGACCAGCCAGCTAACCCGTTGATGGAATCAACAGCTGTTCCCAAACCGGAAGTTGCGGGAACACCCGGCCTTCAACCTAAAAACAAGAAAGCATATTACCTGTACGAGGTAGAAATACCAGCCGGTGAGAAATTGGAAGTGAAGACGATTTAAAACGAAATTGAATCCAAAAAGAAAGGCGACCCGAATAATTTACGGATCGCCTTTTCTAATATATCAAACTTATGAACTAATAGCCGTTTGTTCCGAACTCATCCGGATTGGCAATAGCATCCAGGAATGATTGCGGAATTGGTCTGACGATATGTTTCGAAGGTTCGAATGTTGTGATGTCGGGGTTGGTTTCCGAAAGATACGCTGTGGTTAATTTACCGTAGCGTTTCAGGTCGTACCAGCGGGTTTGTTCACCGGCTAATTCGCGGGCACGTTCGGCAAGCACAAAGTCAAGATCTACTTCGCCTTGAGCAACTGCCATTTCACCTGCACGGCCGGTAACAGAAGCGCGCTGACGAATAGCGTTTACATACTGTGCAGCTGCGGCCTGATCGTTGTTGTAACGCAAGGCAGCTTCTGCGGCAATCAGGTAAACTTCGCCCAAACGAAGAATGGGCACATCGCCTTCCCATTTCTGGTTATTGTAAATCCAGTATAACGATGAGAATTTGCGCATGGATGGATAGCATTCTTTGTAGTAAGTACCCAACGTGCTGGTTTCGGCAGACACCCATTTGCCGGACGCATCATACATATCTGATGGATCAACACACAGGAATGGCAACAGCGCTTTCTCTTCAGCCGGAATGGTATAGTTAGGAGTAAACACTGATATACCGTCGAGGTACCCGTTACCGTCTTCATCCACCATATTTACGTTTCCGGATGCGTTGATTCTATAGTAAGTTTGTCCGAAATAATAATCATTGCCAGGATCATATGTCCAGGCTGTATTTTTAATGACATGCCCGACCAGCGACTGATCTTTGCCGTATTTGTCAACCAATGATTGGGAGATGGTATAATCGCTCCATCTGGAGTTATAATACTCGGTAAAGAATGTTTCCGCAAAGCGGGTATCAGCAGGATCTTTCACCGGCTCGAAGATTTCGGTCATCAAATACTTTGTCGGTTTGAAGCCCCGGTCGTTTGCCCGGCTGTACCATGCGCAATTTTTCTCGGCAGTACCCCATTCTGCTCCAACGGTTTTGAGGTCCATCAGGTAATACTGACGGGTACGTCCGCGATTATCCTTGTCCGGATTGAGGAACCCTTCATGGTCGACCGCTTCGAGGAACAGGAACTCGCTATTGTTCTTGTTGTTCAGGCCATCCCACAGTTTGGAATAACCCGATTTGGTGTCGTCGCTGGTGTAAAGAGCACAGTTGTAGGCTGCCTGATTGTCGATGAGTTCTTTTGCTGTTTCCAGGGCCAGTTTTGCATATTCCGAAGCATTGGCCTCGCCCAAACGGGTTCGTTGCAGATAAGCTTTTGCCAACATGCCATAAGCGGCTTTTTTGGCAACACGACCTCTTTCTGCACCTTGATTTACCGGAAGATGTTGGCAGGCAAATTTCAGGTCGCTGATAATCAGGTCGTAGAATTCCGGTTCGGAGCTGCGTGTCGGGTAGTTGTCAATTCCTGCTATTGATGAAGGTTCTGTTCTCAGGACAACATCGCCAAATTGCTCTACAAGGTGCATGTAGCTCCAGGCACGCAGGAAATAAGCTTCAGCAACTTTAGCATTCTTTTCTTCCTCCGAGTAATCTTCAACCAGGTCGGCATAGTAGATGGCAGTGTTGCAGTAATTAACAGTGGCATAAAATCCGTTCCAGATCACCCTCAAAGTCCCCAGTTCAGTATTCATTTTGCTGTCGTACAAGGTGAATCCTGATTCTTTGCTTTCGCTTACCCACAGATCGGTACCCATTTCCATGGCGCCGATACCATCAATTTTTCCGTAGAAATAGTATAGACCATCGTAACAATAGTTTACCAGGCTCTCAAATCCTTCCGGACTTGTATAAGCAACCTCCAGATCTACTGTTGAAGGATTTGTTTCTTCCAGTGAACAGGCCGTAAACAAGCTTATTAGGAGGATTGCTGCAGTCGTAATTTTTATATATACTTTTCTCATTTCCTATCAGTTTTTATTAAAATGAAACATTAACACCGAACACAATTTGTTTGTACAAAGGATACGAATCGGAAGCACCTGTTTCCGGATCCAGACCTTCCAGAAGATCATTTTTCGTGATGATAAAAGGATTGTAAACGGTTCCGTAAACACGAAGGTTCGAGAAGCCAATTCGCTTGCTGATGTTTTGCGGGAGACTGTATCCCAAGGTAATGTTCTTGATTTTTACGTAAGATGCCTCGGCGTAAGGAATCGCACTAAGTGTTGCATTGTAATTACCACCGGTACTTCTTGATAAATAGGGACGCGGGTAATCGTTGGTTGGATTATCTTCGGTCCAGTAATTGTAATTGTCGGGTAAATTAACTCTTCCATAGCCAAAATAGCCCAGCAATCCGCCATTGATCATTTGGCCCCAGCGGGCAGTCATGAAAACACTCAAATCGAAATTTTTATAGGTAAATGTGTTTTGGAAGCCGGCTGTCCATTTGGGTGATTCTTGTCCCAGGATCTGTCTATCATCATTTGCATTGATGGTGTAAGGATTTTCGGCAGTGTATTCCGTTTCAGTAACATTGCCTTCATCGTCGGTGAGCTTTTGTACCCAAACACCGTCTGCTTTTTTTGTCAAACTGGTTTGCAGTTTCACATCCCCGGGTTGTAAGCCAAACACAGCTGCATCGGCTTCTTCACCCAGTTGCCAGATACCGATTTTTTTGTAATCGTAGAATGTGTTTTTTGGTGAACCCATGAACAAGCCCAGGGAAATCAGGTCGTCCACCGTGGTGCCGCTACCCAGGTCAATGGAAGTTACTTCTTCCCAGTTACGGGCAAAAGTGATGGATGAATTCCATGAGAAATCGGCGGTTTTGATGTTTCTGGTGTTCAAGGTAAGCTCAATACCTCTGTTTTGCATTTCGGCAATATTGGTATTCATCTTATACGAAATTTTTGGCGTGTAACCACCACTTGAAAAAGGAAGGTCGCGGGCGTAAATCACATCTTTTGTATCGGTATTGTACCATTCCAGCGATCCGTCGATGCGGTTTCCAAATAAGCCAAAATCAAGACCAATGTTCAGGTTGTACGATTTTTCCCATCCCAATGCGGTATTACCCACAACTTCAGTTGGAATGGTGGTGGGCACCTGGCCGGCCCCGAAGTTCAAGGCGTCCGATCCGCTGGTAACCTCAGTCAGGGTTGAATAAGCTCTTATGTTTGAGTTGCCTGATATCCCGTAACCGGTGCGAAGTTTTAAATTGCTCAGCCAGTTTCGGGTACTTTCCATGAAATTTTCGTCTGAGATACGCCAGGCAAATGCTCCTGCCGGGAAAATGTCCCATTGCTCGTAAAGCTGTGATGCTCCGTCGTATCGTACCGAACCTGTCAACAGGTATTTGCCTTTATATGAGTAATTGATACGGCCGGCCACTGACATTTTTTTGGTGTGAGAGTAGTTGGAACTAACAATGGGGTTAACACCTGCATCCAGGTTGTAGTAGCGGAAATCATCGTACAGGTATCCTTCGCTGTAGGCTGATTCTGATTCATTCTGGCTGTTGCCCCATGACGAAATCAGTGTTGCGGTAAAGTCGTGATCATCAGCAATGGTGAAGTTGTAGTTGGCGATGTTCTCCCAGGTATAGCTGTAAGCCAGCGACGTGTTATAAGATCCGTTTCGGATAGCTGTCTGGCTCCCGGTCAACATCATATAGGTGTGATCACTGTTGTACACGCCATTGCGGCTGGTTGATAAGGATGTCCCTAAGATTGATTTGAAGGTTAATCCTTTGGCCAGCGTTAATTCGATATAAGGATTGGCTGTAATAGCAATTGCTTTGGTGTTGTTTTCATACGTATTAGGGATATCGTCAGCAATTAAGCTTACCACCGATTCTCCTTCAATTGGATATTGGTTGATGTTTCCTTCTGCATCATATACATCTCCCAGAGGTACTGTACCAAAGGTTTTGTTAATACGGCTACCGCGAGAGTTTCCGTTGGTGTATGTCAATCCGGTTTGGATACCTGTTTTTGCCCAGTCAGCCAACTGAATATTGATGCTTCCGCGCATGGTATATTTATCCAGGAAATCATCTTTGTAGATACCGTCAGTCCGGTTGTAGCCCATCGAGAAGTTTGCCTGGACTACATCGGTGCCACCACGAACCGAAACGGAGTAGTTTTGTTGTGTCCCGGTTTTCAGCGTTTCATCCACCCAATCCACCCATTTGCCCTGATCGATATAGGATTTTATTGACCCCATGTTCCAGTCAGAAAGCAACTGGTCAAGGTTAGAAGAGTGACTGCCCCTGGTAGCATAGTAACCTTCTTCCAGGTAGTCCAGCCATTCGTCGCCCTGGAGAGCGCTTGGGTATGATGGCCAACCGTTCACACTCACATAGGCGTCCATGTCAACCTGGATTTTGCCTTTTGTGGCCTGTTTGGTAGTAATGATAAAAACCCCGTTAGCACCGGCCGAACCGTAAATGGCAGTCGAGGAAGCATCTTTAAGAATGTCGATCGATTCAATATCGTTGGGGTTCAGGTTGTTGATGCTGCCCTGAATGCCATCGATGATGTAGATAGGTTCGCTGCTGGCGGTTAAGGAGCGGTTACCGCGTAAGAGGACGCTTGACCCGGAATTGGCCCTTCCTGATTCGCGAGTAATGTCCAAACCGGCAACGCGGCCTTGCATGGCTTCAACCGGATTAACAACCGGAGCCATTTTTATTTCGTCGCTTTTTACTGAAGCAACAGCGCCGGTGAGGTCACGTTTTTTTACGGTACCATACCCAATGGCCACCACTTCCTCAATGCCGATGGCTTCTTCTTCCATATGCACCTGTATGGTTGACTGGTTATTTACCGGCAGTTCCACCAGCTTCATCCCAACGAATGAAAACAGCAAAGTTCCGTTGGACGGCACATTTGGCAGGGTGTAATTTCCATCGAAATCGGTGATGGTGCCGTTGGTGGTTCCTTTTACCAAAACGGTTACTCCGGGCAATGGCTGGCCTTGTGTATCGGTCACTCGCCCCGAAACGGTTTTTTGTTGCTGAACTGCCTGGTTCCCTGCACGATTTGCTGATGCTGCTTCGCCGCGGGCAATCACAATCTGCCGGTCTTTGATGGTGTAGGTCAGGTTGGTGCCATCTAGAATGACATTTAACGTTTCCTGAATGTTGCTGTTGGTTAGGTTCACATCGATTTTCCTGTCCGATTGAATTTGTTCGTAGTTAAAGAGGAAATAGTAGTCTGTTTGATTCTCAATTTCTGAAAGAACCTGGATCAGATTGGCATTTTTCATGTTCAGGTTCAATACGGTTCTTTGAGAATAAGATTTGGTTGCCCAGGTTTGTGCGACCAAAATCAAAAGTAGGCCGAGCATAAGTCTCATAATTCTTAAAGATTTAAATAAGGCATGGGCATACCAAGCCTCATCGTTTTGACTTTTTTTCATAAATTTGAAATGTTTGTGGGTTAATAAAACATGTTAACTCGTTTTGTAATCAGGGAAGCGCTGCAACCGCTTTCCTGATTTTTATTCGTACTATCGGTTATTTTTTGGTAATAATGATCCGGGCATCTGTGAAGGAGCCGTCTTCTTTCAGCTTTCTTTTTTCAAATTCGTACTTGAACGTGGCCGTTGCCTGAAGCAGCTTCAGTGCCTCTTCGATGTTTTCGTGGATAAAGGTGGCTTTGAAATGAAGCCGGAGCAACTCTTGGTCTCTGACTTCGATATTCACGCCGTACCAGCGTTCCATTCTTTTCACAACCTCCACCATGTTGGCATTCTCAAAAATCAACCGGCCATTGATCCAGCCGGAATAGCCTGTGGCGTTGACAGGGGTGTAACTACTGGCATTGGTGTTGGGGTTATAGCGGAATTGGTAGCCGGAGGCCATCTGCTTCAATTCATCCTGTTGGTCATTTAATACAGCTACTTTTCCTTCTTTTAGGATGACATTGATTTCCGGTTCATCAGCGTAGGCCGAAACATTGAATTCCGTACCGGTTGCTTTCACCGAAACTCCTTTTGCTTTTACCAGGAAAGGATGTTCCACATCGCTTTGAACTTTGAAAAAGGCTTCTCCCTCGATTTCTACCTCCCGGTTTTTGTTGAAAACGGCAGGGTAGCGGATGTGCGAATCGCCGTTCAGCCATACAGTCGATCCGTCGGGCAAGTTTAGGCTGGTGCGAGAACCGGTTGGCGAGGCCACTTCGACCACTACATGTTGCTGAAACAGAAAATCTTCGAGCTGAACATACAGGAAGCCAAGGGCCAGTAGCAGAGGAACAATCAAGATGGCTGCAATCTTCGAAAAATGGTTGAATGCCTGCTTGATAATCCGTTGCTTTGCCTGGGGTTGTATATTTCTATGTAGAATTAGCTGTGTTGCCGATAGGTTGCTTGTTTGAGTCAGCTGTTCATCCTGGTATTCGTCCCAATGCTGCTGCATCAGTTCTTCCAATGCGGGATCGTTTTCTTGTAGCATCCCTTTTAGTTGTTGGTAGTCGTTACGGGAATACCGGTTGGAGAAAAAACGTTTTAAGAGTTCAGTATTACGGTTCATTTTTATGCGCCTTTATAAGTAATATCCTGAAAGACGAATTTACCCTTAGTTCGGCTAAAATTTTTTTTGGAGGGTGAGAACAAACAACAGCAGATCATCAAATTTTTCGGCGTTGAGTTTTTCTTTCAAAAATTTGAGTGCTGCCGTTAGATGGGCCTCCACCGTTTTGGAAGCTAGTCGTAACATGTCTGATATTTCGGAGGTTGAATAGCCATCCAGTTTGCGCAATTTCAGGATTTGTGCCTGCCGCGGAGGAAGTTGTCCGATAAGACGGTTGATGTGCTGGAGTAAATGATGGTAATTCACAAGATTCGATGTGTGCTGGTCGAAGTTTACCAATTCATCGGCCAGTTCGTGTTTTAATTCATCGTCCTTTACCTGGCGTTGTAAGCGCTTTTGGATAAAGTTGAAAGCAATTTTAAACAGGTAAGCATGAAAAGATAGGGTCAAATCAAGATGCTCTCGCCGTTCCCAAAGTTTGAGAAAAGTTTCCTGCACAATTTCTTCGGCTTCTTTTTCTGATTTGAGGTATCCCAGGGCAAAAAAATACAGCCGCTGGTTGTAATGCCTGAAAATGCTGTTGAAAGCCTTTGGGTTTCCTTCTTTTAATTGAAGGAGGATGTTTTTTCCTATGTTTGGCTTAGCCTGTTGCAATAATTCGTTTTATTGGTGAAGCAACAAAGATAAAAGATTTTGGGAATAGCCCTAATGGGATAAATCAGTACCGAACAGGCAAAGGTTCAGGCAAATATCAGCGCCAGCCGGCTAAGAGGTAGATGGAGCGGATGGATGAAGTTTCTGTTGACTGCCGGGCGGTTTGGCCCGGCAGTTGGTTGACCTTCTTTGGTTTAATAATTTTTGACGTCCCCGCCGCTGGATTCATCAATATCTTTTTGCGTGGGACTGCCTTTGTAACGGATGTCAGCTCCGCTGCTGGCGCGGGCTTTCAGCGAGCCGGAAACATGCACCGTTGCATCCGATCCGCTGGAGGCGCTTACTTCAACATGCTCTGCAACCAGGTTGCCGCAATCCAGATCACTTCCGCTCGATGAGTCTGCCACCAAATCGACCGTCTTCCCGGAAACTTCGGCATCCGAACCGCTGCTGGTGCGGATGCGCATAAATCGCGCCGAAAGGTCTTCCAGTTTCACATCCGAACCGCTGCTGACATCAATATCCAGCTCGTCCAGTTTAAACGCGTTTTGTGAATAAACATCCGATCCGGCCGAGGCTCTCAGGGCGGTCAGGTCATCGAAAGTGACATAAGCTTTTCGGGATTGGTTCCAGCCCCAGTTCCAGTTTTGGTTGTCTTTGATGTAAATTTTCAGTGTGCCGTCTTCTACCAGGGTGATAATTTTGTCGATAATATCCGGATTGGCTTCCACAACGATTGCTTCCGAATTACCCTGGGTCAGGTACAGGTCGATTCCGCTGCTGACACTGATCTTGCTGAAGGACTCAACCGAGCGCTTCTGGGTGTCGGTTTTTTCTCTGGCGGCGTTTACACCTAGAGAGAGGCTGCAGAAAAGGAGGAGCAGCCAAAGGTTTTTGAGTTTAATTGTTTTCATGATGTGTCTAATTGTTTCTATTTCTGTTTATTGTGTCTGGAGAGTGGTGTGTAGTTAAGTAGCCGGATTTTTGAGAGACAGATCTTTTGATGGTTTTTCTATAGTTGATTTTGTATTAGTTTCTGTTGATCGCCCCCCCGGATGAGGTGTTGATCGTGGTTTGGGAAGGATTTCCTGAGTAATAAATATGTCCGCCGCTGGAGGCTTCTCCGGTAAAATCATCCTGAACATCAATCCAGATATGCGCCCCGCTGGATACATCCGCAAAACAATTTTTAGTGACAAAATCCTGGCCTTTAATATGGGCGCCAGAGGAGGCCTTGAGTTCTGCCTGGTCGGCTTTACCTCTAAGGTGTAATTGCGCCCCGGATGAACTGCGCCCGGTGAGATTCACGGAATTGACCTCGAGATACTGCTGGCTGCCGGACGAAGCTTTTAGTTCCAAAGATCTGCTCAAAATAATTGATTCGGAACGGACTTGGCTTCCGGATGATGATTTCAGGCTTTCCAATGCCGTAAAGTGAACATATACTTTTCGGGATTTGGCCCAACGGATGCGTTTGTGGGTGTAGATATCCAATGTCTTGTGCTTTAATTCTGTTTCAATTACTTCGTGCAGGTTTTCATCCGCTTCAACCACCACATATTCCCGGGTGTCAGGAACAAGGAAGACTTCCAGCCCGTTGGCAGCTTCTATTTCGGAGAACCCTGTTGCTTCGCGCGTTGCCCTGCTGACTTGTCCGTTTCCTTTTACCGATGGACCGATAAAGGTACAGGAGGAAATGGTGATAGTTGCCAGAAAAAAGGTCATCAGGAGAAATAAGTTTTTTCGCATGTGGTACCTGTTTAGTGGATTGATGTTCAATTGATATTTTTGATGCAAGTTAAGGTGAATGGAGAATACCGGCAGCAGAATTTCGTTTAATGCCGGTATTTTGTCGGTAAACGGTAAAAAGAAATGCCGGTCTGTGCCGGCTTATTTGTAAAAAGAATGATCCCGACTTTTATGTATTTTGCAGAGCGTTGGGTTACGTTAATCATTGAAGTAGATAACCAATGTGTTATCTGGCGATTTTAGTCATCAGGTGGCTAATAATTTGCAGGCCGTCCAGAGTAAGGTTTTCCTCTACAAGATCAATTTTGGGCGATTGTTTGGCGAAAACACCCGATAATCCTCCGGTGGCAATTATGATCAGTTTTTGGTTTAACTCTTGCTCGGTTCGTTCAATCATGCGGTCAACCAGTCCGCTGTAGCCAATAAAAATGCCCGACTGAATAGCATGAACGGTATTTTTCCCCAGCACCGAAGGGGGAACGGTGAGTTGTACATTTGGGAGTTGGGCCGTATTTCCAGCCAGTGCCCTGACAGCCGTCTGGAGGCCCGGCGCTATGGCTACTCCCATGATTTCACCCTGATCGGAAAGGGTAGTGAAGGTTAGTGCCGTTCCAAAATCGACAATCAGACAAGCCCGTTTCAGTTTTGAGTAGGCAGCGGTAGCATTAGCCACTAAATCGGAACCGATTTGATACGGATTCAGTACTTTCACCGGCAGGTGGTCGTAAATTTCTGGGTTAATGATCAGAATCGGGATGCCAAAAAGGTTGGTGATCATTGCCTCAAACTCCCGGTTCATCGCGGGAACAACACTGCTTAAAACAGCCCGGTCGATATCCGTTTTACAGATTTTTCCGCTGTCAAACAACGAGTGGAATATTACCTCATATTCGTCGGCTGTTTTTTTGTTGTCGGTTTGGATTCGCCAAACATTTCGCCACTTATTTTGCCCGTAAATGCCAAATACAATATTTGTATTCCCAATATCAATGGCCAACAGCATGATTGTTTCGTTTTGGTTAAAGCAAAATAAAGTAAAACCATCGAAAGCAAAAACTTATTTTAATTAAAAACGTGTTCTGTTTTCTGTGTTGTTTCCTATTAATTTAAGGGCGGAAAAATAATTTTGTTCTATTTTTTATTTATTTTTATCCATTATACCGTTATTTGACTCAATAAAAGAAGTTAAGGTAAAATCTATATTTTACGGTTATGAGCAATAATAAAAATCCGCTGATCTTTGTAGTAGAAGACAATCATGTGTATAATAAGTTGATTGTCAGTTTTTTGAATACGAATAAATTTACAAATGTAGAGTCGTTTACTACTGGAGAGGAAGCGGTGCAGGCCATGGTGCGGCAACCGGCAGTCGTTATCCAGGACTACTTGCTGGATGGGATGAACGGGATTGAAGTATTGAAAAAATCGAAAAAAATAGCGCCGAATGCCGAATTTATTTTCCTTTCGGGGCAGGACAATATCGATGTGGCCATCAATACCATTAAATATGGTGCTTATGATTATATCGTGAAAGATCAGATGGCCCTCAAAAAAATGGTGAACAAGATTGAAAAAATTCAGTCGTACACGAAGTTGGAGGTAGCCAAAAAGCGTTACAAAACCGGTGTAATTTTATTTTTTGTTGTTCTGGCTTTGTTCATTATTGTTTTGATTACTATTGCCATTATGTATCCGCAATATTTCGGTTTTAGGATTGGGGATATTTAATTGTTGTACCAAATAACATCATCAGAAACCCGGCTTTCCAGTCCGGGTTTCTTTGTGTTGTTCATGGATATAATAGTTCCTGGGGTGAATACAGCCGAAAATGTAGCGGGGCTTGCCAATACTTCTTTTGCTTTTTCAATGCCTTTATCTGTTTTGATTGCCGAGCGGATGGCCCCTTTTTGGTAATAATAGCGCGTGACAATCTCGTCGGTCAACATTTCTTTTACCTCGTCCTCAAATTGTTCCAGATCCTTGTCCAGTTCGTGTCCGATCTTTTCTTTCAGTGCTTCAAACTGACTTTGGGCCACATCGTAGTACTTTTCCTCCTTGGCCGTTTCCAGTAATTCATTAAACAGTTGTTCCGTTTCCGATTCGTAGGTAAATTCCTTTTCTTTTAGGAAGGCGCTGAAACTGCTTAGGATTTCGTCGGTAATTTCAAACTCTTCCGGACTGGGGATCGACTTGTTTGAATAGGTATACTGAGTGGCAAAATCGAAATACATGAAGTTGCGGATTAAATGAATGCTCAGGCTGCTAATGCGGTCCAGGTCAATTTTGACATCGGGAACAATTCCGCCACCGTCATATACTTTGCGCCCTTTTTTGGTGTTGAATTCCGAAATCAGCGAATCGGGAACGGCGCCCACGCTGCCATCTTCGTTCCGGTTTGTATAATCCAGCGCCTGAATGCACCTTCCGCTGGGGATATAATATTTAGCTGTGGTGACTTTCAGCTTGGCATTGTAGCTTAGTTCACGGGTGGTTTGCACCAGCCCTTTGCCAAAGGTCCGGGTGCCGATAACCACGGCACGGTCCAGGTCCTGCAGTGCGCCGGCTACAATCTCCGAGGCCGAAGCCGATCCGCGGTTCACCAAAACAGCAATGGGCATCACGGTGTCAACCGGGTTCTCGGTGGCTGTGTAAATTTTGTCCCATTGTTTAACTTTTCCGCGGGTGCTGACCACTTCCTCGCCTTTTGGCACAAAGATGTTGACAATTTTCACTGCTTCCATTAACAGGCCTCCCGGGTTGGAGCGTAAATCCAAGATCAGCGATTTCGCGCCTTTTTGTTCCTTCAGTTCGGTAAATATTTTATTTACTTCGTCGCCGCAGTTGGTGGTGAAGTTGGAGAGACGGATGTAGCCGGTTTCGTTGTCCAGCATGCCATAGTAAGGTACGGCATCGATCTGTATTTTTTCGCGGATAATTTCAACATCAAAGCTTTTCTTGTCGCCGGGCCGCTGTATTTTTACTTTCACCGCCTGGTTGGCCGGGCCTTTCAGGAGGTTACTGACATCTTCGGTTGACATTTTTTCAGTGGATTTGCCAGCCACTTCCAGCAGAATGTCTCCTGCGCGTAAACCTGATTTCTGGGCGGGAAAACCTTCATAGGGTTCGGCAATAATCACCTGATCGCCATGTTTGCTGATCAGGGCGCCAATCCCGGCATATTCGCCGGTGGTCATAAAACGGAAGTCTTCCATGTCCGACTCAGGGATGAAGTTGGTGTATGGATCAAGCGACTCCAGCATTTTGTCGATACTGGTTTTTACCAGGTCGGTTGGATTGATGTCATCCACGTAAAACAAGTTTAACTCGCGGATAAGTGTATAATAAATGTCCAGGTTTTTGTCGATCTGAAAGAGTTTTTCATCACGGTTAAAGCCGGTGAATACCACTGAAAGTACCAGCAGAACGGCTATCACGATCCCAATCTTCTTTTTTCTGTTTTGTGTCATGATGTGCTTTTTTAAGACAATCAACAAAAATAGTAAAGCTTTGCTTAAAAGCCGGCTTCGTTTTCATGTAATTCGTTAATTTATCTTAATTGGGTCACTAACGGCATTTTTTGTTTATTTTGCCGGTTCGAAAAAAAGAAATAGATATGCGGTTTTTAACGATCTTCAAAAAATATCCGGCCACATTCTGGGCGTCAAATGTAATCGAGTTATTCGAGCGATGGGCCTGGTATGGGTTTTATATGGCATTTGCCCTGTTCCTGGTAAACTCGAAAGATACCGGGGCGTTGGGATTTACCCAGGCTCAAAAGGGGGTCATCATGGGGACGGGCTCCATGCTATTGTATTTTCTGCCCATCATTACCGGGGCCATTGCAGATAAAATTGGCTACAAACGGATTTTATTCCTATCGTTCACCATTTACATTTCGGGTTTTTATATGATTCGCAGTTTCGATAGTTTCGAAATGGTTTTCCTGTCCTTTATTTGGATTTGTGTTGGCGGGGCTTTCTTCAAGCCCATCATTTCGGCCATGATTTCGCGCACTACTACCGACGAGACGGCCTCCATTGGCTTCGGCATTTTTTATATGATGATCAATATTGGCGGGTTTATCGGGCCGTTTATTGCCGGAATCATTCTAAATAAAAGCTGGGATTACGTTTTTTACATGTCAATGATCACCATGAGCATTAATTACCTGATTACTTTCTTCTTTTTTTAAGACCCGGTAAAAAAACAGGCAGGTGTGGCTTTGGGAAAAAGTATTTCGCAGGCTCTTAATAATATATGGCTGACCTTGCAGGATTGGAAATATGTGCTTTTTCTGGTTATTATGATTCTGTTTTGGACCGCGTTCAACCAGCTCTACTATTCGTTCCCGGTTTTTGTGGATGCCTGGGTGGATACATCGGTTGTTTATCGCAGCCTTCATGCGGTTTTTCCAGCTTTGGCCGAAGCCATTGCGACTGATCAGGGAACAATCTCAGCTGTAACCATGAGCAGCATGGATAGCTTCTATATCATTGTTTTCCAGTTGGTAGTGTCTGCTTTCGTGATGCGTTTTCGTCCGCTGGCGGCTATGATGGGCGGGATCCTGGTGTTGGCCGGCGGTCTCAACCTGATGTTTTCGTCGCAAAATGGCTGGTTGATTCTGCTTGGCGTATTGGTTTTCAGTTTGGGTGAAATGGGCAGTTCGCCAAAATTTACCGAATATGTGGGGCGCATTGCACCCGACGACAAGAAGGCACTTTACATGGGCACTTCTTTTTTGCCTATTGCCGCGGCACACCAGCTAGCTGGCTGGATTTCGGGTAGTCCGTATGAGAAAATTGCCGATAAACTGTTTTTGCTGAAGAAAGAATTGAGTGTCCGTGGGATTTCATTACCCGAAATTTCGGATACCTTCTCGAAGAATGACTTTTTCCGGGAGGCTGCGACCAGCATGAGCATGACCGAATCTCAGCTAACTGATTTTCTTTGGGCAAACTATCATCCGCAGAATATTTGGATGCTGTTTTCGGGCATTGCCGTATCGGCGGTTGTCCTGCTTTGGTTATATAACCGATTTATATTAAGAGAAATACGATAGTTCTTTGTAGGAGAAATGGGCAGGTAAATATTCGTTGATGACTTTATTTTACGGAAGAGAAAGGAATAGTCTCGTTTATTGGCCCTGGACAGAAAAGCGCCACGGTTTGCTGGACCAGGGTTCACCCGAATAATGAATGCCAATGCGTGGAGAAGAGTGGTATTCTGGTACGGGAGGGGCATTTTCGAGCCAAAGACGGGTAGATGTTTGCAGGTTTTCGCCATAAAACGACCCGTCGAGTTGTAGTTCGCGGCCTAGTTTTCCCGGTCCGTCAAAGCCTTCCAACCCGCGGATGAGAACAGCAGAAGCATCTCCAGCCACGCCGGTAACGAAATTCAGCATCCAGTATTGACCATAAATCAGATAAACATATACTAGTCCCCCAGGTTCAAACATAACTGCAGTCCGCTTGGTCAATCCTTTGCTGGCATGGCAGGCCAGGTCTTCTTGTCCGCAGTAAGCTTCGGTTTCGGTAATCCGGTAGCCCTTAGTTTGTCCCCCGGGAAAAACACGAACCAGCTTCTTGCCTAATAATTCGTGTGCGATCACCACCGCGTCGCGACGGAAAAAATCAGCACCTAACCTGGAGTTTTCTGAAATCATGGTTCAAATATAAAAAAAGGGACAGTACTGAAGGAAAGGTAAGAGAGACGAAACGGTCTGTTGCGGGTAAAAGATGGGGTGGGGAAGGTGAAATAGTAGGGATGTGATTTATTTTTTCGGCCATTGCAATTACAGCCGGCGATTAATGCGGCTTTATTTCTTGTAAATCTTTAGGTTAATTTTCTGATTGCCGTTTGCAAACCCTTGCAATTTCAAAAAAAACAAATACTTTTGCAGTCCCGATTATTGTCCGTACTTGCAGTTCTTATAATTTATTGAAAATGTTGAAGGTAGTAAGGTTATCAACATGCCCGATGTTAATAACGTGAAATCTTCTAACAGATTGAAATGTAAGTTTTTGCAACTTTTAGTGTTTAATTAAAAAAATTAGAGCAAGTGGATACTTTATCTTACAAAACCGTATCGGCCAACAGTGCCACGGTAAACAAAGAATGGGTTGTTGTTGATGCAACCGACATGCCGCTTGGCCGTCTGGCCAGTGCTGTGGCAAAAATGTTGCGCGGAAAACACAAGCCGAATTTTACTCCTCATGTTGATTGTGGAGACAATGTGATTGTCATTAATGCTGAGAAAGTACGTTTGACCGGAAATAAGCTGAATGACAAAGTCTATCTGCGTTACACCGGATATCCGGGTGGGCAGCGCAGCCAAACCCCGGCTGAGATCATGAAAAGATACCCGGAACGTTTGGTTGAAAAAGCCGTGAAAGGGATGTTGCCAAAAAACCGTCTTGGACGTGCAATTTGGGGTAACATGAAAGTGTATGTTGGTCCAGAGCATAAACAAGTCGCTCAAAACCCGAAAGTAATTGATTTAAATACGATTAAATTGTAACAATGGAAGTAGTTAACAGCTTAGGACGTAGAAAAACAGCCGTTGCCCGTATTTTTGTCAGCGAAGGCAAAGGAAACATTACCATTAACAACCGGGAGTTGAAAGAATATTTCCCCAATGGTACGCTACAGTATATTGTTATGCAGCCCCTGAACTTGCTCGGTGTTGCCGATCAATATGATATCAAAGTAAACCTCGACGGTGGCGGTATCAAAGGACAAGCCGAGGCCGTACGTTTGGCCATCGCCCGTGCGTTGGTTGATATCAATCCGGAATCTAAATCGGAACTGAAACAAGCAGGCTTTATGACCCGCGACCCACGCGAAGTGGAACGTAAAAAGCCAGGTCAACCCAAAGCCCGTAAACGCTTCCAGTTCTCAAAACGTTAATATATTATTTAAAAATAACTGTGGATCTGAAACCACTGAGACTCCCCGGTTTCGAGGGACTACTCAGAGGTTGCTTTTCAACGTTTTATTTAAAAAAGTAAAAAGATGCCAAGAACAAATTTTCAGGAATTATTGGATGCAGGTGTACACTTTGGTCACCTGAAACGCAAGTGGAACCCCAATATGGCTCCGTATATCTTCATGGAGAAGAATGGGATCCACATCATCGACTTGCAAAAAACAGTTGTAAAAATTGATGAAGCAGCTGCTGCTATCAAACAAATTGCCAAATCGGGACGCAAAATTTTATTTGTGGCAACTAAGAAACAAGCCAAAGAGCTTGTTGCTGATGCAGTTGGCAATGTGAATATGCCATACGTTGTTGAACGTTGGCCCGGCGGTATGCTTACTAACTTCCCAACCATCCGCAAAGCGGTGAAGAAAATGTTGTCGATCGACAAAATGATGAAAGACAATAGTTGGGATAACTTATCAAAACGCGAAAAGTTGCAAATTACCCGTCAACGCGCAAAATTGGAAAAAGTGCTCGGTTCTATTGTTGACTTAACTCGTCTCCCGGCTGCTTTGTTCGTTGTTGACGTGATGAAAGAAAAGATCGCTGTACGCGAAGCTCAGAAATTGGGCATCCCTGTATTTGCGATGGTTGATACAAACTCTAATCCGGATGGAATCGACTTTGTTATTCCAGCCAACGACGATGCCTCTCAATCAATCCGCCTGATTGTTCGCCTGATGTGTGACGCTATTGCTGAAGGTTTGAGCGAACGGAAGGTTGAACGGGAAAAAGATGGAGACGACGCTCCGGTCAAAAAAGTGAGAAAAGGAGATACCCGGAAATCAGCGGCTAAGTTTGAAGAGGACGAAGAGGTTGATGTAGCAGAAGAGGTTGATGAAGACGATGTTGAGGACGTTGAAGAAGACGATTCAGAAGAATAATTGCTCATTTTCAAAATAAAAAACAAACAATTATGGCAATTACTGCTGCAGATGTAATGAAGTTGCGTAAAGCAACTGGCGCCGGCATGATGGATTGTAAAAATGCCCTGGCCGACGCAGATGGCGACTTTAACCGCGCCGTAGAAATTATCCGCGAAAAAGGTAAACTGGTTGCCAGCAAACGTTCCGATCGTGAAGCTTCGGAAGGTGCTGTCCTGGCAAAAGTGAGTGACGATAATAAATTCGGGGCAATCGTTGTCCTGAACTGCGAAACCGACTTCGTAGCTAAAAACGAAGGTTTTGTAGCCTTGACCCAGAAATTTCTGGACTTGGCTGTTGCTGAAAGACCCGCAGATCTCGATGCTCTGAAAGCATTAACTATCGACGGGCGTACTATTGCCGATCATGTAACGGAACAAACCGGCGTCATTGGTGAAAAGATCGACTTATCGTACTACTCAAAAGTGGAAGCCGCTTCGGTTGTTGGCTATATCCACCCGGGAAACAAACTGGCTACGCTGGTAGGATTCAATCAAGAGAATGTTGATGTACAAGTGGCAAAAGATGTGGCTATGCAAGTTGCAGCCATGAACCCGGTTGCTGTTGATAAAGACTTTGTACCTCAGGAAGTGGTTGAAAAGGAACTGGAAATTGCCAAGGAGAAATTCCGGCAGGAAGGCAAACCCGAAGCAATGCTGGATAAAATTGCTCAAGGTGCTTTGGCTAAATTCTTTAAAGAAAGTACACTGTTGAATCAGGCTTTTGTGAAAGACAACAAGGTTTCTGTGAAAGAATACCTGGGTTCTTGCAGCAAAGATTTGACGGCTACTGCTTTTGTTCGTTTCGCTTTGGCTGAATAAGCTTAGAAAAAGGTATATGATAATAAAAAAGAGGCTTTATGGGCCTCTTTTTTCGTATATGACATTTTGTGCGGGATTATCCGTTCAGTGCTTCTGCCCCGTTGGTAACCTCCAGAATTTCGTTGGTAATGGCTGATTGACGGGCTTTGTTAAAGGTTAATGTTAGCTCTTTTATCAGATCTGTGGCATTGTCGGTTGCCTTGTGCATCGAGGTCATCCGGGCACCGTGTTCGGCGGCAAACGAGTCGGCCAATGCTTTGTAAAACTGAATTTTTAAGGACCGTGGAATCAATTCCTCCACGATTTTTTCTTTCGAAGGCTCGTAAATGAAGTTATATACACTGTCCTTTTCTTCGTCATTCTGCTTTAGCTCTACCGGTAAGAATTGTTCGGTAACGCTAATTTGCATGGCAGCATTTTTAAACTGATTGTAAACCAGTTCAATCCGGTCGTACCGTTTGTCGGCATAATCGGCCATTAGGTTGTTCGAAACCATCGTGGAAGTTTCAAAATCAAGGTTGTCGAACACCTCGTTAGCTTGTGCCACAATGTTCATCCTACGCAATCGCAGTTGTTTTTCGCCCTGCTTTCCAACTACCAGAAAATCAATATCACCGGAAATAAGTTGTTCCTTATATTTGGTGTTGGCTAAATCAACAGCTGTTTTCGCGATGTTAGCGTTAAATGCGCCACACAGGCCCCTGTTCGAACTGATCAGTACGATCAATATTCTGTTAGGGGTACGGTGCTGCGTAAATACCGATTCTTCGGTGTTTTTCAAGCTCGAACTGAGCGAGTCGAGGATCGCATGAAGCTTTTCGGCGTATGGCCTGATCCGGAAGATAGCATCCTGCGCCTTTTTCAACTTGGCTGCCGACACCATCTTCATCGCACTGGTTACCTGCCGGGTGGTTTTTACCGATGCAATCCGTGTTCGTATTTCTTTTAAATTGGCCATTTTTTACAATTTACTAATGGTGAGGGCGAGGTTTTTGTTTATTTACCTCACGTATCCATTGCTATTGAACGAACCGTTGAGCGATTTCAGCAGCCGCTTTTTCAATGGCAACGATGCCTTCCTCGGTAAGGTTCCCCTGACGAAGATCATCCAGTACATTTTGGTATTGCAAATCCATCAGGTTCAGGAAGTCTTTCTCAAAGGCCTTCACCTTGTCCAGAGGCACCGATTTGAGCAGTTCCTTTACTCCGCAATAAATGATGGCAATCTGGTGTTCAATCCGGATGGGCGCATATTGCCCTTGTTTCAGGATTTCGACATTTTTTCGGCCTTTATCGAGCACCCGCATGGTGGCGGAATCCAAATCGGAGCCGAACTTTGAAAAAGCTTCGAGCTCGCGGAACTGCGCCTGGTCGAGTTTTAACGTACCGGCAATTTTTTTCATGGCCTTCAGCTGGGCATTACCCCCAACTCGGGAAACCGAAATCCCTACGTTGATGGCAGGGCGTACGCCGGCGTTGAACAGGTTCGACTCCAGGAAGATTTGTCCATCGGTAATGGAAATGACGTTTGTCGGGATGTAGGCCGATACGTCGCTGGCCTGGGTTTCTATGATGGGCAGCGCAGTCAGCGAGCCACCACCTTTGACTTTTCCTTTCAGGCTGTCGGGCAGGTCGTTCATTTTCGCCGCAATTTCGTCCGATTCGATGATTTTTGCTGCCCGTTCCAACAGGCGGGAGTGCAGGTAGAAAACATCGCCCGGGTATGCTTCGCGGCCTGGCGGACGTCGTAGCAGCAAGGATACCTCGCGGTACGAAACGGCTTGTTTCGACAAGTCGTCGTAGATGATCAGAGCGTCACGGCCCGTGTCGCGGAAATATTCGCCAATGGCTGCACCGGCATATGGCGCGAAGAATTGCTGTGCTGCCGGATCGGATGCCGTGGCTGAAACAATGGCCGTATATTCCATAGCACCGTGTTTCTCCAGTGTGGACGCGATATTGGCAACGGTTGAGCCTTTTTGTCCAATGGCTACATAAATGCAATACACCGGCTTGCCTTTTTCAAAATTTTCGCGCTGGTTGATGATCGTATCGATTGCAACGGCAGTTTTCCCGGTTTGGCGGTCGCCGATAATCAATTCTCGCTGTCCGCGGCCAATCGGGATCATGGCATCAATGGCTTTAATACCGGTTTGCAGCGGTTGTCTCACCGGTTGACGATAGATTACTCCCGGGGCTTTGCGCTCGAGCGGCATCTCGAATTTTTCGCCACGAATTGCTCCTTTTCCATCCACAGGAATACCGATTGTGTTGATTACGCGGCCCAATACACCATCACCCACTTCGATGGAAGCAATGCGGCGCAGTCGCTTTACCGTATCTCCTTCTTTTATTTCTTCTGACGGGCCCAAAAGTACTGCCCCTACGTTGTCCTCTTCCAGGTTAAGCACGATGCCTTTTATGCCGCTGTCGAACTCGATCATTTCGTTTGATTCCACATTGGATAAACCATAGATGCGGGCAATACCATCACCCACTTGAAGAACAGTCCCAACTTCGTCCAGTTCGGCTTCAGACTTGAATCCTTCCAGTTGTTGTTTCAGTATTGCCGAAACTTCAGCAGGTTTTATATCAGCCATAGTGTTCTTTTTTTGCTAATGTATATCTGATTGTAATAACTTTTCTTTCACTTTCTGAAGCTGGTTGGACAGGCTTGCATCGAGCTGTTGGTCATCGATGCGCAGAATGAAGCCGCCGATCAGCCGGGGGTCTATCTTTTCGAGCAGATCAACCTGGGCATCAAATTCCTGTTCCAGCTGCTTTTTTATGTTGTCAATAATGTCCGGGTTAAGAACCACGGCGCTGGTAAGTACGGCCGTTTTTATGCCTTGCTCGTGGCGGTATAGGGAAAGGATGTTGCGGCAGATGCCCAACAAGTGGCTTTCCCGTTTGTTGTTGGTAACCAGATGTAAGAAATTCAGACTGGCCTTGTTGATTTTTCCTCCAAAAATTGAATTGAGCAACTTCAATTTTACGGATGTTTTTATAACCGGGCTTTCCAGAAACTGTCTGAAATCGGCACTCTCTTTTATCAGCGAACTAATAACGTTGATATCCTGTTGCAGGATGCCGAGTTGTTGTTGTTCTTTTGCCAGATCGAAAAAGGCCTTGGCATACCGGACTGTTATTTTGCTCTGATCCATAAATTATTTCAATTTAAGATCTTTTAAAAGTTCATTTACCAAGGCTTCCTGGTCTTTGTGTTCTTTCATCTCTTTCCGGATAATTTTTTCGGCGACCATCACGGACAGTTCTACTACTTGCTTTTTCATGTCTTTGATGGCTTCCTGCTTTTCCGCTTCAATTTGTTCGCGGGCCGATTGAATCACTTTCAACCCTTCAGCATTTGCCTGAGCTTTTGCTTCGGCTACAATCTTATCCTTTATGTTGGTTGCTTCCCGCAGGATGATTTCTTTTTCTCGGCGGGCTTCCGCAATTATTTTGTCATGATCGGCTTTCAGTCCGGCCACTTCTTTACGGGCCTGATCAGCCGCGGTGAGCGCTTCATAAATGGAAGCTTCGCGATTTTTCAGTGCGTTCAGGATTGGTTTCCATGCAAACCTTTTCAGTATGTAGAGGGTAATCCCAAATACGATGACCATCCAAAAGATGGTGCCATAATCCGGAGTAACGAATCCCATGGTTTTTCTTTTTGGTGAAGCCATCCTGGCTCCCGGCAACCCCGGGAGCGGACAGCAGTTTTAAAAAATCTTAGATAAAGAGGATCAGCGCACAGATGATCACAGCGAAGAAGGCAACACCTTCGATCAGGGCTGCGGATACGATCATGTTTGACCGGATATCACCGGCGGCTTCCGGCTGGCGTGCGATTGCCTCCATAGCGGTGGCACCGATACGGCCAATGCCCATGCCGGCAGCCATGGCTGCCAAGCCAGCTCCCAAGGCTGCGCCTAGTTCGGCTATTCCTAAGCCTATCCCTACCTCTGCTAAAAGAATCATTAAAGATGTCATACGGTTGAATTTATAGTGATTAATGATGTTCTTGTGTTGCCATGCCGAAATATAAAGCCGAAAGTAACGTGAATACGTAGGCCTGGATGAACGAGACCAGTACATCAAGCAAGGTCATGAATACCGAGAAAACAATGGAAACCACGGATACGGCTGCCCCGGTTGCCGGTCCCATTAATTGGGAAAAAATGAAGATCAGGCTTATAAATACGGTAACAATCATGTGTCCGGCCATCATGTTTGCAAACAAACGTACCATCAATACAAACGGTTTGGTGAATACGCCTGAAAGTTCGACAATCGGCATTAAAGGAATCGGAAATTTCAACCACCAAGGAACATCCGGATTGTAAATTTCTTTCCAATAGTGCTTGTTGGCACTGATGGTGGTGATGACGAACGTGAACAAGGCCAATACCATGGTAACAGCAATGTTTCCGGTAACATTGGCGCCAAAGGGAAATATAGGGATTAAACCCAATAGGTTGTTAATCAGTATAAAAAAGAACAACGTAAGCAGGAAAGGCATGAACTTCTCCGATTTTTCTTCGCCAATGGCCGGTACGGCCACTTCATCGCGGATGAAAATGATAATGGGTTCAACCAGGTTTTGTATCCCTTTTGGGGCTTTGCCCGCATTTTGTTTGGCCGATTTAGCGACATTCAGAAAAATCCAGAGCAAGACGATTACACTGACAATAATCCCTGCCACCGCTTTGGTTAAAGAGAGATCGATAGGTAATCCAATCACTTCACCGTGTTCATTTATTTCTTCAATTTTGCCGGCATTTTCACCATCATGGGCAATCCGGAAATTGTTGTAGGTGGCTGTGCCGTGGTGAAACCTCGACGACCAGAAAAGATGCCAACCACTGCTATTACTGTATAAGATAATGGGTAGGGGAATGCTGATATGTGTTTCTCCAATGGTGGCAATATGCCAATCAAAAGCATCAGAAACGTGTTCCATCACAAACTTCCCGGCATCAAATTCTTCCGGTTGTTGCTCAACGGCGTGTTCATCTGCTGCGAAAAGTTTTACCGGGCTCAAGGCAATAACGAGGCTGGCCAGTACTAAAACTGTCAACTTAGTTAGCTTGCTTAGCTTTATCGGGTTATTCTCCTTTAGCATGATCATTTGTTTGAGAAACCGTTCCAAATTAGTTAAAATTTCAGAAGATTCAATTACTTTTTTGTTTTACTACCCGTGCAATCTCACAAACTTCAACAATGGAGAAGGCAAAATAGATTACCAGAAAATTGATCAGGAATACTTTTGCCTGGTCGCGATGAAAAAAGGCAAAAGAAATAGCAAAAACCAGATAAATGAACATCTTGATGAAACTCATTCCCATAAAACGGGCGGTAAACTTTGCCATGCTCTTCCCGGCTATCCTTAACAAATAATAATGTACAAGGTTTGTGACCAGGAACAAAAAGATGAGGGCGATGGGTAGAAAACGAATATACCAATTCGGGAAGAGCAGAAAATAAAAGAGATAACCGAGCACGAAAAATGCGAAGGTCAACAGGCTGGTCTGAAAGAGAAAGCGCCTCATGAGTGGGTTCATTTCAAAAAGTTTTTAATGGCGTGATAAATAGCACCGATGACTGACAGTACCATCAATGCAAGAGTAAATGCCGGAAAAGAAAGGCCCAGCCAATGATCAATTTTATAGCCGGTGAAAACGCCTAGCGCCATGATGGTAATCATCTCAAAGGCCAGGCTGGAGTAGCGGATAAACTGGTCGAAATTTTTCTTCGGCTTATTTCGGTTTGGATTCTTCATGTTTGACCGGTTCGCCCATCACACATGATCCGGAGAAAACAGCAGCGGGTTCAATGCTCAATTTCCCGGTGCGAATATCGCCCTGTACTTTGGAGGAAGCTTTCAGGCTTAATAATTCCTCAATAACCAATTTTCCCTTCAGAAAGCCGGAAATTTCACAGTTCTTGCAGTTGATTTCGCCGTTTACTTTTCCGGTCACCCCGATTACTACTCGTCCGGTGCATTTTAGGTTGCCCGTCAATTCTCCGTCAATCCGGATGTCCCCTTCCGAAATAATATCCCCGGTAATGCGGGTTCCTTTTCCAATCAGGTTGATAGCCTGAGAATCGGCTTCATTAAACGATTTTGCCATATTGCTTTTTTATGAGAGTGACCAAATATACTAAAGCTTTCGGTCTTTTGTAGAACGAAAGCTTTAGTTTTTTCGTCTGGTCGCTTTTAAAAAAACAAACAGAAGGTCGTTTTATTTACTTATTGAAGTGGTACAGGAAGACAATCTGCCCATCGAAGGCGGGTTTTTTGTTGCCTTCAATTTCCATGGAAACCTGTAATTGTACCTTGCTGATTCCGCGCAGGTTGGTTACCGATTTCAGCCAAACGTGCGTTCTGATTTTGCTGTTTACCAACACCGGCTGGCCAAATTTAAAACTTTCGATTCCGTAGTTGACCAGCATACTAAAGTTTTCCACCTGTACTACCTGTTCCCACATCAGGGGCAGCAAGGATAATGTCAGGTAACCGTGGGCAATTGTACTTCCGAAGGCACCTTCCGCTTTCGCACGTTCGGGATCGGTGTGAATCCATTGATAGTCAAGGGTTGCATCGGCGAACTTATTGATTTGCTCCTGGGTAACGGTATGGTATTCGGAAACCCCTAATTTTTGGCCAACGTATTTCTCAAAATCTTCGTGGCTTCTTATTAAAAGACGACTCATGATAATTGATTTGTATAGAAATTTGTTTGTTCTGTTATGAATTGTATGCCCACTTCAGGTATACAGATCCCCAGGTAAATCCGGCGCCAAATGCTGCAAGGATTATGTTGTCTCCTTTTTTGAGCTGTTTTTCGTAATCGTACAGGCACAGCGGGATCGTGGCTGCCGTGGTATTGCCGTATTTTTCAATGTTGATCATGACCTGATCCGGGCTGATACCCATCCGCCGGGCAACTGCATCGATGATGCGCATGTTGGCTTGGTGCGGAACCAGCCATGCCAGGTTTTCGGGGGTGATGTCGTGCTTTTTCATAATTTCGACAGCGACATCGGCCATGCGGGATACGGCATATTTGAATACGGTTTGCCCGTCTTGATGGACAAAATGTTCACGGTTTTGAATGGTTTCGATACTTGCCGGGCGTTTGGACCCACCGGCTTTCATGTGCAAGTAGTGCCGTCCTTTGCCGTCGGTGTGATTGATGTGGTCGATCACTCCCAAGCCTTCCGATGTAGGTTCAAGCAACACAGCGGCTGCTCCATCGCCGAAGAGCGGACAGGTTGAGCGGTCGGTATAGTCGGTAATGGCCGACATCATATCGGCACCCACAACAATTATTTTTTTGTATTTCCCGGTTTCAATAAAGCTGGAGGCGGTGGTCAGGGCAAATACAAAGCCTGAGCAAGCGGCGTTGAGATCAAAACTCCAGGCGTGCGTTAGTCGGGCCTTTCTGCTGATCACGTTGGCTGTTGCCGGCAGCGGCCGGTCCGGGGTGATGGTGGCGCAGATCAGCAGGTCAATCTCTTCGGGTTTGGTGTTGGTTTTTTCGAGCAATTGTAAAACTGCTGCCGTTCCCATGTCGGAGGTTGCTTTGCCGCTTTCTTTTAAAATTCTTCGCTCTTTGATTCCGATGCGCTGCATGATCCACTCATCGGAAGTTTCAACCATTGTACTAATTTCTTCGTTGGTCAACCTGTATTCAGGTAAAAATGCACCAATACCAGTGATTGCTGCACGAATCTCTGCCATATTCAATTATTTAAAATAATAAGTCACGCGCCAAAAATGTAGCGGCGGATGCTTAAAATATCTGTTTAAAAAGTCGTGAAAAAAGAAGTGCGAAAGATATAAGTAAAAAAGATAAGCACAAAGAAAAAAGTGCAAAAGATGGGTGTAAGGCGTTTTAAAACAATCAATTAAAACGTTCGAAAAATTAATTAAACAAAAAAAATGATCAGAAGAGTTTTTCTTCTGATCATCTTATCAGGGGATTAAACCGTGACGTCTTTTTCAATAGCGAGTTTGCCTCTGTAATAACCACATTCAGGGCAAACGGTGTGGTATTTAACAGTGGCTCCGCAGTTGGAACAACTTGCCAATGTTGCAGGAATCGCTTTGTGATGAGATCTTCTTTTATCTCTTCTTGCTTTTGATGTTTTGTGCTTTGGATGTGCCATTTTTAAAAATCTTTATTCGTTTTCTAATAATTTTTTCAAATCGTCCCATCGGGAGTCAGAGGGGTGCTCAACCTTATCGGCCGGACCCGAAAGCTGGTTCAGTTTCTCAAGCATGTCCGGGTTGCAAAGGCTATGGCCGTTTTCGTCGTCCGGATGTACTTGTTTGATCGGAATGGAAAGAATGATAAAATCATAAATCAGTTTGCCAACATTTATCTGGTGATCGTTTGGGCTTACCCAAATAACGTCATCCCCTTCCTCGAAACTCTCTTCTCCATATTTAATGAAGAGTTGGTTTTCGCTTTTTATGGGTTGATCGTACCAATCCAAGCATCTGTCGCACTGAACTTTAACCGTTCCGCTGATATGAAACCAAAGAACCATGATTGCACTTTGTTTCTCCAGCTCGACTTTAACCAAAACGTTTCCGTCTTCGGCGATACCACCGGCAAAAAAATCAAAGAACTTCTTATCGATTTGATACTCAAATTGATGTACGCCTTGCGCCAGTCCTTTGAATGCAATATTGTATTTTGCCAATTCAGCCATTGCTGCGAAAAAAGTGTTGCAAAAGTATAAAAAATAACTAAACGATGAAAATTTCCCGAACTTTTTAACAGGGAATGTTCCGACTGGTTTTCTGTTGATTCAAATTTCTTGCTGTCAATTGGTTATCTTGTTCTGTTTCTGTTGAAAAAATCATGTTTTGGGAAACGTTATTCGAAAGGTGGTACCTTTTCCGGGTTCCGACTGTTTGATAAAGATTTTACCCTGGTGATAATTCTCGATGATTCGTTTCGCGAGTGAAAGTCCAAGGCCCCAGCCGCGTTTTTTTGTGGTGTATCCGGGTTCGAAAATGGTTTTGTGGTTCGATTTGGGAATTCCTTTGCCCGTATCGCTAATATCCAGTGCGATGGTGTGGCTGTTTTCGCTGAGACGTAGGGTGATGGTACCTTCATTTTCAATAGCATCGACGGCATTTTTGCATAAATTCTCTATTACCCAACTAAATAGTGCCGGGTTGTGCGGGGCAGTGAATGGGATCGTCATGTCAATCTCGGTGATGAATTTTACCCTTTTTGACGTGCGGCCTTCCAGGTACGAAACAGTTGATAGGATAACTGGTTTCAGATCAGTGCTGATCAGTTCGGGTGCTGAACCGATTTTAGAGAATCGCTCGGTGATTTTTTCCAAGCGGGTAATATCTTTCTCAAATTCGCGGATTAGGTCCGGCTTGACACCTTGCATTTTCAGCAGTTCAATCCACGCCATCAGCGAGGATATAGGCGTTCCCAATTGATGGGCTGTTTCTTTTGACATGCCTACCCAAACCTGGTTTTGCTCGGCCTTTCGCGATGAACTGAAGGCCAGGTATGACACCATGATAAACAGGGAGATAACCCCGAATTGAGCCAGCGGAAAATATTTCAGGTTTTGCAGGATTTTTGAATCACGGTAATACAAATATTGTGTTTCTGTGTTGGAAACCACAATTTTGATGGGCTCATGTTCGCGGATCATTTTCCGGAGTTTGCGTTCCAATACCTGTTCACGGCGTGTCTCGTGAAAGTTAATGTTGCTGTAATCAATGATGTTGCGTGCGCTATCAGTCAGGATGATGGGAATATCGGTGTTGCTTTCGATAATGCGCAACAGGAAATCCATGTCATTGTTGGATCCGTTATCGGGTTGCGCCAACCGGTTTGTTGCTTCGGCCCAAAGGGCAACGCTTTTTCGTTCTTCAACAGATACTTTATTAACCAGCCAGTTGGTATAGTATAACGATGCTGTGCCAATTAATATGGCAATCAGGAACAGCAGGATTTTCCAACGACGTTTTTTTAAATAAAGTTCCAAGCTGAATTAATTAAATTACTCTTCAAAACGGATGCTCTTGCGGAATAGTATGGTTTTCTCAATAATTAAGATTCAAGGAGATGGAGCGCCATTTGGTAAATTCCTTTCTGGTCGTAGCCGCATTCCCGGATGAGTTCTTCCTGGGTGCCATGTTCAACGAATCTGTCCGGCACACCCATCCTGACCACATTTGCTGAATATTGATGATCGGACATAAATTCGACAACAGCCGAGCCAAATCCGCCCTGAATTACGCCATCTTCTACGGTAATGATTTTATTGAAGCGGGCAAATACCTGGTGTAGTAGCTCTTGGTCGAGTGGTTTTACAAACCGCATATCGTAATGGGCAACCGAATGTCCGTCCTTGATTAAGGCTTTTACAGCGCGGGCGGCGGTAATGCCGGTTGTGCCGATAGTAAGGATGGCCAGTTCATTTCCATCGGTCAGCACCCTGGCTTTCCCGATCGGGATACTTTCGAATGATTGTTTCCAGCTTACCTGGCAACCGCACCCCCGTGGGTAGCGAATGGAAAATGGCCCCCGGTTTTCCTGCTGAGCAGTGAACATCATGTTGCGCAGTTCGATTTCGTCCATAGGGGCGGTAACGATCATGTTGGGAATATGGCGCATGTAGGCCAGATCAAATACCCCGTGGTGGGTTGATCCGTCGGCGCCAACCAATCCGCCACGGTCGAGGCAAAAAACCACTTGCAGATTTTGAATAGCCACATCATGAATGACCTGATCGTAAGATCGTTGCATGAAGGTGGAATAAATGTTGCAAAATGGGATGAGCCCTTGTATGGCCATTCCTGCAGAAAATGTAACCGCATGTTGTTCGGCGATCCCAACATCGAATGCCCGGTGGGGCATTTTCTCCATCATGATATTCAGCGAACTTCCGGTAGGCATGGCCGGGGTAACCCCAACGATGCGTTCGTTCATTTCGGCAAGCTCAACCAGTGTATTGCCAAAAACATTCTGGAACTTTGGAGGTTTGTTCATCGCGCATTCGCAATCGAAGAGCTCACCGGTAACCTTATCAAATTTGCCGGGCGCATGGAACTCAGTCTGGAACAATTCTGCCTGTTTAAATCCCTTTCCTTTTTTGGTGATTACATGCAGTAATTTTGGTCCGGGAATATCCCGCAGGTCGCGTAATACGTTGGCCAGGTATTTGACGTCGTGGCCGTCAACCGGGCCAAAATACCGGATACCCAAACTTTCGAATAGGTTGGATTCTTTGAGCAGGGCACTTTTTAGGGCGCCCTCGGTATTTTGTACCAGACGGCGCGCCCGTGGCCCCAATCCGTTCAGCTTGCCAAGGCCGTTCCAGATTTTTCGTTTTAATTTATTGTATGATTTTGATTTTGAAATATTCAACAAGTAATTGCTCACGCCGCCCACATTGGGGTCAATGGCCATATTGTTGTCATTCAGAATGATCAGGACATTGGAGTTGTTAACTGCTGCGTTGTTCAGCCCCTCGAAGGCCATGCCGCCGGTCATGGAGCCATCGCCGATTACGGCAACAATTTTTTGATCTCGCTGTTTTTTCAGGTCAGCGGCCACGGCCATCCCCAGCGCTGCTGAAATGGAAGTGCTGGCATGCCCGACCCCAAACGTATCGTAAATACTTTCACTTGGTTTTGGAAAGCCACTGATTCCGTGGTATTTCCTGTTGGTGTGAAATTGTTCTCTTCTACCGGTAAGTATTTTATGACCGTATGCCTGATGCCCGACGTCCCAGATCAGCAGATCATAAGGTGTTTTGTACGCATAATGGAGGGCAACTGTCAGTTCGACCACCCCCAGACTGGCCCCAAAATGGCCGGGATTACTGGAAACTTCATCGATGATAAACTGCCGCAGTTCATCACAAACAACGGGTAAATCATCCAAATTTAGCTTTCGAAGATCTGCTGGTTCATTTATCTTTTTAAGCAAGCTTCCTTCAAGTTCTTCCATGTAGCGAAAATTAAACCTCAAATATACAATTTCTGAATTATCCGGCAGCGATTAATTCACTCATCCGTAAGCTTGTCTTTATTTGCCGGGTAAATCAATAAACCCATTGAGCTGTTATATTCTGAACATGCGCTGTTTGCGGTTGTCGAAAGCGGCCAGTTCTTTAAACCCAACCCGGCGCAGCAGGTCAATTCCTGTTTCGTAATGACGTGCAATCTGGGAGGTTTGGTGCGCATCCGAGGAAATAGTCATGGGAATATGTAGTTGATAGCAGCGTTCGACCAAGGCTGGTGAGGGGGTAAAATCAGCGCACGGGCGGTCAAGTCCTCCGGTATTTAATTCGACAACCAGGTTGTTTTCCTGAATGATTTTTAAGGTATCCTCCAGAAGTTGTGTTTGGTCTGACTCGGGGTAAACCCGAAATTTCTTGATAATATCCAAATGGCCGATAATGTCGAAGAGGCCTGATTTGGCCGCCATTTGAACTAGTTCAAAATACATGTGATACAGTTCGTCGTTAGACCATTTTCCATATAGCGATTTGTCGGAGTCAAAATTCCAGTCGCCAATAAAATGGACCGAACCGATTACATAATCCAGCGGCAGGGAATTTATCAGGGATCTAATTTCGTCCTCTCTGCCTGGGAAATAGTCCATTTCAATCCCATACTTTATTGTAATCTGTCCATTGTATTTTTCCCTGAGGTCAAGAATTTGTTGGGTCATTACCGGAATATCGATTTCGGAAATCGCCCAGTTAACTGATTTCAGACAAACATGGTCGCTGAACCCGATTTCTTCCAATCCTTTTTCAATCCCTGCTTTTACCATTTCTTCATGCGTATCCTTTCCGTCAGAAAGAATGCTGTGCATGTGGTAATCTATCATCCCTACCATGTCCTTCAGTTAGATTTCTTTTATTTTGATATTCCTGAATTGGGTTAACCCGCCATGATCTTGCAGTCCGATATGGCCGGTTTTTGCCATGCCATAGGTTGAGGTGTCTTTCCATTTGCCGGTGTTCTTACGCTGGTGCCAGTCATCGCTCCAAAGTATGTAATCAACCACCAAGCTACCGTTCAGGAAATGCTGCACATGGTCGCCATCGACAACAATCCGTGTGCTGTTCCATTCATTCAAGGGTTTAACCTCGGCGTTTTGTGGCGTATGCATGGCGTAGTTGGCGCCAGAGTATTGAGACGGTTCCAGTTTTTCAGGCCATCCTTTGTCGTCAAGAAGTTGATATTCAGGCCCGGATTCATAAATGGCTTTTACTTTGCCCTCTTGCACGTGGAAAAAGATTCCGCTGTTGCTTTCGGGGGCTATTTTCCATTCCAGGTACAATTCAAAGTTTTGAAATTGCTTTGTGGTAATAATGTCTCCGCCATGGTCGCTGCCGATGCCCGAGTTGGTCAGGATGCCGTCGATAACTTTCCAGCCGGTTACTTCTTCGCCTCCGTTAAACAGTTTCCATCCGTTCAGGTCTTTCCCGTTGAACAGCAATTGCCAGCCATCAATGACTTCTTTTTCTGTAAGTTGGTTGATTGGGTTTGTTTGGGCCTGCCCGCTCAGGAATGGAAAAGCAAATAATGCGATTAATAATATGTTTCTCATTGGTTTAGCTTTTTCGTGAGCCTAAATTTAGTGAAAGGAATTACAAAACGAAATGATTTTGGGTGGCAGGATGAAATTTTGGGAGGAGGGTGAAAAAAAAGGCAGCTTCAACAAGCTGCCTCAAAGCCATGAAAACAATTAAACAATGTTCAGAAAACAGAAAACTAGAAACAATTATATCGTAAAAATCTCTTGATTTTTCAATTCAAGCATCTTGTCAACCTTTTTGCCGTAATCGTTCGTCATGTTTTGAACTTTTTCCTCGGCATCCTTTTCAAGGTCTTCAGACAAGCCATTCTTCATCATTTTTTTCAATGTATCGTTGGAATCTTTACGTACCGAACGGATACTTACTTTGGCGTTTTCGCCTTCCTGACTTACTTGCTTTGAAAGCGTTCTGCGCCGTTCTTCAGTCAGGGGGGGCACATTTATCCGGATGATTTCTCCGTTGTTTTCCGGGTTGAACCCAAGATTAGCGTTCAGAATTGCCTTTTCAATCGGGTTGATCAATGTTTTCTCCCAAGGTTGAACCGCAATTGTTCTTGCATCCGGTGTACTGATGTTCGATACTTGGGCTAGTGGTGTCATACTTCCGTAGTAATCTACCATTACACCATCCAACATTCTGATAGAAGCTTTTCCGGCACGTATATGAACTAATTCTTTCTCCAGGTGCTCAACTGCAGCTTCCATTTTCTCTTTACAAAGATCCAGTATCAGTTCTACTTCCTCTTCCATAAAACAATATGGTCAGTTCAATTTTATTGTGTTGTGAGCAAAGATAGAAAAAATTGGAGAATATTAAAATTCATCCATTTTTTTACTAAAAAAATGCTCTACAAAATGTTTAGCGGTGGACTAATGTCCCAATATCTTCGCCTGAGATTACCTTTTTGAGATTGCCTTTGATGTCCATATTGAAAACCACGATGGGCAAATTATTTTCTTTGCACATGGTCGTTGCGGTCAGGTCCATTACTTTTAAACCGCGATGGTATATGTCATCAAATGAAATTTTATCGAACCGTTTTGCTGAGGGGTCTTTTTCCGGATCGGCTGTATAAATGCCGTCCACGCGGGTGCCTTTTAGCATGACGTCTGCTTCAATTTCGATGCCCCGGAGGGAAGAACCGGTGTCGGTCGTAAAATACGGATTACCGGTACCTGCCGAGAATATGGCCACTTCACCTTTTTCCAGGGTTTCAATGGCTTTGTCTTTCGAATAAAATTCCCCGACCGGTTCCATGCGGATGGCCGTAAGTACTTTTGATTTTACCCCAATGGCCGACAGCGCCGAGTTCAGGGCAAGGCTGTTGATCACGGTGGCCAGCATCCCCATCTGATCGCCTTTGACGCGGTCGAAGCCGTTGGCCGCACCGCTTAGTCCACGGAATATATTGCCACCACCAATAACAATCCCGATTTGTACGCCCATCTCAGCTATTTCTTTGATCTGCTCAGCGTATTCCTTCAGCCGTTGTTGGTCGATCCCGTATTCCTGATCGCCCATCAGCGATTCGCCGCTAAGTTTTAGAAGAATGCGTTTATATGCTGTCATGTGTTTGATTTTTTGCAAAAGTAGAAAAATTTCAAAAATGCTTTTCTAGGATCATGGATATGTTCGTAGAAAGAACTTTCCGGAGGGATATTTCACCTGAAAGATCCGGAAATAAGGAAGCTTAATTTTCTGCGGGGGATCGAATGGACTGATGAGACTAAATGTGGCGATTAATTTGAATGTTTCCTTTTTATGGATGAATTCAGGATAAGGTTTCAAGTTTTAAAACATAAATGTAACTGTCTCATTTCCCGCTATTCCATTGGCTTGTGTTTGATATTTTTCGTAATATTGATTAAAGGGTTCGGAAGAATTTGGCCGAGGAGGAGATCGTGCCCTTTCAGAAGATCATCGTTCGGGTTTAGTCCCCTGTGGGTTGAGGGGCGAAGCTGTATAGCCAACGAATGTTCAGTTTAGTTTTACATTCACTCTTTTCAGGTTTTTGCCAATCGCTCCAAAGGAACTGCAGATATATGTTTACATTCCTAAATCGGTCAGGCGTGCAGCTCACTTAGCTTTATCTGCTGATTTTTCTATTCAAATGATAACCTCCTCTTTTTACCCTCTCGTGCATCAGTTACGGCAATTTATGACATCTCCTGTTGGTTGTGACCGTTAATTCCAAAAGCTACTTATCTGACGATTTTCCACTTTAAAAAATATTGGTATGAACACAACGTCAAGGATTCGAAGGAATTCTTTTATTCGCATTTTTTGGTTGAGCATAATTAGTTGTTCGTTTTTATTTTTGTCGTGTGTTACTCAGCGCGATGTTGAATATCTTCAGGATAGTAATATTGGAATTCAGGCCTTTAATGAAGCTAAATTGGAGGATTATAAGCTGAAGCCGAATGATGAGTTATATATACAGGTGAGTAGTCTGGATGATATAAACTCCAATATTTTCTCATCCACAAATGTTCAGCAGGTAATGAGCATTGGTTCCATTCAGCCGTATGGGGCATCCTTGATTTCTTACGCCGTTGATAACGAAGGATTTCTTCACCTTCCGGTGATTGGGCCCATTTCGGTGGTAGACAAAACTACCGCACAGGTTGGTGAAATGATTACAAAATCGCTTTCCAAGATTCTGAGTGAACCTCGTGTTTCTGTTAAGTTGGTAAATCGATTTGTTACTGTTTTAGGAGAAGTTCAGCGGCCAGGACATTATCCGTATTCACAAGTAAAAGTCTCTATTTATGATGCTATCGGGTTGGCCGGGGATATCACTGAATTTGGTAACCGCAGAGAAGTAATTCTTGTCCGTAATGTAAACGGACAAAATATTCGTGTTCCGTTAGATCTTACCCAATCAGCGTTACTTGGATCAGAGTATTTTTATGCCAGTCCGAATGATGTGATATACGTAAAACCCATGCGGAAGAAATTTTGGGGATTGCGACAATTCCCGTATGATGTTCTTCTATCTACAATTACAGCAACTATTTTGTTTTATTCTGTTGTTAAATAGCACTTTCCATTCGTATAACCAAACTCAAAAGCTATGGCGCAAAATATAAACAATGTGGATAATAGCGACCTCAGGCAGTTTGTTTTGTTAATAACAAAAAACTATAAGCTTTTTGTTGTTTGTGTAATTATTGCTTTGGTAGTTGGGTTTCTGGCAAACAGTTATATGGTGCCAAAATATAAAATTGCCTCCTCGATGCTGATCAAGGAGGAAAACAATAAAGCCGGAGGTAATGTCACCGACTTTTTGAATAGTAGTTTGTTTGGTGCAAACAAGAATTTTCAGAACGAGCTTTGGGTACTAAAATCAGCACCTGTGATTAAGCAAACCATTAGTAATCTGGATTTAACAACTGTCTATTGTCAAAAAAGGGGGCTGCAATATTTTGAAGTGTATGGGAAAGTTCCCTTTCGGGTTTTAAGACTTCAAAATCACATTCAACCCGTAAATGTCCGGTTTCAAATTTCTATTTTGGACAACGAATATTTTAGAATAAAAACGAAAGGTAGGGATGTTTCCTTTGTAGATATCAACTCGAGCGAGCTGGCCTATCGAAAAGAAAAATGGGAATTTGAATACTATGGTAAGTTTGGAAAGTTAATCGAAACTGATGACCTTTCCTTTGTCGTTGAATTGGATGCATTCGCTGAAAATTCTACCGATCAGACGGACAACTACTATTTTTCATTTACCGATACACAAACGTTAGCCGAAGGATTGAGAGGTCAATTGACCTTTAGGGTTGTCGATAAAATGGCCACAGTCATTGAGATCGTTTATAAATCGCCTTCAGTAGCGAAGGGGAAAGACATCGTCAACGAACTGATGAATGTTTACTCGCAGCAAAACCTTGAGCGAAAGAACCATAGTGCGGGGATCACCATCAATTACATTGAGCAGCAACTGAATGAAATTTCAGATTCGCTGAGTTACACCGAGGATAAATTACAACGGTTCCGTTCATCCAACCAGCTGCTGAATGTTTCGGAACAGGCCACAGGCATTACCGTACAATATATGGATCTGCAAAATCGGTTGGCCGAGTTGGAAGCCAACAAGCGCTATTATGATTATGTTGATGATTACTTGTCGAAGAATGAAGATATTTCGAATATGATTGTGCCGGCCTCCATGGGCATTCCGGATCAAATGCTCAACAACCTGATGTCGGAGCTGATGAGTGCCCAAGCTCAACGGTCGAATCTCATTCAGAACAACCAGGAGCTTAATCCATTAGTACAAAAGTTGACCATCCAGATCGAAAACATCAAGAAAACAATATCTGAAAATATTTCTGCACTCAGAAAAACGACTGATATATCTGTTGATGAGATGAACAAACGCATCCGCAAGGTAGAAGCAGCCATTAGTCGCTTACCTGCGACCCAGCGTCAGTTGGGAGGTATTGAACGTAGCTACCGGCTAAATGATGCCATCTATAATTATTTGCTTGAGAAACGCGCTGAGGCAAAAATAACCCTTGCCTCCAATATACCGGATAATATCATTATTGAACCTGCCAAAATGGTGGGAACTGATCCGGTTAGTCCAAATGTGCAATTGAATTTTCTGATCGCCCTTTTTCTGGGATTGGCACTCCCGTTTGGATTTGTCATTTTTAAAAGTGCGACAAACGACAAAATAGAGACGCAGGAAACCATTGAGCGTCTTACCCCGGCTCCTGTATTGGGGAAAATTGCTCATAATCACAGGCGTCACGTAAGTCTTGTTTTCGACTATCCCAATTCTACTCTTGCTGAGTCATTTCGCACACTTCGAACAAACATTGAGTATCAATTCAGAAACGAATCGAGGAAGGTGATTCTGGTCACTTCATGCCTTGCTGGTGAGGGAAAATCATTCACTTCGCTTAACCTGGCCATGAGCTATGCCTTGTTGGGCCGTCGTACCTTATTGGTTGATTATGATTTACGAAAAGCAGGTGCGTATTTTAAGGATCATGAGGAGATTAAGGTTGGCTTGTGTGACTGGTATTCCAATGGCACAAGCAGCAAATCAATTATTGGACATTCACCATACAAAAATCTGGACTACATAAAGTCGGGCATGATTCCGTCGAATCCTACGGAGCTATTAGCGCTGGATAAAACACAGTTGCTTTTTGACCATCTGAAGACTGTATATGACTGCATTATCCTCGACACGTCACCACTTGCCTTGGTGAGCGATACTTACCAGCTGATGGATTACGCTGATATCAAGATCGTAATTGTCCGATATAATTTCAGTATCAAAAATGTGTTTGCCATGATTATGAAAGATTTGAAACAGAAGGGTATTCCTAATGTGGGGATTGTGATGAATGACAATAGAGTTTATGGAGAGCAATATGGCTATGGCTATGGGTATAACCATCAAAAATCCCCGCTAGACACGATTAAGAGGAAAGGGAGTCAGTATATGAAAGCAGTATTGGGAAAACATATAAAATAAACTGACATGATAGGCAAAATTAAACACTTTATTGAAGCTTGTTTGGATAAATATAAATCAAGATATATTGAAAGAAGCGTCACGCTGGAGGGGACCAATCATGTATTTGACAGACATACTTATGTTTCACTTGCCGACGGTTCCGATAAGAATGATGTGCTCATTGGTGATCATGCCATGATTTCAGGGAGTCTCCTGTCTGAAAACCATGGAAAAATAAAAATGGGTGCCTACAGCTATCTGAGGGAAAATAGTGTTGTGGGTTCTGTAAAGTCAGTAACCATTGGCGATTATACTTCAATTGCTGAATATGTGGTGATTATGGATAATAATAACCACTCCATAAATCCGCAAGACCGGCAGTTGAAAAGTGCTTCAGCAAAAGGATCGGATTACAGGAAATGGCGGCACTCTGATGCAGCTGACATCACAATCGGACGAAATGTTTGGATTGGCTCATTTTCGCGCATTTGTAAAGGTGTTACCATTGGCGAAAACTCAATTGTTGCAGCAAATGCTGTGGTAACCAAAGATGTTCCTCCAAATTGTATCGTGGCGGGAAATCCGGCAAAAATTGTCAAAACAGATATTGACAAAGCTCCTCGGCTGTTTCATTGAGTTCATGCTATCCTCGAAAATTTTCGTCGGATGTTGGTTCGCACTATGCAAAACCGGCGTACGGATAAATCCTGTTTCAAGGATCTACCATCGGTGATACGAAGCATAAAAGATCTTTCCGGGTTTTATGTCAATAACTTTAAAGATTCTCCCCAACCGTGGAAAAAAATCCTGATTCCATTGAAATTTCCGGTACGGCCAAGCAGACGGCCGCCATCATGGCGGGTAAAATTATTGCTTTAGTAGCCACATTTGCTATGCCCTTGTTTTTGACAAGGTTTCTGTCAAAGTCAGAATTTGGACTGTATTCCCAATTCTATATTCTAATAAATTTTTTAACCATAATTTTCAGTTTGGGGGTACAGTCGAATTTGTATTATTTCTATCCTAAGGCAAGTGAGCAGAAACAAAAATCTCTAATTGTACATACTGTTATATTGCTGTTAATTTTCACGCTGGTGGCTATTGGATTAGTAAATGTCCCGCTACTGAATAAATATTTGGTAGGGCAAGGGGAATTGATTAATTACACCATGTTTATCAGCCTGGGGGTTTTGTTTTTGTTGCCCGTTATTATTATAGAGCCGCTTTATGTGGCACGCGTTGACAATCTCACAAGTGTTTTTTATCCGCCAGCCGTGGTGCTGTCGCGATTGATGTTTGTGATTGGTTTTGCAGTAATTTGGCAAAGTTTGAATTCGGTCATGTTTGGGATAATCAGCGCCGGGTTTGTTTGTTTCCTGTTCGTGATGTTTTATGCTTTAAGAGGAATTGAACCGGCAAATATTCGAAAGTATATCGATATCGAATTAGCCGTAAAACAATTCAAATACAGTTGGCCATTTGGCCTGGCCTTGGTGTTGAACACACTCGCCCTGCAGTTCGACAAAATCATTTGTATCTCGTTTCTTGCTCCGGCAGCATTTGCCACCTATGCAATCGCTTTTTACGGAATTCCGGGTGTTGAGCAGGTTTACCAATCGCTTTCGCAGGTATATCTGATCAAGATGGCGGAAAAGCATCACGAAAACAAACCGGCAGAGATTTCTGAAATTTATAAATCACTGGTTACAAAAACCTATTCCTTTTCAGTGCCTGCAATCGTTTTGGTGTCGCTTTATGCCGAAAGGATAATTGTTTTGTTTTTTACTGCCAAGTACGTGGATGCGGTACCGCTGTTTCGAATATATATCCTGTCATTTCTTATTTTCATGCTTGGCGCAGGCTTAATCCTCCGGGCGACCGACAGAACCATTTTGTCGTTGAAAGCATACTTTTTTAGTAGCATTTTAACGATTCCGCTAACCTATTTTCTGATAAAATATTACGGAATCTGGGGTGGCATCACCAGTGCCATGATAAGTATTATTTTGCCAAAAACTATTCAACTACGGTACGAGATGAAATTGGTTGAAAGCAACGTATTTACTTATTTCCCGTGGAGAAAATTCCTGCGTATTGCCGTAATTTCAATAACTGCCATCTTCCCTTTTGCTTTAATCGAATATTTTTTCGACTACGGGAATTTCCTGGTTGTGTTTTTCGGACTAGTATATCTATTGATTGTATCGCTGGTTGAAATGAAATACGGAGTTTTTGTGTTCGATGGCGTTTCGGTAGATAAGCTTATCCGGGTTGTAACGGGCAGGTTGCCATTAAAAGGTTATATCAGAAGTTAGTCATGCGCTGGTTACAGCAATTTGCGCTTTTCATTTTTTTCTTTTCCATGAACTTCGAGGTTTGGGATCCTTTCCAAACGGGAGGTTTTTTCTCAATCTCAAGGCTCACGGGTATCATTTATTTCGTGGTTTCAGTCCCAAGTATGGTCAGGTATAGGACAGGTTCTGAAGTCAGGCCGGTTTTGAATGCTATTTTGCTATTTTTCTGTTTGTTGCTTTTTATGAATGCGATCCATGCAGAATCAGTCAATGATCATATTTTGGATAACACAATTCTGCAAAACATCGTACTTTTTTGGGTGCTTGTAAATCATGAACGGACTAATCAGTTGGTGTTGGAAAAAGGCCTGCTGTTCTTTGCATTGGGGTCAACAGCTCTTGCCTTGCTTTTTTACCAGGGAATTGGAATTGAATACACCGATGGGCGGGTTTCTATTTTTGGGGATAATGAAAATGTCATCGGCCAGCGAATGTGTATTTCGATTATCATTGTGTTGATGACAGTGGTACAAAACCGACTTCAGCTGGGCAAATTCCGCTATTTGTTGTTGTTCACAATTCCGGTTATGTTAGGCCTTTTGGTCGCCACAGGATCACGCTTGGCAATTGTTTCCTTTGTCATTGTTTTTGTTGCTGGCCTGGTGTTACTAAAGACCAAAGCGTACTCTGCAAAAATGACAGTGTTTGTTGTGGGAGGTATTTTGTTACTTCTTATCGGGTATTATTCTATGCAGAATGAGATATTGCGGACCCGGCTGCTAATGAGCCTGCATGAGGGGGACCTGTCGAACCGGGATGCTATCTGGGAACATCTGATTCCGCTTATCGAGGAAAATCTATTGTTTGGTGTCGGTCAATCGGGTTATGATGCCTTTTGTCTGGCTACTTTCGGACGTGATATGAGTCCGCATAGTGTTGTAATGGAATTGTTGTGCTTTACTGGCATTGCGGGTCTGGTTATCTATTTATCATTCATCTACCTTATCTTTTGGCGAAGTTATCTGTCGTATAAGCAGTCCGGTATATTATTGCCTATCCTGCTCATAATTATTGTTGTCGGGATGTTGCTTGGCAGTCATATTTTGGAATTGAAACTCGGATGGTCTATTCTTGCCTACATAACGTGTGGAACACTTTCTGCCTGCAGGGCCGACGAGCCGGACATACTGCATTCCTCCACTACATATCCAACTGTTATTGCTGAATAGGGACATGCCGGTGCAACTTGGGTTGCATTACAGAACAGATTTAGCCCTCAAAGAATGAATATCCTATGCGTGATCGATAGTTTATGTTTTGGCGGTGCTCAGCGACAGCTGGTCGAACTTGCTCTGTCATTCAAGGCGAAAGGGAATGTTGTATCTTTTCTTACCTATCACAACATTCCTTTCTTCCTTTCGATTGTCGAAAAAGAGGGGATTACGGTTTCTTGCCTGGAAGAGCCAAACTACATGAAGCGGCTTTTAAAACTAAGGCGTTTCATACGGCGGGGAAACTATAATGCTGTACTTTCATTTTTAGAAGGTGCGAGTTTTATCTCTGAATTTGCCGGAATTCCTCACCGGAAATGGAAATTAGTGGTCGGCGAAAGAAGTGCGAATCCTGAAATATTAAAATCCTTTAAGCTGAGATTCTACCGTTGGTTCCATTTTTTTGCCGATTCTATAGTCGCCAACTCTGAAACTAACATGCAGTTTGTACTGTCAGTAAACCCGTTGCTCCCTAAATCGAAATGCCACATTATCTATAATACATTAGACTTTCGTGATTTCAAGCCTTTGGGGAGTTTTGTGTACCGTCGGGAAGATAAAATTTCTTTGCTGATTGCAGCCCGTGTTCAATACGAAAAAAACATAACCGGTTTAATCAAGGCACTTTTGCTTCTTCCGGAAGAAGACCGGAGTAAAATTAAGGTTGAATGGTATGGGGAGCTCGAAAAACAACCAGGTTCAAACGGTTTTCTGACGGACTGCCTGGCTGAAATTAGAAAGAGTGGACTTCCGGATTTAATCACTATTCACAAAGCCACCCACGATATCAAACGCATAATCCAGGAATCCGATGCAGTGGGACTATTTAGTTTTTATGAAGGTTTCCCAAATATCATCTGTGAAGCAATGGCTTGTGGAAAGCCGGTTGTGTGTACGAAAGTTTCTGATATGTCCCGATTTTTAGCGCATGATCCTAATCTATTGTGTGATCCGATGGACCCTCATTCCATACAGGAGGCTCTTTGTTACTTGATCCGGTTGGATAATCATCAGTTGAAAAGAATTGGTGAAGAAAACCGGCGTATAGCTTTATCACACTTTGATAAGGAAATAATTGTTACGAAATATCTCCGGCTATTGGGGGATGGAATCCCGGTTGAAGAGCAATCGACGGACTAGCCGTGCGTCAGGGTCGGAAGAAAAGATAAAAAAAATATGAGCCAGCAGAACATTAAAATTGCCATTATCGGGATGGGATATGTCGGACTGCCCTTAGCAGTCGAGTTTGCCAGAAAGTATAGTGTTGTAGGCTTCGATATTAGTCAGGCACGTGTTGACGAACTTAATACAGGGCACGATTCCACACGGGAGGTATCCGACAGCTGCTTGCAATCGGTCCTTAAAAAAGGGAAACCGGTTACTGACCATCCATACGGTCTGTTTGTCACAACCGATCGGTCTGCTATTGCCGATTGTAACCACTATATTGTTACTGTTCCCACACCGACCGACAAGAACAATCGGCCGGTGCTTGGCCCTTTGCTAAAAGCATCCGAAACAGTTGGCTCTGTATTAAAAAAGAATGACCTGGTGATTTATGAATCAACCGTATATCCGGGTGCAACAGAGGAAGATTGCGTCCCCGTACTTGAGCAGATCTCCGGACTAAAACTGAATCGTGATTTTTTTGTTGGCTATTCACCTGAAAGGATCAACCCCGGCGATAAAGAGCACACCGTTACCAAAATCAAGAAAGTAACATCGGGTTCAACCCCCGAGGTCGGCAAAAAAGTAGATGCGCTTTATCAATCCATTATAACTGCCGGGACGTATTTGGCATCATCGATAAAAGTAGCTGAAGCTGCCAAAGTGATAGAGAATTCGCAGCGCGATATTAATATTGCGTTCATAAATGAACTGTCAAAAATTTTCAATAACCTCGGTATCGACACCCATGAAGTGCTGGAGGCTGCAGCAACCAAATGGAACTTTCTGCCTTTCAGTCCCGGATTGGTAGGTGGGCATTGCATCGGGGTCGATCCCTATTACCTGGCCCAAAAAGCACAGGAAACCGGGTATATTCCGGAGATCATCCTGGCCGGCCGACGGCTAAATGATGGCATGGGCGAATATGTCGCTTCCCAGGTTATTAAACTTATGATCAAAAAAGGCCATGCCGTTCGGGGAAGTCAGGTGCTGGTGCTTGGAATAACGTTTAAAGAAAACTGTCCTGACATCCGGAATACCAAGGTTATCAGCGTAATCCATGAACTTGTGCAATATGGTTGTGAGGTTGATGTTTACGACCCATGGGCCAAGAGGGAAGAGGTAAAGAAAGAATACTCGCTGCAACTGGTCGATAACTTCATGGGTAAAAAATACGATGCGGTTATATTGGCTGTTGCACATGATCAGTTTCAAGACCTCGATCTCTCAAAACTTCGAAACGGGAGCAAGGCTGTAATTTATGATATCAAGGGTTGTTGGGACAAAAAAATAGTTGATGGCCGGCTTTAAAATTAATCTTGAGAGAATGATCGAAAATTCGAAGGTACTGGTAACCGGTGGCGCCGGTTTTATCGGTTCTAACCTTGTTGACCGATTGTTGGCGCAAAACAATCAGGTGGTTTGCCTGGATAATTTTTCTACCGGGAAACTTGAGAACTTGGAAAAGGCGCTGAAAAATCCGGAATTCATCCTGATTGAAGGTGATATCCGCAATTACGATGATTGCCGGAAAGCGGTGGTAGGTTGTACCTGCGTTTTGCATCAGGCGGCCTTGGGGAGTGTTCCCCGTTCTATAGCTGATCCGGTTACGAGTACCGATGTAAACATTGGAGGTTTTGTGAAAATGATGTTTGCGGCAAAAGATGAGGGAGTTGGTCGTTTTGTTTATGCATCCAGCTCTTCGGTTTATGGCGACCATTCCGGCTTGCCCAAAGTGGAGCATCAGATTGGAAAAGCCCTCTCACCTTATGCGGTTACCAAATATGCCGATGAGTTGTTGGCCGCAAATTTTTCAGCTATGTACGGAATCGAAACCGTGGGGCTGCGCTATTTCAACGTGTTTGGCCCCCGGCAGGATCCCAGCGGATCCTATGCGGCAGTCGTCCCTAAGTTTATAAATTCGATCATCAACCACGAAAACCTGCATGTATTCGGAGATGGAACTTTTTCGCGGGATTTCACTTATATCGAGAATGTGCTTCAGGCTATTCAGTTGGCTGCCAGTACACCGTCTTCCATTATCAAAGAGAGGCAGCAAGCCTATTATAAAAGGAATCAAGAACTGCGTGTTCCGGGTATTTCCGAAACGATTGCCGAAGTTTTCAATACGGCCGTTGGACAATATACGTCCATTGCCGAACTGGCAGATACGTTGAAACGGATTCTGGCGAGGTTTGACCACACTCTTGCTCGTGTGGATGTTACTTACGGGCCTGCACGTCCGGGCGATGTTCCTCATTCAATGGCGTCCTGCGAAAAAAGTCAGGCAATTCTTGGTTATAAGCCAACACATACAATCTCACAGGGGTTGGAAGAAACCTGTAACTGGCATTGGCAGCGTGCTCACCTGAATGTTCGTCAATGATGAAGCGCTTTATTTTCAGCTTACTTTATCTTCTGATCCGGTATTGCGGAGTTGCTTCGCTTTTCAGAACGTGTATGGCAAAGAAGAAGCTAACGGTGCTGGTGTATCATAATCCGCTGGTGGATGTTTTTGAAAAACATATCAACTATTTGTCCAGCCGGTATAACCTGGTTCCCTTAATGGACTTTATTAAAGCGAAAAGAGATAGGAGCTGGGAGATGATTCCTGATTATGCATTGGCAATTACTTTTGATGATGGCTGGAAAGAGAATTATGAATTATTACCAGTCTTTCAAAAATATAATCTCCGGCCAACCTTGTTTCTGACTTCCCAGGTGATAAATACAGAACGACATTTCTGGTGGACCGCTTGTTGTAACGGTGATGTGGAACGGTTAAAGCGGATACCGAATATGCAAAGGCTTGCCGAATTAGAAAAAAAGTATCGGTATGATCAGGATAAAGAATATAAAGGCGACCGACAAGCGCTGAATGTAAATGAAATTGAGAAAATGAAGGATTTTGTTGATTTTGGCCTTCATACCAGGTATCATCCTGTATTGACCCAGTGTACAATGGAAGAAAAAAGAGATGAAATCATGGCGGGCAAGCTGGAATTGGAAGAAATTCTTGGAAGGAGAATTGAAGCATTTGCCTATCCAAATGGCGATTACGACGAGGAGTGTATTCATATGCTGAGGGAATGTGGCCTTAAAATAGCAAGGACAACAGATGCCGGTTGGAACGACATAAACTCAAATTCATATAAGTTAAAAGTTACCGGCGCGTCTGATAATGGATCAATTACCAAATTGGTAGCCGAATTAACCGGAATACCTCGTTTTTTTCAATATGCGGGTTATCATGGGAATTTCAACGGGCTAAAGAATAAGCCAAAATTATGAAAGTGCTGCTGGTTGCTCCCTTGCCTCCACCGATAGGAGGCATACAATCTGTGACCGAAACGATGGTCGGTTTTGTAAGCGAACATCCTTGCGGAGTTAACCTGAAAGTTCAGGATACCTCGCATCACATAAGGCCGGTCACATCCGAATCGATGTTTGTCAGGTTATTAACAGGTATGTTTAATTCTTTGCAAACGTACTTTCAGGTCAGGAAAAATTTGCAGAAGGAAAGACCTGACCTGATCCACCTGGCCAGCAGTGCATCGCTGGCGATGATTAAAGATATCCTGATTGTGCGAACTGCGAGGCGCAGGGGAGTACCGGTAGTTATGCATTGGCATTTTGGACGAATACCTCGTCTGAAAGAAAAACAAAATTGGGAATGGAATCTGCTGATAAAACTCATTCGCGAAAGTGCGTGGTCAATTGTGTTGGATGAGAAATCGGTGGAAGTGTTGAATGAAGCAGGTTGCACAAATGTTTCCTGTATCCCAAACCCGATTGCCCAAGAGGTGGAAGTGAAGGCGAGGGAACTGAGCAAGAATTCAGTTTTTCGTCATCCCGGAAGAATTATTTTTGTTGGACACGTCATTAAAGATAAGGGCATTTACGAGTTGGCGGAGGCTTGTGTAAAGTTACCACAGGTGAAGGAATTATTATTGATTGGACCCTACGAAGAAGCGATAAGGAAAGATTTGGAGAGAATTGCCCGAAAACGGGAGGCAGGTCAATGGCTGTTGTTCGAAGGCCAGCAAAATAAGGAACAGGTACTTGATAATATGGCCCAATCCCCGATTCTGGCACTGCCTAGTTATACCGAAGGTTTCCCGATGGTAATACTTGAAGCGATGGCAATGGGGTGCGCAGTAATTGCCGCCGAAGTGGGAGCTGTTTCTACTATGTTGGCAGCTAACACCCATTCGGCCTGTGGCGTTTGTATACCTCCAAAAAATGTCGATCAACTGCAGGGTGCCATTGCCGATTTAATGAGGAAACCTTCCGTGATGGAATTGTATGGTAGCAGAGGCCGGCAGCGGGTCCTCGGGGCCTATTCGGTTGAAAATGTATTCACTCAGTACAAAAACTGCTGGCAAACTATAATCAGTAACATAACCTCCGGATTGTTGTTTTAATCTGGCAGGTTTTAGAGTTCGTTAACGGGTCTAAATTGCTCTTAGGCCTTTTGAAAGTAATCCTTTTGGCTGGGGCCTCTCTGTTTAAACGAAAAAAGATCGTAGTATGAAGCTGGATGAATTAGTCGCAATTTATCGCGGATGCGGCTACTCGGTAAGTAATATTGAAGGGCAGTATTTTCTTAATCGAGGGTGCATCAATTATTCTTTTCCGCAACTTTCCAATGTTTCATTGAATCCAAAGATTATCAGTAAACTGAAATGGAGATACCTGATCTCGGTTTTAAAGGTAAGTTCACCAATAAAAAATACACACGAATTTATCATTAGAACAAAAGAGTACCGGATCGACATGCTTCCCCACCGGACACGGCCCACTACCCGGAAAAGTTTGCGGGAGTGTGAGTTCAGGGTACCCTCGGTTGAAGATTTGATGAGGGAAGGTCTTTATATCAACCGTCAAACCATGAAATTGCAACAACGGGACGATAAATATCTCACCAATGAAAATCAATGGAAGAGCTATGTGACCTCATTTTATGGCCACGAAGATGTAGCCATGCTAGGTGCTTACTATGCCGGAAAATTGATTGGGTACATCATCGCGTTTAAAGCGGATGGGAAATATCATGTAGTTAATCAGTATGTTGACCGTAATTGGCCAGGGCTAGCGCCTTTAAATGGATTGATATATACTTTGTTTAATAAAATTATTGAGAAGGAGGGGGAGTTGATATTTTCCGACGGGATGGAATCGTTCAGTCCCCTGCCGGAGTTAAACCGGTTTAAACGGACCATGCTTTTTGAGCCGGTCCCGGCTACGCGTGTTTATATTCTTCATCCTGTTCTGCGGGTTTCTTTGTGGATAGTTATCTTTCTATATGTCAAGATATTGGGAAAGAGGAGTGTCAAAAATAAATTTATTCAAAAGATAATCCGCTTATATCAGGGACAGCGCATTCTGGATAGGATGACTGTCGAAAATTAGTTTCTAAACTTGCCAACATAGCAAGCTGTATAACTGCATTGTAATTCTTGACAACTATCAACCAAAACGATAAGCCAATGATTTTGCTGGTATCCGCCGTATTTCCGCCCGAGCCTGTTGTGTCGGCAACTATTGCCCACGATTTAGCGGTAACACTGTCGGATGATGTGACAGTCAGGGTTTTAAGACCGAAGCCGACACGGCCTTACGGGTTCAGTTTTGATTGCCTTCGGATGGAGTATAAAAAGTTTGAACACGTCATTCTTCCTTCATATACCTGCGCCCGTTCTGGCTTATTTGGCCGGATGCGGGAAAGTTACAGCTTCGGGAGATATGTTGCCCGGTACATAAGGGAACATCGCGACAAAATAGCAGTTGTTTATCTTAATGCCTGGCCTTTATTGGCGCAATACCTGATCGTCAGAGCGGCAAAGCATTGTGCTCTTCCATCTATTGTTCATGTGCAGGACATTTATCCTGAGTCCTTGTCAACTAAAATTCCGGTATTCTGCAAATTCATTCACAGGTTATTAATGCCCTTAGATATTTATATTCTGAAAAATGCTACGCGTGTGATCGCTGTTTCGGAGAACATGAAGCTCAATTTTATACGAACAAGGGGTATTCTCGAAGAAAAAATTGCCCTCATTCAGAATTGGCAGGATGAGGCTGACTTTATTAAATACCACTATCAGAAGAAGGATCTGTTGTATGGTCAGGCCAGTAAAAAACCTTTCACGTTTATGTATTTGGGGAACATTGGCCCTGTTGCCGGGGTCGATTTTTTGATTAAAAGCTTTGCCCAGGCCAACTTGTCCGACGCCAGGTTGGTCATTGCCGGTTCCGGGTCAATGAAAGAAGAATGTCAGCGAATTGCCGAAGGGTGTAAAGATACACCTATCTTGTTTTGGGATGTACCGGCGGGGAAAGTGCCCGAAATTCAAGACCGGGCCGATGTAATGCTTCTTCCGGTTAAGCGAGGTGCTGCGATGAGCTCCATCCCATCAAAGCTGGTGGCTTATTTATATTCGAAGAAGCCGGTCATTGCCTGTGTTGATCAACAAAGTGATTCTGCCAGGGCTATTGAACAGGCCCGTTGTGGTTGGGTTGTTCCGCCTGAGGAAATGGGCGAACTGGTAGCCATCTTTCGGTTGGTGAGTGACCTGAAAAAAGCTGAGTTAGAGGAAAAAGGCATGAAGGGGTATCAATATGCGACGAACAATTTCTCGAAAAAGCATAATTTGAAGAAAATAGTCGAAATGATTTTGCAAGCTGCGAATAATCAGGGTATTTCGGCCAACTGGGCTGATTGAGGTCTTTCCTGCTGTGAGATTGAATTTATACCATTTGTGAAGCTCATGACATTTTTCAGATGAAGAGGACTTTTGATTTCGTTATGGCCTTGTCGGGTTTAATCCTTCTTTTTCCCCTGTTTTTGTTGGTGGGTATTCTAATTTATTTTACAGATGGTTGGCCGGTATTTTTCAAACAAAAGCGGATTGGAAAAAACGGGACGCCATTCCAATTTTTCAAATTCAGATCGATGCGTGTTTCGGGTTCAGGTCAAACAGAAGAATTTGGTGCCGGTGATCTCAGCAGGGTGACCCCATTCGGGAAATTTCTTCGAAAAACAAAACTCGACGAATTGCCCCAGTTGATGAATGTTGTGAAGGGAGATATGTCGTTGGTGGGGCCCCGCCCCGAAGTGGGAAAGTGGGTGAATGTTTACCCCGAACGTTGGGCAAAGGTTTTGTCTGTTCGTCCGGGAATTACGGATCATGCAGCTTTGGTGTTCAGACACGAAGAAGATCTGCTGGCAAAAGCTGCCGATCCGGAAAGAACCTACCGGGAAGTGTTGCTTCCTCGTAAGCTCGACTTGTACGAAGCGTATGTTGACCAGCATTCCCTGGCCAGCGACCTGGTATTGGTTCTAAAAACAATTTATTGCCTTTTTGTCAGGAAATAAGTGAAGCCCATGAAAATTCCGTTTTCAAGAGTCCCTATGGCCGGGAACGAGTTGAACTTTGTGAAAGAAGTTCTTGAAAGTGGTTGGCTCACCACTTCCACCAAAGCTCTTCAGTTTGAACGGTTATTTGCCGAGTACCTTGGCGTGAGGTATGCCTGTGCAGTAAATTCGTGCACCGCCGCCTTGCACCTTGCCGTGGAGGCTGTTGGTATCAAAGCGGGGGACAAAGTGCTGGTTCCTACGATGACGTTTACGGCAACGGCAGATGTCGTGAGGTACCTCGGGGCCGATCCGGTTTTTACGGATGTTGAGTATGGTACCTGCCTGCTTACACCGGAGATACTGCAAGCAGCCTTGGCAATAAATGGAAATGTTCGGGCGGTTATGCCGGTTCATTATGGCGGGCAGGCAGCCAGTTTGGCAACGCCTGAGGGAAACGGGATTGTGGATATTTGCCGATCACGGCAAATTCGTGTGGTTGAAGATGCAGCGCATGCTTTTCCAACGAAATTTCAAGGCCGGTTTGTGGGATCGTTTGGTGATGTTACTTGTTTTAGCTTTTATGCGAATAAAACCATAACAACCGGTGAAGGTGGCATGCTGGTTACAAATGATGAGGCTATTTATAATCGGGTGAAAACCATGCGGCTGCACGGGATTGACCATGATGTGTGGGACCGGTACACCAATGGGAAAACGTCGTGGGAATACGATATCGTTGCTCCCGGGTATAAATATAATATGCCCGACATCAATGCTGCTGTTGGTCTTGCCCAACTGGGAAAAGCCGATTTTTTCAGGGAGCAGCGCCAGCGTTGTGCCTTGTATTATCTGAATGAGCTGCAAAATTTGTCTGTGGTTGACCTGCCCTTGTGTGTTGGCCCGGTCGAAAATCATGCCTGGCATCTGTTTCCTATTATTATCAAACCGGATGCGCCTGTTTCCCGGAACGAATTTATCCACCGGATGAGCCAGCAGGGGATTGGTACTTCGGTGCATTATAAGCCACTGCACCGAATGAGTTATTACCGCGACACCTATCAGCTAAATGAAAAGGACTTTCCCAATGCCGAACGAATTTGGCAGGGAATAGTCTCGCTGCCCATTTATCCGGATTTGACGGATGCAGAATTGAAATATATATGCGCAGCCATCAGAAATATTCTTTCTTGATACTATGCTCGGATTTGTTTGTTGCATGTCCGCCTTCACGTCCCTGTTCCAGTAAGTCGTTTTTAAAATGAAAAATGTTGTCCATGTTGGGATTATCCTGAACGGCGAGCTTATTCCCTGTTGGATCTACCAGGTAGTAGCGAAAATAGCAGGTTCCAATTATGCCGATTTAAAACTGATTGTCCTGAATGAAAGTGCCCGTCTGGAGGATAACGATCCGAAAGCATCGTTTTTTTTCAAGTTGCACCGGAAGTTGGACCGTCAGGTTTTCGGCAAGCGTTACAATTTTAACCAACTGGTAGATGCGACTGCATTATTTCAGGGAATCGCACGCTGTTCACTTAGTCCGAAAAATGAAAATGCTTGGTCGGAAATTGCATCGTATAAACTGGATGTACTGCTTAATTTAAGTGCGGTTGATTTCTCCACATGCCAATTCCCGTTGGCACGTTTCGGAGTATGGCAATATGTTATTGGTGAACGGAATTGTAATAGCCTTGCTTATATTTATGGGCAAATGATTAACGAGGGCCCGGTTATGGAGATATCTGTCCGGGCAACAAACGGCGAATTTGAACGTGAGGCTGTCATTCACCGGAGTTGGGTTCCAGTTAATTACCATTCCATTCAAATTAACCAATATCATTTGTATAGCTTTTGCTCTTTGATTTTACCACGATTGCTTGCAGGAATTTACAAATTCGGGACTGCCTATTTTGGTGGGCAAACATTGCATTTCAGAATGACTCTTTCGGAACAAACAAGTGCTATTTTTTTTTCGCCTTCAAATTACCAAGCAGTTGTCAATGTTTTTAAAATGCTTTCCAGATATTTAAGTTGCCTGATCGCGCATCAAACTAGTGGAATATGGTTTTTAATGCTAAAAGTTGATTCGGAAATTTTTCCAATATTGCCGAATGACTATAAAGCATTAATTCCACCCAAGGACAGGGCTTGGGCAGATCCATTTGTACTTAGTCGGGATGGTAATATTTTCATTTTTGTTGAAGAGTTTTTGTACAGGGACGGAAAGGGATATATTTCGTTGTTAGAGATTGGAAAAGAGGGTGACTTGTTCAGTTTTGAGAAAATACTTGAAAGACCTTTTCATATATCATATCCTTTTATTTTTGAATTGAATGCTAAATGGTATATGATTCCAGAAACTTCTGCAAACAAGACAATTGAGTTGTATGAGTGTGTCGAATTCCCTCGGAAATGGAGCTTTGTGATGAATTTGAAGGAGGATATAAATGCGGTTGACAGTACGATCTTCTTTAATAATAACCGATGGTGGTTATTTACTGCGGTAAGCGAGTTGTCAACTTGGTCGGATTATAAAGAATTACATCTTTTTTCTTCTGATACGTTATTTACAGACAAATGGGAGCCTCATCCTCTAAATCCAATTGTGACTGATGTGAGAACTGCTCGTCCGGCAGGGCGTATTTTCATGAAGCACGGGCAAATTTACCGGCCCTCCCAAGATTGTTCCTTCAGGTATGGTCGTGCTTTTAATTTGAATCAAATAACCACGCTGAGCGAAAATGCGTATGCTGAAACGATGCTCTCTAAGATTGAAGCAGGCTGGGATGCTGATGTGAAAGGTACACATACCTTCAATTGTGATAAAAAAATTGCAGTTATTGATGCATATCGGTATCGAAAACGCTTTGCTAATAGATTATTTTAATGTAAAGATTAACAGACTGATTTAATATGCAGAAAAATGAATATGGGTTATGTCGTTTTATTGATGATCATTCTATCGTCATGTGGATGCCATCAGGAGGATCTAAAGCCGACTGATCAAGATACCACCCAAGCGAATCTAATTGATACTACCGGTGATAATGAAGTTGTGGTGTGGGGAGAGAAGGCTACCTATTATGTGGCACTGAATGGAAACGACACGAATCCAGGAACGGTTGATCAGCCATGGGCTACCTGGCAAAAGGCATTCTCGAAGGCCGGTGCCGGAGATACGGTTTTTATTCGCGGAGGGGTGTTCTATGCTGATAAAATGGATGAGTTTGGGGTATATGTTGTGAATAGAAAAGGTGCCCATGCAAACCCAATCTGTATTTTTAATTATCCGGGCGAAATGCCTGTGCTTGATTGTTCTACCATAACAAATACCGAGGCAAATACTGGTATATTGCTTAGTAAATGTTCTCACTACTACTTAAAAGGATTAACGGTGACCGGGATTAGTCAACATGCACAAAGTATTGAGTCTTGTGGTTTTTCATTCGAGCTGGGAGGAACTTACACTGTTGAGAATTGTGTTTCTCATGGCAACGAAGGGTCCGGTTTTCAGGGATATGCCCTCGATACAATCTCCCTGATCAATTGCGATGCGTACGATAACTTTGACATTTCGACAGGAGGGTATTCAGGTGGGCAGGCCGACGGCTTTGTAATTTGTTTTACTTCACAGCATGCTTATACCTATTTCAAAGGATGTCGGTCATGGTACAATTCGGATGATGGGTTCGATTGTTGGGAGAATGAAGGGATCGTTGTTTTTGATGCGTGTTGGTCCTTTAACAATGGACGGGGAAAAGGAGATGGCGGTGGCTTTAAATTAGGACAGACACGAAAGCCGCAATTGGATGTCCATCAAAGGGTCTTGACAAATTGCTTGGCTTTCAATAACCGGTTTATAGGGTTCAATCAAAACGATGGCAACGTGAAGATGACTTTTTACAACAATTTTGCCTTCGATAATGATAATATCGGGTTTGATATCGGGCAATACAATTTGCCCATGATTGTCCGCAACAACATTAGCTATAAAAACAGCCGGTCAGGTTATTTTTCAGCTAATAGTAAAATTGACCATAACAGTTGGACCGCTTCGACCAATGTTACCGTATCAGATGCTGATTTTGTGCGTGTTGATACGGCCCGTGTATCCGGTAAGCGTCAGCCAAATGGCGATTTGCCTGCCATCGATTTTTTAAGGCTGGCTACGGGAAGCGATCTGATCAATGCCGGTGTTGATGTCGGTCTGCCCTTCCTTGGGAATGCACCTGATTTAGGCCCTTACGAGAAGGAATAGTCAGAATATTAATCTTCTCAGTAAAAGCGTTCAATTCTTTTGATTAAAACAAAATGCCTGCAATTATTATAGATCCAACAGTGAATATTCAATATTCATCCTTTTATATTAAAGGACTGGAGATTGTTTTTGGAAAGGTTAATGTTCGGTTTTCTTCAAAATATTTTAAATCTCTTAAAAGGCAAAAAGAGCGGAATTCATACGAGCACTATATGGCCTTTGTTCTCGTCGATAAAGATTGCTTAACTAAATATGTCATTGACTTTCGTGATAAGGTTGAAGTGAAAGAAAGTGCTTATGATTGGTGTGATAAGTACGCAAAAATTAATTATCACAAGAGATATACAGGCTCAAGGTTTTCGTCGAAAATGATTTCCATTCCACCCGGCTTCGGAATCCGCATTTGGGGTTTGTGGGAAACAATATTTTATGGCATTTCTAATTTTGCAAAGTGTAATTTTTCTCCTGTAACATCGGGGAAGCAATTTTTTGCAGATTATTTTTTGTTGTACTTGAGGCGCTTACCCATAGAGGGTTATTCAAAAAATGACCAACTTAAAGAGTATGAGAGCATGGAAAGTAAGGAAAACTACGTTTTTTTTATTTCTACTCTTTGGCCGCATGAAAATTGTCTTAAAACCACCAATGTTTTACGGAAGCATTTTATTGAAACTTGTAAGAATTTTCAATTCATTGACTTTGAGGGCGGTTTTTACGCTAATTCGTCACATCCTCAATATGAGGAGTTTAAGCAAATTGTTTTTACAAAGCCATATTCTGTTAAAAGCTATTTAGATAAGACAAAGGCGTCGTTGTTTGTATTTAATACTCCTTCAGTGCATAACTGCCACGGATGGAAGTTGGGTGAATTTCTAGCAATGGGGAAAGCTATTATCTCGACACCTTTATCAAATGAATTGCCTGAAGCGCTGGTGCATGGAAAAAACATCCACATTATTTCTGATTTTTCTAAGCTAGAGGAGACTGTTAGATTAATAGTTAAAAATAAGAAATACAGGCAACATTTAGAGGTTGGTGCAAAAGCGTATTATTTAAAGTATGTTAAGCCAGAAAGTGTAATCAGATATATTTTGAATTATTGAATGGGTGAATTCTTTCGCGTAGCCCCATTGATTCAAAATACTGTTTTAAATTAATCCACTGATGCTGTCGGTGAGGGGAGAGGATTATGCAAAGTCAATATATTCAAATTTATGAAGACGAATGTAAGTATAGCCAACAACAGCGCGTGCAATTTTCAGAAAGAACCGATAGTGGATGCTAGTAGAAAGAGGCATCTGCTTTACCGAATCGCCAAAAAGATCCCGAACAAGCTTTTCACCTTGCAGGGGCGGATAAAATATCGGGCCGTTCAATGGGACAACAGGACAGCTTCAGATAAACCGGTCACAAAATCACTAAACTTGCGGCCCGGAGAATGGGTAAAAGTTCGGTCGCTGACTGAAATTGCCTTGACACTCGACAAAAACGGGAAATACAGGGGCCTGTACTTTATGCCCGAGATGGAGCAATTTTGCGGAGGGAAGTATAAGGTCTTCAAGAAGGCTGAAAAAATTAAAATGGAATCGACCGGAGAATTGCGCAAATTAAAAAGCCCCAGTTATTTTCTGGAAGGGGTTTATTGTACCGGCGAATTTCAGGGAGGCTGCGACCGGTCATGCTTCCACTTCTGGCGGGAGGAGTGGCTTGAAGGAGCAATTGAACAAACTTAACAATAGGAATCACCGATATGATCTGATCGTTTTACCGAAACAACACACCCAAATATTTGTGCCGACAGGGCAAATCCATTTTGATTACAGTTTGTGATTAATGCCCTGAAACTGAGAGGTCGGTACTGGTACATTCTCCATACACGATATTTGTAACCACTGGACACATGGTCGATTTATTTTGTAAATACATTAAAAAAATGATCTTGCCACGGTGGTTGGTTTTTCTGGCAGATACCGGAATCACAGCGACAGCCTTTTTGTTGGCGTACATCCTGCGTCTGAACATTTATATCGATCAGGCATCTTTTGGGCAGGTGATGGTGCAATTGGTTGGTGTCATCTTCCCGGTTTACGGGGGAATATTTTTGTTGGCAGGTATTTATCGCGGAATTCTCCGGCATTCGTCCATAGAGGATGCTGCCAGGCTGGCTCTCAGCGTCAGCGCGGCTATGTGCGCGGTTTACCTGGTATCAGCTGTTGCGCACCTACAATTTGTACCAGGCATTCTGATTATTCCTTATTCTGTGGTTTTTGTCCATGCTGCTGTCACCTCTGTGATGCTGATGGGGTTTCGGCTGATTGTACGCAACATGTACCACACATATGTGGTCCCACATAATGGATACAGGCGAGTGCTCATTTTTGGGGCAGGAAAAATGGGACGGATTACTCTTGGCGTGCTCGAGAGCGACCCGTATTCACAGGTGCATGTGTTGGGCTTTATTGATGATGAAAAAGCGCTAATTGGAAAACGATTGGCCGGAAAGCCGATCTATTCAGAACAATATGCCTTTGATAAAGTAATCGAACGTCTGGATGTACACGAGATTATCATTGCAGTTAATCACGGGGGAATCGCTCCTGACCGGCAAAAGATTTTGCTGAATCACTGTCTGTTATTTGGAGTACATGTACGTATTGTGCCGCCATTAAAAGACTGGATTGATGGTAAACTACGCATGCAGCAAATCCGCGATGTTAAAATTGAGGATTTGTTGGGGCGCGAGCCCATCGAAATTAATTTCGACAAAATTTCACGTTCATTAAAGAATAAGGTGGTTTTGGTAACGGGTGCAGCAGGGTCAATCGGTTCCGAAATTGTCAGGCAGTTAACCGTATTCGAGCCTAAAAACATTTTGTTGCTCGATCAGGCAGAAACACCCCTGTATGACCTTCAGCAGGAATTGTTGTCCTCTTTTCCGGGAACAAAATTCAGGGTGGTGATGGCCAGTGTTGCCGATCCTGTCCGGATGCGGCACGTGTTTGACGAGTTTCGGCCGCAGTATGTATTTAACGCCGCTGCCTATAAACATGTACCGCTGATGGAGGCAACACCCTACGAGGCCATTCGTGTAAATATTGGCGGAACTCGCCTCCTGGCAGACTTGTCTGTGGAATTCGGTGTGAAAAAGTTTGTCATGATTTCTACTGACAAGGCCGTCAATCCGACGAATGTTATGGGCGCCTCCAAACGGATCTGTGAGATTTATATTCAATCTCTTTCCCGGTTGACCGATGTCCACACACAGTTTATCACCACGCGCTTCGGAAATGTATTGGGCTCAAACGGATCGGTGGTGCCGCTGTTCCGCAAACAAATAGAGGCTGGTGGCCCGGTGACGGTCACTCATCCCGATATCATTCGCTACTTTATGACCATTCCCGAAGCTTGTCAGCTGGTGCTGGAGGCTGGCTTTATGGCGCGTGGCGGCGAAATATTCATGTTCGACATGGGTGATCCGGTGAGGATCTATGAGCTGGCCGTGAAAATGATTACCCTGGCCGGTTTGAAGCCGGAAGAAGACATCCCGATTCAAATTACCGGACTGCGACCGGGGGAAAAACTATTTGAAGAATTGCTTGCCGATAAAGAAAACACGGTTCAAACCTATCATCCCAAAATAAGGGTCGCCAACGTGTGTCCTTTCGATTTCGAGATGGTTAAAAATGAAGTCGATTCGTTATTACAGGCGAGCCAAACGGATTCGGATACCAAGCTGGTTGCCCGGATGAAAGCCATAATCCCGGAGTTTCATTCCCAAAATTCCCAATTTGTTGTACTAGACCACATTGCCACCAAGGAAAAGAGAAAATGAGCGTTGCCTTGCGGATAAAGCGTTATCATTAACAAAAGACAGCGAGTTAAATTTGGCACGTCAAGGTGCAATTCCGTTATCTCGGAAAGGTGTACAAATTGTTGTATTTCCGGCAATATTCAGCAAAACCATTTTATGGCGGGGCATTCCCCGCTTTTTTTTTGCCCTGCCGAAAAAGGTTGCGCAGCGGCTTTGGTCGGAGTATGTTGGTTTCACAATTAATTATTACTTTTACAGCCGCTGATTTTCAAGAGTTATGATTGTATTGAATGTGATCCTGTTTTTTGTGAATTTTTTGCGAACCTTACTTTTTATCCTGATTATTTATTACGTGATCAGGTTTATAAACCGGTACATCCTGCCTTTTTTCAGCAGTCAATCCGGCAGGCAGGGACAATCAACAAATTACCGGAACAGCCGCCCTGAAGGCGATGTTCGACTGGAGAAAAATCAGCCCCGAAACTCACGAATTCCCAGAGATGAAGGTGAGTATGTCGATTTTGAAGAAGTAGATTAATTTCCTTTAAGAAGATAAATTGATAACTATGGCTCAGGAAGATATTTTTAAGAAACTGGTTGCCCATTGCAAAGAGTATGGATTCGTTTTTCAATCCAGCGAAATTTATGACGGATTGGGCGCCGTTTATGACTACGGACAGAATGGTGTGGAACTGAAGAATAACATCAAGAAATATTGGTGGGACAGCATGGTGCTTTTACATGAAAACGTGGTGGGGATCGACTCGGCCATTTTCATGCACCCGACGATCTGGAAAGCTTCCGGCCACGTGGATGCTTTCAACGACCCGCTGATCGACAATAAGGACTCGAAAAAACGTTACCGCGCCGATGTGCTGATTGAAGAGCAACTGGCGAAGTACGAGGAAAAAATGAACAAGGAAGTGGAAAAGGCCCGCAAGCGTTTTGGCGATGCTTTTGATGAGGCACAATTCCGCGCCACCAACCAGCGTGTGCTGGCCAACCAGGAAAAATGGGACCAGCTGCACACGCGTTTTTCCAACGCGTTGAACGATAGCAACCTCGATGAGCTGAAACAAATCATTATCGACGAAGAGATTGCCTGTCCCATCAGCGGCAGCCGCAACTGGACCGATGTGCGCCAGTTCAACCTGATGTTTTCGACCGATATGGGCTCAACAGCCGATGGCGCGCAGAAAATTTACCTTCGTCCCGAAACCGCGCAGGGCATTTTCGTGAATTACCTGAACGTGCAGAAAACCGGGCGAATGAAAATACCCTTCGGGATTGCCCAAATCGGGAAAGCATTTCGCAACGAGATTGTCGCCCGCCAGTTTATTTTTCGTATGCGCGAGTTCGAGCAGATGGAACTGCAGTTTTTTGTGAAACCGGGAACCGAACTCGACTGGTTCGAGAAGTGGAAAGAAACCCGAATCAAGTGGCACCGTGCGCTGGGTTTTGGTGACGATAACTACCGTTTCCATGAGCACGAAAAGCTGGCGCATTATGCCAATGCAGCGGTCGATGTGGAATTCAAGTTCCCGTTTGGCTTTAAGGAAGTGGAAGGTATCCACTCGCGCACCGATTTCGACTTGTCGCAACATCAGCAATATTCCGGCAAAAAGATTCAATATTACGATCCCGAGTTGGGAGAATCGTATGTGCCTTTTGTCGTTGAAACGTCAATTGGTGTCGACCGGATGTTCCTGCAAGTTATTTCGGCTTCGTATTGCGAAGAAGAGGTGGGCACGGCCAGCGGTGAAAAAGATACCCGCGTGGTGCTGAAACTTCCGCCCGTACTAGCTCCGGTAAAAATGGCCGTGATGCCGTTGGTGAAAAAAGACGGCCTGCCCGAAAAAGCCCGCGAGATTATCGACGAACTGAAGTTCGATTTCAACTGCCAGTACGACGAGAAAGATTCTATTGGGAAGCGCTACCGCCGTCAGGATGCTATTGGTACGCCTTTCTGTGTTACTGTTGACCATCAATCGCTGGAAGATCAAACCGTGACGATCCGCTACCGCGACACCATGGAGCAAGACCGCGTGCCCATTGCCGACCTGAAGGGCATCATTGGCTCACAGGTAAGCTACAAGCAGTTATTTGCAAAACTGAATTAATACGTCGCTGCGGCGATATGACAAAGACTGTCCCTGCTGGGGGCGGTCTTTTTTTTGGTCAATTTTTGGCTTGCCGGCAAAAAAATCCGGATTCAGGATCGAATGAAAACTCATCTCTTCCAAATTTTAAAATGCATGAGGGCGAATAATCTTCTCCGTTTCATTCACTCAAATGGCTAAAAACAGATCGTTCATGAGCTGGGAATAGGGGTTTCATGCAAGAAACAAGGTTGTTCATCAAATAGATGCTTGTGGTTATTTGTTTTATCTGATTTTTTGATAAATTGTACACGCTTTTTTTGTGGTGAATATCGGAAAGTTCTTTTTTGAAGAACTAATAATGGTCCCAAGAAGCACTAAACTGAATTGTAAGTGAAAATAGCAGGAAATGAATAGAAGAGGCGTATTGAATTCGCCAATCAATAACCATCAACTAATAAAAACAACTTATGAAAAACTATTTTAACTTTCAACTAACCGGTAAAAAACTGTTCCCCATTTGGGTATTGTTCCTGATACTGTTTTTTGTTCCATACATCGGCTTGCTTGTAAGCATTAAGTCGGTTGAGTCTGGTGGAAAACCTTCCCTGATTTTTCTACCTGCAATGTTCCTGCTAATCATTGTGGCCCTGGCACTAACCTTCTTTTTGGCCAAATATTTCATTGAAGGAGTGGCGTACAAAGAACAAACAATCAAGTTTTCAGGAACCTTCGGGAAATACCTGGGCACCATGTTGCTGGGTTTCTTTCTGAGCATAATTACCCTGGGAATTTATGGAGCCTGGTTCATGCGCGACTTGCACCGCTTTTTTGTCAATCATTCTTCCTATCAGTCAAATTCGTTCAGGTTTCAGGGAAAAGGAAGTCAATTGTTTGTCATCATCTTGCTAACCCTCATGCTGCCAACCATTGCCATCTCCGTTTTCGTGGCAACCATGATGCTGAAAAGCCCTGGGAATGCCGCTTCTGTGGTAATCATTCAGCAACTGATTACACTGGTTATCATGGTTCCGTACACCTATTTGGTGTATAAATGGATGGTGAATGTCGATTACAAGGGGATGAAGATTGCCTGGCAGACTGATTTCTGGAATGCCTGCGGGAATATTGCCCTGGAGATAGTTCTGACCATGATCACCTTCGGTATTTATATGCCATTGGCGATGGTCCGTCTATACAAATATTTCTCGGACCGGACAGTGGCCAGCTCGTCCGAACGAATACTTCGTTTCGGTTATGACGCCGATCAGCTTAACGATTTCCTGTATCTGTGGGGGCAAATACTGCTGACAATTGTTACGCTGGGAATCTATTATCCGTGGGCTATTTGCAACATCGGAAGCCGAATGTTGGGCAGAACTTGGTTGCTCGAAGAAGTAAGTCCGGCAACCGCAACTGCTTAACTGATGTCATTTTGAACACCAAATAACCAGTTGTGAAATTTCTTTTAAGAGCTAAGATGAAAATGTTTTTTGTTGTGCTTTGTATGCTGTTTCTGACCTTTCAGGCATACGCACAAGTACAGAAAGGCGACCTGATCACGTCGGTGGAAGGAAACTACCGGAAAGATAATCGCGAAAGCGGAGTTTATACCAACTCAACTTCAATACAGAGAAACCTGCTGGATGTTGGAGGAATGGTTGGTTTCGCTTTTTCCGACCGGATTGTTGCCGGGTTCGGATTGGATTATGTGAACAACAAAGAAACCCGGACCAATCGGTTGTTTTTAGCCGATCAGCTACAGATGGAGGAAATGCAACTGAAGTCGAAGGGCTTTGCCCCCAATCTATTCCTGGGTTATTATTTTCCTGTTGTTGACAGGCTGTACCTTAGTTCGACACTGAAAGTTAGCTATGGAAAAATCAAATCGGATTTCGGAAGCATTTATGTTGGCAGGGAGATGCTTAATTCAGAAGGTTTAACTTCCCTGGATCCCGATAAGAACTATGCAAGAGGTTACTCCGGAAGTTCTGATGCCGACTTATTTGGGCTCAGCCTGAACCCTGAGCTCACCTGGTTTGCAATCGAAAAGTTTGGCATTTATCTTGGGCTTGGGGGAATTGAATACGCACTGTCGGATTGGGATACTGATAATTCAAATTGGTTGATCAGCTTTAGCCCTGCTTATTGGACTTTCGGGATCAAAATCCGGGCATAAATTAGAAATGATGGAATACAATTGGAGACTTTGCTTGCTGTTATTTGCCATTTTGCTTGGTGTGGGAATATCGTGCAATAAAGATAGGACTGATTATCCAATTACCTATACAAGCAGAGTTGTGCAGGAAGCCGGGATCCGGGTTTTTACACGCAACGGCGAGATAATCTCCCAGCCATTGAAAGATGAGGTAATCAGCCGCTGTGCCGGCTTTTTGCCGGAGTTGGAAGAGATAGATGTCGCGGAGGTTCTCCAAGCAACATATTTATCTTGCCGCAGCGTTGAGTTGATAATCGACCAGGTCCCGGAAGAAAAAGCCAGAACGGTAAATCAGGTTGATGACATAATCTACTGGGAAAATCCGGATTCTGCCTTGATAGAGAATGGTTTTTTATTCAATGGCTCGAATAATTTATTGGCTTATTACCCGTTTTATTATCGTGAAATTCCGATTCCTACACCCTCTGGATTTACTACTGTTATCATGGCAAGGCATTGCTATTATGTTGAAAAAGAAAAGGAGAATTTACATGTCCCGATGCTGGATATGATTTTAAAATGGGGGAGCGAACCTTATGAATGTTATCCGGCTATTGGGATAAACAATGCACTCAAAGAAGGTGGGTATACTGGGTTGGCAGGAACGGATACCCTGATAGTTCGGGATTATGTTTTGGTCATGACCCCATATATTCGGTAGGAGGGCAGAAATAAAGATTACATAGAACCCGTCAAATCACAACCGGCAATTCTTTGGCCGATTTAATGCCATCAAACCAAAGGATTTACCTAATTTTGTCAAAAATTGCTGGTCATGAATTTGTCGAAATTTGTATTTGCGTTTTTGCTTGTTTGTTTCATCGCGTCCCTGCCTTCCGTTGCACAAAACCGTCGCGAAGTAGCCATCCCCGATATCCTGGGTTACCAAACGCTGAAATGTGATTTCCATATGCACACCGTGTTCTCCGATGGCGATGTGTGGCCAACCGTTAGGGTACAGGAGGCTTGGCTTGACGGTTTGGATGTGATCGCGATCACCGATCATATTGAATATTTGCCCCATTCACAAGACATTGAGGCCGACCACAACCGTTCTTTTGAAATTGCCAAACCCCTGGCCGACCAAATGGGCGTTCTGCTCATTCGCGGAACGGAGATTACCCGGAAGATGCCTCCCGGGCATTTAAATGCGATTTTCATCAAGAATGCGAACCTGATTGAACGCGAAGATTGGTGGGAGGCTTGCGTGGAAGCGCAGGAACAAGGTGCTTTTGTTTTTTGGAATCATCCGGGCTGGAAGGCCCAGCAGCCTGAAAAGACCCTATGGTGGAGCGAACACACGCGCTTGTTGAATGCCGGTATTTTGAAAGGTATTGAAGTTTTTAATTACGATGAATACTATACGGAGGCTTTAAAATGGGCGGATGAGAAAAAGCTGACGATGTTGGCCAACTCAGATGTTCATTCACCTATCGGAATGACTTATCCTGTTGGGCAGAAAACACGCCCGATGACCCTCGTTTTTGCAGTAGATAAAACGGAAGAGGCCGTAAAGGCTGCCCTGTTAGATCAGCGCACAGCTGTTTATTTTAACAATACCATTATGGGCGATCGTCGGTTCCTGACGCCGATTTTTATAAATTCAATCAAGGTCATGAGCCAGAAAATCGGGTTAAAGAATCAGGATATCAGTCGTTTGCAAATCCACAACAGCAGCGATGTGCCCTTTCTTTTGAAACAACGACAGCCTTCGGTCGGTTTTTCCTGTCCGGATGACATTTTGCTGGAACCTCATCGCACAGTTACCATTGAACTTACAGGGACATCCGACGAGGTGGCTCAAATGAGCGTATTGAAAATGTTTTATGAAGTGACCAACCTGATTACTAAAAAGGGAGAGAACTTGCCCGTTAATATTGATGTACCCAACAGATAATAGAAAAGCGGTGGCTAGCACCACCGCTTCCCTCTAAACAAACAACTAAAATTACCTTTCAAGCTTTGCAATTGCTCAACCAATCAACCCCATTAAGTGCGAAAAATATAAAAAGATTGCAAAGCTGTAATTACAATACGTTAAGGGCATAAAAATTGTTGCACTTGATCAGAGCTTTCGTGATTTTTTTGTCTTCACTTTTTTGCTTCTTGTTATACCTGTAACGGGTTAATTGGATTTTGGGTTTCAAAGCCAACTTCTTGGCGAAATGTGATTTTCTGAAATATAGTGTGTTGAAGTCATTTTCTTTCAGGTTCCTTTCATTTTCAATCTGTCAAATTTCAATAAATATTTGCATTTAAATGAAATAATTCATTCTTTTACATTCAAATTCTGACAAAAAAATAAATACAATATGGCTTCCGTGGTGGGGTCTTCTTGAAACAAGAAGTAACAGCCATATTGGTATTTTTAAAAATATTAACGATGAACACATTCATGACAAAAAATTGGTGGTGGCGCAAAACTTTTTCACAATACCGTGGAGAGAAGTAGCTGTCATGCCCCACATGAATGATGAAAGCGGCTTATCGGAACACGGTAAGCCGCTTTTTTTATGTGCAAAAAATAAAAATATCAAATATGAATCCAATACCCGTAAAAGTAACCGTCAAAAAAATTCTGGCCGACACGCTCACACCGGTCAGTGTGTATTTGAAGTTTCGCGAGTTGTTTCCGCAGTCGATTTTGCTCGAAAGTTCGGACTACCACGGCAATGAAAATGCCTACTCATTTATTTGTATCAAGCCGCTGGCCTGCTTTACAGCCGATCAAGGGCAAATTACTATCGAGAATAAAGGGCACCGCGACCAGCAAATCGCAATTGAAGACCATCACACGGTTGCCCGTGAGTTAAACAACTTTTTTAAATCGTTTCAACTTTCAGGCGATACAGCTGATACTCCTGCCAACGGATTGTTTGGCTACCTGAGTTTCGACTCGGTGAAATATTTCGAGAAGATTGAAATCACCGCCGAAAAGAAAGAAAGCTATGCCATTCCTGAAGTGAAGTATTGTTTTTACAAGTACATTCTGGCTATTGACCATTCGAAGGACATGATTTCGCTGATTGAAAACCTTCCGGACGGCGAACCTGCCGAGATGGGACAGATTGAGTCGTTACTGAAAAACCTTTCATTTCCGGCAACCAGGTTTGAAATTGAGGGAGAAGAGGTTTCCAACATCACGGATGACGAATACCGCCACATGGTCACCAAGGGGAAAGAACACTGTTATCGCGGTGATGTGTTTCAGATTGTGCTTTCTCGCCAGTTCTCGCAACAATATAAAGGGGATGATTTTAACCTTTACCGGGCATTGCGGTCGGTTAATCCATCGCCTTATTTGTTCTTCTTCGACTACGGTGATTTCCGGATTTTTGGCTCCAGCCCGGAAGCTGAGCTACGCATTAAAAAAGGACGGGCCATCATCAATCCTATTGCCGGTACTTTTCGTAGAACCGGGAACGACGAGCAGGACCGAGTATTGGCTGAAAAGCTGTGTGCCGATCCGAAAGAAAATGCAGAGCATGTGATGTTAGTTGATTTGGCCCGCAACGACCTCAGCCGAAATGCCGATGATGTGAACGTGGATAATTTCAGAGAAGTACAATACTTCTCGCACGTCATTCACCTGGTTTCGGAGGTGTCGGGACGATTACCGGCCAATACCAACATGGTGACGGTACTGGGTGATTCATTTCCGGCCGGAACCCTGTCGGGTGCGCCCAAGCACATGGCCATGCAGTTGATTGACCGGTACGAAAACCAGCGACGCAGTTATTATGGTGGCACGATTGGCTTTATTGGATTCGACAACAGCCTTAACCACGCCATTATGATCCGTTCGTTCCTGAGCAAAGGGAACACATTGTATTACCAGGCGGGAGCAGGCATTGTGGCCGACTCGGTAGAGGAAAACGAACTACAGGAAGTAAACAACAAACTGGCTGCACTGAAAAAAGCCATCGAAATTGCCAAAGAAATTTAATCCGACAGAAATGAAAATAGTAGTCATTGATAATTACGACTCGTTCACCTACAACCTGGTGCATGCCATCAAAAAGATATCAGGCCTACCGGTTGATGTGATCCGCAACGACGAGCTTGAGCTGAGCGATCTGGAAAAGTATGATAAAATTGTGCTTTCGCCAGGTCCCGGGATTCCCGAAGAGGCTGGCCTACTGATGGACATCATCCGCGAATTTGCCCCCCGCAAAAGCATGTTTGGCGTTTGTCTTGGCCACCAAGCCATTGGCGAAGCGTTTGGGGCCAAGCTGATCAACATGAGCCGCGTGTTGCACGGCATTGCCACACCGGTTACACAGGTTGCTTCTGATCCGGTTTTGTTTGAGGATATTCCGGAAAAGTTTGATGCTGGTCGTTATCATTCCTGGATTGTTGACCAGGACGGCTTGCCCGATTGCCTGGAAATAACGAGTTTAGATGCCAACGGACAAATCATGTCGATGAAACACAAGCAGTACGATTTGCGCGGTGTGCAGTTTCACCCCGAATCGGTGCTGACCCCCCTGGGCGAAAAGATAATCGAAAACTGGTTGAAGAATTAACGCAAAGAAGAGAGATTGCTGAAAAGAAGATAAAACCTGGGATTTGAGTCCCGGATTCACAAATTCGAATTTTCATGAAAGATACGTTAAACTACCTGTTTACCGGGAAAAGCCTGACAAAGGAGGAAGCCCGGAACATCCTGGCCCGGATTGCGGAGGGAATGTTTTCGGAAGCCGAAATTGCCTCCTTCCTCACTGTGTTCCGGATGCGACCGGTCAAACCGGAGGAGTTGGCCGGTTTCCGGCAGGCGCTGCTAGATCTGTGTGTAGCGGTTGATTTTTCGGAATACAACACCATCGATGTGGTTGGCACCGGTGGCGATGGTAAAAATACCTTCAATATTTCAACGGCCAGTTGTTTTGTCTTGGCCGGCGCCGGATATAAAGTCACCAAGCATGGCAACTATGGCCTGTCGTCGGTGAGCGGCGCTTCCAATATGTTCGAGTATTTTGGCTATCAGTTCAGTAACGACCCGGCCAAGCTACGACGTGAGCTCGAAGAGATTGGCATTTGTTTTTTCCATGCGCCGCTGTTCCACCCGGCCATGAAAAACGTTGGTCCGGTGCGCCGGGCGCTGAAAGTACGGACCATCTTCAACATGATGGGGCCAATTATTAACCCATCATTCCCAAAAAACCAGTTGGTGGGCGTTTCCGATTTGGAGATCATGGATCTTTACCACCAGGTATTTCAGGACAGCGGGCAGAACTTTCTGATCGTTCACAGCCTGGATGGCTACGACGAGATTTCGTTGACCGGCGATGCTCGGTATGTTTCCAATGATACTGAAGACAACCTGTCGCCTGCCGATTTTGGCTTCAAAACCGTTAAACCGGAAGAACTCTCGGGCGGCAACTCGGTGGAAGATGCCGCTAAAATTTTTAAAAATATTTTGGAAGGAAAGGGTACGGAAGCTCAGGAAAACGTGGTGATTGCCAACGCTGCTCTGGGAATAAAATGTATGTTTCCCCAGAAAGCACTGGCCGATTGTGTAGCCGAAGCCAGCGAATCGTTGAAAAGCAAAAAGGCGCTGGACGTTTTCAGAAGATTGACAGGCGTATAATTTAAAATTTGAAATTCTGAACCCGAAATTGTTATGACCATACTCGACGAAATAAATGCCAATAAACGCCGTGAAGTGGCTGAGGCAAAAGAAAAAATTAGTCTGGATGATTTGAAGAAATCACCCTTTTTCAGCCGGAGGACCATTTCGCTGAAAGCAGCTTTGCATAAATCCGGGTCCAGTGGAATTATAGCGGAGTTTAAAACGAAGTCGCCCTCAAAAGGGGTAATTAACGAAAATGCAGAGGTGACAGAAGTTACCTCGGGCTATGTAGCTGCCGGGGTGTGCGGTCTTTCGGTACTGACAGACCGGAATTATTTTGGCGGCTCGTTTGAAAATCTGGCAAAAGCACGCTTTGCCAATCCGGCAACACCAATTTTGCGGAAGGATTTTATGCTCGATCCGTATCAGGTTTACGAAGCCAAAGCGCACGGAGCCGACCTGATTTTGCTGATTGCTGCCAGCCTGAGCAAAGAAGAGATGCTGAAGCTGACCGAACTGGCCAAAGAATTGGGCTTGGAAGTTTTGGTTGAGGTTCACACCCAAGAAGAAATTGAAAAACTGAACCCCTTGGTTGACTTGGTGGGCGTGAATAACCGTAACCTGAAAACCTTTGAGGTGGATGTGGAAACATCTGTCAGACTTGGAAAGTTATTGCCCGAATCGATGGTGCGCATCTCGGAAAGCGGCCTGTCATCGGTGGAGAATATCCGCTACCTTCGCAAAGCCGGTTTCGAAGGTTTTCTGATGGGCGAAAATTTCATGAAAACGGATGACCCGGCCAAGGCATGTGCCGAGTTTATCAAAAATTTGTAAGGGTGAATGTCAAAACATCATTTCAGTAAGAATATGGAAAGCGACAAGGCCCTGAAAATAAAAGTTTGCGGAATGCGCGACCCGGAAAATATCGACGCCGTTTGTGCAGCCCGTCCTGATTATCTGGGCTTCATCTTTTACCCGAAATCGAAACGATATGTTGGCGAAAAACCTGACCCGGCTATCTTTGCCCGGGTACCTTCAGAAATTGAAAAAGTGGGCGTCTTTGTGAATGATGAACCCAATGTGGTGATTGACAGTTGCCAACAATTCGGATTGGCCGTGGCGCAACTACATGGTTCAGAGACGCCGGACTATTGTGGAGCGGTAAAGAAAGCAGGGCTGACTGTTTTCAAAGCATTTTCGATAGATGAAGATTTCGACTTCGGCCTGTTGGAAAGCTACTCGAAGATGGTTGACTTCTTCCTGTTTGACACAAAAGGAAGGCTGCCCGGCGGGACCGGCGAAAAATTTAACTGGCAACTGCTGGATCACTACACAGACAATGTTCCGTTTTTTCTCAGCGGGGGCATTGGCCCGGGGGATGCTCCGGAAATCAGAAATATTAGCCACCCGCAACTGTTCGGAATTGATATTAACAGTGGTTTCGAATTGAAGCCTGCCCTTAAGGATGCCCGAAAAACAGCGAAATTCGTAAAAGAGGTAAGAGATTTCGGCATAAAGAGAAATGACACAGGGAATTAAAATTATAAATGAAAAGATCGCCAGATCTTTCCCTTTTTCTGGGGATAGAGTAGGGGGTCACAAAATCTCAATCATATGAGCTATCAAGTTAACAGAAAAGGTTATTACGGCGAATTTGGCGGAGCCTTCATTCCAGAGATGATGCATCCCAACATCGAAGAGTTGCAGGAAAAGTACATGGAGATCATCAATTCCTATAACTTCCGGCAGGATTTTGTCAATTTGCTGAAACACTATGTGGGCCGTCCATCGCCGTTGTATTATGCAAAACGCATGTCGGAACGCTACCAGAGCCACATCTTCCTGAAAAGGGAGGATCTGAACCACACCGGTTCGCACAAGATCAACAACACGATCGGACAGATTTTGCTGGCCAAAGCGCTGGGCAAAAAGCGGATCATTGCCGAAACCGGGGCCGGACAGCACGGGGTGGCAACGGCTACCGTCTGTGCGCTCATGGGCATGGAATGTATTGTGTACATGGGGGCACTGGATGTGCAGCGGCAGGCGCCAAACGTAAAAAAAATGCGTATGCTGGGGGCACAGGTCATTTCGGCCGAATCGGGCAACAAAACCCTGAAGGATGCCACCAACGAAGCTATGCGCGACTGGATCAACAATCCCGTGGACACGCACTATATCATTGGTTCGGTGGTTGGACCGCACCCGTATCCCGACATGGTGGCCCGTTTTCAGTCGGTGATTAGCGAAGAGATCCGCTGGCAGCTGGATGAACAGCTGGGCCGCGAATTACCAACGCGGGTAATAGCCTGTGTTGGCGGTGGTAGCAATGCTGCCGGGTCTTTTTACCATTTTCTGGATGAAGAGAGCGTGGAGCTGGTTGGTGTTGAAGCGGCCGGTAAGGGTGTGAACTCGGGCGAAAGTGCTGCCACTCTTTTTCTCGGGAAGCCCGGTGTTTTGCACAGTTCGCGGTCGATTGTCATGCAAACTGATGACGGTCAAATTATTGAGCCCTACTCGATTTCGGCCGGTTTGGATTACCCCGGAATCGGCCCCATGCATGCTCACTTGTTTGCCACTCACCGTGCCAAATACCTGTGGGCTACCGACACTGAGGTGTTGGATGCCGCCTTGGAATTGACCCAGCTGGAGGGGATTATCCCCGCGTTGGAGTCGGCCCATGCCCTGGCAGTACTTAAGAAAATAGACCTGAAGCCGGATGATGTCAATGTGGTGAACCTTTCAGGCCGCGGCGACAAGGACATGGAAACGTATTTAACTTATTTTGGGTATTAATATTTAGTATCATGCAAAACAGAATCAACCAACTTTTTCAGGATAAAAAAGAGAACATCTTGTCGGTATATTTTACGGCGGGCTATCCGAAACTGGACGACACCGTTACCATCATCGAGAATCTGGTGGAAAATGGTGTTGACCTGATTGAAATCGGTATGCCGTTTTCCGATCCGGTAGCCGATGGACCGGTTATCCAGCACAGCAGCCTGGTAGCGTTACACAATGGGATGACCATCAAAAAACTGTTTGAGCAATTGAAAGATATTCGGGACAAAGTGAACATTCCGCTGATTTTGATGGGCTATCTCAACCCGGTAGTGCAGTTTGGCGTCGAAAATTTTTGTCAGAAGTGTGCCGAAGTTGGCATCGATGGGCTCATCCTACCTGATCTTCCTTTAAACGAATATCAGGAAGAATATCAGCCGCTTTTCGAAAAGTACAATTTGCACAATATCCTGCTGATTACGCCACAAACCTCCGAAATGCGGCTTCGTCAGATTGATGAGGCTTCAAGCGGGTTTATTTACATGGTTTCCAGTTCCTCCACCACGGGGGTGAAAAACAATGTTTCAGATTTTCACCAGGATTATTTTGAACGGATCCGGCAGATGGAACTGAAGAATCCCAGACTGATTGGCTTTGGCATTTCGAATCGGGAGACTTTTGAAAATGCCTGCAAATACGCGCAGGGGGCTATCATTGGCAGCGCCTTTGTGAAGGCGCTTGATGGTGAGCTAACATTGGAAGAAAAGATTTCAAATTTTGTTAAGAGTATTGTAAGAACGGCTTAAATAAAGAACGCTTACTTTGGGCGGGTTTTAAAAAGGCGGATGTTTTACAACAAGGCAATTTCTTATTTGAAAGATATTGTTGAACGCCAAATTCTTATTGACCATTTGTGTTGGAAAAGTAAATCAATTAGTGCAGTACCTATTTTTCAGCATAAGAAAATAGGAACAAACTCATTAAATTTATACAAGTAACAACCAAAACAACCAGAGCCATGATAGAGTACGCAAAAGTAATCTTACCCAAAGTAAGTTTTAGCCGTGAGTTGTTTCGCAAAGAGTTGACCAAGAGCATGAATTGGGTAGAACCTGGCCAGCTCGAAGAGTTGATCAAATGGTGCAACGAAAATTTCGGGGAAATGTATCCCGATATCCTCCACGAGGTTTTTTCACACAATGCAGCATAGTTCTTTAAATGAAGGCTCCGGAAACGGGGCCTTTCGTTTTTGTAATTTCTACGGGAAGGATAGTCTATTCCGGCTTATTTTTTCCAATTGACTTTTTCATGGGTTTTACCACAATTTCACCGCGACAATTCGGACAAAGGTATATTTCGCAGCCAGTGCAGGCAAAACAATTACCACAGTCGCGTTGCAGGCTGTCTTTGTCGAATGATTGTCCGCAATTGGGACAGGTCAGTATTTTTCTATCGTCCATTTTTTAACCATTTTTTTCGCAAGAAGACAAACCACTTCATCAGGCCAAAAAGTACCACCAAAGTAAAAATGATGGATGCACCCGACGGGATATCCGCGAAAAAGGAAACCAGCAGTCCGGTAAGTGAGCCGATAAAAGCAAATGCCACCGAAAGTGGCATCATACGTTTGAAATCGTTGGTAAACAGATTGGCCGTGGCTTGGGGCAGGGTGAGCAGCGACATGATGAGGATAATCCCCACCACCCGGATGTTGAGCACAATGGTAATGGCAATCAGGCTGATCAGCAGGTAATTGATCAGGTTGACGGGGAGCCCGGTTGTTTTGGCAAATTCTTCGTCGAACGCCACGTATAAAATCACCCGGTACATCAGCGCAAAAAAGCCGATCAGCAAGGCGGAAAGCGCAGCCATCAGCCAGATTTCGGTAGTCGATACGGTGAGGATGCTGCCAAAAAGGTAGCTCATCAGGTTTGGGGCGTACCCTGGCGAAAGATAAATAAAGATGATACCAATAGCCATGCCAAGCGACCACCAAATGGCGATGGACGAATCTTCACGCAGTTTCCCTTTCTGAGTGAAAAACTGGATGCCCAAGCCGGAGAATACGGCAAAAACAGCAGCTCCGAGCAAGGGGTTCAGCCCTAAGAAGTAGCCGATGCCGATGCCGCCAAACGAAGCATGCGTGATGCCTCCACTGATAAAAACAATACGCCGTGATACGATGTAGGTGCCAACGATGCCGCAGGTGATGGCCGCAAACAGCGAGGCCCAGAATGCGTTAGCAAAGAAATCGTATGAAAACAGGTCAATGATTGTGCCCATGTTGCTCGTCATTTTCGTGCAAACTTAAAACAGTATGCGGGATTGGCCCGTGCGTGATAATCTGCAGCGGACAATTATATGAAGCAAGTTGTGTTGTGCTGATAATATTGCTTGGATGATAGTGCAAATGCGTATTTACACAGGCGATGGTTTTCACGTAATATGAAATGGTTCCCACATCGTGCGACACCAGCACAATGGCCATGCGTTTGTTCAACTCTCTCAGCTTTTCGTACAGTTCGCTTTCAAAGTGGTTGTCCACAAACGTATCCGGTTCGTCAAGGATCAGTAGCTCCGGATTGTTCATCAGCGACCGGCAAAGAAATACACGTTGCATTTGTCCGCCCGATAGTTCGCCAATGGCTTTGTTCCGAAGGTGCAATACACCCATTTCCTGTAACAGGTTTTCGGCATGGGTGGTCTCTTCCTGGTTTTTCCTGAACAGGTTGAACGGATGTTTCTCTGTTTTTCCGGAACGCACAACGTCAATTACCTTAATGGGGAAGCGCTTGTCTATTTGGTTGATTTGCGGCAAGTAACCGATTTTGGTTGCCGGTATGTGAAAAATGATTTCACCACGCTCGGGCTTTACAAGTCCGAGTAAGGCTTTGATCAGTGTGGTTTTGCCGCCTCCGTTGGGGCCAATCACACCGAGAAAATCGTTTCGCGAAATAGTGAGCGCCACATTTTCCAGCACCCGTTCCTCGTCGTAACTGACGTTCAGGTTTTTTATTTCGACCAGTTTTGTCATGGTTTTGTGGCCTGGGTGATTTTGTTTGCAATCTCACGTAATTGTTGGTCCCAAGCCTCATTCAGCGGATCAACCTGGACTACCTCGCCGCCAATTTCACGGGCCAGCTGCCGTGTATTGTCAGCGTTTGATTCTTTCTGAATAAAGATTACCCGGATGTTTTCGGCTTTCGCAAGTTCAACCAGCGAGCGCAAATGGCTGGGCGAAGGTTCTTTGCCGTCAACTTCCAAGGCAATTTGCTCCAGCCCGTAATCGCGGGCCAGGTAAGTGAGAGCGGGGTGGAAAATCAGGAATTTTTTGCCGGGTAATTGGTCAAACTTGCTTTTCAATTCAGTGTCCAACTCATCAATTTCGTGTTGAAAGCGGTTGTGATTGGCTTCTAACAGATCTTTCTGTTCCGGGAAAAGGTTAACGAGGGCCAGGTAAGTCTCGGCAACAATTTTGCGGACCTCGCCCGGCGACACCCAGATGTGCGGATCGATACCGTGCAAGTGCACATGATCGCCATGCACTTCTTCCTCGCCGGCAATCCAATCGGCCTGCACCGAAGTGTTCACGATTTTCAGCCCCGGCGATGATTGCTGGATTTTTTCAACCCAGCCTTCCTCGAAGCCGATTTTCCCAATGCGCAGCCATAGTTTGGCAGCCGCCAGGTCTTTCATTTGTGAAGGCATTAGTGAATATAATTCAGGACTGGCGCCCGGCGGTACCAGTACCCTCACTTCGGCCAGGTTGCCTGCAATTTTTTCCACAAAAAACTTTTGCGGAAGAATACTTACAGCCACAATTGGCTTGTCGGTGGTTGGGGGTGTGGTACAACCAAAGCCGAGTATCAGTATAAAAAGGATTATTTTTCTCATGTATCTAATAAATTTTTCGATCTGGTTATTCAAAGATAATAAACTTCATTTCCCCTTCAAGTAACCAAAAATTGATTTGTTTGTTGAATGCCAAGCTGAATATTCCTGCATGGCGATTGTGAAGTGTCAGATACTGATTGGGAAACCGAATAAAATTTCCAGTATTGGCACAAGCTGGCTAGACCTCATTTTTTTAGCTTGAGTTTTTTTACCCTGATTTGACCCTTGGGCGGGACCGGGTCGTAACCATGTGTGCCCCAGGGGTGGCAATGCAGGATGCGGCGGGTGGCCATCCATAATCCTTTAAACGGGCCGTGAATTTTCAGCGCTTCGATGGCGTATTGTGAGCAAGTGGGCACATGGCGGCATGATGCAGGCAAAATGGGAGAAATAGCGTATTTGTAGAAATATACCGGGAGAATCAGCAGCCAGCTCAGACCCTTCATAACAAAATTAACGATGCAGCGCATATGCCTGATTTTAATACCGGCAAAGGTAGAAAAAATTGACGGGCTTTTTGAAAATGCGGGCAGGAACATGAGAAAGGTTCAGTTGCAGGCCGGGACAACGGCTACCATTTTTTGTTTGCTTCGTAAGTCTCCCAGTCGGCAGTTTCCCATTGCGGGGCATTACCATCTTCGTCGAAAAAATAACAATATCGGCACGACCAATGTCCGCAGTAAAGATCGTAATATTTTTTGCCGGCATATTCGGTGATGGTTACGTCACAGATTTCACAAATATTCATATTCGAAACGGAGATCACTTCCTCAATTTTTTCCTGCATCCAGCCGGGAAGCCGTTCGGGCGTTTCTTCGTCTTTATTACACGAAGACAAAACAGAAACCACCAGCAGGATATTGAAAAACAGGCGTTTCATTGTTTTTTTCTTTAGTTGATGAAAACCAAACGGTTTTGGTTGCGTTTTATGGGACAAACAAAAGTAACAAAATGGCCAAAGCCGAAGAGTATGTAAAAGCTGAACGTGAGCTTTTTGAAGAGACCATTGTAAACAACGTGGAAATTTCGCCGGGAGTTTTTTTGCTATCAGTGAAAAGAAGGTTCGATTTTTTACCGGGGCAGGTGGTCAAGCTAGCGGTTGACCGGGTGCAGCCGCCGCGCATTTACAGTATTTGCAGCGGCAACCACGAGCAGGAACTGCGTATTCTTTTCAATATAAAAGAAGGTGGCTACCTGACCCCCAAACTGGCAGCGCTAATTCCGGGTGACAAAGTGCTGGTTTCGCAACCTTACGGAGGTTTTGCAGGCAGTGCAAAATCTGCTTGGTGGATTGCTACCGGGACCGGTATTGCCCCGTTTTACAGCATGTTTCAGTCGGGTTTGGCCGATAACAAAGTGTTGGTGCACGGTGCGAGTTACCTCAACCAGTTTTATTTTGAAGATGAACTGGACTGGGCTATGGGCAAAAACTACCGGCGTTGCTGTTCGCGCGAGCAATCTTGTGATGTGTTTCACGGGCGGGTGACCGATTATTTGCGGACTGTGGAAAACCTTCCGGCGGATGTGGAATATTACTTGTGCGGCAAGGCGCTGATGGTGGTCGAGGTGCGCGATTTGTTGATTTCGCGGGGTATTCCGTACGAAAACATCATTGCCGAAATTTATTTCTAATTTTGCCCAAAATTTATGTGATGGAGAAAGAGGCTTTATTTGGAAAAACGCTGGAAGAACTGCAACAGGTATGTGTAGAATTAGGGCTGCCTAAATTCACGGCCAACCAGTTGACCGACTGGCTGTATAAGAAACCGGTTTCGTCGATTGACGAAATGACCAACCTATCCAAAAAAGCCCGGGAATTGCTGAGTGAGAAATACACTTTCGGATTGATTGACCCCACGCGGGTGCAGGAAAGCCGGGACGGGACGAAAAAATATCTGTTTCCCACCATTCACGGTAAATATATCGAAACGGCGATGATTCCGGACAAGGACCGCAAGACGGTTTGTGTGTCGTCGCAAGTGGGCTGCAAAATGGGCTGCCTCTTTTGCATGACCGGAAAGCAAGGTTTTCAGGGGCAGCTGACTGCAGGTGAAATTGTTAATCAAATCCGCAGCATTCCGGAGTGGGAAGAAGTTTCGAACATTGTGTACATGGGGATGGGCGAGCCGTTTGACAACCTGGATGAAGTGCTGAAAAGCACGCAAATCCTCACCAGCGAGTGGGGCTTTGCCATGAGCCCGCGCCGAATCACGGTTTCGTCCATCGGCATTGTTCCCGGACTGGTGCGTTTCCTGAATGAAAGTGATTGTCACCTGGCGATCAGTTTGCACACGCCCTTCCACGATGAACGCCAAAAGCTGATGCCGGTTGAAATTGCTTATCCGCTGGAAGAAGTGCTGCGCGAAATCCGCAATTGGGACTTTGGCCGCCAGCGCCGGGTGTCGTTCGAATACATTGTTTTTCATGGACTGAACGATACGCCTGCCCATGTAAAAGAAATGGCCCGTGTACTGGATGGCATTAAATGCCGCATCAACCTGATCCGTTTTCACCCGATACCGGATACTCCGCTGAAAGGGACGGATGAGGCAACCTTGCAGGAGTTTAAAGACGCCTTGGAGCGGAAAGGCATTACCACCACCATCCGAGCCTCGCGCGGACAGGATATTTATGCAGCTTGCGGGCTGCTTTCTACCAAAACGTTGATGAAGAATTAGGCCAAAAAGAATTCTCATTCATTTGCGATACGTGAAGCCGGTAACTGCTTCCCTGTTTTTTTATTACTTGCGCAACAATTATTAACATTTTTTAGATCGGTGGCTTGGTGAAATGTCGCGCAATTGTGTCCCAAATTTTTTAACTTGCTTGTCCGTTGAAAAAAGGACAAATGGAAAAACTGGTTTGGTCAAAAGGCATTTTTAAGAACAAGTTGTTTATTACCCGTAATAGCGAACAAATTGGGTCGATCGACTGGAACAATGTATTTAGCTCAAATGCACTGGCTATACTGAACGGTCGTCGTTTTATCCTGAATCGTGACTTCTTCCTTTCACGGCTTGAAATTCAGGATGCCAACAACCAAGCTTCGTTGGGCACCATCATGATCAATTTGGTTAATCCGCGAAGTGATTTGATCATCAATGGTAAACGGTTTGAGTTGGAGATTAAAAACTTTTGGCAATCGCGCTGGGCCTGGAAGTTTAACGGGCAGGAGATCATCATTTTCCAGAGTAACGAATTGTTGTCAAAAGATAAAGGTAGCATTGAAATTTACACCGCCGACACCGAAGAAGTGGAAGTACTGATCCTGTTGGGCTTGTTTGTGCGAAACCAGTTGGTGCTGTTCATGCTGTTCTTGTTGCTTATTTTATTGGTTATCATTATCTGACAAGCCTTCCGGAAATGAAAAACCGCCCCGGAAAACCGGGACGGCCTGTCAGAATTGATGCTTATCTAAAAATTAGTTTAGGATGCTTTGGTATTCTCCATTGATTAACTCCGGCAAATAGCTGGCGATCATTTCCAATACCTGTTCCCTGGCAACTTTGCTTCCGCTGATTATTTTTTGATTATTCAGTCCGTTGGAGTTCAGTACCTTCATGTTCAGGTCGGCAGGAACTTGTTGTTCCGATAATTTCAGCGGTTTCACACCGAATCCGCGATCCGAATTGACATACTTCACTTCAAAATAACTGGTGCGAACGATGTACTCCTCACCGGTCTTGGTTTCTTTATAGAGTACTTGTACCGGGCGTGAAGATTCGCCGTAGGTAATGTTCCAACTTTGCTGAAACTCGACTCCGGGCACAAAATCAACTTTGGGGGAAATTTTATAATCATCAACAAAGGCTCCGCCCTGGTGGGCAAAAACGCTTGACGAAATAGCAATTAATGCAATGAATAATAAGCTGACAATACGTTGTTTTCTGTTCATAACATTTGAATTTTTAGCGTTACATAATCGATAACGGCAGCAAATGTAGAAACAGAAATGACACGGCAAGCTGATAAAACGCAGTTTTTTCTTTTGTTAAAAAAGTCTTACTTTCAAATTGAAAGTTAAAATTGATTTTGGTTTGATAAAATCAACTTGTTATCGAGTAATATCCATTAAAATAGACTTGAAATTGAGTTTGGCTTATGATTTGAAAGTGATATATTCTACAGCATAAAGTCAAATTTTAATATCTTGTATGGCGTGAAAATAAAATAGTTAGCGGTGTGTTTTCTTGTTTTATTTATCAAGTTTAAGGCTGTTTTGGAATATATTGTCTTTAAAATAGGCAAGATGGCTTTTAAATTGAAACTTAGTTGTAAAAATAGGAGGCTGACAATATTGGCAGCCTCCAAACAAAAGCATCACTCGTTAAAATTAGAAAGCGACTATCTCCATCCGCCACCGAGCGCCCGGTAAAGCGATACCGTGGCATTTAGTTGTTGCAGCTGGTCGTTCACCTGGCCCAGTTGCGCAGCCAGTAAACTTTGCTGCGCATTCAGCACCTCGGTATAAGTGGCCGAACCGTAGTTCAGGAGTTCGCGGGTATATTCAACCGACTTTTCCAGTGCGGTAAGCTGCTGGCTGCGTAAGCTGGCCTTTGTGCTGGCTGCCTGATAGTTTCCCATGGCGTTGTTTACTTCCTGTCCGGCGTTCAGCAAAGCATTCCTCAGGCTTAAAAGGGCCTGCTCTTGTTGAGCTTTGGCAACGCGAAGGCGGGTAACGTTTGCCCGTTTGTTAAACAAGGGGGCAGTCAGTCCTCCTGCTACATTTGCTGCAAACGAAACCGGATCAAGCAACTCGTCCAATTCGGTGGCGGCAAATCCGGTTGATGCATTCAGGGTCAGGCTGGGATAAAAATATGCGCGGGCACTGTTGGTCATTTCAAAGGCGCTAACAACGGCATATTCGGCCTGCATCACGTCAGGGCGGTTATCCAGTAGTTGGGCCGGAATTCCGGTTTGCAGCGGTTGTTGGATGGATTGACCGGCCAGTGTGCTGCGCTCCAAATTGCCCGGATTACGCCCCAGCAACAGACAGAGGTTATTGCCGGTTTCGCGCACCTGCTGTTCCAGGTCGGGGATGGTCACCTCGGCTGCAAAGCGGGCCGCTTCGCTTTGTACAATGGCGGCGCCGGTCACCCTTCCGCTTTCTTTCAGCACCTTCATGGTTTCAACCAAGTCGATGTTGTTTTTCACGGTTTGACGGGTGATGGCCAGTTTGGCATCCAACGCCATCAGGGAGTAATAGGTTGACGCAATATTTGCGATCAATCGGGTTTCAACAGCTTTCCGGCCGGCATCGCTGGCCAGCAAGTTGGCATAAGCTGCCCGTTTCGAGCTGCTGAGCTTTCCCCAGATGTCAACTTCCCAGCTGGCTTCCAGTCCCAATTGATGGCTGTTTACTTCGCGCGGGCCATCGGGATAAACCGATTCGGGGTTGCGCGTGTAAACACTGGTACCGATGGCATTGATACCCGGTAAAAGGCTTGCCCTGCTTTGTGCCAGATAGGCTTCGGCTTCGGCAACGCGCTGAACGGCAATTTGAAGGTCCAGGTTATTGTCAAGCCCTTCGCGGATGTAATCCAGCAGCAGCGGATCGGTAAACATTTCCTGCCAGGGGAGGTCGGCCAGGGTGGACGAATCGGTTGCTGCCGTACCAAAAAGCTCTTGTGTATCAATGGTATCGCGCTGAAAGTGCTGCGGTGTGCTGCACGAAACCAGTAGCAACAGACTGATGGCAGGTAAAATATATTTCAATGAAATTGTTCTCATAATTTGTTCTGATTTTTTTCAGGATTCATTATTCCAGGGTGTTCATTTCCGAAATATCTTCTATTTCAGGTTTCTTTACCCTTTCCTGGAGGGTTTGGAAAATCATATACATGGTTGGGATGACCAGGATGCCAATGAGCGTTCCCACGAGCATGCCGCCAACAGCGCCAACGCCGATCGAGCGGTTGCCGTTTGCACCCACGCCGCCGCCAATCACCAACGGGATCAGCCCAAAAATAAAGGCGAAAGAGGTCATCAAAATAGGTCGTAAACGGGCGGTGGCACCTTCGATGGCCGATTGCAGAATGGTCATTCCGGCGTGGCGCCGCTGAAGAGCAAACTCCACAATCAGGATGGCGTTTTTCGCCAGCAAGCCAATAAGCATGATGAGGGAAATTTGCAAGTAAATGTTGTTTTCAACCCCCATCAGGCGGGCAAAAATGAATGAGCCTGCCACTCCGATTGGCATCGACAGAAGAATTGAAAGCGGCAGGATAAAGCTCTCGTACTGCGCGGCCAGCAGAAAATAGACGAAAATAATACTCAGGGCAAAAATCAGAATCGACTGGTTGCCCGAAGCCATCTCTTCGCGGGTCAATCCCGAAAATTCGTATCCGTAACCGGGGGGCAGCGTTTGGTCGGCAACTTCCTTCACCGCGTTGATGGCATCGCCGGAACTGTAACCAAAGTTGGGCGCACCGTTCACCGAGATAGAAGTGTACATGTTGAAGCGGGTGATATTTTCCGGCCCGTAAACCCGTTTCGTGCTGATGAACTGGGTGATGGGCGCCATTTGTCCGTCGGAGGTACGAATGTACATGTTGTTCAGGTCTTCAGGGTTGCCGCGGTAAGCCGGATCGGCCTGTACCATGATGCGGTATTGCTTGCCAAAACGGTTGAAGTCGGATGCATAGTAACCGCCAACGTACCCCTGCAGGGCCGATAGCACCGAGCTGACCGTAATGCCCGATTGCTTGCAGCGTGCTACGTTAACATCTACCTGGTATTGCGGGAAATTGGTGTTGAACGAAGTCATCGCGTACTGGAATTCCGGGCGCTGGTTGAGCGCTCCCAGAAACTGGCCGGCGATCTGTTCAAACTTCTTGATGTCGCCCCCGGTTTTGTCTTCCAGCTTGAGCTCGATACCTCCGGAGATACTGAAGCCCGGAACCATTGGGGGTGAAAAGATGATGATTTTCGCGTCTTTTATTTGTGAGGTGGCGCCATACAGTTTCTTGATCACACTATTCAGATCCTGGCCTTCCCCTTTCCGTTCTTTAAACGGCTGCAGGCTGCAAATAATCATTCCGTAAGAACTTCCTTGTCCACTGATTAGCGAACTTCCGACAATCATCGACCGTCCTTCAATTTCGGGAGTGTTGGCCAGTATTTGATCTACTTCCGAAACTACTTTACGGGTTTGTTCCATCGAGGTAGCTGGTGGCAGACTGATGTCGATAAACATTCTTCCGGTATCTTCGGAAGGGACAAAACCGGTAGGCGTGGTTTTCATCAAAATAACCAATACGCCGGTAAAGACCACAATAAGCAGCGCAGCCACCCACTTTTTCACCATGAAAAAGTTGACGGTTTTTCGGTATTTCGATGTCATGGCATCAAAAGCCACGTTAAACGACGCATAAAACCGCTGCATCAGGCCTTTGTTGTGCAGCGAGCTTTCGCTGTGCGGTTTCAGAAAGATGGCACACAACGCCGGGCTTAAGGTCAACGCGTTTACCGCCGACAGCAAAATGGCCACGGCCAGTGTAATCCCGAACTGCTTGTAAAATACGCCGGTTGTTCCGGTGATGAACGTCACCGGGATAAACACGGCCGACATCACCAGGGTGATGGACACGATGGCCGTCGAAATTTCGTCCATTGCCGAAATGGCCGCCGACCGCGCATTTTTTGCGCCCTGGTCGAGCTTGGCATGTACCGCTTCCACCACCACAATGGCGTCGTCCACCACAATCCCGATGGCCAGCACCAGCGCAAAAAGGGTGAGCAGGTTGATGGTGAAGCCAAAAACATTCAAAAAGAAGAATGTACCGATAATGGCCACCGGCACGGAAATGGCCGGGATGAGGGTGGCCCGGAAATTCTGCAAAAAGACAAACACCACGATAAACACGAGGATGAACGCTTCGAGCAGGGTACTCAGCACTTTTTGGATGGAGCTGTCGAGGAACTCGTTGGCATCCATCAGGATGTGGTAGTTCACCCCTTCCGGGAACGACTGGGCAACTTCGTCCAATACCTTTTTGGCTTCAACAATTACCTCGCGGGCATTCGATCCCGGCGATTGGAAAACAGCCATCGTGATTCCCGGTTTGTTCATGGTTGCGGTGTTGATGGAGTAACTGAGCGCACCCAGCTCAATCTCGGCCACATCGCTCAATCGCAGCAGGTTGCCTTTTTTATCGGCTTTGATGATGATGTCTTCAAACTCTTCGGGTTGGCTGAGTTTGCCTTTGTATTTGATGACATATTCAAACGACTGTTCGTTCAGTTCGCCGAAGCGGCCCGGGGCAGCTTCGAGGTTTTGCTCGTTCAGGGCGGCGATCACATCCGAGGGCATCAGGTTATAGGCGGCCATCACGTCGGGCTTCAGCCAAACACGCATGGAGTAGTCCTTGGCGCCGAAGACCATCGCTTCGCCCACGCCGTTTACCCGCTGAATGAGCGGCAGCAAGTTGATTTTGCTGTAGTTCTGGAGGAAAACCTCGTCGTATTCGCCTGTCGGGCTGTACAGCGAAAACACCATCAACATGCTGTTTTGCCGTTTGGCGGTAATTACCCCGGCGCGGGTCACTTCGGCCGGCAGCAAGCTGGTGGCCCGTGCCACGCGGTTTTGCACGTTCACAGCTGCCATGTCGGCATCCACTCCCTGCTTAAAATAAACCTCGATGGTCGCCGATCCGTTGTTGCTCGCGGTCGAGGTCATATAGGTCATGTCTTCCACCCCGTTAATTTGTTCTTCGAGCGGAATTACCACACTTTTCATCACCGTTTCGGCATTGGCCCCGGTGTAGTTGGCCGACACCCGGATGGTGGGCGGCGCAATGTCGGGGTATTGCTCAATAGGAAGGCTCGCCAGTCCCAGCACCCCAAGAATGACAATTATAATAGAGATGACCGATGAGAGCACCGGTCTTTCAATAAATTTTCTGAACATGATTTCTGACGGATTTAGTTATTAACCTGGTTTCCTGCTGACGGGCCGGTTGCCGGGCTTCCGGCTTCCACCAGTTTGGGCTGAACAGGCATGTCGTTGCGCAAGGTGGCAATCCCTTCAACAACTACCTGGTCGCCTTCCTGTAAACCTCCGGTGACTACATAAATGTCTTTCAGGTTGCCCGACAACACTTCGATGGGGGTACTGCGGACCTTGTTTTCGGCGCCTACCACATACACGAAGTGCTTGTTTTGCAGTTCGAAGGTAGCTTGTTGCGGCACAACCAGGGCCGCGTCGATTTGTTGCGGGATGCGCACCGAGCCACTGCCGCCGCTGCGAAGCAAGCCTTCCGGGTTCGGAAAGGCAGCGCGTATATTCACCGATCCGGTTTGCTGGTCAACAATGCCGCTGGCAGTTTCCAGGTTTCCGCTTTGTCCGTAAACCGACTGGTCGGCCAGTAACAGTTGCACGGCTGGTATAACCGCCAGCTTTTCCTGAATTGTTTTCCCTTCCAGACTTTTGGTGAGCGCAAGAAATTCTTTTTCGTTCATGGCGAAGTAGGCATGCATCTCGCTGGTGTTCGATACGGTGGTGAGCGGTTGGGCAATGGCGCTGCTCACCAGGCTGCCCACACGGTACGGAAAGGTGCCGATCATCCCGTCGGTCGGGCTGGTGATCACCGTGTATTGCAGGTTGGCTTTGGCGTTTTCCAGGTTGGCTTTGGCCTGTGCCAGTTGGGCCTGACTGGCTTTCAGGTTCGATTCGGCTGATTCGAGTTCGAACTGGCTGATGATATCTTTCGCTACCAGGGGCTTGGTTTTATCCAGGTTGATTTGGGAAGCCACAACCTGGGCTTCGGCCACTTTTACCTGGGCTTCGGCCGAGCGTACGCTGGCCTGAAGATCGTTGGCGTTGAGACGGAAGAGCACCTGTCCTTTACGAACAAACGCGCCTTCGTCCACCAGGATTTCATCGATGTATCCGGCTACCCTGGGCCTGATTTCCACGGTTTGCTTCCCTTGCAGGGTTGCCGGATAATCTTTGGTTAAGGTGATGGTCTGCGGCTTTACGGCCATAACCTGATATTCCCGTACCTGTCCCGCCATTCCCGGCTGTCCGCCTTGCGGTTGGGTGGTACATGCGGCGGCTACCCCGATCAGCAGCCCCAAACTCAGTTTCTGTAATTGTTTCATGGTCTTCCTATATTTCATTGTATTGTTTGTGTGATGTTTACTTCGAAATTGGCCCTCCTGTGAGGTGAATATACATTGCCACTCTACTCATTTTGTGTATTTGGTTGTTTAAAGCAACTATGTCCGTCATCTTCATTGAAACCGCCGTTTTGCTGGATTTTCAGCATGACGTTTTCAAAAACCGCTAGATCATCCGTGCTGATACCTGCCAGCAGTTCCTCGGAAAGTTGCTTGCCAAGGTCAATGGCCTGTTGCAGGGTGTCCGAGCCTTTTTGGGTGAGGATCAGGTTTTTTTTGCGTTTATCGTCTTTGTCGGGCAAGCGCACCACATAGCGCTTTTCCAGTAAGGCGTTGATTTGGCGAAGAATAATCGACTTGTCCTTTTGCAGGTGGTGGGCCAAATCCTGCTGGGTGAGGTCATCGCGTGCGTTTAGGGTGAGCAGAATCAGAAACTGATCGATCCCCAGTTCAATCTGGCTTTCCTTTAATACCGAGTTTATCCGGTTGCGGTAAACCCGCATGGTTTGTCCCAGGATATAACCCAATGGTTTTTGCAATGTCATTCGTATGTCTCCTTTCGGGCGCAAATGTAATTTTAATTAGTTGATAAAGTCAACCAAATGGAGTTAAGGAAATGTTAATTGCAGTCGGAGGGGAATGGCCGGATGAATTCTTTCAGTTTTCTGCGGGCCATCTTCTAGGATTGAAAGCAAAGGCGGTCTGGGTGAAAATATCTTAAACTGACTCAGCATGATTGTTTTGTCCCAAATTGGTTTGAAAAGTGACTGTTTTAGGTTTCTAATGGTAATAATTGGTTTCGTTTGAGTTGCCAACGGCCATTTTGGCTTTGTTTTTATACTTTTTTGCTCGTTGAGGGCGCTAGTTATGCTGTTATCGAGGGGAATGAGCCTCCTAGAGAGGAGAATGAGTCTCCTAGAGAGGAGAATGACCTTCCTAGAGAGGAAAATGAGTTTCCTAGAGGAGGGAATGAGGTATCTAAGATGGAGAACACATTAACTAGCAACGGGAATGAGATAACCAGCATGGAGAGCAAGACAACTAAGCTGCCGGATGCCTAAACTAACGGGATTTTTATGATTTCGGAGGGATGGTATCTGTCTTCTTCCTGATGCTCTCCGGTCGTTTCTTCGTCCTGTGCCTGTGGCCCGCTAAACCGATAACAGGCAAATTAGCCCTGTCCATAATTTCCCTTTTCCCGGTCTGATTTTCCCGCCAGACCATTCCTACCAAAATGTAGGTTAAGCCAGTGTTAATACGGCTGTATCCCCTGTTTTTATTGAATTTATGCTGTTGAGCATAGCATGTATCGTTATAAGCTGGTTCCTACCAAAATGTAGGATTCTTAGCGTACCGGCAAACCGTGCCAAAAAAAACTAATGCGCCTGTAAGTGTATTGTTGTCAGTATTATAGACAGTTTATCATCGATCACCAATCATCATTCATCCATCTTTTGGCATCCTTCTCGCAAAGGGGGCAGCAAAGGAAAAAATTGTTGAACCCTCAAAAAATTGAAAAGATGAGAAAGATAGCTATTTATGGAAAAGGCGGTATCGGTAAATCAACTACAACACAAAATACCGTGGCCGGACTGGTTGAAGCCGGTAAAAATGTAAAAGTAGTGGGTTGCGACCCCAAAGCCGACTCGACCCGTTTGCTGCTGGGTGGCCTGGCCCAAAAAACGGTGTTGGATACCCTTCGTTCGGAAGGTGAAGATGTGGAGTTGGACGACATCGTGAAAGAAGGTTACGGCGGTGTGCGTTGTGTGGAGTCGGGTGGCCCGGAACCTGGCGTTGGTTGTGCCGGACGCGGTATCATCACCTCCATCAACCTGTTGGAACAATTGGGCGCCTGGGATGAAAAGTACAAAATCGACTATACCTTTTATGATGTATTGGGCGACGTGGTTTGCGGTGGTTTTGCCATGCCGATCCGCGAAGGAAAAGCCCAGGAGATTTACATCGTGGTATCGGGCGAGATGATGGCCATGTATGCCGCTAACAATATTTGCAAAGGAGTGAAGAAATATGCCGAAGCTGGTGGTGTCCGTCTGGGCGGCTTGATCTGTAACTCGCGTAACGTGGACAACGAACGTGAAATGATTGTGGAATTGGCCAGACAGCTTGGAACAAAGATGATCCACTTTGTGCCTCGCGATAACATGGTTCAGCGTGCTGAGATTAACCGGAAAACCGTGATCGAGTACGATCCGACCCATCCTCAGGCTGACGAGTACCGGGCCCTTGCCAAGGCCATCGACGAGAATGACACCTTCGTTATTCCAACCCCACTGGAAATCGAAACCCTGGAACAGCTGCTGATCGATTTCGGTATTGCCAACTAGCCCCAAGAATGTCAAACTAAATTAAAAGGAGAACACAACATGTTAATGATCAGAGCAATTATCCGTCCCGAGAAATCCAGTAAAGTACTAAAGGCGTTGTTTGAAGCCGGTTATGTGGCGGTTACCAAAATCCCCGTGGTAGGTCGCGGAAAACAGCGCGGTATCAAAATCGGCGATGTTACCTACGACGAGCTTCCCAAAGAGATGTTGATCATCGTGGTGAAAGACGAAGACAAAGACTTTGCCATCACCACCATCATGGAAGCTGCGCGCACCGAGCCAAACGGCGCCTTCGGCGATGGGAAAATATTTGTGACACCGGTTGACGAAGCTTATACCATCAGTCGCGGTACCAAAGAATTGTAACCTTAAAATTCCACGACTATGAAAATGATATTGGCAATTATCCGCATCGATAAGATGAACGAAACCAAAAGGGCACTGACCGAGGCCGGCATCAGCTCGATGACGGCCACCGGAAAAGTTTTCGGACGTGGCAAAGGCCTGTGGGACGCCAAAGTGCTGGAAGGCGTGAAAAACGACACCCCCGAGGCGCTGGCCCACCTGGGCAAAGAACCCCGGCTCCGCCCGCAACGTGTACTCAACATTGCCGTTCCCGACGAAGATGTGCAGACCGTGGTGGATACCATTATTGAAGTAAACCAAACCCCGGCTCCCGGCGATGGAAAAATATTCGTCCTGCCCCTGGCAGAGACCTATCGCGTACGGACCGGCGAAACGGGTGATTTAATCCTTTGATAAAACGAACAAGTTATGGTTAAGAAAAAAGAATACATAAACGGATTGCCGGACCCGACGCCGCTGAAAGAAGAAATTCTGGCCAGGTATCCGCGCAAAGTCGCCAAAAAACGCGACAAATCGATGGTGATCAACGATCCCGATGCAGATCAGGAGATCCAGGCCAACATCCGCACCATTCCCGGAATAATCACCCAACGCGGGTGTACGTACGCTGGGTGTAAAGGGGTAGTGCTTGGCCCCACCCGCGACATCATCAACCTGGTACACGGGCCAATCGGCTGTAGTTTCTACGCGTGGCTTACCCGCCGTAACCAAACCCGCCCGGCCGAGGGTGAAGACAACTTCATGACCTACGCTTTTTCAACCGACATGCAGGATGAGAACATTGTTTTCGGTGGTGAGGCTAAACTGAAAGAAGCGATCCGCGAAGCCTACGAAATGTTTGCCCCCAAAGCTATTGGCATTTTTTCCACCTGCCCGGTCGGTTTGATTGGTGACGATGTTCACTCGGTGGCCCGCGATATGAAAGCTGAATTGGGAATCAATATCTTCGGGTTCAGCTGCGAAGGATATCGCGGCGTATCGCAGTCGGCCGGTCACCACATTGCCAACAACCAGGTATTCAAAAACGTGGTGGGTAACAATGACCGTCCCCGTAAAGGTAAATTCCAGGTGAACTTGCTGGGCGAATATAACATCGGAGGTGATACTTTCGAAATCGAACGTCTGTTTGAAGAAGCTGGTATCGAATTGTTGTCAACCTTCTCAGGTAACTCGACGATCGAGAGTATGGAATATTCACATACAGCCGACCTGAATATGGTGATGTGCCATCGCTCCATCAACTACATTGCTGAAATGATGGAAGAAAAGTACGGCATCCCCTGGATCAAGGTGAACTTCATCGGGGCAGAGTCAACTGCCAAATCCTTGAAAAAGATTGCCGATTATTTTGGCGATGCAGAACTGACAGCCAAAGTAGATGCCATCTGCGAACGCGAAATGGCCAAGGTGAATGCGGTAAAAGAAGCCGTGAAACCAAAAGTTGAAGGGAAGCTGGCCATGATGTTCGTTGGCGGTTCGCGTGCCCACCACTACCAGGATTTGTTCGGCGAACTGGGAATCCGTGTGGTATCGGCCGGTTACGAGTTCGCTCACCGCGACGATTACGAAGGACGGAAAGTAATCCCCAACATCAAGATTGATGCGGACACCCGGAACATCGAGGATTTGGTGGTATCCAAAGACGAAGCACATTTCCGCGACGACTTGGTTGCCAAAAAAGATTCGCTCGAAAAATCTGGCTACAAATTCAAGGATTATGAAGGTATGATGCCTGAAATGAAGAAGAATTCGCTGGTCATCGATGATGTGAACCATTGGGAAACCGAAAAGCTGATCGAATTCTACAAGCCCGACGTTTTCTGTGCCGGTATCAAGGAAAAATATGTGGTGCAGAAGTACGGCGTCCCTCTCAAACAGTTGCACTCTTACGACTACGGCGGCCCTTACGCGGCATTCGAAGGTGCGATCAATTTCTATAAAGAAATGCAACGTATGCTGGACACCAAAATCTGGAAACTGGTGGATACACCTTGGAAACACGAACCAGAGATTGTTGGAAGTATGACCATTGAAGCTTAAAAGGAGGATTAATCATGTTACTACGACATACAACAGATAAAGTAAAAGAGCGTAAAGCGCTTACGGTGAACCCGGCAAAAACCTGCCAACCCATCGGGGCTATGTACGCTGCCCTGGGCATTCACGGATGTTTGCCTCACAGTCACGGTTCGCAAGGATGTTGCTCGTATCACCGCAGCGCGCTGACCAAACACTACAAAGAGCCGGTGATGGCATCAACCAGTTCGTTCACCGAAGGTTCATCCGTTTTTGGCGGACAAGCCAACCTGATGACCGCCATCGAGAACATCTTTGCCATTTATGAGCCCGAAATAATTGCCGTGCATTCAACCTGCTTGTCCGAAACCATTGGTGACGACCTTGGGCAAATTGTGGCCAAAGCCCGCGATGAAGGTAAAGTGCCCTTCGGTAAACACATCATTCAGGCGTCAACACCCAGTTACGTTGGGTCTCATGTTACCGGGTACGCCAATATGCTGGAAGGTATTGTCAGGTATTTCCCGGAGAAGACCGACGAGAAGAAACGGCAGATCAACCTGTTGGCGGGCTGGGTAGAACCCTCTGATATGCGTGAACTGAAAAGGCTGGCCGGCCTGCTGAAAGTGAAGTCTGTTTTGCTGCCCGATACGTCGGATGTGCTGGACACGCCCATGACCGGCAGTTACGAAATGTACCCGAAAGGCGGCACCACCATCCCCGACATGATCAGTATGGGCGATAGTATGAAGACGATTGGGCTGGGTGACTGGGGAACGCGGAAAGCGGCGGTGATGCTGGATAATAAATGCAAAGTTCCTTTCGAAATCGTCGATATTCCGGTTGGGTTGCGTGCTACCGACCGCTTCATCCAGGCACTTGCCAAAGCCGGCAAAGTTTCTATCCCCGATTCATTGACTGATGAGCGCGGACGGTTGGTGGATGTAATCACCGATATGCACCAATATCTCTATGGAAAACGAGTGGCCATCTATGGCGATCCGGACAACATCATCCCACTGATTGAATTCCTGACCGACATGGATATGAAACCAGTTTACATTGTGTCGGGAACGCCGGGCAAAAATTTTGATAAACGGATAGAAGAAATCCTGTCGGAACGAGTGCCTGAGGCCAAATACAAAAATGGCCCGCAAGCTGATATGCTGCTGATGCACCAGTGGATCAAGCAGGAGCCGGTTGACCTGATCATCGGGAACACTTACGGGAAATATATCTCGCGCGACGAAAATATTCCGTTTGTGCGAATGGGCTTCCCGATCCTCGACCGCGTGGGGCACAGCTACTTCCCAACGGTAGGGTATATGGGCGGTATCCGCATCCTGGAGAAAATCCTTGGCGCTATCATGGACTACCAGGATGCCACTTCGCCCGAAGAATCGTTCGAGCTGACCATGTAAAAACGATCTGGTTTTGTATGAGCCAACCAGGTGGAATGGACGGTAGTTTAAGACAGTCATTATTGGTCATTCATAGTCATTCTAAAGTCGTTGGTTGCAAAGAGTTTAAAAAAATCATGACAACAAATGACAGCAAATGACAGCAAATGACAACAAATGATTTGCTGCTCACTCTTCGGTATTCCATCATAATAGTTCAACAAAACCAGAATCGATAAGATATCCTTCCCTTCAGCCGGGAAGGATCCAGGGAGACATCCCTTTAGAATATGTTCTTCATAATGTCAAAATGTGAGGGGAGGCAACCCGCAGCCTCCCTTTCATCTTAAAAAAAACTAACGCTATGGATGCATTTATAAATGACAGACAAAATCAAATTCTCACCAAAGGGAAAGATGATGCAGCGATTGCTTGCGGGAAAGCCAGTGTGGCCGGTTCGGTCAGTCAACGGGCATGTGTTTTTTGTGGCTCCAGAGTAGTTTTATATCCGATTGCAGATGCACTGCATCTCATTCACGGGCCGGTTGGCTGTGCCGCCTACACCTGGGACATTCGCGGATCACTTTCATCCGGGCCACAAATTCACCGATTAAGTTTTACAACTGATCTAAAGGAAAAAGAAGTTGTCTTCGGAGGCGAAGAACGTTTGTATAAGGCATTGATCAGTTTAATTGACACCTATAAGCCGAAAGGCGCTTTTGTATATGCCACCTGTATCGTGGGTGTAATTGGCGACGATGTTGAAGCGGTGTGTCGGCGGGTGACACGCGAAAAAGGCATCGACGTGATTGCAGTCATGTCAGAAGGATTTAACGGAACAAAAAAGGATGGCTATAAAATAGCCTGCGGAGCGCTCTCCAAATTAATTGGTACCGATACCACATTCAAAGCCCCTGAATATAGCTTGAACATTCTCGGAGATTTCAACCTGGCTGGTGAACTCTGGATGTTGGCTGAATACTATAAGAAAATGGGCGTGAATCTGGTAGCAGCCATGACCGGCGACGGGAGAGTTGATGATATCAGGAAAGCGCATACGGCACAACTGAATGTTGTTCAGTGCTCAGGTTCGATGATCGGCCTGGCCAAAGAAATGAAAGAAAAGTACGGCATTCCGTTTATGAAAGTCTCTTATTTCGGAATTGAAGATATGTCGGACGCACTTTACGAAGTGGCCAAGTTCTTCAAATCGGACGAGATGATGGAAAAAGCACGGGCGCTGGTTAAAGAAGAATTAACAACCTTATTGCCGGCATTGACGCAATATCGTCAGAAGTTGGAAGGCAAAAAAGCAGCGATTTACGTGGGAGGAGCTTTTAAAGCAATCTCGTTGGTCAAAGCTCTTCGCCTAATCGGAATGAAAACTGTTGTGGTTGGCTCCCAGACAGGAAATGTGGACGATTACAATTTGTTAAAGGAAATGTGTGACGATGGAACCATCATTGTTGATGACTCCAATCCGAACGAACTCTCTGAATTTGTGAAACAAACCGGAGCAAATCTTTTTATCGGAGGTGTGAAAGAACGGCCAATCGCCTACAAGTTAGGACTTGGTTTTTGCGACCACAACCACGAACGGAAAGAAGCTCTCGCGGGATATGAGGGCATGCTCAACTTTGCAAAAGAAGTGTACGCTTCAGTTTGCAGCCCGGTTTGGCAATTCATGAAATAGGGCGACGCGATTAGCTAGTCATCCTGAACTTGTTTCAGGATCTGTTTGCAAAGCGTTTCCAATGTGACGGAAGAGATTCCGAAACAAGTTCGGAATGACACCGAACGAAATTTTAACTCAAAACCTTGAAGAACATGTTTGAAAATGCACCGATTATAAAATCGACAAAAGAATTTACAGCTACGCGGAATGCCTGTAAGCTTTGTGCCCCACTTGGTGCCAGCATTGCTTTCAAAGGAATTCGCGGTTGTGTCCCCATCATTCATGGAGGACAGGGCTGTGCAACCTACATCCGGCGCTACCTGATCAGCCACTTCAAAGAACCGGTAGATATTGCTTCCTCAAATTTCACCGAAGAAGCAACCGTTTTCGGCGGTGGCGCCAACTGCCACACGGCGATTAAAAATGTGATCGGGCAATACAAACCCGAAGTGGTCGCTCTAACAACAACTTGTCTTTCCGAAACCATTGGCGATGACGTGAAAATGTACATTCACGAATTTCAGAAAGACAATCAGCTCAATGATCTCCCTCGTTTTGTTACCGCATCGACTCCCAGCTACCAGGGATCGCACATGGATGGTTTTCATGAAGCAGTAGCATCTGCGGTGAAAACATTTGCTAAAGGCGGCGAAAAAGGGACGCATCTCAATATATTTCCCGGTTTTGTGTCAACCGAAGATTTACGTCAACTCAAATACCTGCTGAATGATTTTGGTATTGATTACGTTTTGCTTCCCGATTATTCGGAAACGTTGGACAACCCGATCTGGGAAAGTTATAAACGAATTCCCGAAGGTGGAACACCGGTTAGCAAAATAGAAACCTGCGGAACAGCCGCAGCATCCATCGAGTTTGGAACAATTCTCAATTTTGGTTCGCTGTCAGGCCGGGTAAAAAACAATAAGCTTTCGGCTACCGGAGCTCATTACCTGGAGAATGAATTCGGCGTAAAAAATTACCGCATGTCAATGCCAATCGGGGTAAAAAACACCGATCGCTTTATAAAAGCATTGGAAGAGATAACCGGTAAGGAAATGCCGGCTCGCTACAAAGGCGAGCGCGGACGTTTGATTGACTCCTACGCTGACGGACACAAATACATTTTCGGAAAGAAAGCGGTGGTTTATGGCGAAGAAGATTTTGTGATTGCCATGACAACCTTCCTCGATGAAATTGGAGTTGAAGTGGTTTTAGCCGCAACAGGTGGCGAAAGCGGAAGGCTGGAAGAACAAATCCGCGAGAACTGCCCTGAACGAGGAGAACAAATTCTGGCAAAAAACATGTTCGACTACGAAAAAATCCGGGAGTGGAGCATCGAAAACAAGCCCGATCTTTTTGTTGGAAACAGCAAAGCCTATTACATCGCACGCGAACTGAACATTCCGATTGTTCGCTGCGGATTCCCGATTCATGATCGTATTGGCGGACAACGCATCAAGCATCTCGGCTACTCCGGTACACAGGAGCTATTCGACCAGGTTGTCAATGCCATGATCCAATATAAACAAGACCATTCGGCGGTCGGCTATAAATATATGTAACCAGGTCCGTGAGTAATGAGCAGTGAGTTATGAGTTGAAAACTCAGGACTCGGGACTCAAAGTCTCGGGACTCTAAAAAAATACAACTATGATTGATATTGAAAAACACCCCTGTTTTAGCAAAGATGCTAAAGGAAAATATGCCCGGGTGCATTTGCCGGTTGCCCCGAAATGTAATATTCAATGTAATTACTGTAAACGCGACAATGATTGTGTAAACGAAAGTCGTCCCGGTGTAACAAGCAAGGTATTGTCGCCCGAACAAGCTTTGATTTATACAATTAAGTTGAAGGAAAAAATGCCTCACTTATCTGTAGTTGGTATCGCTGGGCCTGGTGATCCGTTCGCCAACCCGGTTGAAACAATGACAACGTTGCGGTTAATCCGCAAAGAGTTCCCAGAAATGATTCTTTGTTTGTCATCAAACGGGTTGAATGTAGCGCCCTATGTCGACGAGTTGGCAGAACTGAAAGTGAGTCATGTGACCATCACCATGAACTCGTTTGATCCGGAAGTCACCAAAAACATTTATAGCTGGGTTCGTTTGGATAAACGCGGCTATGTTGGTATCGAAGGGGCTAAAGTGTTGTTGGAGAAACAGCTTGAAGCCATTAAGATGCTAAAGATGTACGGAATTACTGTTAAGATCAATACGATCGTAGTTCCCGGAATCAACGATCAGCTAGTGGGAGGGATCGCCAAATCGGCCAAAGAACTTGGTGCTGATCTGATGAACTGTATTCCACTGTATCCGGTTGCTGATACGCCCTTCGAGAATCTGGAAGAGCCATCTCCTGCCATGATGAAGGTGATTCGTGCAGAAATTAGCCAGCACATCAAACCAATGACGCACTGCGCTCGTTGCCGTGCCGATGCAGTCGGCCTTTTGGGAAAAGATGATCCGGATGCAGCCAAATTGCTGAATGATATTGCAACCATGTCCGTGTCAGTCGACGAAACCCGTCCGAACGTTGCTGTAGCCAGCCAGGAAGGTATGTTAGTGAACCAACACCTGGGCGAAGCCGATTACCTGTACATTTTTAAAGAAACACCTTCGGGTTACCGGCTGGTGGAGCAACGCCGCACACCTCCCTCAGGTACCGGCAACCTGCGTTGGGAAGCTCTGGGCGAATGTTTAAATGACTGTCGGGCTTTATTGGTTGGCGGAATCGGACCTTCACCTTCATCCATCATCGGACGTTCAGGGATCAAAATCGTTGAAATGACCGGATTGATTGATGATGGGCTGGATGCCATTTATAAAGGAAAGTCGCTGAAAACCATCAAAAAAGCCGATGTTTATAGGTGCGGCGCTGAGTGCTCCGGCTCAGGAACGGGATGTGGGTGATGCCGCATCCCATGCTCAATAGCGAGGTCATCCCGAACTTGTTTCGGGATCTGTCAGTAACATCGACCTTTCCCAGATCGAAGAGATCCTGAAACAAGTTCAGGATGACAATAAATAGTTCAACCTTTAAATAGTTTCAATAATGAAAAAACCTGATTTCCACATTTTAGTTTGCAACTCGTATCGGGTTGCCGGCGATGCCAAAGGCTTTTGCAATAAGAATGGTGCTGCCGATTTCATTCAGTATATCATGGAAGAATGCAACGACCGTGGTATCGATGCTGCTGTTTCTTCAACCGCCTGTTTGAATGTATGCTCACAGGGACCGGTGATGGTTATTCAACCCAATAATTTCTGGTACGGAGCAATTACCGAAGAACGCATCGACGAGATTTTGGATGCGTTGGAGGAAGGAAAAGCTGTTGAGGAATATCTAATCAGTGAATAATGATTGAGAAACCTCTCCATATAATTGATACAACTCTCCGGGACGGCGAACAAGCCCCCGGAGTAGTCTTCAGTTTTGATGAAAAAATGAAGATTGCTGCCTTGCTTGATGCGGCGGGTGTGAAGGAGCTTGAAGTTGGTACGCCAATTATGGGGGAGTGCGAGCAGTTGGTTATTCGTGAAATTATTCGTGCAGGTTTTCAATTTAAATCGACCTGCTGGGGGCGATCAACAGAGGAAGATATGCTGGCAGCGGAAAAAACCGGAGTCAGCCGAATGAATATTTCTTTTCCTGTTTCCGATATTCAGCAAAAAGCGATCGGTAAAAGTCGTTCGTGGGTGTTGGACCGGGTTAAGCCGATGATGGCATTCGCTCACCAGCGATTCGATTTTGTTGCCGTTGGAGCGCAGGACGCCTCCCGGGCCGACCGCGACTTTTTAAAGGAGTTTATTTCAGCTTGTTTGGCTGAAGGGGCAGATCGTATTCGAATTGCCGATACTGTTGGAACATTGAATCCACTTTCAACAATGGAATTTTTCAGTTGGCTAACTGGATTGTTCCCCGGAGTTGAATTCGAGTTTCATGGTCACAACGATCTGGGAATGGCTACCGCAAACACCGTTTCAGCGGCTTTGGCAGGTTGTCAATCAGCTAGTTTAACGGTGAATGGATTAGGCGAAAGAGCAGGGAATGCCTGTTTGGAAGAAGTAGCGGCAGCCATGAAGGTATCGGCAGCCATTGATTGCGGCATCCGGCTCAATATGCTGCAGAAACTTTGCCGGGCGGTTGAGGTGGCGTCGCAACGAAAAATTCACGATTCAAAACCAATTGTGGGCGGAATGATTTGTCGGCACGAGTCGGGAATTCATTGCCGCAGCTTAGTGAATGATCCGATGAGCTATCAAGTTTTCAACCCGGTTGATTTCGGACGTGAAACCGAGCTGGTATTTGGGACGCACTCCGGTAGCGGTGCGCTCAAACACTTCCTGAAATCAAGGGGCATCGTAGTGTCAAAAGAGCAACTAACTGAAGTTGTCAATCGAATGAGAGATGCTGCTAAACGTGCCAAACGTGCGTTCGACTACGAGGATATACTGTCGCTTTTCCATTCACCTTCAATTCCGGAGCAACAATGAAAAATAAACCGATTGACGGAGCTATTTGGTTTGATATGGGCGATCATGGAGTGAGATGTCATTTATGGATGCAAATTTTGGCAGGTATCCAGAAAACAGGATCCATTTCGGGAACTGCTCAAAAATTGGAGAGCTCATATTCCAAGGTTTATAATGAAATTGTTCAACTCAATTGCGTTGCCGGAAAAAAACTGATCATCTCGGTTCGCGGTGGCATTGGTGGCGGTTTTGCCGAACTGACCCCCGATGGGGCACAAGTGCTGGAACTTTACATAGAAGCTGAGAAGCGCTTTGGGCGGTTTATCCGTGAATTAAATCGGTCGTTTGAGCCTTTTTTTTGACCACCGTTATTCAAAAAATAATAACGGCATAAGTAAAAACTTGAAGAGAAAAGTAATGAAAAAACATCAATTAATTTTTTTACTGGTTCTGGCAAGTGCAAATTTATTTGCTGATGAACCGCTCTTAAAACCAACAGTAAAACCTTACGCTAACCTTCAGTATTGGACGATATACAGCGAAGGGCTGGAGTCAGGAGGTGGTGCCTCTCCCGATCGGGCAGCAAGTTATTTTCGCCGGGGCCGGATTGGCTTGAAAGGAAAGCTGATGGAAAACCTGTCGTACGATATTCAGTGTTCGTTTGATCATCTGGGGAAGGATTCAAATCTTTCATCGAAAGGGAAAGCAAATACCGGGGATATTGCCCTGTGGAGCGCTTATGGCACGTATAGCGTACTGCCCGAAACGGACTGGCTGATGGTTTCGGGCGGATCGTTTTTACCACACTTGAGCCGCGAGTCGGTCACATCGCCCTGGACCACCAGTTCGCTCGACAAAGCGGAAACATCCTGCTATTTGCGCCAATTTGTTACAGGAAAAACCAACGGCATTTGTCCGGGTGTCAATGTTGGGGGCATGGGAGGTGTCGGGAAAAGTCAGCTCTTATACAATATTGCTTTCATTACCCGGCAGGATAATACCAGTATCACAAGTGAAAACTGGAGTCCCGTGTTTCTAGGGCATGTCATCCTGAATGTTGGCGACAAAGAATGGAATTCCTATAAATATTGCCTTTCCGGGAATTTATTAAAAAAGCAAAAACTGATGTCGGTTGGTTTTGGCGCATCAACCCAGGGAAAGACCGACGTCTTCAAATCATCTGCCACGTACGGGGCCGATGTCCTGATTTACCTGAACGGGTTAAAGCTGGATGGCGAATATTATTTGCTCGACCGCAAAAACCTGGATGATTACCTGGCATCCTGCCTGATGGTGCGTGCTTCGTATAATTTCTTTTTGAAGAAAGACTGGGTTCTCGAACCAGCGATTATGCTCAACCAGTTTACTGGAGACGACACCTTTCAGGATGCATCGTTTTATGACGGTCAGGATCGGATCATTGATGCCGGGATAAACCTTATTTCAGCAAAGAGAAAATTGAAGCTTAACCTGCACTATATGAACCGAACCGGGAGCGGGACCAGAAATTACCGTGTAAGTTCTTCCGGGACTTATGGTGACTATATCAACTTCGGAATACAATTAATGATTTAAAAGATACAATTATGGAAACTTGGAATGGTTATCACTCAGAAGCTTTGGCTTATTACAAAACAACAGTTAAGGCAAAGGAAAAAGGTCGCCCATTTGGAAACCTGGTATATTACAATTTGATTGGTTTGGCCCTGGAAGGCTTTTTAACTGCCTTGATTACAAAAGATGGCGACTTGCCCGAGCATTCAAGCATTAGCAGCATGTTGCGGATGCTTAAAAAGAAGTACGAAGTGCCGGAATTGTTTATAGAGGAAAGTCGGTTTTACAACAAGTTCATGAATTTCTGTTCGCTGGAAGTGTTGGAAACCCTGGAACCAACGGACGAGGAAATTGACCGGATGATAAATTTTCTTGCGGAAGTGAAGGAATGGACTGGACTGCATCTCGGCTTAGCTTGTGAAACTTGTTAATGTTGAAGATTATGAAACAGATTATTTTATGGCTGATGGTTGTTTCGCTTTTTTCCTGTACCGGGAAGCATTCGAAACAGAATACACTGGTGGTCTTTGCGGCTGCCGGCCTGACCGATGTAATTACAGAAATTACAGACAGCTTCCGGCTTCAACGGAAGGTGGACATTAAACTGAACCTGGCTGCATCCGGCACCCTGGCCCGGCAGATTGAACAAGGCGCTTCGGCGGATGTGTTTTTTTCGGCCAACCGGAAGTGGATGAAATACCTGGTAGATCGAAACCTGGCAAAAGACACGGCCGTGCTTGCAGGCAACGATTTAGTGCTGGTTGGTTCGCTTACAGACAGTTCCGGGGAGAATGAAATAGCCGGTTTATTGACAAATACGTGGCAGAAAATAGCGATTGGCGATCCTGGTTATGTGCCCGTGGGCGAGTATGCACAACAAGTTCTCGATTATTATCATCTCAAGCTGGACGGTAAATTGCTGCAAACTACCAATGTCCGCTCAGCCTTGATGATGGTGGAAATTGGAGAGGCCGGGTACGCGATTGTTTATAAAACCGATGCCCTTCAATCCCAAAAGGTGAGAATCGTCCATACATTCCCTCCCGAAACGCATCAAGCGGTTGAATATTTTCAGTTGCTGTTATCGGAGAACCCGCTGGCCCGCGATTTTTATACCTACTTGCGTTCAGCCGAAGTAAAAGCAATTCTCGTTAAACATCAATTTAAAGTCTATTGAAAAATTTGCTGTTTGTCGGATTATCGGAAGCTGAGCTTTCTGCCTTATTGGTCTCCATCAGGGTGGCGTTGTTCTGTGCCTTTGTTTCCTTACCGGTTGCTATTTGGTTGGGCTGGTTTTTGGCGCGGAAAAATTTTCGTTTGAAACCAGTCATCGAAGCCGTCTTGCATATCCCTATGGTAATGCCACCCGTAACAACCGGCTATATATTATTAATAGTATTGGGTATGAATGGTTTGTTGGGGCGGTTTCTGGAGGATCAGTTTGGCCTTCGCATTGCTTTTACTTTTCCTGCGGCAGTAATCGCTTCGGTGATCGTTTCGTTACCATTGGCGGTTCGTGCCGTGAAGCAGGCGGTTGAGATGGTGGACAAACGCCTTGAAGATGCTGCCGAAATATTGGGCGCAGACAACCTGAAGGTCTTTTTTACCATAACTGCACCATTGGCATTTCCGGGGATCCTTAGCGGTTTCTTGTTGAGTTTTACGCGAAGTTTAGGCGAATTTGGCGCAACTATCACGTTTGCCGGCAACACTTTCGGCGAAACCCGGACCATTCCGCTGGCGCTTTTCTCGGCCATGCAAACCCCGGGTAAGGAAGGTGAAGCTTTCCGCCTGATGGTTATTTCCATTGTCATTTCATTTATTGCCATGCTGGTTTCCGAATTGGTAAACCGGCGCTATAAAAAATCAACTGGCCTATGAGTGCAGTATATATAAATATAGCCTACACGCGCGGGAGCTTTTCCTTGAAGATGAATGTGGAAATTCCCGAAGGAATTATTGGTGTGTTCGGAGCTTCGGGGCACGGGAAATCCAGTTTGCTGAAATTGTTGGCCGGAATTGAGGATCCGGATTGGGGCAGGATTGTTATCCACGGGAAGACCATGTTTGATAAGGATTTGAAGATTAAGGTGCCAGCTCGTCGACGGCGTATGGGGTTGGTTTTTCAGGAAGGCCGTTTGTTTCCGCACATGTCAGTCCGCAAAAATTTGATGTATGGCTACCAGTCCTCCTCCTCCATCCATTTTAATGAGGTTGTTTCTTTGCTTGAGTTGGGCACTCTGCTAAGTAAAAAGCCGCGGGAATGTTCCGGTGGGGAAAAACAGCGCATTGCCATTGGCCGCATGTTGCTCGGTTCCCCTGAAGTGTTGATGCTCGATGAACCCTTTTCCGCACTCGATCAACGCTTGAGACGGAATATCATCCCGTACCTGATCAAAATCCATGAACGGTATCGCCTGCCAATATTGGTTGTGAGCCATGATATTTCTGATTTGCTGATGCTCACCAACCAACTATTAATTGTTGAAGACGGTACTATTGCCGGTTTTGGGCACTATCATGATTTGTTGTTCGATCCTCAGTGCCAGCCCTTGCTCATGAACGGGGAAGAAGCCAATGCTGTACGGTTGCGTGCCCAAAGCATCGACAGGATTGGTGACTTGACGGCTTTCTATTATTATTCTGAGTATTCTTCTAATTGTTTATTGCTGGATACCATCTATACAATTGTCCCCGATGATCAGATCATTTTAAGCATCCCGCCTGCCAATGTTAGTCTTTCCAAAGAACGAATTGCCTTAATATCGAGCCGAAACCAATTGCAGGGAACTGTTACTGACATTAAATTCTCCGGGAAAAAGGTATTCTGCAGTGTTGATGTTGGCTTTCCTTTGTTGGTTGAAATTACTCGTCCGGCCCTCGAAAAACTGGATTTGAAGGTTGGCGATCCACTATTTTGTTTGTTCAAGACCGTTTCAATGAAAATTTTATCGATAGGTAAGTAGCTGGTATTTAGTTTGTCGTCAGGTGATGCTCTGCGAAGTGAAAAATGTTTTTGTCAAAATATGTTGCAGAACAAAAAAAGCTCTCTATATTTGCAGCCGCTTTGAGAGCCACCCGGGTTAGGCCGGGAGATTTGGAAGGAGCGTTCTGTAAGGGTTTTGGGTGATTTTGGCAATGGAAAAAACTTTTAAAAAGTGTTTGGAAGTTACAAATAAAGTCCTTTACTTTGCAGCCGCAAAAAACAAGAGTTCACTGAAAAAATGGAGGGTTGGTTTTGAAACCTGAAGG
>NZ_JAPAAF010000030.1 GCF_025907915.1 Gaoshiqia sediminis
CGGTGGATGATGCTCTGGAAGCGTAATCACGATGCCAGTACCGTTTAACGCCATATTTGTTTCAATCCTTGTTTCGGTGGATGATGCTCTGGAAGACTCGGAAGATATTAACAGATACAGCCTTGTAGTGTTTCAATCCTTGTTTCGGTGGATGATGCTCTGGAAGCAAACCTGATATCGAGCAAAAAGCAACACCTGAAGCGTTTCAATCCTTGTTTCGGTGGATGATGCTCTGGAAGCACTTTCAAACGGTTGTGAGTTGGCTGAAAAAGGGGTTTCAATCCTTGTTTCGGTGGATGATGCTCTGGAAGTGTTTAGCCCCGGAATGAAACCGGGGCGTTAATATGTTTCAATCCTTGTTTCGGTGGATGATGCTCTGGAAGTCGTTTACGATGGAACCGCAACGCCTGAGAACATATCGTTTCAATCCTTGTTTCGGTGGATGATGCTCTGGAAGAGGGAGACATGTTTAATCCTGTCAGGGGGTATAAGCGTTTCAATCCTTGTTTCGGTGGATGATGCTCTGGAAGGCTGTCTATCGGTTTGTCCTTCGTCTATCAGGAAATGTTTCAATCCTTGTTTCGGTGGATGATGCTCTGGAAGCCGTACAGTTTTTCATTTGTCTGTTTTCCAGTGCTATAATGATTTATTTGCTTGTGTCCAATTTCATTTTTCAGTATGTCAAAGAACGCTGATATGTGTGTTTTTGTATGCATTTCCGAAGGTGTAATTTATTGTTATTCTTTTAGTTATAGCTCGATTTCTCAACTTATTAAATAAATTGCCACCCGTGATTGCCTATTTGATGCAGATATTCCGGTAAGTACAGCCGACACAACGTTGCTTGTATTTGGTTGCTTTGGGAAAATAATTCTGTGTAATTATTTCGTTTACAGCTTGGCATATGGAACGAACTTCGTTTTTTGCCGCGTCCGGAATTTCAACTTCGACCAATTTATTTGCAGAACGGGTATAGACCAAAAATCCTTTGGTTACTTTTTTCGCAAAATTATCTTCAATAAGAACCGCGTAGCATTCCAATTGAGTCCGATAGGTTTCATAAACCCGATCTTCAAATTTAGCAAATTTGTAGTCAAGCGGAGCCATTGTCCCATCATTTAGTAAAAGTACTTCATCAATTTTTCCGCGTAACAATTGGTTGGCTAAATATTGGTCTGCGTATTTTGCTTGTACGCCGATTCGCTTTCTGAGGTAGTCCCGGTTTTGTTCGAGCTTTTGCTCATGTACACTTCTCCCTTTTTCAACTTTGAAGTGTCTTTCTTCATATTGAGGAATACTTAGAACATACTCGAAATACGTAAATCTCGGACAGTACAAGTATTCAATGATATGTGACGGAGTTATTGACATCAGAAAAACAGGGCTTTAACTTCATCGGTAATTAGTTTCTTGTCGAATGCCTGCCCCATGAGGGCAGTTTGCCGCAGTTCGTTTTTACTCATAGGGAAGATGTAAACAGAATCGGTTTCTTCGTCAATGAGTTCCTTTATTTCCAGCTCAAGGCTGTCTTTTTCGTTGTCTTCCATGCTGCCCAAGAACACCGATTTTTGTACCCGGTACAATCCCGACTTTTTACAAATCTTGGAGATCTTTCCCCGTTGTCGGTTCTTTTTAATATCATATAAGACCCAGCAAATCATAGCTTGTTGATTAATTTGTTTGCAAACTGATGGGCATCCATCTGCATGGCGTTCATGCGGGTTTGATTCCTTCCGTTATATTTTATTTTTTCTTCGTCGAGAAACTGCATGAGTGATTGCATCAACAGGTTTTTACCATCGGCATTTAAACTGATGCCGTTGGTGATGTCGTCGGTGTGACTGTCGTTTACCTTTTTTGCAGAGAACAGTTTGAATACGACTTCGTCGGCATATATGCGGTAGGGTTCAATAAAGTCGAAGACCATACTTTTCATATTATAATCATCGCGGTGCATAAACCCAACATAGGGATCAAGTCCGGCGATGACCAGAACCTTTTCGACCCTGCTGTAAAGTACGCCGTAGGCATAATTGAGAAAAGCATTGAAGGCATCTTGCGCCGGTCGAAAACTCCGACCGCTGAACTGGTATCGCTCGTTTAGCAGAGAGCTTAAGGTTTGGAAGTAGATGCGCCCGGCAGTACCTTCCAGACCTCGAAGAGTGTCGTCGATAGTATCGATATTGCTTCCTTTCAGCTCATTCATTTTTTGTTTGAGTGATGAAATCGAGTCAATTTTTTCCTGAATTTTGTCGGCTGTCGCCGGGCGATGGTTTTTCAGCCGTTTCAGTAATTCCACCTGGTTGTCGAGCTTTTTCGTTAGCCAGCTTTTAATCCAGAAAACACCCACCTCGTTCAGACTTGCTTCCAGCTGCTGTTTGCGAATTTTGGAGGTACTTCCAGGTTTACTATGCCAAAAACGGCCGACGGGTACACCATCGTATTCGAAAATAATGATGTCGATATTGTTCTTCATGGCGAGGATAACTGCATCGGTGCTGATTGCCGATCCTTTGCTCATTAAGATGGATGTGACCTTTTGACTGGCAAAATGATGTTTTTGTTTTTCCCCGTCTTTTGTGAGCGAAACCTCGAATAACTCGTCTTTTACATGGACATAAGTACCATAGGTGTTAATAATTAGTTGCATGCTTCAAACTTTATTCTATTAGATTGATCGTGCCAAAACCGCGGCTAACGGCTTTGCCAATTCCTGCCCAATCGGGTAAGAACGCATTACTGGTGAAACTCCCCGAAAAGGCAAGCATAGTCTGGTTCTTAAACAGAGTTTGTTTTTCTTCGAGCCGGGCAACAGCCATAATACGTTCGGTCGTCCGAAAACCGAGCCCTTTGTAAAAACTGAGGATGTTATTTTGAATTTGGCGATTCAGGAACTGTTTTTTGTCTTCGTCGCACAGCATACTGTACTTGTGAAAATTTTCCTGGTTCAGTGCCATCCATAGTGTTTTGAAAAAATAGTTGTAGAGTTGCTGGTTAACGCTCAACTCAATCTGCTTTTGTTGAATGTTTTTAGCCTGTACCGGGAAATGTTGTCCTTCAATGTTGAGTTCACATATTTTCAAGAAGAGCGAAACCAGTAGGTCGGCTCCTTCCTGAAATCCAACCAATGCCGGGATTCTATCGACTACTTTGTATTGTACCAAGGGGTAGGCGTAGCGTGAACTTCCGTCGGCATAATGGTTATGTAACAACGGCGAATGTTCTTTAAACAGGTTGCCAAAATAACCCCGTAGCTTGTGTGCATCGCGGGTCTGAAGTTGAATATCCGGAAATTGTATGGTGGTTTGTGTGATTTGCATGGTTAAATAGATACAAGTTGTTTATTTGTATTATACCCTGTATTTAAAGTTGAATCAGTGGCAGAATAAGAGTAGAAGAGTGATTGCTGTTCCAAGTTTGATAAATAAAAACCGAATAACTGTTCTGAATCAAAATTGATCTTTGTTTCTCCATATGGTACAGGGACATTAATGACATAGTCATAGAACGTTGATTTGAATGCCGAAAACCGAGCTTTCAATTCCCAAGGAGTCAATCCTTCCGCTCTATATAGCGAGACATATTGTTCCCAAACAGCCTTGGCCTCTTCATTCAATTGAATAAATACGGAATCGGACTTTCGCTCCTCGATTAAACTCAAGCCAATTTCAGCAAACCGCAGACCTAATATCGCATCCAATAAAGTGGATGAGGTTTCATCGGACTGTTTCCTGACCTCCTCGAAATAACACTCTATCAGTTTTAAATAGTTCGATTCTTCAATGTCGTTGAAATCCTTCAAAACATTTTTAGTTTTCAGGATTAAGTCTGAACCATAAATCCGACTGGTGGTTCTTTGATGTTCCCCATCAATTTCGAAAAGGAAAATGTCTGAGATTGTTTTCTTTTCGTTGTAACGGTTCGCCCGGCCTGCCGACTGGATGATGGAATCGATGGGCGACAGTTGCCTGAAGATGGTATCGACTGAAATATCCACTCCTGCTTCAATCAATTGGGTCGATATAATCAGCTTGCGGTTTCCGTTCTTCTTTCTAATTTTTCGGATAATCTCCTTCCGTTCATAAGGGGTGATCAAGGTGGAAAGGAAATAGTAATCGGTATCGTCCAGATCAAGGTTGACCAATTGTTCAAAGCAAGTCCGCGCTGCTTTCTTCGTATTCATAATGACCAAGACATCCTTCTCCGGTTCCTCGCAAACGTAATTTGAGACAGACTCAACAAATGAATCAAACGAAACCGCTTCCGCATGATAATGTAACCTTGTGCGGTTGAACACTTTGAAATACTTTTGATAATTGGGTACCAGTTCGGTAATATTTTCTCCGGGGGTAAAAATCAAGGGTTGTGTGGCCGAGATCAGTACAAAGTACATGTTCAGCGATTCACCCAGCGAAAGGAACGATTTTCGGATAGTTTCCCACAATTCATAAGGAATGGTTTGTATTTCGTCGAGCAGCACCACCGCATTCCTCAGGTGGGCAAGTTTCATTAGTTTGGTTTTGTCCATCGAAAGAATGGTTTCCAGAAATTGCACAAACGTCGTAACAATGGTTTCCGACTGCCATGTTTCAATCAGAAACTGGCTTTTATCGAAGTCGTAAACCTTTTCCGAACCATCCTTATAATTTGGTTCCGCAAGATGATGATGTTTTAGCAGCACATCGCTCGAATCAGTTCCCAGCACCTGGCGATAAACATCAAAGTTCTGATCGATGATGGAGGTAAAAGGAATGTTGATGACAATTTTGGCATCGGCATTACCGCTTAGCTCCCTGAGCTTATCGGCCACCGCATATGCCGTAAGGGTTTTGCCCAATCCGGTTGGCAGAGTAATGGAATAAAGGTGCTGTTCTGGTTTGAATACCTTTTCCAGATGCTCCAGTGTATTGAAATAGGCTTCATTTTTCAGCCTGTCAATTTCTGTTTGTGCTATGTTGAACCCTTTCTTCTCCCTGAATTGGCCCAAGCGCTTGGTTATATTGGTTTGCTTCTGGTCGAAACGGGTTTCATCAAGGATGACATCGTTTTTATCGGCAAACATCAAGGCCGAATAGATCACCTGAAAAAGATTGAACAATGTGATGCGCGAAGGTTCGTCGAACTTGGGATAACGAAACTTAAACGACATGATTTTGAAATCTTTCATTTCTTGCTGGAAAGTATTGCCCTGCCAGTATGCGGTAAACTCCTTCCATGATGTTTTAACCTTACAATTGACAAGTAACTCTGAAATGATCAATTCAATGGATTCATTATCGATGCTTCTGATCTGTTCTGAAAAGTTCTCAAGATCATCGTTTGAGAAAGATAGTTCCTTTTCCAGGTTCTCGATGTTCCCATGATGCCGCTTTACGGCAATTAACACCAATGTAGGAATCAATTCTGAAAGAAGTTTATCGCTAAACTGTTGTTTACAATACCGGCTTGCCACGAACCATGTAAAGATCGACGACAGTTGTGCGTGGTTCTTTAAATGACTGTGTACCCCTTCCGGCTCTCTGATGTACGCTTGAAAATAACTGGTAGCCTTGGCTAAATCATGGAACGCACCAGCAATCCATACCAGGTCGGTAAGTTGCTGTTGGGTTATCCCTGCTCCATTAGCCAGCACGAAGCGATAGCCTTTATCGCTCACTAAGCAAGTGGCGATGGTAGCCACCTCGCGGAGATGGTCGATTAGGTATTTATCGGGATGCGAGCGTAGTTCTGTCATAGCATTTGGTCTCTAATCTGGGGACCATCCCCCTGTGAAATGTGTATCCAATATGACGTATACATTCATTATAGGAACAGTATATTTCCAACTCCCTTAACCGCGTGGTAATCGGGTACTCGCACACGCAGCGGATTCCCGTTCTTTTCGATTAGTACCTCGGAGTATTCGAGTACCTCGCGGTCGCGGTTCATCTCAATAGGCATGTTATTGGCCGAATAGAAGTATTCCCGTTGAAACTCCACAGGAGGTTCACCTTGCAGTTTCGACATGTTCACTGCCGTAATAATTTCGGCAAACTCACCATTAGAGGAAACATTATTTGCCGTAGCCCGCTGCACAAAATCGACCTGAGCAGTAAATTGTGCTAGTCCTAAATACGGTGTAAAATGGTGTCGTTTGTTGGCAATCCGTTCCGAAAGTTCTTCAAACTTCAGTTTATCGGCCATGCTCAGGTAAATGCGATAATGGACATCCTTTACCAGCTCAAACTCAATCTGCGTGCGACCGGCTCGGGTCAGGTCGTAAAACGAAGTCTTGGTATTGATAAGGTTAAACCCAATGTTCTCTTTCTTCACTGGGCGCATAATCTGTATCGTCATATCGGCCCGCTCTTTCGAGAAGAACTCCTGCACTGGCTCTGCTCCTTCGGGATACACTCCGTCGCGTATTTCCCGTTCCATACCCAGTATGGCCCCCAGTATCCCGGCAATGGCCGTGCGGGTAGGTATGGAGTAAGTTAGCGGCGAGGTGGTGGTATTGTACTTTCGGAAGTGCCCGTATTCGCCCCTGATGTCGAAAATGAGCAATTCCTTATAGTTCATTTTTGCTGATGTTGGTTATGATTTGACCTTTATTGATCATTGTCAGCCGAGAATCGGTTTTCAAACTGAGGGCGGCAATCTTTTCCTTATTTGCTTTCAGCACCTCGACCAATTCAGTTACATCCAGTCTGAAATCGTTGGTGCTGCGGATTTGCATTTCGTTCTTTTCGCCACAGTCCAGTTTTAGCCGCTGACGCAGGTTACCAATGTAGAAAGGTTCATTGTAGTCTATGGTCAATAAGAATAAGGGTGCTTGACCAAACTTTGAACGTGAAATCAGGTTTTTGGTACCTTCCCAAATTCCTTCGATCAACAATGCTTTGTCGTCTTCGTTCATGGTTGAATATTGCGCCGATTTCTCATTGATTACCCCGTTGAAGCCAATCACTGCATAGGGGATTTTGTATTCGGTACGGAAAGTTGCCTGATTCTTTTTATCTCCCGATGAAAATGCTCCTGTTCCCTGTTCTTCAATAATCTCGGTCTTGTTGATCGATTTTCCCATTTGGAACTGAACCGGGCCAATTTTGGTAATCGAATCGTTTGAAAGAGGGATTACCCCGCCAAACACACGGATGTCGATACATTTATTGAGGATCATAGCGGCTTGTTCCTGAAAGTCTTTGGCACGGCGTTTCCCGTCCTTGATATACTCTTTGTCGCCTTCTGCGTATGTCGTTTCGCGAACAAAAATATCCTGATTCTCGCCCTGTCCGTTAAAGCCCTTGTACTCGTACCAATAGTCGCGGATGGTACGTTTCAGGCGTACATCCGACACCAGAATGGAGCTGCTCTCGGTGTCGAAACGCGGACGATTCTCGTTCAGAGGGTCACCGTTCGGATTGGCATTCTCAATATCATATAGGAACAAAAGTTCGCTGCGATTGCTGATTATTTCACTCATTGTTTTATGTGTTTAAAAGATTATTATTCTGCTACTTGACTATTGTTTTCTTTTTCATTCTTGAACTTGCGCCCCATTTCTAGGCCCGCCACAAAGTAGAACGATAGCTCGTTGTTGCTCAACGAGACCAGTTCTTGCTTTTTAGTTACAAAATAGTGGCTGATCACTTCGCGCAAATCGCCATAGATGTAGAAATTCTTCTGGTATTTCTGGATTTTGTCCAATGCCTCGGTATAAACTTGCATCAGTAGTTCCGGATTTAGCTTGTACCCGCGCAGTTTGTTTTCGAACGGGGTATTGCTGAGATTGGCATGTTGAATGTCGAAAAGGAAACGCACCATTACCCCAACGGCAAATATCCCTACTTTGATATCGCTGTCGAGGAAACTTTCGTTCACCTTTACAAACTGGTTGAATCCATCGAGGTTAAACCGGCTTGTTTTCTTTTCAGTAACGATTGTATCCATATACTTATAGTTTTTATTGTTTTCGATAATTCTTAGTTCCAGTAAATAATTAATGAGCATTATGGCCTTCAAAATCGTCCATCCTGCCGGTTCTGTCCATTTGTCCTGTGAGTGCGATTCGTTGTAGTTTTTCCGAATAACACCAATAATCCGTTCAAATAAAAAGGCTTTTGAAATAGATTTGCCAACAAAGATACGTTGAACAATATCGAGAAATTTGTCGCCAAAGAAATCGCTCACAATCCCAAATGAAAATTTCAAATCCTGCTCAACTTTCTTAATAACAATGGCATTTTTAAACAGCAGGTTGCGATTAACCATTTCGGGCACTTCGACAAACAGTTTGTTAAATCTTGATGGGAGCACCTCTTCCAGCATCATCTCAATGCTGATGGCTTCGGTTTTTTTGTCCTCTGAATAGAACAGCATATCGAGGTAGAAATAGTTCTCCTGCCGGGCAATAATCTTCTGTACATATTCTTCTGCATCCGACCGTTCCTCTTTTGATGTCTTCTTTTCGCGGGCAGTGGCAAAGGCTTCTTTCAGCAATTCTACAATCATCTCCAGTTCGTTATGGCTGCTGCGGATAATGGGGTGCGGTACAAACAAAAACTCGTGACCATAGAAATAACCGGTCAGGTGCTGTTTAATGTACTTTTTGCCATACTCCAACGCAAGTGCCTCCTTCGACGAAACCGGATAGTTGCGCCAAAATTTTTCCTTGTTGAAAAAGCCGCTGATAAAACCGGGCTTGTCGGGGCTTGAATATTTAAATGGGGCGGCAAACCCGTAAATGTCTTCAGCAACGGCGCTGGTCACTGAACAAACTGAGTTGTTGGTTCGAGACTGGGTACCGTTGTGGTCGTATTTCTTCTCCGAACCCGAATCAAGCAGGATGTTATGTACCAACTCAAAATTGTTCAGGTACAACGCCCGTTCGTTATGTATCCGCAGCGAAATACCTGTAGTCGTTTGCTCCTCTTTAGACGCGCTGCTGAAATAGCCTTCAACATCCGAACTAATTATTGATTCATTTCTGAGAAATTCTGATTCGATAAGTTTGAACAGTTGGGCGTCGGGATGTTTCGGAGAGGTGAGTTTCTTAAGCTGCGCCTCTTTAATGTTTTGCAACTTCTTATCTGCAGGATTGCTGAGCTTGGTGGTAAGGGTTACATCGCCCCCACGGGCGCTTCCTTTTCGGTAGGCATATTTCCGGTAACTGGTTGAATCTTTTTTCACCTTTTCAATATCGATTCCCTTGTAGGCGCAGGTCAACTCACCGTTGTCGCTGGCAATTTCGAATACCAACAGCAACATTTGATAATCTTTGCCCGGAAACATGTTTTCGATGTAGAGGTCAACCGGGTCGAGGCCGCGGTTTTGCTCCAATTGCCAGTGGCCTATTTGTGCGATGGCTTTATCCTGCATATTATTTAGTTTTGGTCAAATTTCGTATTCGTAACTCCAGACTTCGTGGAGTCACAGAATAAGTTTTGAGTATTTTTTTATTTTTTCTTTCAGGTATTCCAGAAATCCGGGATCTCCTATAGTCTGAACATCTTCGGCCAATCCCAAAGCAAACCGGCCAGGACCTTCATACTTGGCAACCGGTGCTTTTAGCAGATATTGGCTGTTGCTTATCTTGGATATATACCGTTCTGTCAATGGATATTCTTCAATGAGTAAATTGCGCGCTTTAAGTGAAAGTAACAGCTCTACACGTTTGTCCAGGTCGCCGGTGTTTCGGAAAATATCAACCGGTTTAGTGCGATGGCGTCGTTCATGTTCCCAGCCCAGAGGCGAGAGCTGCACATCTTCAATCCGACAGATCTTAAATTGTCGGTTCTGCTTTAGCGCAGTGTCAAACGCCCAAAGGAGATTAAAATCTTCTCTGAATTCGAATGGCTCGACCAACCGGTTTTTGACCGTTTGACTATTCCCGGAGGCATAGTTTACCAGCAAAACTTGTTTTTTCTCTTTTTGGGCTTTCCGAAGTGTTTGAACAATAAACGATTTCTCTTTGTGCAAATAGGATCCAATTGTTTTGTCCTGATTAAGAAAGGAGGTGAGTTTTTGTTTTAATCTCAATGAGGTGTTCGCCGGAATATCCAAAAAATCGATCGTTTGCGAAAGGAGCCAGCTCTCTTCTTCAGTAAAATGGAGAATGTTTTGCAATACCTGGTGGTCGTTCCGGTGGTGTTCAATCCAGTATTTGCCGTCCTTTTGAATTAGGTTAAACCCGATTTCAATCAGGTCGTTCCGGTAATTGTAAAATGCGGAATCTCCAATTCCTAAATATTCGAGACACTCTTCTTTGCTTTTGGGGTAGGAGCAGGAAAGAAATAAAATCAATTTTAATAACCTTCGCGATTTGGTTGAATGTGACATTGGTTTCTTGTTTATCGGTTGGATAAAGTTACGAAATACATAATTTTATTTTATCGATTAGTTGTTTTTTTTGTTGTTAATGGCGTTTCGAAAAGTCATACTGCTGGAATAAATTATAAAAATCCATGGAAAAAGAAGGGATCTACTGCATTATGGGTTTCTAGATATGTTCGATAAAGCCGCTGCAGGCATTACCGGAATCGGACAAATTAAAGAGTGACGGGCAGATAAAATGAATTGTTGATATGGAAAAGAGTAATCTGTAAACCATTCGACATATTCCTTTTGGAACTTGGCAGAAAAAGAATCTTAAAGGTTACAGGTAATTGCAATAGTAAACAATTTTGTTTATTTTTGCAAAAAGGAGGTCTTTGTCATGAATAAGGAAATCTCGATCATAAAAGGGATCCACCCAGGTATAATTCTTAACCGGGAACTAAAGAAGCGAAAGCTTCCAAAGAAACGTCTCGCATTGTTAATTGATGAATTTCCTCAAACAATCGGAGCGATTACAAAGGGGAAACGTCGGATCAATCCTCAATTATCTATCAGAATAGGAAAGGCACTTGGGTTGGATGAAGAATATTTTTTGATTTTGCAGGCTTACCATGATATTGAACAGGAAAAACGGAAATTACATGAGTCTCTACATCCGGATCTGTCGAAAATAAGGCCAATAATTTTTTGGGATACAGATATCCGGAAAATCGATTGGGTAAAGTATAAGTCCAGCGTCATTCGACGGGTTTTTGAACGGGGAAACGAAGCCGAGAAGCTCGAGATAATCCGCTTTTACGGGCAAGAAGACGTCACTGAGATTTTAGAACAATCGGGAAATTTGGGCCACTGGGCTGGGGTACGTCAATAGTTTTAAAAATTTGAAAAGATGTCTGAGAATCTATTTTACAGAACAGTAACCCCTTTGCTTCTATCAACATTGAAATTACTAATGACAGCAGACATATTCAATTCTTTCAGGTTAGTTGGAGGAACTGCTTTGAGTTTACAACTGGGGCATAGGGAATCGGTGGATATTGATTTGTTTACTGATGCGGATTATGGGACGATCGATTTTGATTCAATCGATAAATTTTTAAGAAATCAATTCCCATATTTCGACACAAGTGGTGTCGAAATAGTAGGGATAGGACGTTCTTATTTCGTTGGAAATTCAGAACTTCACGCTGTAAAACTGGATTTATTCTATTCCGATCCTTTTATCAGAGAAATCGTGAGAATGGATGGTATCCGCTTTGCCAGTATTGACGACATTGTAGCAATGAAAATTGAAGTAATTGGACAGGGGGGACGAAAAAAGGATTTTTGGGACCTGCACGAATTATTGGACTTTTACACCATTGATCAAATGCTTCAACTTCATCAAGAACGATATCCATACAATCACAACGGGGCAGAGTTATTGGTCAATTTTACAAAGTTCGAACAGGCAGATAACGATTTCGACCCCATTTGTTTAAAAGGTAAATTTTGGGAACTTATAAAATTGGATATAATGGAGGCTCTGGATAAAACCATTATCTGATTCTGGGCGTAATATACGCTAGAAAAGCCAATGATATTGCCCAATTTCACCATTCTGGGTTGGTTGCTGGAATGAACTCGAATAAGGGGTTACCGGCATGGAAGTTTTTATGTTTATAAAATTACAGATGACTCTTCTCCAGTTGTCGTTTAAGCAATTTCATATCACTGGATATTTTTGAGTCAATGACCCGTGCATAAATCTGCGTGGTTTTCAACGAGCTGTGGCCAAGCATTTTCGATACTGTCTCTAACGGAACACCATTGGACAAGGTGATAGTTGTGGCAAAGGTGTGCCTGGCTACGTGCATGGTGAGTGTTTTCCGGATGCCGCATACGTCTGCTATTTCTTTCAGGTAGGCATTCATCTTTTGATTGGAATGAACAGGCAGTACTTTTCCGGTTGCGCCGCTTTTGGGGTGCTCTTTGTATTTCTCGATTATCCGGAGGGCTGTTGGTAAAATCGGAATCCGGCACCGGGTCGATGTCTTTGTGCGGTCGATGATAACCCAAAGCTCTTTATCATCACCTTTGAATATGTGGTCGGGACTCAGTTTTTCCATGTCCGAAAAAGACAGTCCCGTATAACATGCAAAGACAAACAAATCCCTCACAACTTCAAGGCGTTTGATCGGAAAGCTCTTTCGTGTCAGTTTCAGAAGTTCTTCTCTGGTCAAAAAGTCACGGTTTGAGGTCATGCTTTTGACTTTGTAATCGGAATAAGGATTTTTCAGAATAAGCTCCTTCGATACTGCATCGTTCAGCACATGCTTGAAATCTTTGTGATACCCCCATGCCGTGTTTGATGATATCTTTATCTTAGATTTCAAAAAAATGTCAAAACGGTCAAGAAAGTTAACGTTAACCCGGGACAGCGGAAGATCCGGCCGGTGGTATTCCCTACTAATAAATTCCACCATCCTGTTCCTGCAAGTGCGGTAATGCTTTAAAGTACTGAAAGAATATCCATGATCTATTTTCCCGGCAATGGATTCTATTACCTGATCAAAGGCTTCCAAAACAAGTTTTTGCTGCCTTTTGCCAATGATCTGGTCTTTTAAATCGTAGATATCAAACTCCTCCCCAACTGAAACCAATTGGTTGAAGCAGTCATTTACATGAGTCGAAAATTTGGAGATACGGCTGTTTGTGACCCTTGCTTCTTCGTCTTTACCAATTAACAACTGCCGTTTCTTGTCCCACAGTGCAGGATCAATAAATACACCTGTCGAAACCTCAATTCTTCGGTTATCCATTGTAATTCTGGCATATACCGGTTTTTTTGACTCTGATTTCCCCTTGGAATTCTTTAAAAGCAGATTAATTGTAACTCTCATAACAAACCATTTTTTAAAAATTATGGATTCTATGGCGAAATCAGCTATTAAAAATAAGGGTAAAATACCCCAAAATCAAGGCCGAAAATGCGCCAAAATGAATCATTTTAAATGCATGTAATCAGAGAGTTATCTATTCAATCGAGACCTTTTTTGCGGGAATTTGATGAGGTCTCGATATGGTCTCGCTTATTTTGACCTGAAATGATATAATACGGGAGTGCTGTTAAATAGAAAAGCACTTAAAATCAGTGATTTAAGTGCTTTTAATACTTTTTGAATCTCAATTTTGTTGACCCGCCAGGGCTCGAACCTGGACTCTTCTGAACCAAAATCAGACGTGTTGCCAATTACACCACGGGTCAATCATTCATGTCTTTTCTTTAAAGACAGCGGCAAAAGTATAAAATTTTTCAATTCCCAAAACCATTTTCTTAATTTTTTTTGATCTCCCACCCACCCATAATTAATATCTTAACTGAATATCAAAAGGATAGATCTTCAAAAAAAATCAGTTCGCTTTCCTTCTGTTTAAAAACCTACCGACGTAGTTTCGCTAACAGGTGCCTGCCACGTGATTTCAGGCCTGCCGTAGGATGCAACGTCAGTTCATATTCAATAATTTGTATTAATTCAGGCTTTAGTCCCGGTTCCATTTCGGCAATATGATAGAGGATTTTCATAGCATGTACCCGCACAGCAACCGGGTAAGATGGCTTGGTAAAAACATCCAGACAAAAGCCAAACAGGAAGTCTATCGAATCCTCGGAAATTGGATATTGGCTGACGACCTTCAAATAATGGCGGAGTTTGCTGGTATTGGAGGTAGCAGACAACGCTTTCACCAATTGCGGGACATACGGACGGATCAATGCGGGGTTCTGTTCAGATAACTGGTCGATCAGGTACGCAGCCCGCCAATACACCGGGTTCGAATCATCAAACGCCACCCGGAACAACAACTGAAGTTGATCAGGATGATGAATAAGATGCTGCTTGAAAAGATCCAGGTTTTCCCAACGCCGAATGACGTCTATGATATCTTCGGTTTCCATATCAGGCTAATTGAATTCAAAAGTATAATTTTAGCCCAACATTAGGAAAAACCGTTTATGATCGAAGTATGCTGTGCCATCATTTTTTCGGGTGAATGTGTACTGGCCGTTCAGCGAGGTGGAGAATCACATCATCCGTATCAATGGGAGTTTCCCGGGGGAAAGGTGGAACCAGGGGAAAATTATGCGGAATGTATCGTCCGCGAAATCCGGGAAGAGCTTCAGGTTGAAATCCAGCCCCTGGCGAAGCTACAAGCGGTTGAGCATAACTATCCCGAAAAATCGATCCGGCTCATCCCGTTCGTTTGCCAATTAGTGCATGGAACGATCACCCTAACAGAACACAACCATTCAATCTGGATTTCCCGCAATGGGTTGGATCAACTAAATTGGCAGGAAGCCGACCGCCGCCTGCTTGAAATCAATAAAAGTGAACTGCTAAAGAGGATGATGCGGAAGGATGACCACGATTGTTGAAAACACCAACGCCCAACCAACAATGGAAATCATCATATAACCCAGGATATATTTCTGCTTCGAGTAGTATTTATTCAGCAAATAAGCTCCAAGGGGAATACTCAGCAAAATCGGCGTCGTGACAACAATGCCCCAGAAACCGTACTTGGTTTTCAACTTTACCAGGTTTCTCCGGCGTTTGCTGAACAGGGGCTTCTGACGTTGCTCCTTTTGCGCCAACCGGTGACAAAGATCCACGCGTATGTATTTTTTGATCGCGCAATAAATTGTTTGGTGATGCTGGTGGTAATACCGCAGCAGAAATCCACTCAGGTAATAAAAAAAGAAAAAACCGCTGATACCGCCAACGGTCACCGCAATAATCGCCTGGGTGTAATTTAAACCAATGAGCAAAGCATAGGGAAAAGTGACAAAATACTTGACCGAAGCCAACAAATAAACATGAAGTAATTTTAACATCGCAACAACACTCATACAACCCTCCTGATAAAATTAACGATGACAAAGATCATTAAAAAGTTTGATAACTCACTGTATCAGAAGTGCATTTTAGCGTTTCTTAACGATTTTAACAGATTTGCCAATTAAACTGTCTGAGATACCGGGGTACCAGTCGACCAAAAAAGCGCATCTCTTGCCAGTAGCCATCTCCGCTTTTTACTTCTTCAAAAAACCAACTGCCCTGCCAGTTTAAGTTCAATCAGATAAAGCGTTCCCGCTTTTGCAGGTTGAACAATCCGTACAGGATAAAGACAAGCGCTCCCACCACTAAAAAGATTCGGTTTTTCAGGGCAATGCCTTCCCAGATCATTTCATTCATGTTACGGGGAACACTAAACGGGTTCAGAAAAATGTTCCACATGGTGCGCTCCACCGATCCGGACAGAATTAGCGCCAGCACGCCCAAAATGACCATCACCACGGCGGTACCGTTCCCGTTTTTGATGATGGTGGAAAACATGAAAGCCATGCTGCCCAAAAACAAAATCGGGTACATAATTTGCCAGGTCATTTCGAACAAATTGACCGGTGTCAGGAAAATGTAACTCAATCCGGCAAAACCAATCAGAATGAGAAAAACCAGCACAAACACCAGTACCAGCCGCACCAGCCAAACCTTGTAACGATAGTCGGGTATCCCGAACAAAATTTCCAGGATACCAGCATCCACGTCGTTTTGGATGCCGAAGGTCATCGGGTAAAAAATCAGCAAAATGGCCGGAAAAAGCAGGGTGCTGTACACAAATTCCTCGTCGGGCAGCTCGCCGTTCCACACGGCCGATACCGCGATAAATACATAAAAGGCAAAAGCAGCCAGCAAAAACCAGATAAACCGTCCGGCAAAGATGATCCGGAAATTGTAGCGGACCATTTGGCTAATCAGGTTGAGTGTATTTTTTATTTTTCGTTTGTCCATTACTTCAAATCTTTAATCAAACACAAATAGGCATCTTCGAGCAACGGCTTGGCCTCCACGGCATCGTCGGCAGGCTTTCCTTTTGACAGCACACGAACACGGATATGCTCACCCACCCGCATATGGTGCACCACCATTTGCTTGTTGGGCATTTTGTCGAATTCGGATGCAGGCACTTCATACTGCCATACCAGGTTTTCGGCCAGGTTAACCATGTTGATGGGCGTACCGTGGTATTTTACCCGTCCGCGGATGATCACCGCTACCTGGTTACACGAGCTCGAAATATCTTCGATAATGTGGGTCGAGAAGATAACAATCCGCTCGCGGCTCAGTTCCACCAGCAAGTTGCGGAAACGGATGCGCTCGCGCGGGTCAAGGCCGGCCGTGGGTTCGTCCACCACCAAAATTTTGGGCAGATGAAGCAAAATCTGGGCAATCCCGATCCGCTGTTTCATCCCGCCCGAGAAGGAGCCAATCTTCTCCGTCCGCCGGTCGTACATATGAACCGCCTTTAGAACATATTCCAGCCGTTTTTTACGTTCGTCCACATCGGTGAGGCCTTTCAGCAAGGCCTGATATTCCAGGTAATCCCAAGCCGGCATATTTTCGTACGTACCAAATTCCTGCGGAAGGTAGCCAATCAACCCCTGCAGCTCTTCGCGCTTTTCCTGCGTGTCGATCCCGTTGATCCATATCTTTCCGTAGCTTTGTTCCAGGATACCGCAAATGGTCCGCATCATGGTGGATTTCCCGGCACCGTTAGGCCCCAACAAACCAAACATGCCGGTGCCGATTTCGAGGGAAACACCGTTGAGCGCCTTAAAGGGCACCCGCCGTTTCCCGATTACCGGAATTTGTTTTACCAAGCGGAAAACGGTCCGCCTCAACGACCCGAAACGTCCGGTAATGCGGTCGATGTTCACTTTCTCCTCATACAGACGTTTAGCCGTCACAGAGATCAGCAGTCCCAAATACCACAAAGCGGCAAAAGCAACCACCAGCCCAATGTATTCGGTTTTCAGGTACAGGATGGCCAACTCCACCAGTGGCAGCACCCAGAAGAAATAATTGTTGCCATATTTTTTCAGAAAGCGGAAAATTCCCTTTTGGGTTTCCTGGTAGCGGTTCTCCAGGTAAATGGCAACAGGCTTCCAGATCAGGTTGAGGTAGAAATACACCATCAGCATCATGAAGCTGATCCAGAAGGCCGGCTTCAGGAAGATAAAGGTGAAATAGACCATAAACGCCAGCAGCGGCAGTTGCCAGATAAGCTGGTCGAACTCCCGGATGGAGCGGAATTCTTTCTCCAACCCGGCCCTGCGGCGGATGTTCAACCCTCCGGTCCACTCGCGTGAGAAACGTCCGGGGCGGTCGTATATTTTTACCAGGTTTTGGATGACAATATGAACTTTTTCATCCGGCCCGATCAGTTGAGTGCCGGCCTTTTTCAGGCTGTTCAGTACAAACCAGGTGGTACCCGGCACCAGCACCACGGCCAGCACGGTGTCCATCATTTTCCAGGTGGTCGTGTCCACTTCCAGATAAATATAAACGAGCGCCAAGGCCATCAAGGCAATCTGGAACGCCCGCAATTTCCAGTTGAGCCCGCGGAACCATTCCAGCGCATTCTCCAAACCGGAATAAAAGGTGGGGATGAAAATCAGCGTCAGCAAGGTACTTAAAGCCAATCCGCCGATAACAATGATGGCAAACGGGGCGCCAATTACGCTCACATATTCGGCCTGCCCCATGGCCAACGGAACCATAGCCACAATGGTGGTGATGGCCGTAATCAGGATGGGCCGAACGCGTGACAGGCCAGCTGTCATCAGGGCACGGGAGCGCCGGTAACCACGTTTGCGAAGAATGTTGCTGTAGTCGATCAGGATGATCCCATTGTTGACCACCACGCCCAGCAGAATCAGAAAGCCGATCATGGTGTTGGCGTTGAACAGGCTGTTGCCTGTGATGATGAGCGCCAGCAACGAACCAATCGCCGCGAGCGGAATAGAAAACAGTAGCACAAAAGGTGTGACAATCGACTCAAACACCGAAGCCAAAATCATAAATATCAACACAATGGCAGCCAGTATCAGAAAGTAGAATTCGGCCAACTCATCTTCTTCGTGGATCACCTCAGCAGCAATGCCCGAGGGAAATGCATAGTTGGCAATCAGGGCGTCAATCTCGTAACGGTAGGCGGTAAGAAGATCTTTTGATTGCTGGGCCTCGCTCACCAAGCGGTAGGTTATTTCGATCTGTTTTTCCTGGTTTACCCGGTTGATGCCTGCCAGACCGCGGGCATACACCAGTTGGGTAAACTCCTGCAAATCGTGTAATCCGCCACCGGCATCGCTCACCTGGAGCATCTTCAGGTCATCCATCGTGCGGACGTCGGTCTGCTCCTCCTCCGTTTCGCCGGTTTTAATGGTAATTTCATATTCATCCACCCCTTGGTTAAACATCACCCCGGTAGAAATTTCACGGGTGAAAGAATTCAATTCGCCCGACACTTGTTGCATGTTGATGCCGTATTCGGTCATCAGCAGAGGATCAAATATCATGTGCACCTCGGGTCGGTTGTCCGATACGTTCAACCGTACCCGGTCAATAATGTCCATGTCTTCGAGAAAATACTCCAGATCTTCGGCCACCGTTTGCATCAGGTTGAAATCCTGTCCTTTCAGCACAATCCGTTCCTCTTCGGTGCCAATTCCCAGCAGGCGCTGGAAGTTGCCCATCATATTGCGGCTCCCGCCACCAAAGCTACGGTTGGTTTGCACCTGTTCAAACGAAATTTCGGCCGAACGAATGTCTTTCACCAAGTCGTTGACACTGGATTTTATTTCGGCAAAGCTGCGCCCGTCCACCTTTTCGAAGTCTTCCACCAGCTTTAGTGTCACGGTGGCCTCCTCTTCTTCGATGCGGCTGATTACGTCCAGCTTTTCCTTCACGCCCCCCAGCTTTTCCTCAATCTTTTGCACGGTCTCGTCGGTCTTTTCCAGGCTCGATCCCGAAGGCATGGTCACATACAGCTGGAGCTGGCTTTCTTCCACTTCCTGCAGCGAACTGACGCTGATGGCCAGCGAGATGAAGATCGTCAAAAAGAAGACGGCAACCGCCCCCAGCACCGTTGCTGCCGGATAACGCATACAGGATTTCAGCAACAGCATGTACACCTGCACCATGCGGTTGTTGGTGGTCAGTTTTTCAAAATGAATGGAGCTGCTTCGTTTTCCTTTTAGAATGAAGTGGATGGCCATGGGCACAAACAGCAGGGCCACCACCAGCGAAACCAGCAAGGTGGAAATGATGGAAACACCCACGTTTTTGCCCAGCATCTCGATCATGAAATTGGATGAAAACACGAAGGGCAGGAAGACGGTGATGGTAGTGAGCGTGGCCGCCACGATGGAGCGCCACACCTCGGTGGTTCCCTGGGCAACAGCGGTGCCGGCATCCACGCCCTTACCGGCCAAGCGATAAATATTTTCTAGCACCACCACGCTGTTGTCGAGCAGCATCCCGATGGCCAGCGCCATACCAACCAGCGTGAGACTGTTCAGGGTGATGCCGTAAGCATAAAAGAAGTTGAAGGCCGTGAAAACCGAAACGGGAATGGCCAAGGCAATGAAAGCCACAATGCGGACATTTTTCAGGAACATCCACAGCACAAACACAGCCATCAGCCCGCCCACCAGGGCAAGATTGATAATCTGATCGATGTTCTCTTCCATGGTTTCGGCCGAGTTGTTCTGGATGACCAGCTCCACTTCTTTGGTTTTGAGCTTTTCATTGAGTTGGGCAATCAGTTCCTGGGTTTTGTGCGACAGTTCAATCTGGTTGGCCTGCGAATCGTTGATCAGCTGAATGGTCACGGCATCCAGCCCGTTTACGCGGCTGTAGCTGGTTTCCTCTTTCACCCCGAAACGCACCTGAGCCACATCTTTCAGCAAAATGGGGCCATTGGCCACCACCAGGTTCTCAACATCCGAAACCCGGTCGTATTCGGCCGTGACATGCACAAAGTACAACTTATCTTTTTCTTTCAGGTTGCCCACGTAACTCCGCGACTGTGCGTTTTGCGACAACAGCGAGCGAATACTTCCCGGAGTGATGTTGTAGGCCTCACAAGCCCCTTCGTCCAGGATGATTTCGATGGACTTTTCCTGGCCGCCGTACACATTTACCCCGGCAATGCCATCGATATTTTCCAGCTTGGGGGCAATTTCCTCATCCACCAGGTTGCGCACCCGGTCCACTCCCCCGCTACCGCGGGCCTGAAGCTCCATAAATTGGTTGTTCATACGGGCCAGGTCAACCCGGTTTACGCTCACCCGGATACCTTCGGGCAGGCTCGACTGCATCTCGTTGATCTTTTCCTGCAACTTGAGATAGGCAAAGTTGAAATCGACATCCTTCTGGTAATACACCACTATGGTACCCATTCGGGAGTTGATGTTCGACTCCAGCGATTCGATACCTTCGAGCGTACCGATGGCTCCTTCCAACGGAATCACCACCTGGTTTTCGAGATATGCCGGATCGGCTTCGCGTGTGGATGAAGCCTGAACATACAGGAAGGGCAACTCTGCATTGGGCAGCAGCTCCACTCCCAACTGTTTGTAGGACACGTACCCCAGAAGGGTGAGCCCGATAAACAGCATACTGATCAGGGTCTTTCTATCTATTATAAACTTCATTCGTTTACTATTTTACCGGTAAAGCATGTTCCTGTTCTGACTTTTACCTTTTTTCTTATAACTTCCTACTTGACATTAAGCCCCGGCTTTGCTAAACCGTTCTTTTATTTCTTCAAAAATTTCATAGACGCACGGAATCACCACCAGGGTCAACAACGTGGATGTGACCAATCCGCCAATAACGGCCAACGCCATGGGCGAGCGCAGCGAAGCGCTTTCGCCGAAGCCCAGCGTGAGCGGCAGCAAGGCCAGGATGGTGGTGAGACTGGTCATGATGATGGGCCGGATACGTTGCTGCCCGGCTTGTAAAACGGCCTCCACGCGATCCAGTCCATCTTTGCGCAATTGCAGGATGCGATCAACCAGAATGATGGAGTTGTTCACCGCGATGCCCACCAGCATGATCACCCCAATGAAGGCCATCATGTTAAACGACTGTCCCAGCAGGAAGAACAAGATCACCGAACCCACCACCGCCAACGGAATCGTCAGCAAAATGGTAAAAGGATGCAGCAACGACTCGAACTGGGAAGCCAGTACCATGTACACCAGGATAATTGATAAAATCAGCGCAAAGCTGAGGCTGTCCATTGATTCCTGTCGCTTTTCCTCTTCGCCGCTAATCCTAACTTGATAATCAACGGGTAAAGTCATGGGAGCGATGGCTGTTTCGATTTGTTTGACCGCATCGCCGAGCGGCATTTTCTTTTCGAGCTGGGCCGTTATCTTACCAATCCGGTTTTGGTTGGTGCGGTAAATTTCCTTGGGCGATTGTCCAATGTTTATCTCAGCCAATTCGTTCACCAGGAAAACCTGTCCGCCGCCGGTAATGCGCAAATCATTCAGGCTGGTGAGTGTTTTATCGGGGAGCTTCAGGGTGATGTCCTGCATTTCGCCGTGGCGTTCCATTTGTCCGGCCACCTTCCCGGTAAGCTGATCCTGAATTTGCGAAACGATGCTACTGACACTCACGTTATACATCCCGGCGCGCAGGCGGTCCACCAGGATTTCCACCTCGGGTGAACCTTCTTCCATCGATGATTCCAGGTTGTAAATGCCCGCGATCCCTTCCACACGGCTTTTTACTTCGGCAGTCAGTTCTTCAATCACGTCGAGGTCGGCGCCCTGCACTTCGATCACCAATGGTGGCTCATCTGTTCCCAAGATGCTTTTCAGGGCTGTTTCGTCTTGCTTATAGCTGATTTCCATGCCCGGAATTTCGCCGATCGCCCCACTGATGGTTCGAATGGCAGAAGAAGAAGCCAGTTTGCTTTCCGATTTCAGCACCACCTTCATGCTGGCCGTGTTTTCGCCTTCAAAAATAGCGCTGGCCGAAGTGCTCAGTCCGGTTGAAGGGCCTATGTGGCTGTACAGGGTTTCCAGGTTGTCGCCTAGCAATTCGGCAACAATCGATTCCAGGTTTTCAACTGCCGAAGCAGTACGTTCCAGTCGGGTACCTTCCTGCATACGTATGTCCATGCTGAACTCGCGGGTTTCGGTTTTCGGCATAAACTCGGTCCCAATCAACGGGAGCAGCAAAGCCGATCCGGCAATCAACACAAGTGCCAGCAACACGACCATTCCTTTCATTTTGAGTGTTTTCTCCAGGAAACGGCCATAGCCTTTCATCTGTACCGAACGGATTTCACGCCGCGTTTTCTTCCCGTAAAACAGGTTGAACAGCATGGGGATAACCAGGATGGCCACCACCAGCGACGAGAGCAGCGAAAAGGCCACCGTCCAGGCCTGGTCTTTAAACAATTCACCCGATGCGCCATGCAGATATACAATAGGCAGAAACACCACAATAGTGGTGATGGTTGAGGCCGTGATAGCTCCCCCCACCTGCGAAGTCCCCTCAATGGCCGACTCACGCACCGACAGCCCGTTTTCGTGATTGCGGAAAATGTTTTCCATCACCACAATGGCATTGTCAACCAGCATGCCGGCGCCCAGCGCCAGCCCGCCCAGTGTCATGATGTTCAGCGTAAGGTCGTTGAAATACATCAGATTGAAGGTAGCAATGATCGAAATCGGGATGGCAATGCTGATGATGAGCGTACTGCCGATCCGCCGCAGGAAGAGGAACAGCACAAAAACAGCCAGCACAATCCCCAGCAAGGCCGAGTTTTCCACTTCTTTGATAGCATCGCTGATGAAGCTGCCCTGGTTGGTCACTACCGTCAGCTGATACCCGGGCAGTGCCTTTTCGATGGAAACGATGGCCTTTTTAATTTCATCCACGGCCTTCACCGTGTTAAACTTGGTTTCTTTATAGATGGAAAGGCCCAGGCAGCGTTTTCCGTTCAGCCGGACAATGTTCTCCGCGTCTTTGTTCTGAAAGCTCACCTTGGCCACTTCGCGCAGGAAGATGGGTGCAAAGGCCGCTGTGTTATCTTCGGCCACTACTTGTTTGTAGCCGACAATCACATTTTCGAAATCGCTGATGTCGGTCAGCAGGCTCACTCCTTTCACGACATAGCGAAGCCCCATTTCCTCAATGCTCCCGCCCGAAATGCTTTGGTTGAAGCTCTGGATTCGGCTGCTGATTTCATCGAGGGTCAATCCGAAAGCATCCAGCAGGTACTGGCTGGTTTCGATCAGCACTTCCACGTCTTCCGACCCCGACACTTCCACTTCGGCCACCCCTTCGAGGCGTACCAGCTCGTTGCGAATGTAATTGTCGGCCACCTTGCGCAGCTCATTCATGTGGTCGATGGTGGCATGGCTCAGTCCAAGCAATAGCACCGGCGAGGTGTTGGGGTCGTGCTGGGTGATGTTGATTTCATCCAGCCCGGCATTCTGGGCAAATGAGGAAACAGCCTTCTGAAGGTCCAGAAAAGCATCGTTCATATCCTTGTTCCAGGCATATTCCACGGTAATCTGGGCGCTGCCCACCTTCGAAACCGATGACACCTGCACCACGTCGGATTGCCGGATGGCCAGGGCCTCCAGATTCTCCACATATTGCTTCTCCATTTCTTCGGGCGGACGTTCGCCCGATGCCAACTCGATGAACAATCGCGGATTATTCAGATTGGGAAAGAGGTCGATCCCCAGTTTGTCGTACGAGATGTAGCCCAGCAACAACACGCCGAGCACAATCATCAAAATAGTTACCGGGTAATTGACCGAAAATTCGCTTAACTTCTTCACGGTACCTCCCTCGCTATTTGATAATTTTTACTTTGGAGCGGTTACGCAGTGTTTCGTATCCTTTTACCACCAACCGGTCGTTGGCTTTCAACCCGGAGGTGATTTCCACGTTGTCCTGATTTTCGTAACCAAAGGTGACCTGCTTTTCTTCGGCTGTTCCCTGTGTTACCACAAATACCGACTTGCCGCGCTGATTGGAAATGACCACACTTTTGGGAATCACCACCACACTGTCCTTGCGATCGAGAATAACGTCGGTTTGCACAAACATGCCGGGGCGAAGTTTCAGCCCTTCATTTTCCACCAACAGTTTTCCTTTAAAGGTGCGGGTTTCGGTGCTAATGGCCGGCGACAACTCGCTGACAGATCCATGCAGCGTATCGTTAGGCAGCGTGTAGTTCATTACCCGAATGTCTTGTCCTTTTTCAATTTGGTTGATGTATTTCTCGGGCAGGTTCACCTCCAACAACAGTTTTTCGTAACTCATCAAGTTCACCACCTGCGTACCACTTGCTACTTTAGTGCCCTGCGTAAAATAGGGCAACTCGGTGATGATGCCCTTGAACGGTGCGCGGACCTTCATTTTTTCGAGCTGAATCTGGGCCATCTCATAATTGTTGCGGGCATTCACCAGCGAAACTTCGGCATTGCTCAGTTCGCTCAGGGTAACGCCCCCTTTGTCGTACAACGATTTTTGCTTGGTGTATTCCTGCTCCGATATTTTAAGGCTTAACTCCTTGGCTTCAAGCCCGATATTATTCAGATATTCTTTATCCTGAAGTTGAACAATTACCTGCCCCTGCTCAACGGCATCGCCCAGGGCAAATGGTTTTCCGGTACGCGGATTGGTTGCCAGCTGGTAATCACCACTCATTTCCGTGGTTAGAACCACCTGTTTGGTCGCAGCCACCGTTCCGGTTGTGCTGATGGTTTGCTCAATGGAACTCAACTTGATATCTTCGACCGATACCGGGATGGCCAAATCTGTTTCGGCATTGCTGCCCGGATTGCTACAGCCTGCAAGTGCAAGTACCACCAATAAGGCCAATGATTGGAAAGCATTTATCTTCATGGGTTCAGTTTTTATCATGGTTGAATTTATTTTTTACTTTTTTTGATTAGTTCTTCCGGCACAATGCCAACGCCTGATTCAAAGTCGTACAAGGTTTGTATTTTCAGGTTGAGCAGCTCCACTTTATAATCGATCAGAGCCTGGGCATACGCCATTTTCTTTTCCGACAGCTGGGTTTGGAACAGGTTCAAATCCATACTGGTAAGATCCCCATTGGCATAGCGTTCCAGGTTAATTTCATAGGTCAGCTGGGCGTTCTTTTCGTTTTGCTTCGCAATGTCGATTTGGTTGAGCAGGTTCTGCAAACTGCGGTAAACCTGGCGGATATCAATCACAATCTGTTTCTTCTCTTCATCCAGGTTCAGCTCCTGTGTTTTAATGACAGCCTCTTGCGCCTTTATGCGTGATTTCTTTTCGCCCCAGTCCCACAGCGGAACGTTGAAAGCGACCGAAACCCGCGGGTTGTTGGTGGGGTTGTCGTAAATGTTGCCCAACTCCCTGTCCTGGCCAATCACCCCGATCGACAGGTTCATTTCGCCTCTGAATTCGTTCAGCGACTTCGTCTGTATCAGATCGAACTGGGAATTTTCAATATTGATCTCGCGCTGACGGATTTCCATACGTGAACCCAAACCGTAATCAATGGCTTTCGTCAAATCCACGTCCACCTGACGGGCTTCCACATCCGCCATCACGGCAATTTCTTCAAAAATGTCCATCCCGATGTATTGCTTGAATTGGTCTTTGTAATTCTCGAGCGACACCTTTTTATTTTCCACGTTGGAACGAGCCGACGCATAGTTCAGTTCAGCCTGATAAAGTTCCTCTTTGGCTGCCAGTCCGGCCTCTACCTTATTTTTGGTGATTTCGTAACTCTTTTCGGTGTTCTTAAATTCCTCCTGGGTAATGTTCAGGCTCATTTGCGCCATATACACATTGTAAAAAAACTGGGTGACCTGTTTTTCCAGGTTAAGTTGCTGCATGGCATAGCTCAGGTTCGAGTTTTCCAAATCGAGCTGCAATTCCTTCAATTGTTGTTTCAAGCGGTTGTAAGTAAACAAGGGTTGCGCCAGGTTTACATACAAGTTGTTGGTGAAAGCTTTGTCTTCCCGGTTGGTGTTATCGTTGGTACTTCGTTGCCAGCCAAAGCGGTTCACCAGCGAGATGGTACCGTCGGTCAATAAAATGGGTTGCGACACGGTAAAGGTTCCGGACGAACCCCAGCTTTCGTTGGTGTACCAGGTTGAATTGAAGTCGTCAAAAGAACGGGTACGGCTAAAATCGACCGGGGCGAGGCTGAGCGAAAACTGCGACTTCAGCGCGGCATTTTGCGCGTTGAGTGATTCCTGCGAGCGCTCCAGGTTAAGCAGTGAGCGGCGAATGTCGGGACTATTTTGCATAGCAATGTTCAGCGCCTGCTCCAGATCGAGCAGCTGCTGGGCCAGCAACAGGCTTCCCGGCAACAAGCAAAACACGATCAGTAGTTTGATTTTGGTAATTACGGTATTCATAAGATATCTAGTCATTATTGTTTGATCAATTTAATAGCATCAGCCACCACCATGCGGGCCTGCGACTGGTTGGTCATTTCCACCAAGGCCGTATCTGACGAAAAGTAGAAGGCGCCCAGGTGGTTCCAGCCCTCTTCGGCGGTTTTCAGGTCAACGGTGGCATCTTCGTCGCCGTCGTCGTGATGGATAATGTAGTGATATTCTCCCGCATTGGAATCTCCGCCACGCCGCCCGCCCCGGCGGGTATCCTTGTACACATAGGCATACACATCGTAGAAACCTCTTTCGCTGAGGGGAATGTTCCATTGCGCCTTTTGGTCACCTTCGCCCGAGCTAATATAATGCGCCGAACGGATGTAGGCCCCGTAAAAGGCCGAATTGGCCGTTAAGGTCCAGTTGCGCGGAGGCCGCCAGCCCGAAAAACCGGCATATCTACTGGTGGTTTCCTCTTCGGTAATCAGCAACTTACGCAGCAGGCTCCCTTCATCGTTGGTGGTAACCACGAAGCCCGGATCTTCATTATCGACGATTATTTCATTCTCTTCGGCAATGCGCACCGGTATGTCCACAACGGTTTCGCCTTCATAGGGAACTGCCTTCTTATCCTCTTCCAGATTTTCCAGCGGAAGCCTGATTTCCGAAGGGATATTCCGTGAGGTAAGCGTATTGATGCTGGCCCCGCGCGGGCTACCGCTCAACAGGAAGCTGACTTCCTTGGTTTGGTTGCCTTCCAGGTGAATCAGCTTGCTGATGGTTTCGGCCGAGCCGCCCATGCCGCCAAACCGGCCACCGGCTGCGCCCAGCCTGAAATCAACCGAGATGATACCTTCCACACCTTCGGTATTGCTCACCTTAAATTTAACCATCGTCTTCAACTGATCGCCATCCAACACATTCACCGCGTTAATATTGTCTATCAGGAAAGCAGGTAACTGTTTGCTGCTAAACCAACTCTCCATGTATGGGATCAGATCGATTCCGAAACGGTCGTACACGGCGTTGTTAAAATCTTCAATAGAGGCGGTTTTAAATTTTATTTCGTTGAGATAGTTGAACAGGAAATCCTCAAACTCGGCATCGCCTGCTTTCCGTTTGATGATGGAGAAGAGCGCCTTTCCTTTCAATTGAATAACATTGTCAACAATTTGCAGCTGTTTCGGGTCTTTCAGTATTTCCTCAAAACTTTGGCTTAGCAAGGCCAGGTTGCCCTGTTCATTTTCCGACATGCCTTGCATGTCGCGCATCCAACCCATCCGAGGACTGTCGGTGCCTTGCTTTTTGTAACTTTCAAACACACGGTCGGTAACCGGCCACTGGTCGGAGCGGATATAATAGGCATAGTTATAAAATAAGGGAAAGATGTAATACGGATTTGGTTTTTCCTCAATTTGCACCTGTCCCTGCGAACGCTGAAAATCAGGCCGTCCCTGTTCCTGAGTGAAGGAAGAAAGGAAATTTTTCAGTACCTGTATCTTTTTCTCCTGCGGTGTCATCTCCTGGCTGGCATCGGGCCCAAAACGGCGACGACCTTCCATGCGTCCGTAAAAATCGGCATCGCCCACCAGCAAACCCTTTTCGGCAAACAACACCATCTCGGGCTGCATCTGCTCGCGGGCGCCACTCAGCACCCGGTCGTACGAATAATACTGAATCGGCACTTCCACCAGCGAAAACCGCTCAAAGGGGTAATACATGTCCACGCTTCGCTCAAAGTCCTGCAACGCTTCGGCAACTACCGAAGGTATGGTGTCTTTTATTTCTTCGAAGAAAGCTGAAAAATAATCGTGCCCTTTACGCACGTAAACATTAAATTCCAGCCCATCGATATCCGCCTGTTTGCGTTCGTAATCGCCAATGGTGAGCGACACCTGCGTTTGCGGGTGCGACGAGGTAAACACAAAACGGTTTTCATCCTGCTGCACGGTCCCCTGCGAAATGGCCGTCAGCCCGGGCTTGGTGTTTACCTCCAACTTGTAATTGCTGAATTGGCGCGACAGCCATTGACTGTTCTTGGCACCCATGCCAGCCCCGGGAACCGGGTACCAGTTATTTTCCCGGGTCAACAGGATATAATCAGGCGTAACAAACGCGTATCGCTTGTCGATTTGATATAAAAAATTGCGGTAGGTGGCAATACGGGTTTCATCATCAATATCCAGGTAGCAGGCCGACTCAATTATTTTTCCTTCATATGAAAAAAAGATGCTGGCTTGTTGCCCGGCGTCAAGCTTCAGGCCGGTAAGCTCTACCACGTTCAGTTTTCGTTCAAAATCATGATCCTGGCCGTTCACCTGTATGCGGGTAACTTTCAGTCCGGGATTCAGGCTGAAAATAACTTTTTCAAGTGGTGATGAATTTTCATTCGTTACGTCCAGCGTGACATCACAAACAAGCTGTTGTCCCTGGTGATCCACTTTTATGTCGTAATCTTTCACCTGTACCTGTTTCACGTCCAGGTACTGATCGCTCAGGCCGATCAGCTCCCGCCGCAAACGTTGCTCACTCAAAAATGCCCCCACATGGCGGCTGCCCAGGTAAATACCAAAAACCAGGCAAACGCTTCCAAACACCAGCGCAAAGTAGCGCATCCCTTCAGAATGGGGCAACCTGCGCAATAAAATAATGGTATAGAAAATAAATGCCAGGCCCAAAAAGAAATACATGCCGCGGTGGATCAGTACTGTTTCGAGATTGCCAAAACCCACAAAATCGGAAAAGGTGAGTGGAATATTAAAGGCCATATAATCGAACAAGTAGTAAAACCTGTCCTGAAGGTAAAACAGTGAGATGGCCACATAACCCAGTAAAACCACAAATGTAACGGCCTGGTTACGAATCAGCGACATAATGAGGAATGACAATCCCATGATGAAAACCAGCGTGGGCACACTGATCAGCCCAAAATAATAAACGTATGCCATCCAGTTTACGGTAACGTTTTTGGTGATTAGGTTGAAGATAATGGCAATGGACAGAATGATCAGGTTAAGGACGAAAAAAACGACCAGGTTACCCAACGTTTTACCAATCACGTACTCGCCGTTGGTCATTGGGCGCATGTAAATAACCTCGGTGGTATCCAATTTCTTATCCCGCTTCAAAAAGTCGGAGGCCAGAAAGATGGCAATAATGGCCTGCACCACGTTTAAAAACAACAGGTTGATATATGGAATAAGCGAAGGCAAACCTTTCAGTTCCCATTGCCCTGCCCCACCATTGGATTCGATAAGTACACCAAAATTAAAAAAGGCCAGGAACACCATCGCGATGATGGCGAAAATGCGAAAAAACCAGCTGCGCAGCAGGGTTTTGGTTTCGTACAGGGCAATAGAACGAATATTGTGAAGGGAAATCATGATGCAGAAATTTAGGTTAGATAGCTGTCCACTGATTTAATTGATTCTCCATAAAATACACATAAGCATGTTCCAGGTTGGCATCGATGTGGTTTCCGGAATAGCCATTAATCGAGTCGGCCACCACCTGTATTTCCCACCCTTCCTGGGTGGGCACGGTCGAAATGACCGGATATTTTTCATTAATCTCCAGGTATTCCGCTTCGGTAGCCTTAATGAGCCACACCTTATCGCCAGCCTGTTCTACCAGCTCATCGGGCGAGCCGCTGTAGGCCAGTTCGCCGCGGTTGAGCAGCGCCATGCTTTTGCAGGTACTCGAAATGTCGCCAACTATGTGGGTGGACAAGATAATGATCACATCTTTGGTAGAAATGGTTGACAGCAGGTTGCGGAACCGGATACGCTCCTCGGGATCGAGGCCGGTGGTAGGTTCGTCCACAATGATGAGCCGTGGGTTGTTGATCAGTGCCTGTGCAATGCCCAATCGGCGTTTCATCCCTCCCGAAAGGCGGTTGGCCTGCCGGTCGCGGGCCTCGAAAAGGCCCACTTCTTCCAGCATCCGATCAACGGCCGAAGCCCTCGTTTTGCTATCTTTCATCCCGGCCAACCGGGCAGCATAGTCCAAAAATTCGTGCGTGGTCAGTTTAGAGAAGAAACGGAAGTCCTGTGGCAGGTAGCCCAGTATCTTTCGAATTTCTTTGCGGTTCTTCACCAGGTCGAGCCCATCGATAGTCACCTTCCCGGAGCTGGGTTTCATCAGCGTTACTAAAATACGCATCAAGGTAGATTTACCGGCCCCGTTGGGCCCCAGCAAACCAAACATCCCGTCCTGTATTTCAAGTGATATATTATTAATGGCCCGGTTGCCATTCGGGTAAATTTTGCTCAGTCCTTCAATGGTAATGTTCACGTTCGTCAGATTCTGGTTCAGTGGATAGACTTTTATTTATGAAAAACGTTTAAAACGCTTCCCTAAAAATAGACGTCATTTGTCATGAATACGAATTTTATCGGCCAACAAGCGTTATGTGCAGACAAGCGTTCATTAAAACGCGCCAAATTCAAGAATGTACAAATACAATACCCGGTGAATTCAGCGTGGGAACAACGGGCAAATCGCAGAACAAACAAAAAAAGAGCAAACACTTGGCTGTTTCATTCTGTTTACTATTTTAATGAAGTCAATAAAAGAGGCATATTCAGATCAAATCAATTATAAAAATTAAATGCTATGGAGAAAATATTATCAACTGATTTTTGGGGGAAATTGGCAATTGGATTCACGGATTGGGCCATTAGCGAATTGCCCTCCATCATTATCCTTATCTTACTGTTAATCGTATTGTTGCGCACCAGTTCGTTTTTAATCCGTAAGTTGAAAAATATTCTGATCAGCCGGACGGTTTACAACCAGGACGAACCGGATCTGGAGGCTGAAAAGCGGCTAAACACCCTAATGGGGATCGTCCGAAAAGGTGTAGCGATTCTGATCTGGGCTGTCTTTATCATGATCTTTCTGAAAAAAATAAACATCGATATTGCTCCCATCCTGGCCGGGGCTGGAATCGTCGGGCTGGCCGTGGGTTTTGGTGCACAGGAGTTGGTGCGCGACTTTATTTCGGGCTTCTTCATCTTGCTCGAAAACCAAATCCGTACGGGCGACGTGGCCATCATTAACGGCACCGGCGGACTGGTCGAGAAAATTGAACTGCGCACCATCACCCTGCGCGATCAGTCGGGAACGGTGCATGTGTTTCAGAACGGGAAAATCAACACGGTGTCGAACATGACCAAAGGCTGGTCGGCCATGGTGTTCGACATTGGCGTAGCCTACAAGGAAGATCTGAACCGGGTGATGGACGTCATGCGTGAAGTATCGGAAGAATTACGGAATGATGAAACCTTTGGGCCAAAAATCCTGGAGCCGATGGAAATTTTCGGGCTCGACAGTTTTGGCGACAGCGCCCTGGTCATCAAAGGCCGCATCAAAACCCGCCCCATTGAACAGTGGAACGTGGGCCGCGAATATCGCAAACGCTTGAAAGAAGCCTTTGACAAGCATGGCATTGAAATTCCGTTCCCTCACCACACCATTTACTGGGGCGAAGAAATGAAGCCCCTGCAAATGACCCTGAACAAGGCAGAAAACACGAGGGAGAACAACTAATTCGTAAACGGTGCACAACGGATGCCCTGAGCAAAAACAAAGCCGGTGAATGACCAGCCGGCTTTGTCGCTTGTTTGTTTCTGTTTCTGCAAAAGGGAATGTTTCCTTGTTTTCACAGGGCACCGGAATCATTCTTCCGGGCTTTCCATGATAATCTCTTCTTCCATCCGCATCTCCTTTTCTGGACGTTTCTTCCGGATGATTTCGATTTTCTCCCGATCACCGCTCAGGTCTTTTTTCTTGTATGAAATGATTTCGGGTGCATCCAAATCAATCACGTTTCCACCGTGCATTACTTTTACCCGCGGCATAGGTGGCAGCGGCGGATGAGGGGGTATGGGCGCTTTCCCTTTAAAGATCATCACATCCTTGTCGCCCAAGGCTTTTTTGTGGTGCAGATGGATCATCCGGCGCAGCGAATCAACCTCCGGAAAATCGAATTCATGCATCATCCATTCATCCTCGCCTCCGGGCGAAACAAACACGAACTTCCGGGATTTTCCGCTTTCATCGTCCTGCAAGTCAAACTCAAACCGTTTCATTTTAGAATGAATAACGGAGTCAAGATTATGCGGAAAATCACCCTCGAACCAGGTAAAATCGCCATCGCCAACAATCGTCGTATCCAACTCGGTTTTCACGCCGTTTTCAATCTTCACCATTCTCAGGTGCTTCTTCTTTTCAGGTTTGGATTGGTCGCCGGGGATTTGGGCAAAACCCGATACCACCAGAACCAACATCATAACCAGGGTATAAAAACCCGTTTTAACAAGTGTCTTCATATCTGTCCGTTTTTTGTGTTTCATTTCAAATTACGAAACAAAGGTATGCCCGGAGTGTACTGAAAATGAGTTAACACCTGCTTAAAAACCGTTAAGGAAAAGTTAAAATCAAAACAGCCTGCCGGCGAATTCCGTACTTTTGATGCATGAACAAACGCGCGTTTACAGTCATTATGGCCCTGATGGGATTGTCGATTATCGGCATCATTGTCATCCAGGTGGTTTGGATTAACAATGCCATCCGGGTAAAAAATGAATTGTTCAACCGCAGTGTGTACGAAGCGTTGGCCTTGGCAGCCCAGAAGCTGGAGGACCGGCAGGACCTCGAATTCATCAGCCGGTTTCCCGGCCCCGACAGCCTGATTTGGAAGGGAAAAAACATCGCTCCTCCTCCCCCGCCCCGTCCGGTGAAAATTATCCGCGACCGCAACAATCCGGCCAACACCCGATTCGAGGTAAAAACCGACACCAGCAAACAAGTACATGTGTTCACCTTCAACCTGGGAAACGGGAAAAAAATGCAGACTGAACGCATCATCATCTCCGAAAAAGACACCCTGCTGACCGACACCCGCGCATTTATGGATGCCAGCTTATCCAGGCTGGATTCGTTGCAACTGCTGACTGATTCGCTCGACATCCTGAAACCGGAGATCCGGCAACGCGTTCATCTGAAAACCGAAAAGCTGCGGCAATTCACCAACCAGGTGATGACCGAAATAACCACCTTCAACCACACCGATGTGCCGATTGAAGAGATGCATGTGCTGGTAAAGACAATCCTGGCCGACCGAAACATCCCGATTGAATTTGACCTGGCCATTGCTGAAAACGATACCCTCCGCGAAACAACCGCTCAAGCCGATAGCCTGGCGCTGGCCACCAGTCCCCACAAAACCCGCCTGTTCCCCCATGCCATTTTTGCCCGCAACAGTTACCTGGTCATTCATTTTCCCGGGCAAAGCCGTTTCATTTACCGGTCGGTATCGTGGCTACTGCTGGCATCGCTGGTCTTTTCGCTCATCATCCTGCTTACTTTTACGCTGAGTGTATGGTTCATGCTGAAACAGAAAAAAATCTCCGAAATGAAATCGGACTTCATCAACAACATGACCCACGAATTTAAAACGCCGATCGCCACCATTTCGGTAGCTGCCGACTCAATCCTGAACGAAAAGGTGATCGGCCAGCCCGAAAAAGTTGGCTTCTACGTTGGTATGATCAAAAAAGAAAATACCCGCATGAACCGGCAGGTGGAAGATATCCTGACCATTGCCCGGCTCGACAAAAAGGATTTCGAGTTCAACTGGGCACCGGTACAAATACACGAGTTGATCCATGAGGTTGTACAAAGCATTATCCTGCAAGTGGAAAAGCGCAAAGGTGAAATTACCACTGCCCTGAATGCCACGAACCCGACCATCACCACCGACAAAACCCACTGCGCCAACATCGTTTACAATTTGCTGGACAATGCCAACAAATACTCGCCCGACCAGCCCCGCATCCGAATTGAAACGAAAAATACAGAGCGGGGAGTTATCATTTCGGTGATTGACCAGGGAATCGGGCTGAGCAAATCGGTGCAGGCAAAAATATTTGAACGGTTTTACCGGCAAACCACCGGCAACATCCACAATGTGAAAGGATTCGGATTGGGACTGAGTTACGTGCGGGCCGTGGTAGAAGCCAACCGGGGAAGCATCTCGGTACACAGCGAACCCGGAAAGGGCAGCCGCTTTGATGTGTTTTTACCGTTTCACCGGGAAACCCGGGATTAGCGAACCTTTAATTTTTTCTGCGACATGAGCGAAAGTCAACATATTTTTTTGGTGGAAGACGACCTGAGTTTTGGTGCAGTGCTTAAATCGTACCTCGAACTGAATGACTTTGCCGTAACCTGGGTGGACGACGGGAAACGTGCCCTGGAGCGTTTTCGCAACGGGAAATTCAACCTGTGCCTGCTGGATGTGATGTTGCCCCATGTGGATGGTTTTACCCTGGGCGCCGAAATCCGTAAAATCGACAAACAGGTCCCCTTTGTTTTTCTGACGGCAAAAGCCCTGAAAGAAGACGTTCTGAAAGGATACCAGGCAGGCGCCGACGATTACGTAACCAAACCTTTCGACAGCGAGGTCCTGCTTTGTAAAATACGGGCCATCCTGAATCGCAGAGGCACAACCTACCAGAAGAAACCGGAAGAATATCAACTGGGGAGTTACCGTTTCCAGGTGCAGCGAAGAAGCATTGTGCGACAGGGAGCCGAACAAAAATTGTCGCCCAAAGAAGCCGAGCTGTTGAAACTACTTTGCGAATACCGGAATGACTTATTGCCCCGCGAAGTAGCGCTGAAAAAAATCTGGGGCGACGACGGATATTTCACGGCCCGCAGCATGGATGTTTACATCACCAAGTTGAGAAAATTTTTATCAGAAGATACTACGGTAGAAATCAGGAACATCCACAGCAGCGGCTTCATCCTGCAAATCAACGAATAAGTCCACTGTCATTTCCCGGAGCGGCCGGGCTGATATCCCGATCGATTGAGGATGCCCTGATAATGGGTTTCTGCCATCAGCTCTTTCAAGGTTGTTTCCGGATTTTTCTTCATGTACGACCGCACAATCTGCCACCCCAGCCAGGCGCCTGTCCTTCCGGGTGAATCGGCCGTAAAGCTGGACGTGTACGGTGCATCGTCGATGTACCTTTTGACGTCCATCCGTTCGGTTGAAAACAACAGTTTATTCTCGGCCAGGTACGTCCACATGGCATCTTCGCGGGCCCGGCAAAATTCCAGCTGCTTATTGGTGAAGCCAATCTTCAGCGTATCCGCCACATCTGGCAGCATGGCATCCACAAAATACAGCAACTTGCCCTCATAAATCATCCGGTCAATCAAATGCGGGGCGATTTCCTCAAACGGCCATTCGCTCAATCCCCAGGCATACATCACATCGGGCACCACTTTTTCAGGATGCATGTTTCGTATTTTATACCGGGGGAGCCCCAGTTGCGTATAATACTCACAATCAGTGCCAATATACTTATCCAAACTGATACCGATCAGGCTGTCGGTAAGTACCAGCGACTGGTTGAAACCGCTCACACAGGTGTAAACTTCCGGTATCAGCCGTTCGGGGAAATAGTACCGGTAGTGGCGAAATGCATCCGTCAGTTCACGCTCCAGCCTTTCTTTATGGAAGGTTTGATCAACCTTTTCCTTCAGTTCCAGCAGGAGGCTATCATCCAGAAACGATTGCAGATGCGCTGTATAGTCGGGGTTTTCCGGACCGCCGATACGGATCATCTGGTAAGTGAACAAGGGTAATAAATTCGCAAATTCAGCTTCGATGGACGACAATTCTTCCGGCAGCCTGTCCCTTGCCCCAAACAAGGCATCATCAAGACTTTTCAGCTGCAAATGAACATCGATGTCCGACACATCCACTTTCAGCGGGTCCTGATGGCACGAAAACAACAAGGTGGCAAGCACGAAAGCCCAAATAACACGATTCATAACAAGAGGTATTTTTCGCACAATGATTTTTCAAAAATAATGGAAAAGGCCCCGAAAACCGAATTTCGGGGCCTGAATTATTCTTGAAGATTAATTCCATCGTGATGTTTGGATTTATTCCTTAAAAATGGCATCCATTTTTTCCCATAACTCCGACCGGACTAATGTTCGGGATTGGCTTGTATTCTGTGTCAGCAAACTTACATCCTTTCCCGGGTGCGCCTTCAAAAAAGCATCCGTATAATCCGCCATTCCAATTTTTGAAAAGTCAGGTAAATAATCAATTGTCAAAAACTGATAGGGTAAATTTGCACCTCCGGGGAAGGCTGCCTGCCACAAGCACCAGCCGGAACGTGTTCCTGCTTTAATAAATTCCTGGTGCACCGGTTTCCAAACCTGCTGTTCCGTTTCCACATACTGACCTTCAACGCCTGGCTTCACCTTCATATAGTTTACCTGCAAATACTGGTTACTCCCGGGGCCGTCTTCAGGGAAAGCTGCATCTACCCGGTGGATCAGGATGCTCCTGACCAGGTCACGGCAGTGCAAAGTTTCATGAAAGGCTTTATCCAGGTCCTTTCCGGGATGTACTTTTGCCGGATCAATCTGAAAGGTCCTTTCCAGTTTGGCCGGATCGTTGAAAAGTGTCACCGTTACATAATTGTATTCGTCGGCTGTACCGGTATAGCGCACACCAAACAACAACCAACCAAAAATCTCGCCATTGGCAATTCGCTCCTGATGGATGGGTTTCCAGAAGTTTTTCTCCAAATCAAGGTATTTTCCTTCCTCACCTTGCTTTACTTTCATGTAGTCAACCACCGCAAACATGTTCGGATTCTGCTGAGCAAAACCCCAGATGGGGATCGCTCCGAAAACCAAAGCCAGCATCAAAGCAACCAGCCTTGTCTTCTTTCCTGTGTAACTCTGTTTTTTCATAATCGCAATTTAAATTGTTAAATTTCAATGAAATACAAGTTACGACAAAATTAATTCATTTTAATACCTTTTTGTCTTTATTTGTCTGATTAATTTTTTTTGAAGGAGCAGAAGTCATCACTGGCTATCCGGATCAACAGCCTTTGGGGACCAGTCAGCGGTATCCTCCGACATCAGCCTTATTTCTGCGCACTTAATTATTTGCAGGTTCTATTTTTGCCTTTTGACGTTTTACTTTTAACTTAACGATACCGTTAACCAACACCGGGAGGATTGGTAATTCAAAATTATTATTCGAGATTTGCACATACAAAACCAGCTTTTAAGAGCGTTCAACAAACAGAAAATTCTTAGCGCATGAAAAAATTTACACTCCTTACCGGTTTTTTAGTACTCTTTCTCATGACATCGGCCCAAAAAAGTTGGCCCGAATCCATTCGCCTTTCTTTTTCGGCCCATCCCTCGCTGAACTGGATGAGCTCGGGGCTGAATGTCATCTCGCGGGGGAAAGCTACGGCGGGTTTTGACTTCGGCCTGAACGCCGACCTGTTTTTCGATACCAGCGAACGGTACGCCCTCACAACCGGGCTTTTAATTTCGAACACCGGGGGCGAACTCGACTTCTATTCACCCACCAACTTTACTTTTGCAGGTGAATCCATCAAACCGGGCAGCAGCATCCGATACCGCCTGCAATACCTCGAAATACCGATGGCCGTCAAATTAAAAACCAGCCACTTTCAACGATGGACCTACTGGGGACAGTTTGGTATTTCCAGCTTCATCAACATTGGGGCAAAAGGAGATAGCGATGGCGTACTCGACAAAAACGACATCAACAAAGAAGTGAACTTGTTCAACCTGGCCATGAACATTGGCGCGGGGGGCGAATTCGACCTGGGCAGCGGCAATGCAATGGTTATTGGCTTGATTTACAAAAACGGCTTCCTGGACGTGACCACCGACAATGCCTTCGATGAAAAAACGACCGTGAACTCGCTCAATTTGAAGGTAGGGCTGCTATTTTAAAAATAAGCCCTGTTTTTCTTCGATTTCGTTTATTTTTGTTAGCCGAAATCAAATCCAAAAACAACCGTTTTATGAAGATCGCGCTGGCCCAATTAAATTACCATATTGCCAATTTTGAAGACAATGCCGAAAAAATAATTACGGCCATCAACCAGGCGAAGAACGAAGGCGCCGAACTGGTTGTTTTTTCCGAGCTGTCGGTTACCGGCTATTATCCCCACGATTTGCTGGAACGTAAAGAGTTTATCGAAAAGGCCAGCCAAACCGTGGAGAAAATCGCCCAAGCCTGCCAGGGTATTGCCGCGCTGGTGGGCGCCCCCAGCATCAACACGGGAAGCCGGGGCAAAAAACTCTACAACTCGGCTTTGTTTCTGAACAACGGCAAGGTAGAGGCCATCCGCAACAAATCGCTGTTGCCCACTTACGACATTTTTGACGAATACCGGCATTTTGAGCCCAACCAGGAGTTCAACGTCATCGAATTTAACGGCAAAAAGCTGGCTGTCACCATTTGCGAAGACCTGTGGGACGAGCAACCCACCCAAAACGAATTTGGCAAGGACAAGCTGTACCAAACTTCGCCACTGGAAGAACTCAGCAAACAGCAGCCCGATTTGGTCATTAACCTGTCGGCCTCGCCTTTTTCGTACAACCAGGAAAACTGGCGCAAAAATATACTGGTCAAAAACGCGGTGAAATACCGGCTCCCCATTGTCTATGTAAACCAAACCGGTGCGCAGACCGAATTGATTTTCGATGGCGGCTCCTGCTTTGTAAAAGAAGACGGCAGCATCCCGGTTGAGTTGGACTACTTCAAAGAAGACTTTGTGGTGGTGGACACCGAAAGGCCGGTTGAAAAGAAGCAGGAGCAAAAAGATTATATCGCCAAGATCCACCAGGCGCTGGTTTTGGGCATTCGCGACTATTTCCAAAAGATGCGTTTTACGGATGTGGTGCTGGGCCTGTCGGGCGGGATTGACTCAGCCGTGGTTTGCGCGCTGGCCGTCGAGGCGCTGGGCAACGAGCATGTCCGCGGCATTTTGATGCCTTCCCGCTATTCGTCCGACCACAGCGTTGCCGATGCCGTTCAGCTGGCCGAAAACCTGGACATCCGCTACGACATCATCAGCATCCAAAATATGGTGAACGAGTTTGAAAACCAGCTAAGCCCCATCTTTGAAAATCTACCTCCCGGTGTGGCCGAAGAAAACATTCAGGCCCGCGCGCGCGGCATTTTGGTGATGGCTGTTTCGAACAAGTTTGGAAATATTTTGCTGAACACCACCAACAAAAGCGAATGTGCGATTGGCTACGGGACACTCTATGGCGACATGAACGGCGGGCTTTCGGTGCTGGGTGATGTTTACAAGACGGATGTCTTCAAACTGGCCCGGTACATCAACCGGAATGAGGAACTGATACCCGAGAACAGCATCATCAAACCGCCATCAGCCGAACTTCGCCCCGACCAGAAAGACACCGACACCCTGCCCGACTACGAAATCCTGGATGCCATCCTTTTCAAATATATCGAGCTGAACCAGTCGCCGGAAGAAATCATCAAACAAGGTTTTGAACGGGAGACGGTACTAAAAACAGTACGCATGGTCAACCAAAACGAATATAAACGCTTCCAGGCCCCCCCGATTTTACGGGTCAGCTCAAAAGCTTTTGGTTTTGGAAGAAAAATGCCCCTCGTCGCAAGGTATTTCTAAACAAAAAGCTACTTTGGACAACCGGGGCTTGTGCAATCGATTTCCTTTGATTAGTCGGGAGAACAGCTGAAAATAAAGCCGGAAAAAATTTCTTATTTCGTGGATTTAATTAACTTTGATGCTGTAAAACATGTAAACTAAACCCTATGCTGAGTCAAGAACTGGGGATCAAAGAGATTTTTGAAAATCCTAAATCTGTTTTCAGCTTGCTGAACCCCGAAGAAAAGGAAGAACTTCTTTCACACGCCTCGATCACTGTTTTCAGAAAAAACGAATTCATTTATAAGGAAGGAGACAAACCTTCAGCTTTCATTTTCCTGATCGACGGGAAAGTGAAAATTTTCAAAGAAGGCGTTGGCGGACGCGAACAAATCATCCGCATGACCAAACCCATGGGCTATGTCAGCTACCGGGCCCTATTGGCGGAGGAAATCCATAATGCATCAGCCGTTACCCTGGAAGATTCGCTGGTTTGCATGGTAAGCCCTGACCATTTTTTTGGAAGACTGCTCCGCAATCCTGATTTTAGCGCCCGGATCCTGCGCAAACTGGCCCAAGAGCTTGGCTTCTCCAACTCACGGACAGTTACCCTCACCCAAAAACACATTCGCGGACGACTGGCTGAGTCTTTGTTGTTGCTGAAAGAAAAATACGGATTCGAAAACGACGGGGTATCGTTGAAAGCTTACCTTTCGCGCGAAGATATTGCCAACTTGTCGAACATGACCACCTCGAATGCTATCCGCACACTTTCAACCTTTGCCGGTGAAAAAGTGATCGCCATCGATGGCCGGAAAATCAAAATCCTCGACCTGCACAAACTCGAACGAATCAGTAAATTAGGATAGATCACACAAGAAATAATACCATTAATATCCGGTAAAATATATCTCGTCCCTCTGGGACTTAGATACATATTGGCAACATATTTCCCTACCCACATATGGTCCCTATCGGGATAATTGGGCATGCAGGACAAAATAGTGTTCGAGGTAAAAAGTAGCTCTGGTTGAGGTACAGTCCCGTAAGGGACTTAATATGGGTAGAAAAAGAAAGTAAGCCCAAATTCTTGAAGTCCCCTTGGGGATGGAATTAAAACAAGAGCTACAGAAATATCGGAAAGATTTAACCGGACACCAGTGAAATAAAACCTTATTTTTTTTATCTTTTAAACCTTAGTAGTCCAGTAATAAACAAGTGCATATTAACCTTATTTACCTTATCTGGTGAAGATTGAATATAATGACTTGAACACCAGGCATGTCAAGACATTTTAAATCAACCAGAACATCATAAAAAGTTGAGCTTCTCCGAGGAGCATGAACAATTCCTAAAATATTATCAGGATACACTAAAAAATAAGGTGAATAAGGTTGGATGCACATTGCCACATGGGCTACTAAGGTTAGTTACAAAGAATAAGGTTCTTGCTTAATATCACATAATGAATTTCCCCATAAGAATTTCAATTGACCCCGGAAAACCTACACATTTAATGGACATATTTAACGGAATTACTCCTGAATATAAATCCGGTGCACACGTTGTGAAATTCCGGTGAGCACTTCGTAGGGGATGGTACCCATCCAACGGGCCAGTTCTTCCAGCCGGATCTGTCCGCCCATCAGTTCCACCGTGTCGCCCGCATGAACAGCCAAACCTGTTACATCAATCATGGTCATATCCATGCAAATGTTGCCGATGACCGGACAAATGTGCCCGTTCACCCAGACCTTACCGGCACCGTTACTTAAGCGCCGGTCGTAGCCATCGGCATAGCCTACCGGGATGATGGCCACTTTTTTGGGCTGTTCCACTCTCCCTTTCCGGCTGTATCCAACGGTTTCGCCAGGCACAACGTCCTTCACCTGCGACACAACCGTTGTCCAGCGCGCAACGGTTTCAACCTGCAAAGCTGCCGACTGGGCCACACCATACAGACCAATCCCCAGGCGCACCATCTCCAGTTGAAGATCGGCAAAACGTTCGATGCCCGCAGAATTCAGCAAATGGCGGATCACCGGATTGGGCTGAGTCCGGACCACAACATCACTCAGCTCTTTAAACCGCTGATACTGCTGCCGGGTAAAGGCATCGTGCATGGAATCGTCGCTGGCAGCCAGGTGCGAAAACACCGACCGGATGCGCAGGCGGCCCTCTTCCGGAACGCGCCGGGCAATCACCGCCAATTCATCAGCCGATGAAAAACCCAGCCGGTGCATGCCGGTTTCAATTTTCAGGTGAATGGGATAATCCGAAACGGCTAAACGCCGGGCAGCCGCATCGAACTGCTGAAACACTTCGGTGGAATAAATATTGGGCTCCAGACGGTACTCCAGCATCATTTCAAAACTGTGCTCCTCCGGGTTCATCACAATAATCGGGGTTTCTATACCCGCCTGCCGCAGCTCAATACCTTCGTCGGCCACGGCCACGGCCAGGTAATCCACCTGCTGAAATTCGAGCGCGCGCGCAATCTCCACCGTTCCGCTGCCATACGAAAAGGCTTTCACCATTACCATCACCTTCGTTTCCGGCTTCAACAAAGCTTTATACCGGTTCAGGTTTTCAACCAGGGCGTTCAGGTTGATTTCCATCTGCGTTTGATGGTATTTTTTCTGCAAAAAGGCAGCAATGCGTTCAAAGCGGAATTCACGGGCGCCCTTCAGCAAAATCTGTTCGTTTTTGAAATCTGACGGCCGGAAATGTGCCAGAAATTCGTCCGTACTTCGGAAGAAAACAGCATCAGCAGCAAACAATGCCTGATGTTTCCACAGTTCCTCACCGATGCCAATCAGCCGGTTTACCCGGTACAGCTTCACCAGCCGGGCCACCACACGAGCCAGTTCGCCCGATGTAAAACCGGATTGGCGAATGTCGGAAAGAATGAGTGATTGCGGTTGTTTCCCAAAGCTGGCCTGCCGGTTCAAAAACTGCAGGGCAATTTCGAGTGAGTTGATGTCGGAATTATAATAGTCGTTAATCAGGGAACAGTTATTGACGCCCTGCTTCAACTCCAGGCGCATGGCCACGGCTTGCAAGCTTGAGAACCGCCTTTTCACCTGTTCCGTCAAACGGTTGGTGGCCAACACAAAAGCCAGGCAGTGACAGGCATTTTCGATGGAGGCCGCATCGCCAAACGGAATTTCGACCGAGGTCCCTTCACCGTTGACCTTAAAATACAGGGTTGTGGCTGTCGCCTCTTTTTCGGCGCGAATAAGTAAGTCCGCACTGTTATCGGTGAACGACCACGAAAACAAACTTACTTCGTTCCCAAATTTCGAATGAATACGCTGATGCACCAATTCCTGGTCTTTGCAGTAAATAATCAGCTCACACGATTCGAACAGCTGCAACTTTTCATCAGCCTTTTCGGCCTGGCTTTGAAAATTCTCCTGATGCGCGTCGCCAATATTGGTGATCAGCCCCACCGTTGGGAGGATGATCCTGGCCAGCTTCTCCATTTCGCCGGGCTGCGAAATACCGGCTTCAAAAATGGCCAGGTCAAAATTTTCGGTCATGTTCCAAACCGAAAGCGGAACCCCCACCTGCGAGTTAAAGCTTTTAGGACTGCGTATTATTTTCAGCTCATCCTGAAGCAATTCAAACAACCACTCTTTTACGATGGTTTTTCCGTTGCTGCCGGTAATGGCCAGCACCGGGTAATGAAAACCGTGTCGCACGGTTGCAGCCAGCTGTCGCAGCGCCTCCAGGGTGTCGGGAACAAAAACAACGCAGGCATCGGAATAGCGAACCAAGGGAGTATCTTCGGTTGAAACCACAAAATTGCGGACCCCCTTCCGGTACAATTCCTCCAGATAATCATGCCCATCGTGGCGAACCCCTTTGATGGCGAAAAACAAACAGGAAGAAACATCGGCCAGGGTGCGGCTATCGATGGAGATGGTTTTGACGGGCACATGTGCCGCAACGTCTTGTCCGCACAGAAATTTACCGTTAATGATGGCGGCTAACCGGTTCAGCTGAATAATTGGCATTACGAACGTAATTTATTGAAACATACCCGGCACAAGGGTTCATATTCATTTCTCTCGCCCAGCAACACCTGCTTTTCATTGGCCGACAGGCGATGGGAAAATTGGGCCACATTCCCGCACCGGACACAAATGGCGTGTACTTTGGATACATAATCGGCAATGGCCATCAGTTCGGGCATCGGACCAAAAGGCTTTCCCTTAAAATCCATGTCCAGTCCGGCGATGATGACCCGGACGCCCTGGTCGGCCAGCCGGGTACATACGTCCACCAAACCTTTGTCGAAAAACTGGGCCTCATCAATACCAACCACTTCTACCCCGCCCGACAACAACAAAATGGTGGCTGAATTGTCAACAGGGGTACTAGGAATTGAATTCTCGTCGTGCGACACCACCGCCTCGTGCGAATAACGCGTGTCAATCGCCGGCTTGAAAATCTCCACCTTCTGCCGGGCAAACCGGGCGCGGCGCAACCGGCGGATCAACTCCTCGGTTTTCCCCGAGAACATGGAACCGGCAATTACCTCAATACTACCGCCGGATTTCCGGTGACTGACATCCCTTTCCAGAAACATTTCACGTTATTCAATTAAGATTTTAGTACTTTTACAAAAGTAACGAAATTGTTGGGTTAAATTGTTGGGAATAGTATTATGGATAAAAACAAACTACTTCGGATTATCGCTAAAGATCTGGAAGAATTGAACGAAATCACACAGGAACTGACGGATAAAAACCAGCTTACCGGCATTGAAATTGAATTTGCCCTGAGCAAATCGCGGCTTATTTTACAGGCCTATGAATTTCTGAAGGAGATGAACAGCCAGCCCCGCGAGCAGGTACTTCCGGCCGAACGCCCGATACCGGCGCCTGCCCCGGAACCAATCAACGGACAGGATAAAAGAGATGACCGGCCAGCAGAACCGGCACCACCAATCCTGGCGGATAGGCGTGCTGCTAAGCTCTCCGAACCGGAAACCATTCAGGAAACTATTCAGCCGAAAGAGGCCGTTGCCCCGCCAGCCCGTGATATCCCGGGGCCGGCACCGCACGAAACAGAAAAAGCTGCTGCAACGCCAGCAACACCTGCCGTTAAAATTAACGAGGAAGAACGGCAACCCGATGCGGAGGAGGAGGAAGATGTGATCGAAAACCACAGAAAGATTGTGGGTGAGTTTTTCAACCAGGGAAAGTCGCTCAACGAACTGCTCTCGGGGGCCCACAAACTGGACCAACAACTGGCCAGCACCCCGATTGCGCGACTCGAATCAGCCATCGGCCTGAACGACCGGTTCCAGTTTATCCGCGAACTTTTCAATAACGATCCCAATTTGTTTCATGCCACCGTCACGCAAATCGACCGGATGAACGACATGACCGAAGCGGTCAGCTACCTGAGCAACAATTTCAGGTGGAAAAAGAATGAGATGAGCATCAAATTCGCCCAATTGGTCAAACGCAGATTTTCGAATTAATCATGGCAAAGCTATACCTGGTACCGACGCCGATCGGTAATTTGGACGACATGACCTTCCGCGCCGTAAAGATTCTGAAAGAAGTGGACCTGATTTTGGCCGAAGACACCCGCACCTCGTCCAAATTACTGAACCACTTTGGGATACAAAACAAACTGAGTTCGCACCATAAATTTAACGAGCACCAAACGGCCGGGAACATTGCCCGGCGCATCGAATCCGGCGAAAACATTGCGCTCATTTCCGACGCCGGCACACCGGGTATCAGCGACCCGGGCTTTCTGCTGGTGAAAAACTGCCTCGAAAACGGAATCGACGTGGAATGCCTCCCCGGGGCAACAGCCCTGATCCCGGCGCTGGTGAACTCAGGACTGCCGTCAGACCGGTTCTGTTTCGAAGGATTTCTGCCGGTAAAAAAAGGACGTCAAAAAAAGCTGCAAGCACTGGCCGGTGAAGAACGTACGCTGATTTTCTACGAATCGCCCTACCGGCTGATTAAAACGCTGGAGCAACTGCTGGAATATTTCGGCGATCGCCAGATTTCTGTCTCCCGCGAGCTGTCCAAGTTGCACGAAGAAAATGCCAGAGGCACGATCTCAGAAGTTCTGGAACACTTTAAGGCAAAAACCATTAAGGGCGAAATTGTGATCGTGGTGGAAGGGAAGCCGCCCCCTAAAGCCTCTCAAGGAGGGGGAAAAGAGTTCAGCTAAAAAAAACATTGGTGCCCGGTAAACAGGATATAAAGTCCCTACGGGACTCTGTTGTAATTACTAACATGTTTCTTCCAATATGTTGTCCGGTAGTTGCCGGACAGTCCCTTTAGGGACGTTATATGGGTAGAAAAAAAGTAATCCCTTATTCCCCAAGTCCGGCAACTGCCGGACGCAATAAAAACGCGGGCTACAGCATTTTTAGAATAAATTAACCGGACACCAATGAAAAGAATAAGAAATGGCTAACACGTACACGCAAATTCATATTCAAGCAGTATTTTCAGTTCAAGATCGTTCTTGTCTGATTAAAAAATCCTGGAAGGATGAATTGTATCAGTACATAACCGGAATCATTCAAAATTATGGGCATAAAATCCTGGCGATAAATGGTATGCCTGATCATATCCATGTATTCTTTGGCATGAGACCTACCCAATCATTATCTGATTTGATGCAGCATGTTAAGGGAAGCTCCTCAAAGTGGATCAATGAAAAGAGATTTATGCAAGTTCAGTTTTCTTGGCAGGAGGGATATGGTGCTTTTTCCTACAGTAAATCTCATGTTGACCCTGTTATTGAATACATAAAAAGACAAGAAATCCATCATCATAAGAAAACATTCATTGAAGAATATCTTGAATTTTTAGAACGTTTTCAAGTACCGCATGACGAGCGATACATCTTTAAACCAGTAGAATACGACATGAATGACGTTTAAGAAGCGCCGTTAGGCGCCAAATATGGGTAGAAAAAGCAATGTCCAGCTTTTCTTCCGTCCCGTCCGGGACGGAACAGGATTGATACAAATGTATATCCTACCCATATCAAGTTCCTAACGGAACTATTCACGAGTTAGCCATCCGTTTGGTTTCATGGCGAATCTCATGAAAAAGTGTTTGCAGCCAAGATTTATAAATTAAGAAATACTCAAAAAAATAAACCCAAATGTCAAAACCCAAGCATTTAAGTGACGGCAATGTTCCCCCTTTTCGGGAGGGGGATCGGGGGAAGCTCCCCTCCTTTGGAGGGGCGGGGGGAGGCCGGAAATACGAACACCTGTTTTTTGATCTCGACAATACCCTGTGGGATTTTGACACCAATGCCCGGCTGGCGATGCAGGAAACCGTATCCCAGCTAAAAATAGAGAGTCAGCTGCCCGATTTCGACAGCTTTTACCACTTTTACGAACAAGTGAACACCAGCCTGTGGGAAGCCTACCGAAAACAGGAAATCCGCAAACCCGAACTCATTAAAAAGCGCTTTGAAGACTCCCTGGCCCACTTCCAAATCGAAGGCATTGACCCGGTGGAGATGAACGACCTGTACCTGAAAATTATGCCCCGCCAAAAACAACTGGTAACAGGCGCACTCGAAACGCTCAGCTATTTAAAATCGAAACGGTACCATTTGCACATCATCACCAACGGATTTAAAGAGGTGCAACACGCAAAAATCAATACCTGCGGATTGGCCCCCTACTTTGAAGGGGTATTCATTTCGGAAGAGATCCAGGCCCCCAAACCCGACAAACGTATTTTCAAACATGCCCTGATGAACTGCAATGCCAAAAAGAGCAAAAGCATCATGATTGGCGATTCATTCGAAACCGACATTTTAGGGGCAAATCAATTCGGCATGGATAGCATCCATCTCCAAAAAAACACAAATTCAACTGACACTCCCCCTGTTTTTACGAACTTAAGCCAAAATACAGACAACATTCCACCCACCACCCCCTCTTTCAAAACTGGTATTATCGAAAATTTAACACAACTTCTGGATATTTTCTAGATCCTAAAATCAGTTCCCGTCACTTTCACAATTAGCTGTGTCAAAGAAAAATATCTAGCTTATTACATACATACTAAAAACAAAGCACTTCCACAAACATGACAAATGTCATAAACATATCATACAATTTTTTATTCGACCTCTTTCGGGATAAGTTTTAATTTTTACTTTTGTAATTGTTAAGGTTTTTTAACATTATTGCGCTGGAATTAATAAATTGAAATTGACGATTCCAAGACGACAACGAAAAAACAATAGCTGAATGTTTGGGGGAACAGAAGGTATTGAAAACGATCAACTATTGAGGGGAAATTCATTCAACTGTCCTTATTTATATTGAAAATGATGCTGTTTAATTATTTAAAATTATTTCTATGAAAAAAATCGCATTACTACTTGCAATTTTTGCAATTGGTTTGCAGGCTGTCTTAGCCCAAACCAAGGAAATTACAGGTACGGTAACCTCTGCCGACGACGGCATGTCCATACCTGGTGTTTCTGTTTCAGTCAAGGGTACCACATTGGGTACCATCACCGACCTTGACGGTAAGTACTTCCTTAAAGTACCACAAGATGCCAAAACATTGGTATTTTCATTTGTGGGCATGCAAACCCAAGAAGCCGCCATTTCCGGAACTACCATCAATGTGGTTATGGAATCTGATGTTGTAGGCATCAATGAGGTTGTCGTGACGGCCATGGGTATCAGACGAGATGCGAAAGCCCTTGGGTATGCCGTACAGGATGTTGATTCGGAAGAATTGATGAAAACTGGTTCACCGGATCTTGCCAAGGCGCTTCAGGGAAAAGTTGCCGGTATCGATATTAAAGTGTCGAGTGGTATGCCTGGTGCTTCATCACAAATCATTATCCGAGGTTCTCGTTCATTCACAGGGAATAATACTCCGCTATACGTAATTGATGGCATGCCTATAGCCAGTACTGCTTCCTATAACACCGGTGATGGTGTTACCGGAGCTGACATCTCAAACAGGGCACTGGATATTAACCCAAATGATATTGAGAGCATTAATGTATTGAAAGGACAAGCTGCTGCTGCGCTGTATGGGCTCCGGGCATCAAACGGGGTAGTTATTATTACAACAAAAAGTGGTAAAGGTGGAGCTAAGGGTGTTCCCGTTGTCACAATCAATCAAACTACAAGCTTTGAAAAAGTATCCCGCACACCAGACTACCAAACGACTTGGTCACAAGGATACTCAGGTGCATACAGCTCAGGTACGTCCATGTCTTGGGGTGCAAAAATTACAGAATTGCCTAATGACCCAACATATGGCGGAAATGGGAATGGACACGAAGGCATGTACAAAGTACCCCAACTTGAAAAAGCTGGACTGGATCCATGGGTAAAGCCACAAGTTTATAATAACTGGGATGACTATTACCAGACAGGTGTTACGTCAACTTCATCGGCTAATGTTAGCCAAGCCGATGACAACGGTAATTTCTCCTTGGGGTTGGGATATACAGATCAAACAGGTATTGCTTTAAATACCGGCATGGAACGCTGGAATGCCAAAGCCACAGCAGAACGAAAACTCAACAATAACTTTTCTGTTGGGTTCAATGCAAACTATGCCAAAACAGTTATTGACAAACTAACTGGTGCCAATGACGGATCTTTGGCTGGTGTTCTGTCCGCTCCAAGCAGTTATAATTTGAAAGGAATCCCATACCACGTTCCTGGAGATCCTTACACACAGATCTACTATCGTTCACTCACTTTTGACAATCCTTACTGGATCGAAAAAAACAATACTTTCAATGAAGAAACCAATCGTTTCTTCGGGAATGGCTATGTTGAGTATAACGCTACATTCACAGAAGATATGAACCTGACGGTTAAATATCAATTAGGTGTGGATAGCTATACGACACACTTCCAGGACATATTCGGTTATGGCAGCAAAGGTAAAACAGGTGAGATCAATAACTATGGAGTTACCGATATGACCTACAACTCATTGCTGACTGCAAATTATGACTGGAAAATCAACAACGATTTCCAGCTAAATGTTATTTTGGGTAATGAATTAGATCATAACCGTCAAAAGACATATGACCAATACGGACAAGAATTCAACTTTGGGGGATGGAACCATATCAATAATGCCAATACAGTAACATCTTCTGAAGAACAATACCAAAATCGCACAGTTGGATTTTTCTCCAGCCTCTCATTATCCTGGAAAGACATGTTATTCTTCAATGCAACGGGAAGAAATGACATCGCTTCTTCGATGCCAAGAGATAACCGATCGTTCTTTTATCCATCTGTTTCACTTGGCTTTATTGCATCAGAATTGAATTTCTTAAAAGAGTTAGACTGGTTAAATTTTGCAAAAGTAAGAGGTTCGTATGCTGAAGTAGGCCAAGCTGGTACTTACTATGAAAACTTTTTCTCTAAACCCAACTATGGAGGTGGTTTCTGGACTGGAGAACCTGTTGCCTATCCGGTAGATGGGGTAAACACTTACATTCCCAACAATATATTGTACGACCCGGCACTGAAACCCCAAAATACAAAATCATACGAGGTAGGGGTAAACCTAAAAATGTTCAAAAACCGCTTTGGTATTGACTATACATACTCTCGTCAGAATGTTGAAGATCAAATCTTCCAGGTTCCATTGGCCGGATCAACCGGTGCTGCCAGCTTAATGATGAATGGTGGTAAAGTTCATACCAACAGCCACGAGGTTATGCTTTACCTCACTCCAATCTCGACCAAAGATTTCACTTGGGATTTATCTGTTAACTATTCAAAGATTGACAACGTAGTGGATGAACTTGCTCCGGGTGTTGAAAGTATTTTTCTGGGAGGTTTTGTAACGCCTCAGGTGCGTGCCGGAATTGGCGATACTTACCCGGTAATATACGGTACTCAATACAAGAAAAACGAAAAAGGACAAATTCTGGTCAATGAAAATCCTGGAGATGCTGACTACGGTATGCCAATGGCCGGTGACCCTGGAGTCCTCGGCTCTGTGTCTCCTGATTTTATCCTTGGAGGATCTTCTACGTTTACTTACAAAAACATCTCATTGAGCGCTGTATTCGAATGGAAAAACGGCGGGCACATGTACTCAGGTTCAAACGGCCTTCTAGACCTTTACGGTATGTCTGAAAGAACAGAAGACAGAGAATCAACCTTCATCTATCAAGGTTATAAAGCCGACGGTACCCCTAATGACATCGTACGTGGAGGCGAAACAGATCCGCAAGCTGTTCAAACGCTGTATTCTGATGTTCTTTCCAACATAGATGAATACTACATTTTTGGAAATTCATTCATCAAATTGAGAGAACTCTCCCTAAAATATTTCTTACCGAAGAATACTATCCCGAAAGTGGATGTATCTGTATCAGCTTTTGCCAGAAATATTCTACTATGGACAGAACTTCCAAACTTTGATCCTGAAAGTTCTCAAGGTAACAACAACATCGCCGGAGGCTTCGAGCGCTTTACATTACCCCAGGCAACCAGTTTTGGTTTTGGAGTAGAAGTGAAATTCTAATTTTAAAATTGTATAGATTATGAAAAAATATATCAATAAACTAATAATTGCATGTTGTGCTGTTGTTGTTTATTCTTGTTCTGAAGATACCATGGATGATATCAACAAGAATGTCAATGACCCAACAGATGTTTCTTCCAGTTTGATTATCACGGAAGCTATGACAAGTTCAGCATTCAGTGTAACCGGTAGTGATCTTGCCTTCTACTCATCAGTTTACGTTGAGCATAATGTGGGGGTATATAACCAGATGTATAATGCTGAAATCCGTTCGAATGAGCCACAAAGCAGCACTACCTACAATAATTCATGGAATTCAATTTACCAGAATTTGTTAAACCTGAAAACGATCATCGAGAAATGTTCTGAAGGTGGTTCCGAAGAAGGTAACTTTCACACTCTTGGTATTGCTCAGACTTTAACAGCTTACAACTTAGCCATCTTAACCGATGTAATGGGTGATGTCCCCTGGACAGAAGCCCTGCAACCGGGTGTTATCTTTACACCAAAACTGGACAAACAAGAAGATATCTATAATGAAATCTTCACCTTGTTGGATAACGCAACAACAAATTTGGCCAAAGAAACCACTTTCCCATTGCTTGGGAAACAGGACTTCATCTATGGAGGAAATGCGGCAAGTATTGCTAAATGGATCAAGTTCGCCAATGGCTTGAAAGCCAGGTACACCATGAGATTATCTCATAAGTCTGCAGATTATGACGCTGTAATTTCTTACGCCAATCTGTCGTTCACAAACGCTTCGGAGCAGTGTGAGTTTAATTATAATGGAACCACAACAAAAAGTCCGTTTCAGCAATTCTTTTTGGATCGAGACTATTTCGGTGCCAGTAAAAGTTTCCATGACAAGTTAGTTGAGCGAAATGATCCTCGTGATGCCATATTATTCAAACCTTACGATGAAGATGGGGAGCTTTTATTTGCACCAAACGGTAGCCCAAACCAAGCCCAAGGTGTTTATGCAATATCAGCTATCAGTTCTTTAACTGCTCCAACATATCTATTAAGCTATCATGAAGTCGAATTTCTGAAGGCTGAAGCCTTTGCTCGCAAGAATGAACTGGATGATGCCAAAGATGCCCTCAAAAATGCCATTATTGCGGCATGCGGTAAAGATAATATCGGTATTTCTGCTGAAGATGCAGAAGCATATTATCAGGATGAAGTTTTGCCACTTTTAACAGACCAGGCAGCTACTCTCAAAGAAATCATGGTTCAAAAATATATTGCTTTCTTTGAAGAAGAAGCAGTGGAAGCTTACAATGACATCCGCCGTTTAAAAGCAATGGGAAATGATTTCATTAAAATAGATAATCCATTGAAATTCCCTTTACGGTTTACTTATGGATCTGAAGATGTCACAACTAATGAAAATGTCCGGAATGCATACGGAGATGGTACTTATGTATATACTGAAAACGTATGGTGGGCCGGAGGTACTCGCTAGTTTATTTTTACAATACAAAAAAAACAACTATGAAACAGATTAATATAATAGCTTTCTTCTTCGCATTTGTTCTACTATTTGGAGCATGCGAGGATACCAACGAAAACTTAGTTGGATCGAGGGGACTCGCAGTTGTACCTGTTATTTCAGAACTAACACCCGAATCTCCTGTCTTCTCCGATCTGGAAGAAAGTAGCTTTGTAACTTTCACTGTTGACTTAATGGAAGGGGATGTTGTTGACGATGCAGAAATTCAAGTCGTATATGAAGGGAAAACCGGAATCTTGGATAAAATACAATCGTTCCCGGCAAGTTTTAACATAACTGCCCCGGACATGTTAACCGCATTGGGTATTTCTGAAAGTGAAGTAAGTCTTGGAACTTCTTTTTATATCTATGTAATTACCACATCCCAAGGACTTTCAACACGTTCTCTAGCCAGTATCCAGATCAAGCTTCCTTGTGAATATGACCCAAGCCTAGCTTATGGTTCATATGCTGTTACTAGTGACTGGTATGCAGATGGTGGAGGTAAGATTTCTATTGCTATCGATGAAACAGACCCATACATTGTTTATGTTTCGGGACTTGAAGTTACCGGTGGAGAAGGATTGGTTGAAGATCAAGGACCTCTGAAAATGGTTATTGATCCAGCCACTTTTAATGTGACTGTTGCAAATCAAATCCTTTCATCTGATGCATGGGGCTATGGGCCAATACACTACGAGGGTTCAGGAACATTTAACTCCTGTGAAGGAAACTATAATATGATTTTTACCATTTCACTTCCTGGTATAGATTATAGTACTACCTATCCATTTTCCATGACAAGGGAATAAAAAGTTAAAATATCACAACTAGAAAGCGACTGCCCCGCAAAGGCAGTCGCTTATTTTTTTATCTTTCGGGCAGACAAGTCATTCCTTTTTCTTAGGGCACACAGCACTTGCAGCTTCACCGGGAATTCAGCATTCCATTTCCGGATTTTCCACAATCGAAACGACAAACGTGGAAAAGTTTGGGACACTTTACCGATTGCAGGCAAATTCTATTAAACGTGTTGATTATAGTTTTCGCAGGATAGAAATGCCAGCACCCGCTAACAGCGGGAGCTACCGGCGGCCATAGAGATAATCGATGACATTTTGAATTTCACTTGTATACGGAAGCTATACGGAGCCTATACGGAGCCTATACGGGAGCTATACGGGAGCTATACGGCGGCTATACGGAACCTATACGGAAAGTTTACGGAACCTATACGGAAGGTTTACGAAACGGCCATTTAAGTACGAGACGCAGGCAGCGCATGGAAAGATGAAACCAGGAAGGATTCAATATTGATCACGAAGTGATCCAACCATTCATCACCCCCAATCAAATTGGGGGAATACGACAACCAACCACTCTCCTCAACCCCGAAGCGGGTTGAACTATTGATTTTTTTAATCGATTTTATCGCAAAAGTTTCATAACTTCTCAAAAAAAAGAATATCATGTCTAGTTACCGCCAAATTTTATATCACCTCACCTTTCCACACAAAAAATAGTGAGAAAGTTCTATACAATTCAGGAAATGATCCACTTTACAGATATATCTGGGGAGTTCTGAAAAGTAAAAACTGCAAGTT